>NZ_JAWJYE010000011.1:0-154337 GCF_032970445.1 Vibrio sp. T13N
GTAACTTTGAGAGAACTACTTGGTTTTCCGAGACGTCGGAAACCGCTATACCGGAAAATCAATTGGAGAAATCACCATGGCAGTGAATGTAAACACTAACGTATCAGCGATGACCGCKCAGCGTTACCTAAACAACGCAAACTCAGCTCAACAAACTTCTATGGAGCGTTTGTCTTCGGGTTTCAAAATCAACAGCGCAAAAGATGACGCTGCGGGTCTTCAAATTTCGAACCGTTTGAACGTACAAAGCCGTGGTTTGGATGTGGCGGTTCGCAACGCGAACGACGGTATCTCAATTGCACAAACCGCTGAAGGTGCAATGAACGAGACCACTAACATTCTTCAACGTATGCGTGACTTGTCTCTACAATCAGCAAACGGCTCAAACTCGAAATCAGAGCGTGTGGCGATTCAAGAAGAAGTGACCGCGCTAAATGACGAACTAAACCGTATCGCAGAAACCACTTCTTTCGGTGGTAACAAGCTACTAAACGGCACACACGGTGCGAAATCGTTCCAAATCGGTGCGGATAACGGTGAAGCCGTGATGCTTGAGCTAAAAGACATGCGTTCAGACAACAAAATGATGGGCGGTGTGAGCTACCAAGCTGAAAGTGGTAAAGGTAAAGACTGGAACGTTGCTGAAGGTAAGAACGACCTAAAAATCAACCTAACGGACAGCTACGGTCAAGAGCAAGAAATCAACATCAGCGCAAAAGCAGGTGACGATATCGAAGAGCTTGCGACTTACATTAACGGTCAAACTGACCTAGTGAAAGCMTCAGTAGACCAAGACGGTAAACTGCAAATYTTTGCTGGCAACAACAAAGTCGAAGGCGAAGTCGAGTTTTCAGGCGGCCTATCTGGCGAGCTAGGYTTGGGCGAAGGTAAAAAAGTAACGGTAGATACTATCGACGTAACCTCAGTTGGTGGCGCACAAGAATCTGTCGCTATCATCGATGCGGCACTGAAATACGTAGACAGCCACCGCGCAGAGCTGGGTGCATTCCAGAACCGTTTCAACCATGCAATCAGCAACTTGGACAACATTAACGAGAACGTGAACGCGTCGAAGAGCCGTATCAAAGATACTGACTTCGCGAAAGAAACGACTCAAATGACCAAGTCACAAATTCTATCGCAAGCGTCAAGCTCAATCCTTGCGCAAGCGAAACAAGCGCCAAACTCAGCGCTAAGTCTGCTAGGTTAAGCACCTTAATAAGACAAGATACAAAAGCCAGGCTCATCCCTGGCTTTTTTGCTTATCGGCTATAACGTTTAGATGCGTCCCAACAGGATGTTCGACAAGGCACTCATATCGATTAGATGGTCTCTTTAAATACCAATGTTGCCGCGATGGTGGCGCAGAGACACTTGAGTCAAGCAGCAGCGCAAAACGTCGAATCACAACGCAACCTGACTTCTGGTTTTCGAATTAACTCGGCGAGTGATGATGCGGCAGGTTTACAGATATCCAATACTCTCCATGTGCAAACGAGAGGGCTTGATGTCGCCTTAAGAAATGCGCACGATGCTTATTCGGTCGCGCAAACCGCGGAAGGCGCGTTACATGAGAGCAGTGATATTTTGCAACGGTTACGCTCTCTAGGGCTTCAAGCGGCAAATGGTAGTAACGATACCAGTGACCGACAAAGCATCCAATACGAGGTCGTAGCGCTGCAGGATGAGCTTGATCGTGTCGCGATCACGACAACATTTGCGGATAAAAACCTGTTTGATGGATCTTACGGTTCACAAAGTTTCCATATTGGAGCGAACGCTAACTCAATCTCTTTGACGTTACGTAATATGCGTAGCCATATCCCAGAGATGGGAGGGCAGCATTATGTTGGTGATGCGGTCGATAAAGATTGGCGAGTCACTAAAGATAACCAAACTCTAAAAGTCGAATACCAAGACAGTAAAGGGCAAACCCAAACGGAATCCATTGGGCTCAAATTGGGTGATCGCATAGAACAGGTCGCCACTTACATCAATGCTCAACAATCGGTAGTGAGTGCCTCAGTAACGGAAAACAATGAACTGCAATTCTTTGCCTCTACGATGATTGCGCCAGAGGGCGTGCATCTAGAAGGCAGTTTAGCGGATGAGCTTGATATAAGCACCGGTCAATCAGTCACAATGGATGACATCGATATGTCGACGGCTGGTAAGGCGCAGTTTTCAATTGGGGTGATTGATGCAGCAATTAAGTACGTTGATTCGCACCGAAGTGAAATTGGCAGCTTTCAGAACCGTGTAAATGGTTCGGTGTATAACTTAAATACCGTGAATCGGAGTGTTACGGAATCCAAGAGTCGAATAAGAGATACAGACTTCGCAAGAGAATCTACGGAAATGGTGCGTTCTCAAGTGCTCAAAGATGCGACAACTGCGTTATTGGCTCAGGCAAAACAAAGGCCGAGTTCGGCACTTGGTCTACTCAGTTGAATCTGGTAAGAAAGCATAAACTTCAGGTAATAAAAAACGCTGCCAWTGGCAGCGTTTTTTCGTGTTCGGCTAAGTAAAAATTACTTAGTTACACGTAGAACTGGAGTTTCACCAACAGTCACAGAACCAGAAAGCTTGTTCAGCTCTTTGATTTCGTCCATGTTAGAGATAACAACTGGAGTTAGCGTTGACTTCGCTTTCTCTTCTAGAAGAGCTAGATCGAATTCAATTACAGTGTCGCCAGCTTTAACAGTTTGACCTTCTTCAGCGATACGCGTGAAGCCTTCGCCTTTTAGTTCAACTGTGTCGATACCGAAGTGAACGAAAAGCTCAACACCGTCGTCAGACTCGATAGAGAATGCGTGGTTAGTTTCGAAGATCTTACCGATAGTACCGTTTACAGGAGCTACCATTTTGTTGCCTGCTGGCTTGATAGCAATACCGTCACCAACGATTTTCTCAGCGAAAACAACATCTGGCACGTCTTCGATGTTTACAATCTCACCAGAAAGTGGCGCGATGATTTCGATAGCACCAGCGTCAGCGCTGTCATCAGATACAAGCTTCTTAAGTTTGTCAAACAGACCCATTGTGTCATGCTCCTAAGGTTTGGTTTTATTCTGTCGAATTATAGTATACCAATATAGCGCATTAGACGACTTTTTTCGCCGTCTAATGGCCATTAAGTATTGAATTACTTGGTACTACCGATTACTGAGCTTTCTCAGCAATAAACTTTTCTACCACTGCTTCGATTTCTGCAGCTGTTGGTAAAGAAAGGGCTTCTTCAGCCATTGCTTTCACTTCTGCGAAGTTAGAGTTACGAACTACTTTCTTCACTTTAGGGATTGAAATGCCGCTCATTGAGAACTCGTCCAGACCCATACCTAGAAGTAGAAGCGTTGCACGCTCGTCACCTGCAAGTTCACCACACATACCAGTCCATTTACCTTCTGCGTGAGAAGCGTCAATAACTTGCTTGATCACGGTTAGTACTGCTGGTGATAGTGGGTTGTAAAGATGAGAGATCATCTCGTTACCACGGTCTACCGCTAGCGTGTACTGAGTTAGGTCGTTTGTACCGATAGAGAAGAAAGATACTTCTTTCGCTAAGTGGTGTGCGATCGCTGCAGCAGCAGGAGTTTCAACCATAACACCGATTTCGATGTTTTCGTCGAATGCGTGGCCTTCAGCGCGTAGCTCTTCTTTGTACTCTTCGATCGCTTTCTTAAGCTCACGGATTTCTTCAACAGAGATGATCATTGGGAACATGATACGCAGTTTACCGTGTGCAGACGCACGTAGGATGCCACGTAGCTGATCACGAAGGATTTCACGACGATCCAGACTGATACGTACAGCACGCCAGCCTAGGAATGGGTTCATCTCTTTTGGAAGATCCATGTATGGGAGATCTTTATCGCCGCCGATATCCATTGTACGGATGATCACAGCTTGACCGTTCATTGCTTCTGCAACTTCTTTGTACGCTTGGTACTGTTCTTCTTCAGTTGGTAGCGCAGTACGGTCCATAAATAGGAATTCAGTACGGTACAGACCAACACCTTCACCGCCGTTACGGAGGATACCGTCACAGTCTTTCACTGTACCGATGTTACCGCAAACTTCTACACGGTGACCGTCAGTCGTTTCTGCGTGCAGGTCTTTCAGTTTCGCTAGCTCTTCTTTTTCAGCTAGGAATGCCGCTTTAACCGCTTTCGCTTCTTCTAGTTCAGCTTCTGATGGGTTAACAACAATCTTGTTGTTCATCGCGTCAAGAATCAGCATATCGCCATTCTTAACTTTTTTCGTGATGTCGTTAGTACCAACGATAGCTGGAAGCTCAAGAGAGCGAGCCATGATTGAAGTGTGAGATGTACGACCGCCGATATCACAAGCAAAACCAAGTACGTAGTCTAGGTTAATTTGTGCCGTTTCAGATGGCGTTAGGTCGTAAGCAACTAGGATAACTTCTTCATTGATGTCGCTAAGCGAAACAATGTTGATACCCAGTGCGTTTTTCACAAAACGAGAACCGATATCGCGGATGTCAGTTGCACGTTCTTTTAGGTATTCGTCATCTAGTGACTCAAGAGCACATGCTTGCTCTTCGATAACTGAGTGGATAGCGTGATCCGCAGTCATCTTGTCGTTTTTGATAAGTGCTAGGATCTCTTCTTCTAGCTCTTCGTCTTCAAGAAGCATGATGTGACCTTCAAAGATCGCTTCTTTTTCTTCACCAAACGTTTCAAGCGCTTTTTGCTTGATAGTTTCTAGCTGAGCTGCAGATTTGTTACGAGCGTCGAAGAAACGCTGAACTTCAGCTTCTACTTGATCGTCAGAAATAGTGTTTGTGTTTAGGACAATTTCATCTTCTTGAAGTAGTAGTGCTTTACCGATTGCAATACCAGGAGATGCTAGGATGCCTGAAATCATAGCCTTACCTTAAGTTTGGTCAACTTTATAAAACGGGAGAATAATGGGTGCGCTAACGAATAGTTTTAGCTTAGTTTTGAGCCTATTTCCAACGAAGCCATTTTGCTTTCACAAAATGGCTTCTGGAGTAGGAGACCGGATTAGTGTAGTTGGTCCATTAGAGCAACTAGGTGGTCAACTGCTTGCTGAGCTTGTGGGCCTTCAGCAGAAATAGTTACTTGAGTACCTTTTACTAGGCCTAGTGTTTGTAGTTTGAATAGGCTCTTAGCGCTAGCGCTTTTACCGTTAGAAGTCACAGTGATGTCTGCGTCGAATGCTTTTGCTTCTTTAACAAACTGTGCAGCTGGACGAGTGTGAAGGCCGTTTTCTGCTGTGATTTCTACTTGCTTCTCGTACATGTGATATACCCCAATAAATGTATTTTTTTGTTAGTTTGTGACTAGATTTTAGCTTAACTGCTTTACATCTTGTGCGCTAGCACGGGAAGAGTTCAAAGCGCGTCAGTTCTGATACTAGTCAAAAGTTTGGTAACTACGCAACTGTTTGCGTGCGTAATCACTTTGAAACCTTTTTGTGTTCTTGCTTCTTTATTTTGAAGCTAGAAATAAAACACCCTGATATTACCAAAGGTAGGGCAGGGATCAACAAAAAAGCCCCTAAACGGGGCTTTTTTAAACTAAAAATTGATTTGAACACATATTATTGTTGGTTCTCTTTTTCGGTAAAGATACCTGCAAAGAGTGCTGTACTTAGGTAACGCTCACCTGAACTTGGTAGAACGGTTACAATTGTTTTTCCTTCAAATTCAGGGAGTTCTGCAAGTCGGTTAGCTGCAACAACAGCCGCGCCGGATGAGATACCAGCTAGGATACCTTCCTCTTCCATTAGGCGACGAGCCATCTCAATCGCTTCTTCTGAGGTGACTTGCTCAACACGGTCAATAATGTCTAAATCGAGGTTACCTGGGATGAAACCAGCGCCGATACCTTGGATTTTGTGCGGAGCAGGTTGGATTTCTTCGCCAGCAAGTGCTTGTGCAATAACTGGAGACTCTGCTGGCTCAACTGCAACAGAAGTGATGGCTTTGCCTTTTTCACCTTTGATGTAACGGCTTGTACCTGTGATAGTACCGCCCGTACCGACACCAGCAACGAATACGTCGATTTCACCGTCTGTCGCTTCCCAAATCTCAGGGCCCGTAGTCTTTTCGTGGATCTCTGGGTTCGCAGGGTTGTCAAATTGTTGAAGAAGTAGGTACTTCTCAGGGTTGCTTGCTACGATTTCTTCTGCTTTAGCAATCGCCCCTTTCATGCCTTTCGCCGCTTCAGTCAGCTCAAGGTTAGCGCCTAGTGCTTTAAGTAGCTTACGGCGTTCTAGGCTCATTGATTCAGGCATGGTCAATGTTAGCTTGTAACCGCGAGCAGCCGCTACGAATGCTAGAGCAACACCTGTGTTACCACTGGTAGGTTCTACAAGCTCTACACCTGGCTTAAGAAGCCCCGCTTTCTCTGCTTCCCAAATCATGTTTGCACCGATACGGCACTTAACACTGAAGCTAGGGTTACGCGCTTCAATTTTCGCGAGAACTTTGCCTTTGCTCACTTTGTTTAGACGAACGAGAGGTGTATTACCGATAGTAAGAGAGTTATCTTCGTAGATTTTGCTCATAGTGATGTTCCTTCATTACACGTTGTGTGAATATGGATAGAAGAATATGCGGTATGAAAAAAAGGGAAAAGGATTAAAAAGTTATATCTTATTAGGTTGGCCCAGAACTCGATAAAAGAAAAGGGAAAAGCTGGCGCAGATCCCTTTCCTTAATCTCTAATCGACTATCGTTGGTGCTTAAACTCCGCCACCCACATAGCGGTTGCGCCACATATTGCTACAGGCATGACAATGAGGTTCAAAATTGGGATCGTCGTAAACACAGACACCAATACCCCAAAGCCATAGGCCTTACCTTGCTTTTGTTTCAATTTGTAACGCATGTCGTTAAATGGGATTTTATGGTTATCAAACGGGTAGTCACAATATTGAATCGCGAGCATCCAAGCGGTAAAAATAAACCATAAAAATGGGCCTACTGTTTGCCCAAGGGCAGGGATGAGCAATAACAGGAATAGGCCTATTGCTTTAGGTAAGATGTAAAGCAGCTTTCTCCATTCACGAGCTAAAACGCGAGGAACATCTTTCAGAACGGCAGTGAAACCATCATCATTCACTTTTTGTCCCGTTAAGTATTCTTCAACTTTTTCAGCTAAGAGGCCATTGAATGGCGCGGCGATAAAGTTCGCGAGCGTGCTGAAAAAATAGGAGAAGGTAGCGAGTATCGTCAGAGCGAGTAAAGGCCAAAGAATGTAAGTTAACCAGGATAAAAACTCAGGCAGCTGCCCAATCCAGTCTTCGATCCATATATTAAGGTTTGAAAATAGATAGAAGATGGCACCACCCACAAGCAAGATATTTGCAAGTAGAGGTAAGATGACAAAGCGTCTGATTTTAGGGGCAAGTGCCAATTGTATCCCGTATAGAAAATAACCGAATCCGGTTCTCTGCTGATTGTTTTGCTTCATGTCTATTTTGGCTTCGTGTAAATGAAAACTCATTGTACCTGTGAGGGCTTTTCTTTCAATGCCCTGACAAATGACGTCTTGTTAAGTGGAATCGTGGCAAGAATCACAACAAAAAACGGAACTTCTTGCATTAAGTTGTTCTAAATCTACATATAGTTTTGGTAAAGTAAACGTATCATTCAGATTTATTGCACTTGGGTTGCTGCTCAAGGAACTGCGAGTAGTAAAAACAAGTATATTGAGAGTAAATAATGCAGGAATTGCGATTCGTACTCATTGTTGTTGGCGCATTAGCCATCGCGGCATTGCTGTTTCATGGTTTGTGGAGCAGTAAAAAAGAAGGCAAAGCAAAGTTTGGTAACAAGCCGCTTGGTAAGCTGGATGTTGACCAAGAAGACAAAAATGATCTTGTCGAGAAAGAACGAGACTTCGCTCCCGCTCCTGAAGATGACTTTGAGATCATTCGTAAAGATCGCAAAGAGCCAGATTTTGGGATGGCGAGTTCTTTCGACAACAAGTTTGAATCTGACCCGTTATTCGGTGGTCCATCTGAAGTAAAACAGATGCAGCAGGAGCCGGATGACATCCCTTCATTTGTTGCAGAAAAAGATAAAGAAGAGGACGTTGAGCCTGTCGTTCAAGCACCAGTAGCTGAAGAGCCACTCCAGCCTGCTGTGGAAGAAGAAGCTATTCCCGCCGCGTTTGATATCGCTGAGAAAGAACAGCAAGTCGAAACGGTTAGTGAGCCTGTAGTTGCAGAGCCTAAGGAAGAGCCAAAGCCTGAACCTGAAATGCAAGTGATTGTATTGAATGTGCACTGTGCGGGTGAAGAGCCATTTGTTGGTACTGCTTTATTTGAGAGTATGCAACAAAACGGCTTAATTTATGGCGAGATGGATATTTTCCACCGTCATGTTGACTTGTCCGGTAACGGCAAAGTGCTGTTTAGCGTAGCTAATATGATGCACCCTGGTACGTTTGAGCATGCTGATCCTGCTGAGTTTACAACGAAGGGTATTTCATTCTTCATGACATTGCCTTGTTATGGCGAGGCTGAACAGAACTTCAACTTAATGCTCCGAACTGCGCAGCAAATTGCTGATGATTTAGGTGGCAACGTTCTTGATGACCAGCGTAACTTAATGACGCCAGACCGTTTAGCGTCTTATCGACGTCAAATAGTTGAGTTTAATGCCGCTAACGCATAATCTTAACAGCAAATAATAATAGGGCTCCGGATGGAGCCCTTTTTCTTGGATTTCCCAACCTCACCGATTGAAAATACACGGGGCTTTACTATGTCTGAATCAGTACTTCAGCGATTAGAAGAACTAAAAGAGTCGTTGCATTACCACGCTGTGCGTTACTACGTGGAAGATAACCCAGAGATCCCTGATGCCGAGTACGACCGCTTAATGCGAGAGCTCCTGGATATTGAAGCTGAGAACCCTGATTTAATTACCGTAGATTCACCAAGTCAACGTGTCGGTGGACAACCGCTCTCTGCGTTTAGCCAAGTGACACATGAAGTACCGATGCTTTCGCTTGATAATGCGTTTGATGACAGCGAACTTGATAGTTTCCATAAGCGAGCACAAGAGCGGGTGGGCAGTCAGAGTGTAAAAGAATACTGTTGTGAGCCGAAATTGGATGGACTTGCAGTTAGTTTACTGTATGAGAACGGTGTGTTAGTTCAGGCGGCAACACGAGGCGATGGCACTACTGGCGAGAACATCACAGAGAATGTTCGCACGATTAAAGCCATTCCTTTAAAACTCAGGGGTAATGACTGGCCAAATCGTCTTGAAGTTCGTGGTGAAGTCTTTATGCCGAAAGCTGGGTTTGAAAAGCTCAATGAATTAGCAAGGAAGAAAGGCGAGAAAATCTTTGTTAATCCACGTAATGCTGCGGCAGGTAGCTTACGACAATTGGATTCACGCATTACGGCTTCTCGTCCGCTTAGCTTCTATGCATACAGTGTAGGCGTGGTGCAAGGCGCTGAATTGGCGGCAAGTCACTACGAACGCTTCTTGCAAATTAAATCTTGGGGATTACCAATGTGCCCGGAGACCAAGCGAGTTGAAAGTTTGGCGGATGTAAAAGCTTACTACCAAGATATCTTGCAGCGTCGTGATGCCCTTCCTTATGAGATCGATGGTGTCGTCATTAAAATTGACGATATTGCCGTGCAAGAGCGTCTTGGATTTGTTGCTCGCGCTCCACGTTGGGCGATTGCCTACAAATTCCCGGCTCAGGAAGAAATGACGACGTTGAATGAGGTGGAATTCCAAGTCGGTCGTACTGGTGCGATTACACCTGTTGCTAAACTAGAGCCTGTATTTGTTGGCGGGGTAACGGTAAGTAATGCGACGCTTCATAACGCAGATGAGATAGAACGTCTGCAAGTTAAGATCGGTGATCACGTTGTGATTCGTCGAGCGGGTGACGTTATTCCTCAAGTCGTTTCTGTCATCAAAGAGCGTCGACCAGAAACGGCGCGAGATATTATTTTCCCAACTCAGTGTCCGGTTTGTGGTTCGCATGTTGAGCGGATCGAAGGAGAGGCGGTAACACGTTGTACGGGTGGCTTAGTTTGCCAAGCCCAACGTAAACAAGCGCTAAAACACTTTGTGTCTCGTAAAGCGTTAGACGTTGACGGTCTAGGCGATAAAGTGATCGAGCAACTTGTTGACCGTGAGATGGTGAAAACTCCTGCTGACTTATTTAAGTTATCTGCGGGGATTTTAACGGTATTAGATCGCATGGGGCCAAAGTCTGCGCAGAACATTGTGAATGCGTTAGAAAAATCCAAAGAAACAACGTTACCTCGCTTTTTGTATTCGCTGGGGATTCGTGAAGTTGGCGAGGCAACCGCCGCAAACCTAGCAATGCACTTTAAAACGTTGGAAGCCATCCAAAAAGCTAACGAAGAGCAGTTAATTGAAGTGCAAGACATCGGTGCTGTGGTTGCTCAACATATTACGACTTTCTTCAGTGAAGAGCAGAACCAAGCAGTGGTTAAAGATTTGCTTGAACAAGGGATCCACTGGCCAGAGATTAATACTACTGAGCAGGTAGGAGAGCTACCGTTAGAAGGTAAGACAGTTGTATTGACAGGAACACTTTCTCAATTAGGTCGCACAGAGGCTAAAGAAGCCCTCCAATCCCTAGGTGCAAAAGTGACAGGTAGTGTTTCTAAGAAAACGGATATTTTGTTTGCTGGTGAAAATGCAGGTTCGAAGTTGGCAAAGGCACAAGAACTGGGTATCGAGATCAAAACAGAACAAGACTTACTCGAGTTGATGAATTAAGTCTTATCAAAAAAGCTAAAAAATAACTAAAAGCCCCACATAGTAAGCATGTGGGGCTTTTTCTTGCTCATAATTAAGTGCTTTTTGATTGAGTTATTTGTGCTTTTTATCTTTTCAGTGATCAAGATCTCCCATTGAATTATTAAGGTTTTTTACTTCTTTAGTCTGCGAGTGACTTCAAGCTGGAATTCTAGGGTGTGTTTTAAGTTATTGATATTTAATGTTTAACTGTCTTTTTGTGTTGGTGTTGTTAAAAGTAAGATCTGGATCAACAACTTATATGGAACTTTGGACTGGCTCATATTTTTTTAGAAAAAAAATAAGTTCCGTTTGGATGTTTTTAGCTGCGAAGTTAGTCTTAATCACGTGGATACACGGTGTGTATGCAGGAACTAAAAAAAGCCAAATTAGAAATAATGAGGTTTGATCAGGAATTTACTTCTCTCCTTCGGCGGCCAACTAAAGGTGAGATAGAAAAATACAGCTATATCCATTTTTAGGAGTTTTTCCATGGACAAATTTTTTAAGGTTTCAGCGTTAACCGCAGCAATGTTTGGTGTTGTTGCTGTTGCTCCAGCTACAGCGTCTACTGAAAGTGCAGCAGGTGGCGAGTACGTAGAGAAAGTGAACGAATTTATGCAAGACTCTAGTCTTAATGCATTATTTCTAGTTGATACTCGTTCTCGTACTCGTACAACAGGTAAGCCTGGCGGTGAAAACGGTGACCGTTGGAGTCGTCTAAACTACTCTTCTTACAACGCAATTTTAGACTTTACTTCTGGCTACCATGATGGTTGGGTTGGTGCAGATGTTGCGGCTTACTATTCTGGCGACCTTTACAACGATAGCCTTTACAATTCAAACGAAGGCTACCTATGTAACGAAATTTCAACTTGTAACAACCTAGACTGGGGTGCAGGTGATGGTCAACAGCTTAAAGTTTACAAAGCAGCACTGAAGTTCAAAGCAAACGAAAGCTTCAACGCGCGCTTTGGTATGCTACAAGCGGGTGGTAACGGTACTATTGGTAACGTTTGGAGTTTCGTACCTGGTACTTACCGTGGTTTCGAACTGAACGCTAAACTAGGTGATTTCAACCTAAGCTACTTTGGTGCAGACCAATTTACAGCACCTTGGCTACTTCACGAAGATGACTACGCGCCAGCGCTTTGGTCTGATACTTCATGGAGCTACCTACACTCTCTAGGCCTAAACGGTAACCTAACTGACAGCTTGTTTATGCAACTTGGTTTGGGTCAAGCTACTGGCGTTCAATATGCAAATGGTATCGACTGGGGTGCAGGTCAAGTAACTAGCTACCACAACGAAACTGACAACACTTCTTACAAGGCTTACTTGAAGTACACTGTGAGTGACCGTACAACTCTAGCATTTGATTTCTACGGTGTTGACGATGATGTGAAATACGATGGTCTAGGTTTCCACACTGGTCTATCTTTGAATCAATCTTTCGGCAAGCTAGCTTGGATGTCTGAGCTACGCTACACAGACACAGACAACCGTGCTGACTTCGTTCCTCGTACAATTCATACTTACGGTATGAACAACGGTACTTGGTCTCAGTGGTGGGATGCACTGTCTGACTGGAACAAAGCGGGTGAGCTAGCGTGGTACAACCGTCTATCTTACAACCAAGGTAACGGCTGGAACTACTACCTAGGCTTTGGTTATGGTACTGGTGCTGATTCTGCAGCAAGCGGTGCATCAGGTGACTGGGATTACGAAAGTGAATACGCAGTTAACGCGACAGTATCTTACTCTCTACAGAGTGGTGCACTGAAAGGTTCTACGATCCGTCTACACGGTACAATCCTAGAGCGTGATGAGTACGCTGGTGCTGGTGATGCGGATGAAACAGACCTACGTCTACAAGTTCTTATCCCTTACAGCTTCCACTAATACTTAGTGAGATGATAAAAAGGAGCCGCTAGGCTCCTTTTTTTATTTTACTTCTCGACCATCATATATTTTGCAATATAACGGCGGTAGCATATGCACGTTACCGTTTGGTAACTCACACTTTATCTCTGGGGCTAGCGTACGACCACCTGAAGCACCATTAGCATGAGTAGTTAATGGAGCTAGGGCAAAACATGCTAACAATAGACCAGCTAAAAATTTCATAATCATCACCTTAATGTAGACATTGAATATCTACTTGCTTGGATAAATAATGACTTTACTGAAAAGTAAGGTATCAATAGTTTCTTAATATTGAACTAACTACTGACTTCTATATTAGTTCCATTCTCCGCCTCTAAATCGACACATTTCACTTGGAATATTAGTGACATCACCACTTGGCAATTTACATTCGACTATCGGTCCTAAATTAGTTGTACCACCATTTCCGTTGGTGTAGGCAAAGGAAGAAAAAGAAAAGATACCGCATAACATTAAAAAGAGAAGTTTCTTCATAGTACATCCTCTTACTTACCAAATAAAAAGCATTCAACTTAAATGCTTATGCGTTAAGTATGTATGGGGGGGCAAAAAGATCAAAAAATAATTCAATAAAGTTTTATTTTTTAAAATAAATTTATAAAGATAATTTATATCGATATATTTCTATCTTATTGATTATCGTATGATGAATAATTAAATTATTGGAAGGATAGGGTAGGATATTAATAATATTGCTGCTACTTATTTTTTGTTCGATTTTAATTAAATCAATGAAATGAAAGCGGTTGTTTAGATTAAAGTAATGGAGCATAGTTTGCCCCATTACTTTGGCATAAATTACTTAGAATCAGGCTCAATGATTAAAATAATACCATCGATATCTTTTATTTTAACGCGCGTTCCTGCTGGAAGTGCTTGATCCGACTGTGCCGACCACGTGGTATCGGCAACCTTGATACGATTGAGCCCAACAGAAAAGTCCTCTTCAATGGTAAGTGTGCGTCCGATTAACTGCTTATACTTTTGGTTCAGATCTCTTTCTTGGTCTTCTTTCTTGTCTTTAGACCATTGTCGTCGCCACCATAACCAAGTGGTGATTAAGCTGAAACTTGCAAAGCAAAGCCATTGTAATTGCCAGCTCATTGGTAAAACAGTCATTAGTGCCCCAACGATAAGTGCAGAAACTCCGAGCCAGAGAAAATATCCCGCAGTCCCAAGTAGTTCTACCGCTAGAAGTGCAAAACCGAAGGCTAGCCAATGCCAGAAAGAGACGCCTTCCAGCAAACTGAAAAAGTCCATAAGTTATTCTTTATCTTGTTGTTTAAACATCTCTGCTATCCCTGCAACCGAGCCCATTAGTCCGGTCGCTTCTAATGGAAGCATAATGATTTTGCCGTTTTCAGCTTGACCAATGCTTTTGATCGCTTCGGTATAGCCCTGAGCAATGAAGTAATTGACGGCTTGCATATCGCCTTTGGCAATCGCTTCAGAAACCATATAAGTCGCTTTTGCTTCTGCTTGTGCGGCGCGTTCACGAGCTTCAGCATGGAGAATAGCAGACTGCTTTTCGCCCTCAGCTTTTAATATCTCCGATTGCTTATGACCTTCAGCCTTTAAAATTTCAGCTTGGCGTACCCCTTCTGCTTCGAGAATCTCCGCACGTTTATTTCGCTCGGCTTTCATTTGAGCATTCATCGCCGCCGTTAGATCGGATGGTGGCTGTACATCTTTTATTTCAATTCGTGTGACTTTTACACCCCATGGGTTGGTGGCTTGGTCAACAATTGCCAGCAGCTTGGAGTTGATCATGTCACGCTGACTCAGCATTTCGTCCAACTCCATTGAGCCTAAAACGGTGCGGATATTGGTGAGAGTTAAATTTCTAATGGCATGTTCCAAATCGTTGACTTCATAAGCGGCTTTGGCAGCATCGATGACTTGAACAAATCCGACGGCATCAATAACTACGTTAGCGTTGTCTTTTGAAATAACTTCTTGCGCTGGAATATCAAGAACGCGCTCCATCATGTTGACTTTTTGCCCTATCTTATCAACAAATGGGATGATCAAGTTTAAGCCGGGTTTTAGCGTATGGGTGTAGCGTCCGAAGCGTTCGACTGTCCAGTTATTTCCTTGTGGCACCGTCTTAATGGCTGAAGATAAGATAACTACAGCAAGAACGACGAAAATACCGATGGTAATCAGTGAATCAATTGGCATGAGTTATTCCCTTAAGTGCATAATGTCCGATTCATTTTTACCTATTTATAGACAATAGACAATTGAAGTTCTGAGAACCTTAAGAGGTTATTGGTTTTTTATATAACAAAGGCCGGAATATCCGGCCTTTAGTTGAAGTTTCGCTTTTCAGCGAGTTAGTACAGAATCGAATACAGCTGACGGCGATATTTGCTTGCTAATGCGTTGCCTTGACCTAGCGCGCTGAGAATATCCATAAAAGTCTTCTTCACTTCACCGTCTTGGGCGCCCAAGTCTTTTTTAAGAATATTCCACAGCAGTTCCAGCGCTTCTTCATCACGACCCACTTGGTTGTACTGTACCGCCAATTCACAAGCAAGTTCGAAGTTTGCCATGTCTGCTGCGTATGCTTGTTCTAGTCGTTGTAACTCAGGGCTATCTGCAGCCTGCAAATGCAGCTCGAGCTTGGCTATTAGACTCTTGTAGTAGTTATCTTGATACTCAAGAGGGATAGCGTTCAGTAGCTCTTGGGCGACATCAAATTGTTTGGTTTCTAATAAACAATCAGCCATCGCGAGTTTCACATCGCCACGCTCTTGCAGTTCTGGCGGCAAAGTGTGGATGATGCTTAAAGCCTGAGCATGTTCACCTTGCTGAAGAAGTTCACTGACTTGCTTTAATAGCTGTTCATCTGGGCTTGGCAAATGCTTTTGTAGCATGGTTGCAATGGCATCAATTGGCTGAGGGCCACCCAATCCATCGACGGCTTGACCATTTATAAACAGCGCGATAGTTGGCAATACTTGCACACCAAATTGAGACGCTAAAGCCGGCTGATCTTCACAATTTAATAAAGCAAGCGTAAATGCACCGTTGTACTGTTGAGCAAGAGATTGCAACTCAGGGAGTATCTGTGCGCTTTCTGGTTGAGCATTGGCCCAAAAGTGGATCAGAACGGGCGTGTTCATTGATCCTTCAAGAGTTTCGCGAAAGTTCTGTTCTGTTATCTCAACGATAAATGGGGATTGCATCAGAGTATCCTTGCTTTGTGTCTTGTCGTTGATAATAGATATGGAGTTGATTTAAGGGAAATTCAAGCGATGGTTGCTAATCGTCATCAATAATGAATCATTCTATTTTGTGAAAGGATGCGGTAAGAGAATAGTGTTACTGCTGAATAGGTGTAAGGCAAAAAGAAAACGCTGCCGAAGCAGCGCAGTTCTAATGCTATTTGTTAGTGCGGTATCAAAATAGGATGAACATGGTCAACACTACACCCACACTAAGCCAGTTAAGCTGATTCAATGTCATTGTTGCCTCGCAGTAGTAAAAACATTGCTACAAAACGTAATGGGTGGCGATACCAAATCTAAGCAACTCAATCACTTTAGGCGAAAGAATCCCCGCTGAATTGCGTAGAAATTGATTCGTTTGGTTGAGGTTTTTTTAACCTACATGTTCATAATGACATCACATTGTTACGGTGAAATTACATTTCGACAAAACTTTTTTATGCAGCCTGTCGCAAAATTTTATCAAGCACACGGGTTGGTAATAACCTTTTCAAGATTGCGAATAATTTAGTCGGCGTAGTAATTCGATAGCGAATTTTAGGTGAAGCGCTAGTTAATGCATGAAGAACAGGTGCGACGCAGGACTCTGCAGGTAAAACAAATCGATTATTAGATTTGTCTTTGTTGAGTCGCTCTCTTTGTCCTTCATAGGCGAGGCGGTGAGGGCTGGATTCAATATCAATCCACTTCTCGAAGGCTTTTAATGCATTATTTCTAAATTGAGTTTCGATAGGCCCAGGTTCTATCAATGCCACTTTGATATTCGTATCCGCAAGCTCTAGCCGTAGTGTGTCAGTCCAGCCTTCTAGGGCAAACTTTGACGCATTGTAGGCGCCGCGGTACTTCATTGCAGCAAAGCCAAGAACAGAACTGTTTTGTATTATCCGTCCTTCGCTTTGTATGCGCATGTGAGGAAGCACTTCTCTGACTAACTGGTGCCAACCAAAAAAGTTGGTCTGAAATTGAGCTTGAAGAGCCTCGGTGGGCAAGTCTTCCAATGCACCGGGCTGGCCATAGGCACCATTATTGAACACGGCATAAAGCTTACCTTCTGCTAGCTCTAATGCTTGCTTTACGCCCGAAGAAATACTTTCAGGGCTGTTTAGGTCTAGCTTGATGCAGGTTAGCCCTTCATTAATTAGACGTTGGACATCTTGCTCTTTCCTACAAGATGCTATGACATGAAATCCCTCGTTTTGCAGGGCGTGAGCGCACACGTAACCGATACCGGTTGAGCAACCCGTAATAAGAATCGACTTTTTCATAAATTAAGCCTCAAGAAACATTGAATGAGGTCATCATTCATCAGCTCCGGTCATGAAGCAAGTGCTTGAGTGCTGGCTCTATTCTGGAGTAGCTAAATTTGAAGCCAAGTTCGGTGAGCTTTTTGGGTTTGGCTCTCATGCTATCGAACAATAAGCAGGAAGATTCACCCATTAGGAGTTCCATTGCCCATTTAGGCGTGAACAAGATATGTGGTCGTTTGAGCGTTTTTGCCAACGTGCCGCTAAAGATACGGTTAGTCACAGGGTGAGGTGCGCACATATTGAACGCACCGTGGGCATGTGGTGTTTCAAGCAAGTACATGATGGCGCGGACCATATCCAGAATGTGAATCCAAGGCATGTACTGGTTACCGTTCCCGAGCGGGCCGCCTACGCCAAGTTTGTAAGGTAAGAGCATTTTCGCCAAAGCCCCGCCATTAAGGCCGAGTACTACGCCAGTTCGCAATAGACAAACACGTGTTTGTTCAGACTCTGCGCGTTTGGCTATTTGCTCCCACTTTGCACAAACCTCGTGAGGAAAGTCTTCACTATTAACATGCAGGCACTCATCAAACGGGTGGTCTTGTTGATCGCCATAGTAACCAACGGCCGAGCCACTAATAAAAACAGCGGGAGGTTCTGTGCTGGCGTGGATCAGCTCAACGATTTGTTCGGTAATTTTCCAGCGACTTTTACAGATTTTTTCTTTCTGCTCGCTGGTCCATCTTTTATCTGCGATAGGCTCACCCGCAAGATTAATTATGGCATCAATGTGATTGAGGTCGGCGAATGACTCAAGCGAGTCAAGGTATTCGATATTACCCAAATCAGCGTGTTGGAGGCGTTGTTTTGCTTGCTCCGGAGAGCGTGTAAGTAGCAGAACTTGGTGAGTGGATAGCAGCTTGAGCAACTCCGAACCAATAAACCCGGTGCCACCTGTGAGTAATATCTTCATGTTATCTCTTTGAATGTACACGTATTAGAACATTATAGTCGTTTTGTGCTGAGCTTGATCATCTCAACACTATTATTTCTAGGATAGTGGCAAGCCTGTAGCGAGGCTACTGACTTCACATATTGAAAAAATGTAACTAAATGTTATGCATGGCGCTAATTCGTTCACGGTAGGAGAACTAAATCTATGCCAGACTAGAAACATCGCTACCGGAACAAGCGTAATCAGTTTGCACCATCAAGGAGGATAGGTATGGAAGCATTTGTTGCTCTTTTTCGAGCGCTCCTTAATAGTGCTCGTGATCTGCTACCCATCGTTGTTGTTATCACTTTTTTTCAATTAGTTGTTTTGCAAGAGCCACTTCCTAATCTCATCTCCATTCTTTTTGGCTTATTGCTTGTGGTTTTAGGGTTAACGTTTTTTATTTTTGGTCTAGAGCTTGGTCTTTTTCCTATCGGAGAGAGTATGGCTCAAGCCTTTGCAAAAAAAGGCAGCGTGTTCTGGTTGTTAGTTTTTGCGTTTTGTTTAGGCTTTGGCACCACGATCGCCGAGCCTGCATTAACGGCCGTAGCAGAAGAAGCATCAGAAGTTGCGGCAGAAGGCGGGATGATCACAAACTCAGAGCAATCCATGAAGGATTATGGACAAGGGCTACGAGTAACGGTGGCACTTTCTGTGGGGATCGCCATCGTTATTGGCGTTCTGCGCATCTTAAAAGGGTGGCCAATTCATTACATGATCATCGGCGGCTACGTCGGCGTTGTAGTCCTGACGTGGTTTGCACCTGAAGCCATTATTGGCGTTGCTTATGATTCTGGAGGTGTGACGACGTCGACTATCACCGTGCCTTTGGTCACTGCTCTAGGGGTTGGTTTAGCATCGGTGATTAAAGGGCGCAACCCCATGGTGGATGGTTTTGGTTTGATCGCTTTTGCCTCGCTGCTACCGATGATGTTTGTGATGGTTTACGGAATGGTCGTAACATGATTTCAATTGAACATTTCCTAGACACTTTATTATCGACCGTTCGAGATGTCATTCCCATCGCCAGCATTATTTTTGGTTTTCAGTTAGCGGTGTTAAGGCGTCCAGTTAACAACCTTAAGAAGGTTTTGCTTGGGTTTGTTTATGTGATTCTTGGGCTCGCTCTTTTTTTGCTCGGATTAGAAATGGCTCTGTTTCCGCTCGGAGAGACCATGGCCGTGCAACTGACGGCGCCGGAATTTTTACAAGAGTTTAAAGTCTCTGTGGGAAAAGCCTTAGTGTGGGTCGACTACTATTGGGTGTATACCTTCGCCTTTTTTATCGGTTTTAGTACCACGATTGCTGAGCCTTCTCTAATCGCTGTAGCGATAAAAGCAAACCAAGTTTCTGGTGGCAGTATCAGTATTAACGGTTTACGCGTGGCCGTTGCATTTGGGGTGGCCATTGGCATCGCGCTAGGGAGCTATCGGATTGTTGTCGGTGACCCTATTCACTATTACATCATTGCGGGTTACATCGTGGTTGTGATTCAAACGTTTTATGCGCCAAAGCTTATTGTTCCACTCGCCTACGATTCTGGAGGCGTCACGACTTCTACTGTCACTGTTCCGCTTGTAACCGCACTAGGGCTGGGGCTTGCTTCTACCGTCCCAGGAAGAAACCCAATGATTGATGGCTTTGGCTTGATCGCTTTTGCCAGTCTGTTTCCTATGATCTCTGTGATGGGCTATGCGCAAATAACCCAATGGCTGAATAAAGATGTCTCGGAGGACGAAGAAAATGCGCTTTAAATTGATACTTGCGTTTGTTGAAGACAGCAAAACAGACAAGGTACTGGACGCTGCTCGCGAAGCTGGCGCGACTGGTGCGACGGTGATTAATAACGCTCGTGGACAAGGCTTAAATCAAAAGCGAACGTTTTTTGGCTTAACGCTGGAAGTACAAAAAGATGTGCTGCTGTTTGTCGTTGAGGAGCACCTTTCTCGACACATATTAGAAACCATCAATGAAGTTGGTGAGTTCGACCGAGAGTCGGGGCAGGGCATTGCTATTCAGATCGATATTGAGGATGCAGTCGGTGTCGCGCATCAAGTAGAGACGTTGACCAAAGTGGTCGAGGATGAGTTATGAGCAGTCAAACGATAATTAGAGTTCGAGATGTAATGGCGGCTACTTATGTCATGGTTGATGGGCTAATGACAGTTTATGAAGGCATAACGTTGGCTAAAAAATACCAAGTCAAAGCGCTGGTGGTGAAAAAGCGAGATGACAACGATGAATATGGCATCGTCTTGATGAATGATATCGCCAAAAAGGTGCTGGCGAATAATCGCTCTCCACAGCGCACGAATATTTATGAGATCATGACCAAGCCCGCTTTGTGTGTCGACCCTGATATGAATGTGAAATATTGTGCGCGCCTATTTGAACGATTTGGCATTAGCCGAGCTCCTGTCATTGAAGATGGGGAGGTCATTGGCATGGTGAGTTATAACAATATTGTCATCAATGGCATGGTGCGAGAAGAAGTGTAATAGGTTGATATAAATGAAAAATCAACGCATTTTTTCTCAAGTCAGCGACTGTTACAAAGAACTAAAATATTTAATATATGTTAGGTTGCATATGTGTTAATTCACCATTATTCTTTGCGCCCTAAGTCTATTGTCGAGGAATTTGTATCATGCCTTTAGTCTCTTGCCCTGTGTGTGAGAAACAAATCTCAAAGCGCGCTCACGCATGTCCAGGATGCGGAGAGCCAGACCCGCTGCACCACCTAGCTAAGTCAAAATTTATGTCGATGGTGTTTTGGATACTGGTGTTGGTTGGAACTGCGTATGCCGCATGGTTCTATATTTTGCCTATGGTCATTGAATCATTGCGTTATCAGTAGTCGTTGGTTGAGCTGTCATAAAAATGCCGTAGAATGACCTCGTACTTTGTGAGGAGACGATGTCGTGAAACTATTTTTTGCCTCAGATCTGCATGGCTCTTTGCCAGCAACTAAAGAAACTATTGAGCTATTTTTAGCCTCTGGTGCGGAGCACCTGATTTTGTTGGGGGATACGCTAAACCACGGGCCAAGAAACCCGATTCCAGAAGGTTACAACCCACCGCAGGTGGCGGAGCTACTGAACCAATACAGTGATCAAATTATTTCTGTGCGTGGTAACTGCGATAGTGAAGTGGACCAAATGCTATTGAAGTTTCCAATGATGATGGATTACTCGTGGGTGCTACTTGAATCTGGTAAGAGAATCTTTTTGACTCATGGTCACTTGTACAACTCTGAAAAACGGCCGCCACTGCGTGAAGGTGATATCATCGCCCACGGTCATACGCATGTTCCTGTCGCAGAGATGCAAGATGGGGTCATTATTTTTAACCCAGGCTCGATGACATTTCCACGTAATGGTTTACCAAGAAGCTTTGGTACTTTAGAAGACAATACGCTAACGGTAAAAACGCCAGAAGGCGAAGTATTAGCACAAACCATGATTTAACGGTTTTACTAAGTAAAAATATAGGGAGCGAATTGCTCCCTATTTTGTGTCTGAATGTCCTAAATCGCGTTCTGGGTCGATAATGTCTCTTACGCGCTGTTTTAGCACCTTTGCTTCAGGAAAGCCGCTGTCTTTTTTCCGTTCCCAAATTTGCTGGCCATTGCAGAAAATTTCGAAGCGACCACCCGTATCTGGGTGTAAGCTGATCGTTTCTATTTCTTCGCTAAAAGTATGCAGTAGTTCTTGCGATAGCCAAGTTGAACGCAACATCCAGTTGCACTGGCGGCAGTAATAAATATCAATGATTGCTTTATCCATGAAACTTTCCTTTTAATCGGTTTAAACTAGCAACTTGATACCCACGGCAAACGTGAGAATTTCGAATGCAATTTTAATCACTCGGTTGCTGTATCGAGTCGCGGCCCATGCGCCTAAACTGCCGCCTAGAAATGAGCTTAACAATAAAACAGGCAACCAAGCCCAATGTATCGGAGCGCCAGCTTGGACGACGGCAATGCCTCCAATGCCATTCCAAAACAACCCGACGCAAATCATGGTGTAAGCAACGGCTTGTTTATAGTTATACCCAAACCAGCGAACTAAAAATAGTGTCACGAGTAAACCAGAACCTGCGGTCAGCGACCCGTTGATGATACCGATGAGCATTAGTCCGACACCGCCGATGACCCAACCGATTGGGTGACGGTTACGTATTATTTCTTCTTGGCCTAACGATTTCTTAAATCGTGAATAGATGCCGAGCGCGAGAATCATGCTCCCTAGCATTTTTTCCGCCATACCATCAGGTATTTGGACAATTAGGTTCGCCCCTAAGACTACGCCAATGCTGCCAGAGACTATAAGGTAGAGTGCTATCTTCCATTTAATTGTGCCTGCTTTTAAGTGTGTGCTTGCTGCCCCTAAACCTAAAGCGACGGAAGCCACTTTATGTGTCCCCAGTGCAACCGAGAATGGCAAGCCGAGAAAGATGAGCAAAGGGAATTGAAGTAAGCCTGCACCGCCGCCAGAAAGCGAAGCCAGAGTATTGGCGATAAGTGAGCCGAAAAAGAGGGTGAGGGTATCTAGCCAATCCATAAGCAAAATAAAGGGGGCGTCTTGCCCCCTTATCATCAAATCAAAGTTAGTTTTTAAACAGCACCGAAGAACCGTGGTTCAAGCTAGTGAGCAATAGCGTTTTTTCGTTCACGACATCAATACGGCGACTTTGCTCGGCATCAAGCTTAAAGATTTGAGTGATCAAACGTAGCTGTGCTTCGGAGAAGTCTTTTGATTGAGAAGATGAAATATCTTTAAACTCAGAAGGCGAAACCAACAAATAGTTGTCACTGACTTCCCAGCGCCCTTTTTCCGAGATATTAATCGTGGATTCTGCCGTTGAACCTTGAGCGAATAGTTTGATATTTGCTACGCGAATATAGTCTCCATTAGGGAGATATTTCACATTTGATTCAACATTAACACGACGCAGTGGGCCGACAGGATCGTCAGGCAAGCTGTCTGTAATGACCGTCACCATGGTTGACTGCCACTCATTGGCAGTGAGGACCTGTTCCACTTTTAGGTCGCTACCCCAATATAACCAACCACTGAAAAGAACGGATACGGCCAAAACCGCAGATGCTAATTTTATCTTCATTCTGGCCTCCTTATTTACAGATATCGGTTGGGTCATTTTGACCAGCGAAAATACGCAATGTCACGTTCTCATATGAATGTTGACTGTCATGAATGTAGTTCAGAATCAGCTGATTGTTCTGGCCACCTGTAGCAATCACTTCTACCGGCATTGAATCTTCTGCATGGTATTTTACGTAGCGTTCAATGCACTGCTCAATGGACGGCAACCAACTATTGATTTGCGGGTGGTTCACTGGCGTCATCACAGGTACATTTTGATACTCACCAATCTGACGGAATTGGGATTCTGCAGGATTGGTGAATAGCAATACACAAATAGGAAGCAGTAGAGACAAAAGAACGATCATACGCGGCAGCCAGTTATTAGTGTTAGCTGCTGGTTTTGGCTGTGCCTTAGGTAGTTCTACTTGAGGCTCTACTTCAGTCGTGGTGTCTGCCGCCGCTTCTGTTGACGACGCGTCACTTGTTTCTATTTCCGCAGCGTGCGCTTCATTTTCAGAAGTGGCTTCTTCAACGTCAGTATTAGAGTCAGCAGATAATGGGCTTAAGCGTTCCACTGAACAAATGAGTTGATAACCGCGTTTAGGAACCGTTTTAACAAACTCTGGAGATTTTGTTGAGTCCTTCAACATCTTACGCAGAGTAGAGATCGCTTGAGTCAGGCTTGAGTCATCCACCTCAAAACCTTGCTCACGCCAAACAAACTCGTGAAGCTCGTTACGGGTTAAAACTTCGTTTGGTCTCTCTGCCAACATCAGAAGTATACGGCTTTCGTTGCTTCCTAATCGTACAACGTCGTTGCCGTTTTGTTGGTCAGCGAGCGAATTACTATTTGGATCAAAGGTGAACCTTTGAGCAAGTAGAAATTTGGTGCCGATGTTAGTCATTTAGTTCTTCTTAGATGGATGATGTTGTAATTATAGTGATTTATGTCACAAAACTACCGAGGCGCATGGAGTGCGCACGACATTTTAGATGCTTTTAGGCTGGTAGGATAATTAAATTTTTCTAAAAAAACACCGTTTTTAGCAATATTGACCTTGAATTTACATTTGTCAGCCACATGTTAAATGACATCTCAGTAAGGTAATTTCAAGGGGAAAGTCACAAACTTATCTCCATGAAAAAACCAATTAGTTTAGATGTTATGGAGCACACATGAGCGAAACCGTATCTCAAAACAAAGAAACTCGTGGTTTTCAATCAGAAGTAAAACAACTACTGCATTTAATGATCCATTCTCTTTATTCAAATAAAGAGATCTTTTTGCGCGAGCTGATTTCTAACGCATCAGATGCATCGGACAAGCTGCGCTTCCAAGCGCTATCTAACCCAGACTTATATGAAGGTAATGCAGATCTTTGCGTGAAACTGTCGTTTGATGAAAGCGCAAATACCTTAACCATTTCTGATAACGGTATCGGTATGAGCCGCGATGATGTGATCGAGCACCTAGGTACGATTGCAAAATCCGGGACCGCAGAGTTTTTCTCGAAACTGTCTGAAGAGCAGAGCAAAGACTCTCAGCTTATTGGTCAGTTTGGTGTTGGTTTCTACTCGGCGTTTATCGTTGCTGATGCCGTCACCGTACGTACTCGTGCTGCGGGCCTAGCCGCTGATGAAGCAGTACAATGGCACTCAGCCGGTGAAGGTGAGTACACCATCGAAAACATCACTAAAGAATCGCGTGGTACTGACATCATTCTTCATATGCGTGAAGAAGGTAAAGAATTCCTAAATGAATGGCGTCTACGTGATGTGATCAGTAAGTACTCGGATCACATTGGCATCCCAGTTTCAATCCAAACTGTTGTTCGCGATGACGAAGGCAAAGAAACGGATGAGAAGAAGTGGGAGCAAATCAACAAAGCTCAAGCACTGTGGACGCGTAATAAATCGGATATCTCAGATGAAGAGTATCAAGAGTTCTACAAGCACGTATCACATGACTTTGCCGATCCATTGGTTTGGAGCCATAACCGTGTAGAAGGTAAAAACGATTACACGAGCTTGCTTTACATCCCATCTAAAGCGCCATGGGATATGATGAACCGCGACCACAAATCAGGCTTGAAACTGTACGTACAACGCGTGTTCATTATGGACGATGCAGAGCAGTTCATGCCGTCTTACCTACGTTTTGTACGAGGTTTAATAGACTCCAATGATCTGCCACTTAACGTATCGCGTGAGATCTTACAAGATAACAAAGTGACTCAGTCTCTACGTAATGCTTGTACTAAGCGTGTGCTAACGATGTTAGAGCGCATGGCTAAGAATGATGAAGAGAAATACCAATCATTCTGGAAAGAGTTTGGTCTTGTGATGAAAGAGGGTCCGGCAGAAGACTTCGCAAACAAAGAGAAAGTTGCAGGCCTATTGCGCTTTGCTTCAACTGAAGTGGATTCTGCGGAGCAAACCGTGGGTCTAGCTGCTTACGTTGAGCGCATGAAAGAAGGTCAAGATAAGATCTACTACTTGACGGCAGACAGCTATGCAGCTGCGAAAAACAGCCCTCACTTAGAGCAGTTCAAAGCGAAAGGCATTGAAGTTATCTTGATGTACGACCGCATTGATGAGTGGCTGATGAACTACTTAACTGAGTTTGACGGTAAGCAGTTCCAGTCAATCACAAAAGCTGGGCTCGATCTAAGTCAGTTTGAAGATGAAGCAGAAAAAGAGAAGCAGAAAGAAACTGAAGAAGAGTTTAAGTCGGTTGTAGAACGCACGAAGTCTTACCTAGGCGATCGTGTGAAAGAAGTTCGTACGACCTTTAAACTCGCGTCTACACCTGCTGTTGTGGTAACGGACGACTACGAAATGGGCACTCAAATGGCGAAGCTTCTTGCAGCAGCGGGTCAAGCAGTGCCAGAAGTGAAGTACATCTTTGAGCTAAACCCTGAGCACGAGCTGGTTAAGCGCATGGCTGACGAAGCGGATGAAGAGGCATTTGGTCGTTGGGTAGAAGTCCTGCTTGGTCAAGCAATGCTTGCAGAGCGAGGCTCAATTGAGGACCCAACGGAGTTCTTAGGAGCTGTTAATAAACTTTTGACTAAGGTGTAATAACCTCAGTACATCAAAAAGCTCGCATTTCGCGAGCTTTTTGTTTGTTGTCGCAAAATTTTGCATCTCAGGTGTTGAGTTAATAATCAATAGGGCGTGAAAGAGGGTATCGTTAACATTCTTTAGTCTTAATACACTCTTTGCGCGGCGAACCTGTGATAGAATCTGCGACTTGAATGTGAGTAATAAGGCGTGTATTTTTGCTCGCCTATATACGTTATACCGAAACTTATCGTTGCGAGTGCTTCTCGGGTTTGATGTCTAAGAAGCCCAGCTATTGTGAGCTTCGGTATAAATCTTAAATATTAAAGAGGATAAATCATGCGCATCATTCTTCTAGGTGCTCCAGGTGCAGGTAAAGGCACACAAGCAAACTTCATCATGGAAAAATACGGTATTCCACAAATCTCTACTGGTGATATGCTTCGTGCTGCTATCAAAGCAGGTACAGAGCTTGGTAAACAAGCTAAAGCTGTTATCGACGCTGGTCAGCTAGTTTCTGATGAAATCATCCTTGGCCTTATCAAAGAGCGTATCGCTCAAGAAGACTGTGCGAACGGTTTCCTACTGGATGGTTTCCCACGTACTATTCCTCAAGCTGACGGCCTAAAAGAAATGGGCGTTGATGTAGACTACGTTATCGAATTTGACGTTGCAGATGATGTGATTGTTGAGCGTATGGCAGGTCGTCGTGCTCACCTTCCTTCTGGTCGTACTTACCACGTTGTTTACAACCCACCTAAAGTGGAAGGTAAAGATGACGTAACTGGTGAAGATCTTGTTGTTCGTGATGACGACAAAGAAGAAACAGTACGTGCACGTCTAGGTGTTTACCACGAGCAAACTGCACCACTAATCAACTACTACGGTAAAGAAGCTGAAGCAGGCAACACTAAGTACCTTAAGTTTGATGGTACTAAGCAAGTAGCTGAAGTTAGTGCAGATATCGAGAAAGCACTCTCTTAATTTGCTGAAGTCAAAAATTTAATATTTTGATATATTGAAAGCGACCCAAGTGGTCGCTTTTTTTAGTTTACTCGTAAACATATATCTAAATGACTTCAAGTGGCAGCGATGCAGCGCTGTGAGGCTATTTAAGTATATGAACTAAGCCGTTTACCATGAATAGGATGTTATGAAAGAGAATAATAAACAGGGTGTACTCCTCGTGAACCTGGGTACTCCTGACGCACCAACCGCTCCTGCCGTAAAGCGCTTTTTAAGTCAGTTTCTTCATGATCACCGAGTGGTAGACATGACTCGATGGCTTTGGTGTCCGCTATTGCACGGCGTTATCCTTCCAATCCGAGCTCCCAAGGTTGCTAAACTCTACCAATCAGTTTGGATGGAAGAGGGCTCGCCACTGATGGTGTACTCTAAGCGTCAAACAGAAAAGTTGGCTCAAAAGCTTGATATGCCAGTCGAACTTGGCATGACTTATGGAAATCCAAGTTTGCAATCAGGTTTTGAAGCGCTGTTGGCTCAAGGGGTAGGGGAAGTCATCGTTTTACCTTTGTATCCGCAATACTCGGGCACAACAACGGCAGCGGTTTCTGACGGAATCACTAAAGCGTTTAAAAACCTGCCCGTGATACCGGGCTTTAGCTTTATTCGGGATTACTACAATCACCCGAAATACATTGAAGCGTTAGCGCATTCAGTTCGTGAACATTGGCAAGAGTATGGTAAGGGAGACTACTTGCTATGTTCTTATCACGGTATTCCAAAACGTTACGCTGATAATGGAGATGTTTACCCTCAGCACTGTGAAGAAACGACTCGCTTACTCGCTGAAGCGTTAGGGTTAAACGAGCAACAGATAGGTATGACGTATCAGTCTCGATTTGGCCGAGAAGAGTGGTTACAGCCCTATACCGATAAAACCCTAGAGGCACTTCCTGCAAAAGGGGTAAAAAATATCAATGTAGTGACACCAGCATTCTCTTCGGATTGTTTAGAAACGTTGGAAGAGATCTCGGAAGAGTGTAAAGAGATTTTCCTTGAAGCAGGTGGTGAAAGCTTTACTTACATTCCTTGTTTGAACGATAGTGAGCTTCATATAGAAATGATGGCTGAGTTAGTTCACTCTAAGCTTTAGGTACAAAAAGGGTCGCAAAAGCGACCCTTTTTTGTAGAGCGATTAAGCGACTTGTACTTGCTGCTCTTCGACTTGTTCTGCTGTGCTGTGAGTATTCTCTGCACCATGCATCCAGCGAACGAGCGTATTCGAGAACAGAAGTAGGATGACACCACTCACGGTAGCGCTGACTGCAATGCCACTAAAGATAGCCATTGCGCCCAACTCTCCTACGTGAGATCCCACATAGCCCGCAACGTAGTTTGCAATCGCATTACAGCCAAACCATGCACCCATCATGAGTGAAGCTAAGCGAAGCGGTGCTAACTTGGTTACCAGTGAAAGACCAATTGGAGATAAACACAGTTCGCCCAAGGTGTGGAAGAAGAAAGCACCCACCAGCCACAACATTGATGTTTTTACCGTTGTGTCTCCACCTTGTTCTAGCACAGCGCCAACCATACATAGGAAGCCAATTGCCAAGAAAAATAGTGCCATCGCAAATTTCACTGGCGACGTAGGTTCGCGTTTACCCAGTTTTACCCAAAGGACCGCTAGAACCGGTGCTAGGGTAATAATGAAAAATGGGTTTAGCGATTGGAACCACGCAGCAGGTACTTCAAAGCCACCAATCATACGATCAGTATATTGTTGAGTGTAGATGTTCATCAGGCCACCGGCCTGCTCAAAGCCAGCCCAGAAGACGATAGTGAATAAGCTCATGACCAAAATTACTTTTAGTCGGTTTACTTCTTCTTTCGTTAAGGGTTGCTTCGTGGTTGAGTTTTTGTTGCTTAGATCTCGTTTTGCTGCGGGCTCGCGACCGATGTCACCAAGCCAAGACTGAGCTAGCACCATTTGCATCACTAGGCTAATAATCATACCTACACCTGCGGCCACAAAACCAGCTTTCCAACCGTACGAGGTTGTCACAGAGCCAGAAACGACGCCGGCAAGTAACGCACCTAAGTTGATACCCATATAAAAGATAGTGAATGCGCCGTCACGACGGTTGTCACCCTCTTTATATAAATCGCCAACCATGGTTGAGATATTCGGCTTAAAGAGGCCGTTACCAGTGATAAGCAGACCAAGACCTAAATAGAAACTGTGTAGCGAACCAATACCCAGAGCGTCAGCAGGAAGTGCGAGTGTAAACTGGCCGATAGCCATTAACGCGCCACCAAGCAAAATTGAACGGCGTTGACCTAGATAGTTATCCGCTAAGTAACCTCCGATGAGAGGTGTGATATACACAAGACCAGTATAAATACCGTATAGGTCTAGTGCGTCTTTGGTTGACCAGCCAAGGCCGCCATTCATCGTTGTATCTGTAAGGTAAAGTACTAGAATGGCGCGCATTGCGTAGTAAGAAAAGCGTTCCCACAGTTCAGTACCGAACAATAAGAACAAGCCACGAGGATGGCCGAAATATTGATGTTGGTTTGACATAAGCTCTTCTAATAATAGTTATTACATTTTTTAACGACTTCTACGTATACATTGCAATTTAATGAGTGACAAACAATAAAATTTTGCATTACGACTAAAGTTGTTTGTTAAGTGACTGTTTTTGGGTGAATTTGCAGATGATATGATGGTGTGTTGGCTGTGTTACAAACTTAATTTCCATTTTTGTCTATGGACTTCTTCTCGTAAGTTCTTGAAAAGATACCGTTAATGCGAGCGATGTATAATCATACTTTTATAGATAAACTGAATGTCAATGACTCAACTTTGGCTTAATGCTAGGATAAAAACAAAATAGAATTGGCTAGTAAAAAAGATGAAACGTTGGTATCTACTTTATTGTAAACGTGGGGAGCAGGTTAGGGCGAAACAGCACCTTGAAAACCAAGGTGTAGAGTGCTTTTATCCAACTGTAGAAGTTGAGAAGATTTTGCGCGGGAAAAGACAAAAAGTCGAAGAGCCGCTGTTTCCTTGTTATGTGTTTGCGTACTTTGATTATGAACAGGGACCTAACTTCACCTCAGTCCGCTCCACTAGAGGGGTTGTTGATTTTGTGCGTTTTGGTGCTCAACCGAAAGAAGTCCAAGGTGACTTAGTCTTTGAATTGATGCAGCTAGAAAAATGCTGTAATGAAAATACCGCTTCTGAGTGTATGCCAAAACCAGGTGATCAAATCCGAGTTAAGAGCGGTCAGTTTGCAGGTATAGATGCTATCTTCCAAGAGCAAGATGGTGAGAAACGCTCAATCATGTTAGTGCAGATGATCACTAAACGAGTGCCTGTCAGTATTGATAACAGCGATTTAGACTTGAAATAGCTAATGTGTACAAACAAAAAAAGAGGTGCTTTGGCACCTCTTTTTTAATCTTGCTGGTAATCACCAGCAGTGGGACGCTGTTTAGCGAGCTTAGCAAAACAACGATGGTTACCGATTAGGAGTAGGGCATGATACCCTACTTAGTCGCTTAGTAAGCGTCGTTATGGACGGTTTGCACCGCACGACCTGACGGGTCTACACAGTTTTGGAATGACTCATCCCATTCAATCGCTTTCGCTGATGAACAAGCTACTGAAGGACCACCTGGCACACACTCAGCCGCTGAAGGTAGTGGGAACAGCTCTTCAAAGATTTCTCGGTACACGTAACCTTCTTTGGTGGTTGGCGTGTTGTATGGGAAGCGGTATTGAGCCGTTTCCATCTGCTGATCCGTCACTTTTTGCTCTGCGACTTCTTTCAACGTATCAATCCAGCTGTAACCTACGCCATCAGAGAACTGCTCTTTTTGACGCCATGCGATCGACTCTGGCAAGTAATGCTCAAAACACTCGCGTAGAATGTGTTTTTCCATTTTGCCGTTGCCACACATCTTATCTGCTGGGTTTAGGCGCATTGCAACATCAATAAACTCTTTATCAAGGAACGGTACTCGGCCTTCAACCCCCCATGCCGCTAGCGATTTGTTTGCGCGCGCGCAGTCAAACATGTTCAGAGCAAGCAGCTTACGTACTGTTTCTTCGTGGAACTCTTTCGCGTTTGGTGCTTTGTGGAAATATAGGTAACCACCAAAGATCTCATCTGCACCTTCACCAGAAAGTACCATCTTAATGCCCATCGCTTTGATCTTGCGACCCATTAAGAACATAGGTGTGGATGCGCGGATGGTGGTCACATCGTACGTTTCGATGTGGTAAATCACGTCGCGAATCGCGTCGAGACCTTCTTGAATTGTATAAGTCATTTCATGGTGAACGGTACCGATTTGGTCGGCAACTTCGCGAGCTGCTTTTAAATCTGGTGCACCTTCTAGACCCACAGCAAAAGAGTGCAGTTGTGGCCACCAAGCTTCTGACTTTTCATCGTCTTCAATTCGCATCGCTGCAAAGCGTTTTGCTACCGCAGATGTAATAGAAGAATCTAGACCACCTGAAAGAAGTACACCGTAAGGCACGTCAGTCATTAGTTGGCGTTTAACAGCCGCTTCTAGCGCTTCAGTCAGTTCTTCTTTGCTGGTGGTGTTACCTTGAACTGCAGCGTATTCGTTCCAGTCACGAACATAGTAACGCGTTGGCTCGGCATCTTTTGAGCTGTAGTAGCTACCAGGAGGGAACTCGCTCACTGTTTTACATACTGGAACAAGTGCCTTCATCTCTGATGCAACATAGTAGTTGCCATGCTCATCATGACCTTGATAAAGAGGGATAATGCCAATGTGGTCGCGACCGACTAAGTATTCGTCTTTTTCTTCATCGTACAGAACAAAAGCGAAAATACCGTTTAGTTCTTCAAGGAGATCTGCACCCATATCTTGGTACAGTGCAAGAATGACTTCACAGTCTGAATCGGTTTGAAACTCGTATTTTCCTTCGTAACGAGCACGAATTTCTTTATGGTTGTAGATTTCACCATTGACTGCAAGGATGAGCTTTTTATCAGGGCTGTATAGCGGTTGTGCACCACTATTTAGACCAACAATCGCCAAGCGCTCATGCGCTAAAATAGCGCGCTCTGAAGAGTAAATCCCAGACCAGTCAGGGCCACGATGACGAAGTTTTTTCGACATTTCTAATGCGATAGGGCGCAATGCGGCTGCATCGCTTTTAATGTCTAAAATGCCAAATACTGAACACATACTACATCCTTACTAAACTAAATAATTTCTAATCGGTATGGCTTCAATTTGCCACTACTAGTAAAAAAAGCAACGTTTTGTGATTATAAAAATGATAAAAAGCCTTGTTGTGTAAATATTATTTAATTTAATGGCTGGTTTGGTGAATGGAATCAAGGTTTGGTATAAAAACCATACAAAAAAGCCTTTCTATTGATAGAAAGGCTTTTAAAAAATATTAGTATGGTTGCTTATTTTATTGGTGTGAACTGAGGTTCAAGTTGTTTACACACATGTCGAGCAAAACCGCTACCTGCTTCACTGTATATATTGAATGCGGCGTCAACTCCGCTTTCCAGCAAACCTTCCAACTGATCTGGGTACTCGGCGATAGCAGCTATTTGCCCTTTATATTTTCTGCGTTTAAGCTGCTCAAGTGCGGTTTGGTTACCTTGATGATGAGGCATGGCAAGCAGCACCAGTTTGACATGACCTGTATCTAAAATTCGTTCCCAAAAATCTGGGTCTGTGGCATCGCCAGCGATCACGTTTCTTCCCTCTGAACGGTGCTGATGTGCTGCATCTTCACGAATTTCTATGCCTAGTGAAATTTTGCCATAGCGCGCACGTAATTCATCATAGGCCCCAGTCCCGATGCGCCCCATGCCTAAGATCAATACCTGGGCATGCCCAGGGTTAATGAGTTGGTCACGCTGGTTAAGCTTTTCTGCGGCTGTCTCTTGCAGCCACTTGCCGGAGTGTTGATAAATTTTGTGGCTAAGGCGGTTAAGTGGCGCAGAAATAATAAAGGACACAGACACCGCAACCGCAATCGCAGCGAGCATATCGCTTGGCATCCAGCCCATTTTATAGGCCAACCCTGCGACTATAAGGCCAAACTCACTGTAGTTGAACAGCGATAAAGAGGCGAGCAAAGAGGTACGTACTCGAAACTTAAAGTGATTAATCGTGACGAAGTACAAGAGCCCTTTTATAGGCAGCAGTAAGATAAATAGTAGGGCGAGTACGACGCCATTGACGCTCAATGAAGCGGACAAGCCAATGTTTAAAAAGAAGCAGACTAAGAACAGCTCCTTCATATTGAATAGCGATTTTGATAGCTCTGAAGCTTTAGGGTGGCCTGCGAGCAACATGCCTAAAATCAGCGCGCCCAAGTCTGGTTTCATACCGACCAGTTCGAATAGCCCTGCCCCAACAACAAGCGCGAAGAAAATACCGAACAGCACCAGCATTTCGCCGTGGCCAACTTTATCTAACAGCTTATAGAATAGTGGACGAAGGAAAGGCAATGCGAACAAACCAATGGCATACCATTCTGGGACTTTTCCGGTTGAAGCAGTCAGGAATACCACGGCAAAAATATCTTGCATAACCAAGATACCGATCGCGAGTGTGCCGTAGGTGGCGTTCATTTCCCCTTTTTCTTGCAATGCTTTTACGGCAAAAACGGTACTGGAGAACGATAGTGCAAACGCTAAAAGTAGGATTTGACCGCTATCCATACTGGCGAGCGAAGTTAAGCCCAGTAGTTTTAAACCTGATAGCGCTAGTGCAAAAAAAGCGGTAGACAGTATGTTGTGGGCGGTCGCTCCTCCCCATATTTCTTTGGACAGTAGCGTTTTGACATCAAGCTTGAGTCCGATCGTGAATAGAAGAAGAGTGACACCAAGATCTGCAAGAGTGACGATAACGTCATTGCTTTGATAGCCAAATGCATGCAAACCAAATCCTGCCAGTAGAAAACCAACGAGGGGAGGGAGGCTACATTTAAGCGCAATAAAGCCAGCTAAAAAAGCTGTTGTAATTAGAATAATTTCCATACTGTTGAGCTGTATTCCTGATATACAAAAACGGGCTGTGAAAACACAGCCCGAGATTGTAACTCAATTAGTTGTATAAACTTAGTCTTCAAGTAACTTTTGTAACAAAACTCCGTTTAGCATTGCGCGTTTAATCATCGCAAATGCGCCCATCGTTGGCTGCTTATCAATGTGTGAAGCCACGATAGGAAGGTCGTTATGGAAAGTTTTGAGAGATTGATTTTCGACATTGCGTTGAATTGCAGGGAAGACTATGTCTTGTGCGGCAGTAATGTCGCCCGCAATGACAATTTTCTGAGGGTTAAACAAGTTAACGGTAATTGCAATTGCTTTACCTAACTGGTTACCCACTCGCACTAAACTCTGCTTTGCAAGTTCGTCACCATCCATTGCATGCTGACACACTGCTTCAATCGTGATGTTTTCAAGGTCAGTCAAGCTTGACTCATAGCCTTGAGCAATCAGTTGTTTTACTCGTTGGATAATGGCTGGGTTCGCTGCTACGGTTTCTAAGCAACCAAAGTTCCCACATTGGCACTGTTCACCAAGCGGATCGATTTGGATATGACCAATTTCACCGACGTTGCGGTTAAAGCCAAGAAAAACCTGGCCGTTAACGATAATACCTGCGCCAGTACCGCGGTGAACGCTAACTAAAATGGAGTCCTGACAGTCTTGGCTTGCCCCAAAGTAGTGCTCCGCTAACGCCATGCCACGTACGTCATTCCCAACAAAGCATGCGGTATTAAACTTCTCTCCAACAATTTCACCCAACGCTAGATTATCGATATCGGTATTCGGCATGTACTCAACTACGCCTGTTGTTGGGTTAACAAGGCCCGGTAGCGTAATACCAATTGCGATGAGCTGATCAATTTTGTCTTCGCAACGGTTTACGAAGTCTTTAAGTAAATCGATAAGCCCAGCGATCAAGTCAGCTTGGTTGGTGTAATGCAGTTCGTGCTGATCTTCCGCAAGTGCAGTGCCACCTAAATCGTACAAACAAAATTGTACGTAATCTCGACCTAAACGAACCGCAATAGAGTGGAAGGGTTTGACTTCGGTGGTCAGAGAGATTGCACGACGACCACCAGTTGAAGCTTGCTGGGCGACCTCTTTAATAAGGCCGCGCTCTAAAAGTTGGCGGGTTATTTTGGTAACACTAGCAGGTGCGAGCTGGCTCACATCTGCGACTTGAATACGGGAGATAGGACCTTGCTGATCAATCAGCCTATATACCGCAGCGCTGTTAAGCTGTTTTACTAAATCTACATTACCAATCTGTCCGCCATTCATGCTTAATTTTGCTCGTATTGTCCGTTAACAACCGTCGCTTTTACTTTGAAGTCACGATCGAAAATGGTTAGGTTTGCAACCATCCCTTTTCGAACTCGGCCAAGGCGATCCTCAACACCAATTGCAGTTGCTGGGTATAACGTGGCCATTCGTAGAGCTTCGTCTAAAGCGATCCCCGCGTGCTCAACTGAATTCTGAACTGCTTCTATCATTGTCAAAGCTGAGCCGCCTAGTGTGCCGTTTTCATCAACACACTTACCATCTCGGTAATATACTTTCTTACCGACAAAAATAAAGTGATCAATGTTAGCACCTGCTGGAGCTGTGGCATCCGTCACCAAAACAAGCTTGTCACCTTTGATTTTATGAGCAATTCGGATGTTTGCGTAGTCTACGTGGAAACCATCGGCAATAATGCCAGCATAAACGTCAGGCGTATCGTAAATTGCACCAACAACTCCAGGTTCACGACCAACCATTGGTGTCATCGCATTAAATAGGTGTGTGGCAAAAGTAATACCTGCTTCAAAGCCTTTACGCGCTTCGGCGTAGGTCGCATTTGTATGACCAATAGAAACTACGATGCCGGCTGCTTTTAATCGTGCAATATGCTCTGGATCGTTTTGCTCTGGTGCAAGCGTTACTTTAGCGATGATATCGGCGTTTGCGCAGATAAGATCAATCATGCTTTCATCTGACGGGCGAATAAAATCGACGTTGTGGATACCTTTTTTCGCGACGTTAAGATAAGGACCTTCTAGGTGTAGACCAAGTGATTGGTTTTGATATTGGTTGTGGTATTCACGAGCGGCAGAAATTGCAGTTCGCATATCTTCGTCTGATGAAGTAATGAGCGTTGGTAAGAAGCTAGTACAGCCGGACTTGAGGTTTGCTTCGTGCATGATTTGCATGGTTTCCGGTGTGATTGCATCGTTTAGCATTACACCGCCACAGCCATTCAGTTGCAGGTCGATAAAGCCCGGACTTAGGTTTGCGCCTGCGAGGTCTTTCACTTCGATGCCCTGAGGTAGCTCTGCAGCCGGTACAATAGATTGAATAAGGTCGTTTTCGATGATGACCGCATGATCGGTAAGAACATCACTACCGGTATAAATTTTACAGTTACTTAGCGCGTACATAGTCAGCTAGTCCTTATAGATGAGAATTCAATTTCTATATCGTTACCTAAGTGGAGACTGCTTTAGTCATATGGGTACTTAGTTTGTATCACTGAATTAGATAACGAGTCACATACAGCAAGTCGCGTTTTATCGATGTTATTGTCATAGTAACTAACTGAAAAGTAATAATTGTATGGTTTTTTATGATTCTTTTTCAGAGCAAAGTTACAGTGATTTACCCGCCTAGATACCAAAATAACACTGATTCTGCCTTGCATAAAGTGCGAGAATATTATCTTTAAAACGCCATTTTTTCGTATAATAAAATAAGTTTTATGATCTCGCTAGCAAAAACCTTCCGAAAGGGCAAATTGTGGTGATTATGATCACAAACGGTGAGCTTTTAATTTGCGGAGCAAAATTAATGTCATAAACTGAGGATGACTAAATTGGACGACTGAAATAAGTCATTCAACATAACATCTAATCCTATAGGGGGAACTTAAGGTGAATATTCTCGGATACGCGCAGAAGTTAGGTAAAGCTCTTATGCTTCCTATTGCGACTTTGCCAATCGCAGGCTTGTTACTGCGCTTGGGCCAGCCGGATGTTTTTGACATCGCATTTATGGCACAAGCAGGTAACTCAATCTTTTCTAACCTTCCATTGTTATTTGGCCTTGGTATTGCGATCGGTCTATCTAAAGACGGTCAAGGTGCAGCTGGCCTGGCTGGTGCAGTTGCGTACTTTGTACTGACAGCGACAGCGTCAACAATTGATGCATCAGTAAACATGTCGTTCTTTGGTGGTATCATCGCAGGTATTATTGCTGGCCACTCTTACAACGCTTTCCATGCTACACGTCTTCCTGAGTGGCTTGCTTTCTTCTCTGGTAAACGTTTAGTGCCGATTATGGCAGGTTTATTCGCTTTAGTTGCTGGTGCAGTTGGTGGCATTGTATGGCCAACAATTCAAGGTGGTCTAGATGCGCTTGCGCATGGTATCTCAACTTCTGGCGCTATTGGTCAGTTTATCTACGGTACACTGAACCGAGCCCTTATTCCTGTAGGTCTACACCACGTACTTAACTCATTCTTCTGGTTTGGTATGGGGTCTTGTCAAGAAGTGCTAGTAACTGGTGCAAATGCTGCGGGTCAAGCGCTTCCTGCTCTACAACAACTGTGTGTTGATCCTGCGCTAGCGAAAACGCTTGTGGCTGGTCAAACTCATACATTTGAATTCGCTAACTCTGTCACTCCTGAAATCACTGCAACAGTGAAGGAAGTAACTGAAACAGTTAAATCTGGTGACCTACACCGTTTCTTCGGCGGCGATAAGAGCGCAGGTGTGTTCATGAACGGTTTCTTCCCAGTAATGATGTTCGGTCTACCTGGTGCGGCGCTTGCTATGTACCTAGCGGCTCCTGCTGAGAAACGCAGCCAAGTTGGTGGTGCATTGTTCTCTGTTGCATTCTGTTCATTCCTAACTGGTATCACAGAGCCTCTAGAGTTCATGTTCGTATTCCTAGCGCCTGCACTATACGCTATTCACGCAGTGTTCACTGGTCTGTCGCTTGTTGTTGCTAACATGCTTGGTACGCTACACGGCTTCACATTCTCAGCTGGTCTAATTGACTACTTGTTGAACTACGGTCTAGCAACTAAACCGTTACTACTTGGTGCAGTTGGTCTTGGCTTTGGTGCTCTATACTTCTTCACATTCAGCTTCGCAATCCGCGCATTCAACTTGAAATCGCCTGGTCGTGAAGATGACGACAGCGAAGCAGCTGCGCCTGCTGGTGAGAAGAAAAGTGGTGACCTAGCTCGCCAATACTTAAAAGCACTTGGCGGTCATGACAACCTAACTTCAATCGACGCATGTATCACTCGACTACGCTTGACGCTAAAAGATCGTTCAGTCGCTGATGAGGAAGTACTGAAGAAACTGGGTGCGAAAGGTGTTGTTAAACTTGGTGAAAACAACCTTCAAGTTATCCTTGGCCCTCTAGCTGAAATCGTTGCTGGCGAAATGAAAGCAATCGGTGCTAATGAAGACCTATCGAATGTAAAATTGCCTTAATTACATCGAACTGATATCTGACTAAAGACCTCCCTCGGGAGGTCTTTTTTTGTTTTGGCACTTTGAATCTGCTGTGCTTTCGCACTAACTCGATAAATATTGTCGTTTTAGCGCGAGTTCTTGTTGTCTAATTGCTTAGAATTGTGGATCATTAGAAACAATGTACTCTGCAAAACCATACTTGGATGCAGAGTTCCGTTTTCTCTGACAATACTAATATTTTTGAGGTGCTATAGATGAGTGAAGCTGATGCTCGTCCATCAAACTTTATTCGCCAGATCATTGATAAAGATCTAGCGGATGGTAAACACACTAGCGTGCATACTCGATTCCCGCCGGAGCCAAATGGCTACCTGCATATCGGTCATGCTAAGTCTATCTGTTTGAACTTCGGTATTGCTCAGGACTACCAGGGTCAATGTAATCTACGTTTCGACGATACGAACCCTGAAAAAGAAGACATCGAATACGTTGAGTCTATCAAGAAAGATGTAAACTGGTTGGGCTTTGAGTGGAGTGGTGAAGTATGTTACTCATCAAACTACTTCGATAAGCTTTACGAATATGCAATTGAATTGATTAACAAAGGCTTAGCGTACGTAGATGAGCTAAGTCCAGAGCAGATTCGTGAATACCGTGGCACGCTAAAGGCGCCAGGTAAACCAAGCCCATACCGTGACCGTTCTGTTGAAGAGAACTTAGCGTTATTTGAAAAAATGCGCGCTGGTGAATTTGAAGAAGGTAAAGCGTGTCTTCGTGCCAAGATTGACATGGGTTCTTCATTCATGGTTATGCGCGATCCAGTTTTATACCGTGTGCGTTTTGCTACGCACCACCAAACTGGTGATAAGTGGTGCATTTACCCAATGTACGACTTTACGCACTGTATCTCTGATGCATTAGAAGGCATTACACACTCTATCTGTACGCTTGAGTTTATGGATAACCGTCGTCTGTACGATTGGGTTCTAGACAACATCACGATCGAAAGCCGTCCACATCAGTACGAGTTTAGTCGCTTAAACCTTGAATACACAGTGATGTCTAAGCGTAAGCTTAATCAACTCGTCACTGAAAAACTGGTTAACGGTTGGGATGACCCACGTATGCCAACAGTCTCAGGTCTGCGTCGTCGTGGCTTCACGCCAGCATCTATCCGTGAGTTCTGTAAGCGTATTGGTGTAACGAAGCAAGAAAATATGATCGAGTTTAGCTCACTAGAGTCTTGTATTCGTGATGACCTAAACGAGAACGCTCCGCGTGCAATGGCTGTGCTGGATCCTGTTAAAGTTGTTATCGAAAACTTTGCAGAAGGTGTAGTAGAAAACTTGACGGTTGCTAATCATCCAAACAAACCAGAGATGGGTGTGCGTGAAGTACCATTCACTCGTGAGTTGTGGATTGAGCGTGAAGACTTCCGTGAAGAGGCGAACAAAAAGTACAAGCGTTTAGTGCTAGGTAAAGAAGTTCGCTTACGTGGTGCTTACGTGATCAAAGCAGAGCGCGTTGAAAAAGATGCCGAAGGCAACATCACGACTATCTTCTGTTCTTACGATGCAGACACACTAGGTAAGAACCCGGCTGATGGCCGTAAAGTAAAAGGTGTGATTCATTGGGTATCAGCTGATAAAGCATTACCAGCGGAAATCCGTCTGTACGATCGTCTATTTACGGTTCCAAACCCGGGTGCAGCAGAAGACTTTGCTTCTACAATCAACCCTGAATCATTAGTTGTGATCAATGGTTTTGTAGAGCCTAGCTTAGCGTCAGCAGAAGCAGAAAAAGGCTACCAGTTTGAGCGTATGGGTTACTTCTGCGCAGACTCGAAAGATTCTTCAGCAGATAAACTAGTATTCAACCGTACGGTTGGTCTACGTGATACTTGGGCAAAAATTGAGAACCAATAATCTCGATTAATGCAAAAACCGATAAAAATGCCAGCAAATGCTGGCATTTTTTTATTCTCATTATCGTAATGCGGCGGTTATAGGTAGTGTAGGGAGTTGCTTAAGAACGAGGGACGTTTGATAAATGTTCGGTTTGGAAGCAAAACAATGATGTTTATTAAGGTTTGAATTGGTAAGTCTAATCGACGCTTTACAAAAGTTGGTACGGCAATTCAGCTATTGAAAGATATCGCCCTCAGAAACAAAAAACGCCAGCATGAGCTGACGTTTATTTTAAATCAACAAACCGTTATTTTTTTGGTTTGTGTGCATCTGGATTGTCTTTACAACCACCATCACTGCACTTGCCGTACAAGTATAAGCTGTGGTTTGTTAGCGTGACATTGTACTTAGCTGCAATCTCTTTTTGACGTTCTTCAATAAGATCGTCAGAAAATTCAATTACCTCACCACAGTCTAGGCACACTAGATGGTCGTGGTGATGTTGAGTCGATAATTCGAAGACTGACTTACCACCTTCAAAGTGGTGACGAGTTACAATACCAGCATCATCGAATTGGTTTAGAACTCGGTAAACAGTTGCTAGGCCAATCTCTTCACCTAGATCAATCAACTTTTTGTACAAATCTTCAGCACTGATGTGCTGGCAGTCTGGCTGCTGAAGTACTTCTAGAATTTTTAGCCTTGGAAGGGTTACTTTTAAACCCGCATCCTTCAGCGCCTRATTATTATCTGACATATACTTTCCCGTTGGATCATCTGCAGCGATTTAACAGAATTCAATCTTCCTACCATTATAGGATAAGCGCTCAGAACATTAAACCACGAACTTCAAAGGGTTAATAGAATCTTTTTGTAAATTAGAAACAGGTCGATTATATTACAGATCTGACCAGTTACAATTATGTAACATTGAGCTTGGAGAGGGCACGGACTGCGATGAATAAGCGACTTGCGAAGATATACAAACCAGGAATTGTAAAATTCGCACTCAATATTTGGCCACCTTTTTGGGGCGCTGGTATTAAAATCTTACATATTTCTGAAGACTTTCGTACCGTCAAGGTGCGTTTGAAACTTCGCTGGTGGAATAAAAACGCCAATCGTACTCAGTATGGTGGCAGTATTTTCTCTTTAACTGATCCCATTTACTCGTTGATGCTGATGGGGATTCTACGCGAGGAGTATTACGTGTGGGATAAAGAGGCGAGTATTAACTTTATTAAGCCAGGGCAAAGTGATTTATTTGCAGAATTTGAGGTCACTGAAGGAATGCTAGAAAACATTTATCAAATGACACGGAATGGAGAAAAGTGTTTTCCTGAATTTATTACCCATGTAAAAGATAAGCAGGGGAATGTGGTTTCAGAGGTTCAACGCAAGCTTTATGTAAGAAAGAAACCTCAGTATCGCGAAGAGGAAGTGCTCACCGATGCTTTGTGAAAATATACAAAAAGACCTCCAATCGGAGGTCTTTGCATAATTCGATTTATTTAGCCTTCAAGCTCAGCTAAACACATTTCTTCGTAAATCTGTTTAACCCAGTTCTCAACACGCTCATCAGTCAGTTCCGGTTGACGGTCTTCATCGATACATAGACCTACGAATTGGCTTTCGTCACCTTCAACAAGTGCTTTAGACGCTTCAAATTCGTAGCCTTCTGTTGAAGTATGGCCAAGAATTGTGCCGCCTTTAGACTCAACGATATCACGTACTGTGCCCATCGCGTCACAGAAGTATTCTGCGTAGTCCTCTTGGTCGCCACAGCCAAAGATAGCCACTAGCTTAGTAGAGAAGTCGATTTGCTCAAGTTCAGGGAAGAAGTCATCCCAATCACATTGTGCTTCACCGTAGTACCAAGTTGGGATACCTAGAAGAAGAAGATCGAAGTTATCAATGTCTTCTTTGCTGCTTTTCGCGATGTCTTGAACGTGAACTAGATGCTTACCTAGTTGCTTTTGAATCATCTTTGCAACGGCTTCAGTATTACCTGTGTCGCTACCGAAGAAGATACCTACACTTGCCATAGAGTCTATACCTTTACATTGTTTGTTATTGGCGATGGTACTAAGGGTTTAACCTAACCCAGAGCCTTCCCAAGTTAGCTGAATTACACCTTTTGCAATAAAGCCAGCACAGCCTAGGAAAAGGACTAACCATACAATACGACGACCAAAAACAGGTACATTGCCTTGCTTTAGCACATCTTTTATCGCCATCCCGATGAAAAAGAAGATAGCAGCAAAAAGAAGATCGAGCCCAATAGACTCGAGCATATCCATATAGTCGTAAAGCATTTTAGTCCTTCATGCCGAAAAATCTTGGACGCACTATACCACTGTTAAACGGTAAAGTTAATGCACTACAAGAAGGGTTATTTCAATAATCTATTGTTGCTTTTCGAATTTGTTAACTCGAAATGTATTTCCGAATGACTCTCATTACTTCAGCCGGTTTTTCGGCGTGAAGCCAGTGGCCAGTATTAGCGATAATATGTGCTTTTGCTTGTTTGAACTGTTTTTGCACCGCAGGTTGGTGCTCTGGCATTAAGTAATCGGAATCACCACCTTTAATAAACAGAGTGGGTATGTCTGTTGGGGCAATTTCCTGCCAGCCGATAATTTGTGCGTAATTCTCAAAAAGGCTCGGTACGTTAAACCGCCAGTCCATTTTATCGCCATTTTTGTATAGTGACTTAGAGAGAAATTGTCTTACACCGTCGATCTCAACATGTTGAGCTAGGATATCCATCGCTTGTTGACGGCTTGCTGGCTTTTCGTTAATTACGGCGTGTAAACCATTAAACACATTGTCGTGACGGTTTGCTGTGTAGGCGACAGGTGCCATGTCGAGCACAACCAACTGTTTGACGAGCTCTGGAGCAATGTCCACCAGTGTCATCGCGACCTTTCCACCCATTGAATGCCCAATAATAATAGATGGATCAACATTTAAGTGTTGTAGGAGTTGTGCCACATCTTTTGCCATGTCGGCGTAATTATGAATGTTTGAGTGAAAAGAGAGGCCGTGATTTCTCAGATCAATACTGATCACCGTGTGATCTTTAATAAGATCGCGGGCTAGTAGACCCAGATTACTTAAACTACCAAACAATCCGTGAATCAAAACAACTGTTTGGCCTTGGCCTTCCTGCTTATAGTTGAGTAATGCTGACATTTTATCTTATTCGTGATGGGTTTAACGTGGAGTATCCGAGAGGATCTCGTTATAATCCCCCAGAGTTTAAACATTGAGAATGTGAAAAGCGAATGAAAACAATTGAGGTTGATGAGGATCTATACCGTTACATTGCTAGCCAAACTAAGCATATCGGTGAAAGCGCCTCGGATATTTTGCGACGCCTTTTAAACCTTGATGGTCAGTTGCAGGAAGCTGAAGCCGCGCCTGTAGTAGAGAAGCCACAAGGGATTGTAGTAAGTAAAGATGCGGGTAAAACGGAATCTGTTGATGTAGTGAAAGAAATGCGTTCGCTGCTTATTTCTGATGAGTTTGCCGGTCTAAAAAAAGCGATTGATCGCTTTATGTTAGTACTATCGACCTTACATAAATTAAATCCAGAAGGTTTCGCGCAGGCTACGAATGTAAAGGGACGCAAACGCGTGTACTTTGCAGATAATGAAGAAACCTTGTTGGCAAATGGCAACACGACCAAGCCAAAAGCCATTCCTGGCACACCGTTTTGGGTTATCACGAACAACAATACCAGTCGTAAAAGACAGATGGTTGAACAAGTGATGACACACATGGGGTACCAACCTGACTTAATAGAAAAAGTAACAGGTTCAATCTAAGAAACCTGATAGAAGCCTCATAATGTGTCGCAGTTAGCGGATATTATGAGGCTTTTTTAATTTTATTTGTATTTAAAGAAAGGATGTCAAACATGGCTATGCACCCTCGTGCTGGGCAAAAAGCGCAGCAGGAAGATCTTCATAATATTCCGGCACTTGTTGCCAATTACTTCTTGCTTCAACCTGATGCTAAGAACCCCGATCACAAGGTTCAATTCGGCACATCAGGTCACCGTGGTACCGCTGATAAGCATACATTTAACGAAAACCACATTTTGGCTATTGCTCAAGCGGTTGCAGAAGTTCGTGCCCAGCAAGGGACCACAGGTCCTTTGTTTGTCGGTAAAGACACGCATGCTTTGTCTGAACCTGCATTTTCTAGCGTGATTGAAGTTTTGATTGCGAATGGCGTAAAAGTAATCGTACAGCAGGATAACGGCTACACGCCAACACCAGGTATCTCGCACGCAATTCTGACTTACAACATCAAGCACGATGAAAAAGCAGACGGTATTGTGATTACGCCATCTCATAACCCACCACAAGACGGCGGTATCAAATACAATCCGACTCACGGTGGTCCAGCAGAAGCTGAGTTGACTCAAGCTATCGAAGATCGTGCGAACGCACTGATTGCCGAAGGTTTACAAGGTGTTAAACGCTTACCACTAGCAGAAGCAAAAGCATCGGATCTGTTTGTGGAGATGGACTTGGTTAAACCCTATATCGATGATCTGGTGAACGTTATCGATATGGAAGCAATCCAAAAAGCGAATCTGAAGATTGGTGTAGATCCATTGGGTGGCAGCGGCATCGATTACTGGCGTCAAATTGGTCAGGCATACAACCTAGACCTAACGCTAGTAAGTGAAGCGATTGATCCTTCTTTCCAATTCATGTCTCTCGATAAAGACGGTGTTGTACGTATGGACTGTTCTTCTCCTTACGCAATGGCGGGTCTATTGGCACTGAAAGACGAATACGATTTAGCATTTGGTAACGATCCTGACTACGACCGTCACGGTATCGTTACGCCAAAAGGTTTGATGAACCCGAATCACTTCTTAGCCGTTTGTATCGACTACCTATACCGCCATCGTGACGCATGGGGTAAAGATGTAGCGGTTGGTAAAACACTAGTATCAAGTGCACTGATTGACCGTGTTGTTGCGGATCTAGGTCGTGAGCTATGTGAAGTACCAGTAGGCTTTAAATGGTTTGTTGATGGTCTGTACACTGGTAAATTCGGCTTCGGTGGCGAAGAAAGTGCCGGGGCATCTTTTCTTCGTAAAGATGGTACGCCTTGGTCAACAGACAAAGACGGCATCTTGTTATGTCTTCTAGCGGCAGAGATCACTGCGGTAACGGGTAAGAACCCACAAGACTACTATGAAGAGCTAGCGGCGAAACACGGTGAGTCGAAATACAACCGTATTCAAGCTGTAGCGAATGGCCCTCAAAAAGATGTACTGAAGAAATTGTCACCAGAAATGGTCGCGGCTGAAACACTAGCGGGTGATCCAATTACGGCTCGTCTCACGCATGCGCCTGGTAATGGTGCTGCAATCGGTGGTCTAAAAGTAACGACTGCCAACGGCTGGTTTGCTGCTCGTCCATCAGGCACAGAGGACATCTACAAGATTTACTGTGAAAGCTTCAAAGGTGAAGAGCACCTAAAACAAATCGAAGCAGAAGCACAAGAGATCGTTAATCAAGTGTTTGCAGCTGCCGGCCTGTAAACCATCCAATAGTCGATTTAGAAAACAAAGGGTTGATGTGCAAGCATCAACCCTTTTGCGTTTTAAGATTCCTGAACTGAGTCGTTTCCGGGCCAGGAATCCGGTACCACAAACCAGAATTGACCGTCTTCCGTTTGTGCATGTACAAATCGGTCTGAAGGCTTTTCAATGGGTTGAGAGAAATCGTCCGTACCAATCGCCCAGCATGGTTTGTGTAAATGATAAAGTGGCTTACCGATTAACTCCCATTGGCCCTGGTAGCACCAGTAACCACTAATCTGGCTTGGATTTAATTCATAACCCAAGCACTCGCTAGGAGTTGGCTCTGGAGTAAACGGATTAATATAGAGTCGTCCTTGCATCAATAGACGTTCTTGTGGGGCGTCGTTTAACGGAATTATTTTTTGAAATTCCGGGCGATCGCTCATTTTCAACTGATGAGTAAGCATTCTATTCAGTTTTGTATGCAGCTGGTCGTGAGCATTCGGACCATACCAAACGCCGTTATAAAGAAGATAAAACTTAATCGCTACTTCCCAGTGTTCTATTTGATTTGATTCTGTATTCCGCAACACCAAGTCGATAGCACCAATGGTCTTACCTTCGATGTCGTTTAACTGAACCTCTTCCGCGATAACCTGATATCGTTCTGAACTAGAGAGAACTGCAGTGCATAAGTGCTGATATAAAAAGCCCAATCTTGGATTACCATTGTATTGCTCAGCGTTATTTAAAGGCGTTACCGAAAGATCCTCTAAGGTTGTAAACGGAGGGCGTAACTTGAAAAGAGGAGGTGAAGTGGCGATCCATTGGTAAAAGCGTTGCAGTTGGTTCATCCGTATCCCTATATGTATGGTGAGGAGACAAGCTTTGTTATTGTAACTAAATTTGCTTTTGAGGGTAGGGTGGCTAGCATCGATATTAGGGTTCGAGATACACTTTAAGTACCTAAATGATATCAAGGTGCCAGATGTCAAAACGTTGTTGTATCAACTAGGTTGCACATTCTCGGTCTGATTTCATCGAGAGGTTATTTAGGTTTACATGCGCTAGAAATTGGAAGTAATAATGAATAACTTAAAGCTAGAACAGATTCTTAATGACAAACTGTCACCGCAGTTAATTAAAGATTACGCACCAAACGGGTTACAGGTAGAAGGGACGCCAGCCGTAAAGCGTATTATCACTGGCGTAACTGCCTCCCAAGCCTTAATCGATAAAGCGATTGAGCTTAATGCAGACGCATTACTCGTTCATCACGGTTATTTTTGGAAAGGTGAACCTGAGCCAATTCGTGGTATGAAAGGTAAACGAATTCGTAGTCTGATCAAAAACGATATAAACTTATATGGTTATCACCTTCCTCTGGATATTCACCCAGAGCTAGGCAACAACGCCGAATTAGCTCGCTTACTTGAAATCGAAGTAGAAGGTGGGCTTGAAGGACATCCTCAATCAGTAGCCATGTTTGGACGCTTGAAAAAACCGATGTCTGGTGCTGAGTTTGCGAGAAAGATCAATCAAGTTCTTGATAGACAACCACTGCATATTGCTCCAGAGAATACCGATAAGATGATTGAGACGGTCGGTTGGTGCACTGGTGGAGGACAGGATTTTATTGAGCTTGCTGTACAACACGGATTAGATGCGTTTATCTCTGGCGAAATTTCTGAGCGTACAACCTATACTGCGCGAGAAATGGACATTCATTACTTTGCTGCAGGTCATCATGCTACTGAGCGTTATGGTGTTCAGGCTTTAGGAAAATGGCTAGCGGATGAATATGGCCTACATGTGGAGTTTATCGATATTGATAATCCGGTTTAGTGTTCGCTATTCATAACGTGAAACGCTGAAAAGAAAAAAGGGTTGAGACAAAATCTCAACCCTTTTGTTTGTTTATCTTCTAACTAAAAAGATCATTCACGTTCGTGAAGTGGAGAAAACTCACGCTGTGTCTCACCAGTGTATAGCTGACGAGGACGACCGATGCGGTTCAGTGGATCGCTGTGCATTTCGTTCCAGTGAGCAATCCAGCCGATGGTACGAGAAATCGCGAAGATAACCGTAAACATAGAAACTGGAATACCAATCGCTTTAAGAATGATACCTGAGTAGAAGTCTACGTTCGGGTACAGCTTCTTAGAAACGAAGTACTCATCAGAAAGCGCAATGCGCTCAAGTTCCATTGCTACATCTAGTAGAGGGTCTTGAATGTTTAGCTCTTTGAGAACTTCATGACACGTTTCGCGCATTACTGTCGCACGTGGATCGTAGTTTTTATAAACGCGGTGACCAAAGCCCATTAAGCGGAATGGGTCATCTTTGTCTTTCGCGCGGTCTACATACTCAGGGATGTTATCGACGCTGCCAATCTCTTCTAGCATTCTCAAGCACGCTTCGTTTGCACCACCGTGAGCAGGTCCCCAAAGTGATGCAATACCAGCGGCAATACATGCAAATGGGTTAGCACCAGAAGAGCCAGCTAGACGTACAGTTGACGTCGACGCATTCTGTTCATGATCCGCGTGTAGCGTGAAGATTTTATCCATTGCACGAGCAACGACAGGGTTTACTTCATACTCTTCGCAAGGGTTTGCGAACATCATGTGTAGGAAGTTTTCTGCGTAGCTCAAATCGTTGCGTGGGTAGATAAATGGCTGACCGATAGAGTATTTGTAACACATTGCAGCCAGTGTCGGCATCTTCGATAGCAGACGGTACGCCGCGATCTCACGGTGCTCGTCGTTGTTGATGTCAAGAGAGTCGTGGTAGAAGGCTGCAAGTGCACCGACTACACCACACATTACTGCCATCGGGTGAGCATCACGTCGGAAGCCATGGAAAAAGCTTGCGATTTGCTCGTGGACCATAGTATGACGCGTTACGGTCGTCTTGAATTGCTCGTATTGTTCTCGGGTAGGGGCTTCACCATAAAGAAGGATGTAACATACTTCTAAGTAATCTGCGTTATTGGCTAATTGATCAATCGGGAAACCGCGGTGCAAAAGAATACCTTTGCCGCCATCGATGTACGTGATTGATGATTCACAAGATGCAGTGGCAAGAAAACCTGGGTCAAAAGTAAAGTAACCATTGGCTCCCAGCTTACGAACGTCAATTACAGGTGTACCTAGCGTACCGTCCATAATTGGCAGTTCGATTGGCGCTTGACCTTCAACATGAAGGGTCGCTTTCTTATCCGCCATAACAATCTCCTTTGTTTATTATTTAATCCGTCCAGGATGTTTATGTGCCATTTTTGTACTGTTGTTAAAGCTTAAAGTCAATTTTTCTCCATCTTTGTGTGCACTTGTTATGATTTTTCTCATGAAAATCGTTAAAAATCTGTTCTATGTAGCATAATTTGTTACACCAATTGTATTAGAATGTTGCTCGCCGTATATTGGCTAAGAAAATTTTAGTTAAATCCTTATAAATTCGGGGCTAGAAACAAAGAGTGAGGTTTGTTGCTGGACTCCGATTGTTAACAAGTTGTTTACAATTATCTGGGTGGTTACCCGTGATATTTGTTAAATAGATGTTAACTTTTGTACGTTTGGAAGCTGAAATTGGTTATAACAATAAATGCTCAATGGAGCTGAGTGAGCAAGCCCGTGAAAGAAAGAAAGTCAAGACCTGTTAATTTAGATTTACAGACCATCCACTTTCCTATCACAGCAATCGCATCCATCCTACACCGTGTGTCTGGGGTAATTACGTTTGTTGCGGTGGGTATACTACTGTGGTTACTGTCCATTTCTCTGTCATCCCCAATGGGTTTTATGGAAGCCGCTGACATCGTCGATAGCTTCTTCGTAAAATTCATCCTGTGGGGAATTCTTACTGCACTTGCCTACCACATTGCAGGTGGTATCCGTCACTTGTTGATGGATCTAGGTCACTTTGAAGAGCTAGATTCTGGCACGATGAGCGCTAAAGTCGCGTTTGGTGCAACAGCAGTATTATCATTATTGGCGGGGATCTTGGTATGGTAAAACACGTATCTTCATTTGGTCGTAATGGTGTACACGATTTCCTACTAATTCGTGCAACTGCAATCATTATGACGCTATACACGATTTATCTGATTAGCTTCTGTGCATTTTCAGATATCTCTTACGCATCTTGGACCCAATTCTTTGGTGGTACCTTCACTAAAGTATTCACCATGTTGGCACTTGTCTCGATCCTGATCCACGCATGGGTCGGTTTGTGGCAGGTATTAACGGATTACATTAAGTGCGCGAAACTGCGTGGCGCACTGCAACTTGGTGTTATTGCCGTGCTATTCGGCTATGTCTTCTCTGGTCTATTTATTCTGTGGGGTGCGTAAGTGTCTATTCCAGTTCGTGAGTTTGACGCCGTAGTAATCGGCGCTGGTGGTGCAGGTATGCGCGCTGCACTACAAATTTCAGAACAAGGCCTATCATGTGCTTTGTTGTCAAAAGTATTTCCAACACGTTCTCATACTGTGTCTGCACAGGGCGGTATTACCGTTGCTCTGGGTAACTCGCACAAAGACGATTGGCAATGGCACATGTACGATACCGTTAAAGGTTCCGATTACATCGGTGACCAGAACGCGATTGAATACATGTGTAAAAATGGCCCTGAGTCCGTTATCGAACTAGAAAAAATGGGTCTTCCATTCTCTCGTTTTGATAACGGTACTATCTACCAACGTCCATTCGGTGGTCAGTCAAAAGAGTTTGGTGGTGAGCAAGCTGCACGTACAGCTGCTGCTGCGGACCGTACAGGTCACGCGCTTCTTCATACGCTTTACCAACAAAATGTGAAACACAAAACCACCATTTTCTCGGAATGGTATGCACTAGACTTGGTGAAAAACCAAGACGGCGCCGTAATGGGCTGTACTGCGATTTGTATGGAAACAGGCGAGATTTGTTACTTCAAATCGAAAGCAACGATTCTAGCAACAGGTGGTGCTGGTCGTATTTACGCGTCGACCACTAACGCACACATCAACACTGGTGACGGTGTAGGTATGGCATTGCGTGCGGGTGTACCTATGCAAGACATGGAAATGTGGCAGTTCCACCCAACGGGTATCGCTGGTGCAGGTGTTCTTGTAACAGAAGGTTGTCGTGGTGAAGGTGGTTACCTTCTAAATAAAGATGGCGAACGCTTCATGGAGCGCTATGCTCCTAACGCGAAAGACCTTGCTGGTCGTGACGTAGTTGCACGTTCAATGATGATCGAAATTCGTGAAGGCCGTGGTTGTGATGGTCCTTGGGGTCCACACATTAAGCTGAAGTTGGATCACCTTGGTAAAGAAGTGCTTGAGTCACGTCTGCCTGGTATTTGTGAGCTGTCTCGTACTTTCGCGCACGTTGATCCAGTGAAAGAGCCAATTCCAGTAATTCCAACCTGTCACTACATGATGGGTGGTGTACCGACTCAAGTGTCTGGCCAAGCAATCAAGCAAAAGGCTGACGGCAGCGAGATGGAAGTACAAGGTCTATATGCATGTGGTGAGATTGCTTCTGTATCAGTACACGGAGCAAACCGTCTAGGCGGCAACTCATTACTAGACTTGGTCGTGTTTGGTCGCGCGACTGGCTTGCACCTTGGCGAAACGCTCGCAGCGCAAGCTGAGGCACGCCCTGCAACTGAATCTGATATTGAGGCATCTCTAGCGCGTACCATGCGTTGGGAAAATAGTACTGGCGGTGAAGATCCAGTTCAAATCCGTAAAGACCTACAAGCTTGCATGCAAAACAGCTTCTCGGTATTCCGTGAAGGCGATGCAATGGCAACGGGTCTAGAAGAGTTGAAAGTGATTCGCGAGCGTCTGAAAGATGCACATCTAGCGGACAAGTCTTCTGAATTCAACACGCAACGTATTGAGTGTCTAGAGCTAGACAACTTGATGGAAACAGCATTCTCTACAGCCGTAGCGGCGAACTACCGTACTGAAAGCCGTGGCGCACATGCACGTTTCGATTTCCCTGAGCGTGATGATGAGAACTGGTTATGCCACTCTATCTACAACCCGGAAACAGAAGCGATGACTAAGCGTGATGTGAACATGACGCCAACGCATCGTGAAGCTTTCCCGCCGAAAGTACGTACATACTAAAGGGAGGATACGACTATGAAATTGAACTTCTCTTTATACCGTTACAATCCGGATGTGGATACCAAGCCTTACATGAAGGAGTATACCCTTGAGGTAGACGAAGGCTCAGACATGATGGTGCTTGATGCATTGATTCTGCTAAAAGAGCAAGATCCAAGCATCGCGTTCCGTCGCTCATGCCGTGAAGGGGTATGTGGTTCTGATGGTTTGAACATGAACGGTAAAAATGGTCTAGCGTGTATCACACCGTTATCTGCTCTACAAGGCGATAAGATAGTTATTCGTCCACTGCCAGGGTTACCTGTCGTGCGCGATCTTATCGTTGACATGACGCAGTTCTATGATAACTATGCGAAAGTTAAACCATTCTTGATTGATGATGGTGCATTACCACCATCACGCGAGAACCTACAATCGCCTGATGACCGTGCGCATTTAGATGGATTGTACGAATGTATCATGTGTGCATGTTGTACAACGTCTTGCCCATCATTCTGGTGGAACCCTGACAAATTCATCGGTCCAGCTGGTCTTCTTGCGGCGTACCGTTGGCTAATTGATAGCCGCGATACGGCAACAGATGAACGTTTGTCTGATCTTGATGATGCATTTAGCGTTTTTCGTTGCCATGGCATCATGAATTGTGTAAGTGTTTGTCCTAAGGGATTAAATCCGACGAAAGCCATCGGCCATATTAAGTCGATGCTGGTTAATCGCTCGGTTTAATTTACTCGCTCTTAGGAATGTCGCAGTGTTGCGGATCACCCGATATGACCGCTTCACTGCTTCAAGAATATTTCGAGTAAAGAATACAAAAATTGCCGACTAGTTCTGGTCGGCTCTTATAGCTCGGCAAAGACCGAAGCAAACGTGAAAACTACTGGTTAAGGGAAAATATGCACAACGGCGTGATGAAGGCATGGCTCGAGTCTTCACACTTGGCTGGCGCCAATGCAACGTATGTAGAGGACCTCTACGAACTGTATCTAAGTGATCCCGATCTGGTAAGTGAGGAGTGGAAACGTGTTTTTGAAGGCTTACCTAAGCCGTCAGAAGAAGTGGCAGAACAACCACATTCACGTGTCCGTGACTACTTCCGTCGACTCGCTAGAGAAACAAAGCATTACAATGTCCAAGTTAGTGACCCAGATGTCGATGCAAAACAAGTAAAAGTTCTACAGCTAATCAACGCATACCGTTTCCGCGGACATGAAGCTGCAGAATTAGACCCACTAGGTCTATGGCAACGCCCAACCGTGGCGGAGTTAGACCCTGCTTTTCATAATCTTACCGAAGATGACTTCGAAGAAACGTTCAACGTAGGTTCTTTTGCTGTTGGGCAAGAAACCATGAAGTTGAAAGACATCTATGAAGCCCTCAACAAAACTTACTGCGGTTCCATCGGTGCTGAATACATGCACATGACTGACACAGAGCAAAAACGTTGGATCCAACAACGTCTTGAGTCTGTCGTAGGCCAGCCATCATTCAACAAAGATGAGAAGCGCACATTCCTAGAAGAGCTAACAGCCGCTGAAGGTTTGGAGCGTTACCTCGGGGCGAAATTCCCAGGTGCAAAACGTTTCTCTCTAGAAGGTGGTGACGCACTGATTCCGATGACGAAAGAGTTGATCCGTCACGCGGGAACAAGTGGGATGCGTGAAGTGGTTATCGGTATGGCTCACCGTGGTCGTTTGAACATGCTGGTGAACGTGCTTGGTAAGAAGCCTCAAGATCTATTCGATGAGTTTGCCGGTAAACACGACGAAACTTGGGGCACCGGTGATGTGAAATATCACCAAGGTTTCTCTGCCGACTTTGCTACCCCAGGTGGTGATGTTCACTTAGCTCTTGCATTTAACCCATCGCATCTAGAAATCGTCAACCCAGTAGTCATGGGGTCGGTGCGAGCACGTCAAGATCGCTTGGGTGATAATCAAGGTAGCAAAGTGCTTCCTATCACTATTCACGGTGACTCTGCAATCGCTGGTCAGGGTGTGGTTGCCGAAACGTTCAACATGTCACTGGCTCGTGGTTTCCAAGTCGGTGGTACGGTGCGTATCGTTATTAACAACCAAGTTGGCTTTACGACGTCTAACCCTCGTGACACGCGTTCAACGATGTACTGTACAGATATCGCGAAGATGGTTCAGGCGCCAATCTTCCACGTGAATGCCGATGACCCAGAAGCGGTTGCTTTTGTTACTCGTATTGCTTTGGATTACCGCAACGAGTTCAAGCGCGATGTCGTGATTGATTTGGTGTGTTACCGTCGCCACGGTCACAACGAGGCCGATGAGCCAAACGCGACTCAGCCTTTGATGTACCAAAAAATCAAAAAACACCCTACACCACGCAAATTGTATGCGGATATTCTGATCGATAAAAACGAATCAGATATCGAGACAGCGACTCAGTTAGTCAATGAGTACCGCGACGCATTAGACCGCGGTGAAGTGGTGGTTAAAGAATGGCGTCCAATGGCGTTGCACTCCGTAGACTGGTCCCCTTACTTAGGGCATGAATGGGATATGGAGTGGGATTCAAAATATGACAAGACGCGTCTCATCGAGTTGGGTAATCGTCTTTGTCAGTATCCAGAAAGCCATAAACTGCAAAGCCGTGTTAATAAGCTTTACAACGATCGCCTAGCAATGATGACCGGTGAAAAAGCAATCGACTGGGGTATGGCCGAAACATTGGCGTATGCAACATTAGTTGATGATGGCAAGCGTATTCGCCTTTCTGGTCAGGATTCGGGTCGTGGTACTTTCTTCCACCGTCACTCGGTTCTTCATAACCAAACAGATGCAAGTACGTACATTCCATTAGCGAATATTCATGACAATCAGGGGCCATTCCAAGTGTTTGACTCAGTACTGTCAGAAGAAGCGGTATTGGCATTTGAATACGGTTACGCAACAGCAGAGCCAGGTGGTTTGACTATTTGGGAAGCGCAGTTTGGTGACTTTGCCAACGGCGCGCAGGTTGTGATTGACCAATTCATCTCGTCAGGTGAGCAGAAATGGGCGCGCTTGTGTGGTCTCACAATGCTTCTACCTCACGGTTACGAAGGTCAAGGCCCAGAGCACTCCTCTGCACGTCTAGAGCGTTACCTTCAGTTGTGTGCTGAGCAAAATATGCAGGTTGTAGTTCCTTCAACACCGGCTCAGGTATACCACATGATTCGTCGTCAAGTTGTACGCCCAATGCGTCGACCTCTGATTGTGATGTCGCCAAAATCTTTGCTGCGCCATCCTCTATGTACTTCGACAATTGAAGACTTAGCGGACGGTACATTCCAATCTGCAATTCCAGAAGTAGATGATTTAGACCCAAGCAAAGTAAAACGCGTCGTGTTCTGTTCAGGTAAGGTTTATTTTGACCTACTGGAGCAGCGCCGTAACAACGAGCAAGACGATGTCGCTATCGTGCGTATCGAGCAGCTTTATCCATTCCCGATGGAAGAAGTACAAGCAGCGATTGCTCAATACACTAACGTTGAAGACTTCGTGTGGTGTCAGGAAGAGCCTCAGAACCAAGGTGCTTGGTACTGTAGCCAACACAACTTCCGTGCCGCTATTCCTGCAGGTGCAGATCTTAAATACGCAGGTCGCCCAGCTTCTGCTTCGCCAGCAGTTGGCTACATGTCGGTGCACTTGAAACAACAAAAAGCGTTGGTTGAAGACGCTCTGAACGTGAACTCAAAAACTTCGAATTAAGAACTAGAAGTTAAAGGAAGAAACAGATATGACAATTGAAATTCTGGTTCCAGATTTACCTGAATCAGTTGCTGATGCAACCGTAGCGACATGGCACAAACAACCAGGCGACGCAGTAGAGCGTGACGAGGTTTTGGTTGACATTGAGACAGACAAAGTCGTGCTAGAAGTGCCAGCTCCGGAAGCAGGCGTTTTGGAAGCTATCGTTGAAGAAGAAGGTGCGACAGTACTTTCTAAACAAATCATTGCTAAATTGAAGCCAGGTGCAGTTGCAGGTGAGCCTACCGCAGACAAAACAGAAGGTACGGAAGCATCTCCTGATAAACGTCATAAAGCTGCGCTTAGCGAAGAAAGCAATGATGCACTAAGCCCAGCAGTACGTCGTTTATTGGCTGAGCATGGCTTAGAAGCAAGCCAAGTGAAAGGCACTGGCGTTGGTGGTCGTATTACGCGCGAAGATATTGAAGCGCATCTTGCGAACGCTAAAACTGCGCCAAAAGAAGAAGCACCAGCAGTGGTTGACGTGCCGGCAGCGGCTCGTAGCCAAAAACGTGTTCCAATGACTCGCCTGCGTAAGACAGTCGCTAACCGTCTGCTAGAGGCGAAGAACAACACGGCAATGCTAACGACGTTTAACGAAGTGAACATGAAACCAATCATGGACCTTCGTAAGCAGTACAAAGATCAGTTCGAAGAGCGTCACGGTATTCGTTTAGGCTTCATGTCTTTCTACGTGAAAGCTGTAACAGAAGCGCTTAAGCGTTACCCAGAAGTAAATGCTTCGATTGATGGTGATGACATTGTTTACCACAACTACTTCGACATTAGCATGGCGGTATCAACGCCACGTGGTCTAGTTACACCTGTCCTAAAAGACTGTGACAAGCTTGGTTTCGCTGATGTTGAAAAAGGCATCAAAGAACTGGCTATCAAAGGTCGTGATGGCAAGCTAACGGTAGACGAGCTAATGGGCGGTAACTTCACTATCACAAACGGTGGTGTGTTCGGTTCACTAATGTCTACACCAATCATCAACCCACCTCAATCAGCGATTCTTGGTATGCATAAGATCCAAGAGCGTCCGATGGCAGTGGATGGCAAAGTTGAAATCTTGCCGATGATGTACCTAGCGCTGTCTTACGATCACCGCCTAATTGATGGTCGCGAGTCTGTTGGCTTCCTAGTGACGATTAAAGAGTTGCTAGAAGATCCAGCACGTCTCCTATTAGACGTTTAATATCGCTAAAACGTCTAGTTATCGTAGGTAGCTAGACGTTAAAAATTTCAATGGCTAGACTAGCTCAACGTCTGGCCTTCATTTGAATCCCACACCATGAGTACTCGTGATGAGGGATTGATTTGAGAAGACCCTACAGACGTACAAGCAGCCAAGACTGCAGCGTTATGGAAATAATAAATCCCTTAAGGGAAAAACAAACGGAATATCGAAATGAATTTGCATGAATACCAAGCCAAACAGCTGTTTGCAGAATTCGGTTTGCCTGTGCCAGAAGGCTACGCGTGTGATACACCACAAGAAGCTTTTGAAGCTGCAGGCCGTATCAGTACAGAAAAGAAAGTAGTTAAATGTCAGGTTCACGCTGGTGGCCGTGGTAAAGCGGGCGGTGTAGAGCTGCACGATACAAAAGAAGGCGTTAAAGAGTTTGCACAAAAGTGGTTAGGTAAAAACCTAGTGACTTACCAAACTGACGCTAACGGTCAGCCAGTTACAAAAATCCTTGTTGAAGAAGCTTCAAACATTGCAAACGAATTATACCTAGGTGCGGTTGTTGACCGTGCAAGCCGTAAGATCGTTTTCATGGCTTCAACAGAAGGTGGTGTGGAAATCGAAAAAGTTGCGGAAGAAACGCCGGAGCTTATCCACAAAGCAGCAATCGATCCACTAGTAGGCCCACAAGCTTACCAAGGTCGCGAGCTTGCGTTCAAACTTGGTCTTGAAGGTGACCAAATCAAACAATTCGTTAAGATCTTCATGGGTCTTGGCACTATGTTCTCTCAGTACGACCTTGCTCTGCTAGAGATCAACCCACTTGTGATTACTGGCGAAGGCAACCTGCTATGTCTTGACGGTAAGATCAACATCGACTCAAACGCACTGTACCGTCAGCCTAAGCTTCGTGAAATGCACGATCCTTCACAAGAAGATGAGCGTGAAGCGCACGCAGCTCAGTGGGAACTAAACTACGTAGCACTAGACGGTAACGTTGGCTGTATGGTTAACGGTGCTGGCCTAGCAATGGGTACGATGGATATCGTAAACCTACACGGCGGCAAGCCAGCTAACTTCTTAGATGTAGGTGGCGGCGCGACGAAAGAGCGTGTTGCTGAAGCATTCAAGATCATCCTATCAGATGACAACGTGAAAGCGGTACTTGTTAACATCTTCGGTGGTATCGTACGTTGTGACATGATCGCAGAAGGTATTATCGGTGCGGTTAAAGAAGTAGGTGTAAGCGTACCAGTTGTTGTTCGTCTAGAAGGTACTAACGCTGACCTAGGTCGCGAAGTTCTTGCTAATTCTGATGTTGATATCATTGCTGCTGAGTCGCTAACGGATGCTGCTCAGAAAGTTGTTGCTGCTGCGGAGGCTAAATAATGTCTGTATTAATTAACAAAGACACTAAAGTAATCTGTCAGGGTTTCACTGGTGGTCAAGGTACTTTCCACTCAGAGCAAGCTATCGCATACGGCACTCAGATGGTTGGTGGTGTGTCTCCAGGTAAAGGTGGCCAAACTCACCTAGGTCTACCTGTATTCAACACAGTTCGCGAAGCAGTAGAAGCAACTGGCGCAACAGCGACAGTAATCTACGTTCCAGCACCTTTCTGTAAAGATGCAATTCTAGAAGCGATTGATGCTGGCATCGAGCTAATCGTAACAATCACGGAAGGCATCCCTACAACAGATATGATCGACGTGAAAGTGAAGCTAGAAGAAACTGGCGTTCGCATGATCGGTCCTAACTGTCCGGGTGTTATCACTCCTGACGAGTGTAAGATCGGTATCATGCCTGGTCACATCCACAAGAAAGGTAAAGTAGGTATCGTATCTCGCAGCGGTACTCTAACTTACGAAGCAGTTAAGCAAACAACAGACGAAGGTTTCGGCCAGTCTACTTGTGTTGGTATTGGTGGTGACCCAATCCCAGGTTCAAACTTCATTGATATTCTAAAACTGTTCCAAGAAGACCCTGAAACAGAAGCGATTGTTATGATCGGTGAAATCGGTGGTACTGCAGAAGAAGAAGCAGCAGCATACATTAAAGAAAACGTAACGAAGCCAGTAGTTTCCTACATTGCTGGTGTAACTGCTCCTCCTGGTAAACGTATGGGCCACGCTGGTGCGATTATCTCTGGCGGTAAAGGTACTGCTGAAGACAAATTTGCTGCACTAGAAGCGGCGGGCGTTAAGACTGTGAAATCTCTAGCAGAGATCGGCCAGGGTCTACGTGAAGTAACGGGCTGGTAATTTCCAACTCGAAGCTTAAAGCTAAAAAAGCCTAGCAATWATTGCTAGGCTTTTTTGTATCAAGGTACTTTTTACGATTTTTGGCGAATAAATTGGCTAAGCATAAACAGAGATGTTGCGCTGATTACTACTGATGGGCCAGCCGGCGTATCGAAGTGCCATGATAGGCTAAGCCCCATTAGTACTGCCACAGAGCCAATAATAGATGCGAACAGTGCCATTTGCTCTGGTGATGAAGAGACCTTACGTGCTGTTGCTGCTGGGATGATCAGCAAAGAAGTCATGATAAGTGCCCCAACAAACTTCATTCCTACGGCAATCACAACACCTACCATAAGCATTAACACCAATCTAACTAAGTCTGTATTGACGCCCTCGACGGCAGCAAGCTCTTCACTAACTGTGCTCGACAATAAAGGTCGCCAAAAAACGTAAAGACACACACTAACAGCAACGACACCTGCGTAAATGAACATCAGATCTTGCGGAGATACTGCGAGTAAGTCACCGAACAAGTAACTCATCAGATCAACACGGACATTATCCAAGAAACTAACAGAAACTAGACCAACAGATAATGCACTATGGGCGAGTATACCCAGAAGCGTATCGGTTGCGACCAGTTGTTGTTTCTGTAGTGTCACGAGCAATACCGCGAGTGCTAAACAGCAAACGAGTAGGGCAAGATAAAGGTTCACGTTGAGCAGAAAGCCTAATGCCAAACCCATCAATGAAGCATGTGCCAAGGTATCACCGAAGTAAGCCATTTTGCGCCAAACTACAAATGACCCAAGAGGACCTGCAATGATCGCGATGCCAATACCAGCAAGAATAGAAGGTAGAAGAAACTCAATCATGGTGATGATGTCCGTGTTTATGGTTGGAGCATGATGTCGCATCGCCAGTTACTGGCGTTCCGGATAAATCGTGATGATGATGCTCGTGGTCGTGATGATAAAACGCGAGCGATTCTCTCGCTGCATTGCCAAATAGCGCGATGTAAGAAGGGTGCTGAGTAATCGTGGCAGGTGAACCAGAACAGCAAACATGGTGATGCAGACAAATGACATCATCTGTTTTGGCCATTACTAAATGTAAGTCGTGTGACACCATAAATACACCGCAATCGAATCGGTGACGAATGCTTTCAATTAGATCGTAGAGATCGATTTGACCTTGAATATCCACACCCTGCGCAGGTTCATCTAGCACTAACAGCTCTGGGCGTTGAAGCAAAGCACGCGCAAGTAATACGCGTTGGTTTTCACCACCTGATAAGCGATGCATGTTACTACTAATTAAATGCTCAGCGCCAACAAGCCTTAATGCATCAATACATTCTTGTTTACTGTATTTTCCTGCTAAATTTAGAAAACGGGTGACATTCAATGGAAGAGAGTCATTGAGTTTCAATTTTTGAGGAACATAACCAATTTTTAGTTTTCTTTGTCGGTTTAATTTGCCGCTAGTCGGTTTTTGAAGGCCTAAAATGACTTTGACTAACGTTGATTTTCCCGCTCCATTGGGACCAATTAGGGTTGTTATTTTGCCCTTTTGTAATTCCATACTAATGTTATCGAGAACTCTGCGGCCATCGAACTCGACGCATAAGTGCTCAAGATGGACTAAGGAAGACATGAATGAAACTCATTTGCAAATCAATAATGTTATAATGTAACATTATCACACTTTCTACACCATATCCCAAGTAAAACTATGAAAAGAGCATTAATTCTTGCTGCGTCAGCGATGCTAACGTTGCCAGCACACGCAGTAACGGTACTAACGAGTATCAAACCTATTCAGTTATTAGTGACAGAGCTTACTCAAGGGGTGACTTCGCCAGATGTATTACTGCAGTCTAACACTTCGCCCCATGATTACGCTTTACGCCCATCGGATGTTAAGAAAATCGCTTCTGCTGATTTAGTTATTTGGTACGGACATGATCTCGAACCGTTTCTGGAAAAAGTCGTGTCAGACAGATCGAATACTCTGACTATTAGTCAAATTCCAGATCTAGATTTGCGTGAGTTTGATAGTGAGCACAACCATGACCATGATGGCCACGATCATGGTTCACATGATCCGCACTTTTGGTTAGGTGTAAGTCAAGCACAACAAGTTGCCAAGGCTGTCGTGAATCAACTGGGATCACTTGATCCGGAAAATGCAGCACAGTACCAAGAAAACCTTAAAAAATTTGAAACTGAGCTCAGCCAGACGGACCTAGAGATCAAGAAGAAATTATCGCCAGTGAAAGACAAAGGTTACTTTGTGTTTCACGATGCTTATGGTTATTTCGAAGAGCGTTATGAGTTAAATCAAATGGGGCACTTCACCGTGAGCCCGGATCGTAAGCCGGGAGCAAAAACCTTAATCCAAATTCGTCAAAAGTTAAGTTCAGGAGATGTAGCTTGCGTGTTTTCTGAACCTCAGTTTACTCCAGCTGTCGTTCAGAGTGTGATGCGAGGTAGTAAAGTTGCCAAAGGAGAACTTGACCCATTAGGGAGCACAATTGAAGCAAAACCGGGCAGTTACTTTACTTTTCTCAACAATATGGCGAATAATTTTGAGCAGTGCTTGAGCCAAAAGACGGATTAAGTAGTGTTGTTGTGTAGGAATAGTCCTTTTAACGTGATCCAGTAGTAAGAATTACAACCTTTGGCAAGGCGAGCCTTTTCTCAAACAGTAATTGAGATATCATTATCAATAATTAGCAGCTCAAAATAACCGTATAAGTCCATGCTGTAGAAGATATGGACGGTGAGCGCCGAGCACAAGTTGATATAAAAGGTTTTCGTCTTGCTACGCCAATTAGCCCTTGTCTTATTGGGCTTTTTCCTATCTTTCCAAGCATTTGCTCTTCATAATGCGAATGCCATCTTTTACCCTTTGCCGACTCAGGTTAAGGGTACTTTTATTGCGGCTAAAAAATTGTTCTTGGGTGAGCAAGGGGGCTTGTGGATTCACGACGTGCATGGGCGGGTGTTGTTTTATGATGGCCAAAATATCCTACCTAAATCAGGCAGTTTTTTACAAACGTCTGCCAAGCAACTGGCTTATCATGAAGGCTCGTTCTGGACCTTTGTTGAGAATGAGGTGTATCAAACTTATCCAAATCAAGAAAGACGTTTAGTCTTTAGCTTAAACCCCGGGTCGCAAATAAGAAAAATCGGTTCTTCTGAAGATTATATTTGGGTTAGTGATGGCGCACATTTCTATACTTACAACATCAATACTAGCGAGTTAAAGTCCTTTTCTTTGTTGCAGCTCTATCAACATAGCAACAATAGCTATGTTTATATTAACGATGCGGTTCTGCTCGAAGAGAAGTGGGCACTTGCTACAACTTCTGGCTTTTATCTTTCAGAAGGAGATAAGTTTGACCATGTAGTCGCTTCAGGTCAGAACTACATTGAAAAGATCTACTACTCACACACGCGCAGAGAAATTCTGGTAGGAACGTTGCGTGGGGCATTAATTTTCAATATTTATCAACCTGATAAAGAGGTGATTAAGATTGGCGGTTCTCATGTATTGACTTTCGCTGAGACAAATCAAGAGTACTGGGTGGGGACTGAGCATGGTCTGTATTTATACTCATTCTTGTCAGGCGAAGTGACAGAAGTCGAGCCTGCAAGCTTTCTTGAACTGGAGCTGGATAATACAAAGATCTATTCGCTACTGAGTGACAACATGGGAGGGATGTGGATCGCGACTAACCAAGGCATTCGTTATTACTCCTTGTTTAGTAAAAAGTTTGAACGAGTAACCTTCAGTAGTTATGACTCGCAAACCTTATCAGGGCGAATTCGGCAAACCTCCACAGGACCTGATGATGCGCTTTGGTTCGCGGATGACCGAAAGCTTTATCGGACAGGTGAGAGTGGCAATATCAAAGTCTTGGAGCTTGATTCGCAGATCAATGAATTTGCATTTCAAGGTGGGATGCTTTGGCTTGCGACCTCTAAAGGGCTCGAAATATTCGAGTTGAATGGTCTTAACAAAGTGACATTTCCTTATTTACAGGTTATGGCTGGACACGCAGTGGAGCACGTGACTGTAGATGGTAATGATCGTCTCTGGGTATCAAGTGGATACCATCTTTACAATGTTGATATAACCAAGCAAAGCGTAAGAAACTTTGGAAGTGAGTGGCTAGTAAGTCAGTACTTACCAGCTAAGGTTACGCGTTTATACGACACTGAAGATTCTCTATTGATAGGGACCGATCATGGGGTTTATCAATACAGCAATGAAAACATCCAGTTCATCCGCTACTCCGAAAAATTTGGTGAATCATTAGACATGGTTACGGCGGTTGATGGCAGTCAGTGGTTTGCGTCATCTTACGGCGTTTTTAAAACGATTAAAGGAAGTGACGAGAAACATGTTGTTGAAATGAGTGTGCCCAACGCGCGACCTGCTTGCTTGATCAGAGACAGGCAAGGTGTGTGGTTAGCCTCTTCTGTCGGATTAAGCTATTACCACCTTTCGGGTGAATTAGTGAAACATTATTCATCGGCGTCTGGCTTAATGAACAACGAGTTTCTACCAGGAATTTGCAGTGTTATACAGCAAAAAGAAGGTGCTGAGCGAGAGCTCGTCTTAGGGTCGAAATACGGGTTGGTAAAAGCTGAAGCATCCAAGCTGCTTGTGTCCAACCCTCCAGAGTCGAAGTTTATCGTGAGCCAAGTTGTGCTTGAAAACGAGGTTCTACAAGTTGGTAGCGCCGATTTGAATGGAATAAAATTACCGTATGGCTCTTCTCTAAGTTTCTTATTTGGCGTGATGCCAAAACCAGACAGCCAAAATTTGTATTATCGATTGAATAGCGATGATCCTTGGCAAGCGCTAGAGGGAGGCCAACTGACTCTAGAGCATCTCAATTCCGGTGAATACCATCTGCAGGTAAGTAATGAGTCTCAAGTCGCTGCTGGATTGGTTGGGCTCGAGTCGTATTTTATTGTGCTTAATCCTTGGTATTTATCGCAACTCGCAATTTTAGGTTTTGTGGTCGCGAGTATTGCCATGGTTGCACTACTTATGTACTGGCGTTCTCGCTATGTTGTACAGGCTAACCGTGATTTAGCTGCGCAAGTGACACTCAAAACTAACCAGTTGAGGCATCAAAGCCGAGTGTTGTTGACGAGTAACCAACAGCTACGTAAACAGATTCAAGTCAGAAACCTGTTGGTTGATCACGTGGCGCAATCTATTAAGTCCAGTGTGGATTTTATAGCGTCAAAATTACCCATACCTTTGGATGCAGCTACGGAAGATCATCTGGCGAAAACGACATGGCAATTAAATGAGTTAAAAAGTGTTCCTGGCGAAGCTAGCGGCGGTAGTCACAATTACAATTTGAGTCAGATAACTCAATCGGTGGTTGATGTATGGCAAGATGATTTTGCGAAGGCTGGGATTATGGTGGAGCTTGAAGATGAGAGAAAAACAAGTCGAATTGCTCTGGAAAGCTTTAACCTTGATGTTATCTTCAACAGCATTTTTGCCAATATCATCAAGCGTTCTTTCCGAGGCCAAACGGTGAGAATCATGCTAGAAGAGGGCAATGATATTGTTTCATTGAGTTTTCTTGATTATGGGACGCAACTGCCTAATAAAGTCACGACCGGGCGTCCATCTAATATGAACCACTCTGAATTGAGCATTGATCATCTTGCCCAGTTAGTGACAACGAGTGGAGGATACTTGGCGGTGTTTACTTCCGACGCTCAAAATAAAATCGAAATTACATGGCAAACTGCGAAGGAAATGAGTTATGTGGATGAATCTTTGCAAGAATTTGAGTCTGAACCTATCGTCGAAGATAAAGTGACCCCAGAGAAAGAATGGTTGCAAAAAGTCTATCAGCTGGTGGCTGAGCATTACCATGACCCTGAGTTTGGTACTGCTTTAGCGGCTAAAATGCTGTTCATGTCAGAACGCTCTTTACAGAGGCGCTTTAAATCAGCCTCGTCAAGAACGTTAAAAGATTATGTAACCGAAGTTCGTTTAGAAACGGCGTGTGAGCAGTTATTAGCGGGCGAGAAAATCAGCGAAGTAGCGTTTAACTGTGGCTTTAATGATCCTTCTTACTTTAGCCAAAAGTTTAAATTGCATTTTGGTTTGCCTCCTTCCAAGTTTGCTTTGACTCAAGAAAGCCAAGAAACCAACTAAAAAACCTCATTACACACTCCCTAGTGAATATTCAAAAGACTGGGGAGCTGCTTATAGTGCTCTACTATTGCTAGAGCTACCAATGCAGTGATTCTCATTGCTTCTTCATCACATCTAGCCTACAAATCCATTCTCAATACGTAAGCACGGTCACGCTCTATCTGTTAGTAGCGCGGTTCTTAGCTATAACCATACATGGCTTAAGAGGACGGATTTACCTACGGCGACAAATATATGAATGGTTGTATTTTTGTATCTAGAGTGCGTTGGTTCATTTGAGTCGTGGGGGTATGCGAAATTCGTGAAAACAGAACTGTGCTGAAAAGGTGGATAAGATAAAGAGTTTAGAGAGAGATGAAAAAAAATATCGTGGTATAGCCGGGGGGACTATACCACGGGTGTCAATGACACCTTCGCTTGCTGCCGGAGTGACATGTTGCCATGCCACCTCTGGAATTCATTTGAGAGGTTGCCCTCTCGATGGAGTAACTATACGAGAGGTTACTTATTTTTCTTATAAAAATAACGCCATGTTGATATGAGAAAAACGACAAAGTTTTAAATGTCATCTAACCTGTTGTTTTGTGTGGAGATTTTTATCTTCACCATTTGTTTGTGACATTTTTATTTCATTGGTCGTGATTTTTAATTGTTAATTTTGACGTAAATAACGAGAGGAAATTTACGGAGTTGACGTTTGAAAGCATGAAAACATTTATGAAATCTTTGATTTCACACAAGGATTGAAGGGTTATAGGGGAGTAATATTGGCAGCCTAAACTTATTAAATAATAATATTTCTCATTAGCAATACTCTTAAGGGCCACTATGAAGTTATCAGAGATTAATCCTGGCGATACGGTGACGATTCGGTTGTTAGATGGTCTTTCATCAGATATCAGAAAGAAACTCATGGTAATGGGGCTGCTTCCCAATACAGAAGTCAAAGTGATTCGACGTGCTCCAATGGGCGATCCTTTACAAGTCGAAGTCCGTGGTGTGTCTGTCGCATTGCGAGAAACCATTGCTCAGAAAATTGAAGTGGAGCGAGTGTAATGCAATATCAAGTGCTTACCGTAGGTAATCCTAATAGTGGTAAAACGACGCTATTTAATGGTTTGACTGGCGCAAAACAGCAAGTTGGTAACTGGGCAGGCGTCACCGTTGAAAAGAAAACGGGACAATTCAAACATGCGGGTGACGAGTTTTTGCTCACTGACCTTCCTGGTATTTACTCGTTAGACAGTGGTAATGATAGCAATAGTATTGACGAATCCATTGCATCGCGTGCGGTTCTAACTCATCCTGCCGATCTCATTATCAACGTGGTTGATGCCACGAGCTTAGAGCGCAGCTTATATATGACGTTGCAACTTCGCGAACTTGGCCGTCCTATGATTGTTGTTCTCAACAAAATGGATGCACTAAAACGTGAACGTCAAATGATTAACGTTTCAGAGCTTGAGAAAACATTAGGTTGTCCTGTAGTAAGTTTATCTGCAACCAATAAAACTCAAGTTGCAGAGTTTAAAGAAAAACTTCATAAATCCATTGTTCAAGGGGTCGCGCTTAAAGAGCTATCTTTGCATTACGGTGAAAAGATGGAGTCGGCGATTCAAACTGTTTCCGCACTTTTTAACGATCAAACCGTCGCCCATCGTGCATTAGCGATTCGTGCGCTTGAAAAAGACACGATGGTTCTCAATAGCCTTTCCGATATTGATAGAAGCAAAGTATTGGAAGTCATTGCGACTTTAGACTTGGATATCGATTTGCATGTCGCGGATACCAAGTACACATACCTGCATGAACAGTGTAAAAAAGTTCGCCGAAGCGAAGGCAAGCTAAGTCGTAGCGTGACTGAAAAACTCGACCAATTTATTTTGAACAAGTGGATTGGGATCCCATTCTTCTTTGTGGTTATGTACTTGATGTTTATGTTCTCGATTAACATCGGTAGTGCATTTATCGACTTTTTTGACATTGGTGTAGGCGCATTGCTGGTTGATGGTGGACACCACTTATTAGATGGTCACCTCCCCGTATGGCTAGTTACGGTGATTGCTGATGGTTTAGGCGGCGGTATTCAAACAGTTGCGACCTTTATCCCGGTCATAGCGTGTTTGTACTTATTCCTTGCTGTGCTTGAGAGCTCGGGTTACATGGCACGTGCTGCGTTTGTGCTTGATAAAGTGATGCAGAAAATCGGCTTGCCGGGTAAAGCGTTTGTCCCTTTGGTTCTTGGTTTTGGCTGTAACGTTCCGTCAATAATGGCAACGCGCACGCTAGACCAAGAGCGTGAGCGCAAGTTGGCTGCGTCGATGGCACCGTTTATGTCATGTGGTGCTCGCTTACCTGTGTACGCTTTATTTGCTGCCGCTTTCTTCCCAGGCTCTGGTCAAAACATTGTGTTTGCACTTTACCTACTTGGTATTGTCGCCGCGGTGTTTACCGGTTTGTTCCTCAAGCACACGCTGTATCCTGGCAGCAGTGATAGCTTGGTGATGGAAATGCCTGACTATGAGCTTCCAACGTTGCAGAACGTCGTGATCAAAACTTGGCAAAAACTTAAGCGTTTTGTATTGGGTGCAGGTAAAACCATCGTAGTGGTTGTTGCTATCTTGAGCTTCCTCAACTCGCTAGGAACTGACGGTACATTCGGTAATGAAGACAGTGATAAATCGGTTCTATCAAAAGCCGCTCAGGTTGTGACGCCAGTGTTTGCACCAATTGGTATTCAAGAGGATAACTGGCCAGCAACGGTTGGTATTATTACTGGTATCTTCGCGAAAGAGGCAGTCGTGGGCACATTGAACAGCTTATATACTACGCCAGCCGATGGAGAGGATGCAGAATTTGATCTTATGGGTAGCCTAGAAGAAGCGGTGATGAGCATTCCTGAAAACCTAGCAGGGCTGAGTTATTCTGATCCGCTGGGGATTGACGTCGGTGATTTAGCGGATTCTCATGCAGTCGCAGAGGAGCAAGAAATCGATGAATCGATCTTTGGTAACATAAAAGAGAAATTTGTTTCTGGTCATGCTGCTTTTGCGTACCTAATTTTTATCTTACTTTACACTCCTTGTGTGGCTGCGATGGGTGCCTATGTTCGAGAATTCGGCAATAACTTTGCGCGCTTCATAGCGGTATGGACAATGGGGCTCGCGTACTTGAGTGCGACTTTCTATCATCAGCTTATGCATTTCGCTGATAGCCCTATCACCAGCGGCGTTTGGATTGCTGCAATTATTGCGATTTTCTTTGGCACGTACCGCGTTTTCAAGCGTGTAGGCAAGAAACATCAAGGCGAGTTTGAGGCGCAAGTCGTATGATTTTAAAAGAGCTTTATCAATATATCGCCGAAAAAGGAACGGTTTCCCAATCTGAGCTAGCAAAACAGTTCGGAATGAGTGAAGACGGTGCAGACGCCATGTTAAGTGTATGGATTAACAAAGGTCGCATTTCTCGCTTAGTAGATACAAATAAAGCTCATCATATAACGCGAATACGCTATGCAGTCACAAAGCACGATGGTTTGTCACTTACCGTAACCATGTAGTAGGAGCAATGAACCATCGCGCACAAACAACAAAGCCGCATCAGCAATGATGCGGCTTTTTACTTTCTACCTGAATCAAAAGTTATATAACGGTTACGCTTTACGGAAGATAGAGCTTAACGACAACACATTACGAACTCGGTTAAGAATCTCTTCTTGTTCTTCGTCATTACGAAACTCACCTTTGGTATTCCCCCAAACTGGTCCCGGCCATGCCATATCGTCTTGAAAGCGCGCAATATGGTGAATGTGCAGCTGTGGCACCATGTTACCTAGGGCGCCAAGGTTTAACTTGTCTGGGCGGAATGTCGCTTCGAGTGCTTGGCTTACCGCTTGAGATTCGAGCAAAAACTGTTGTTGCTCTTGCATTGGCAAGTGGTGTAACTCTTTCAAATTTTCGCGTTTAGGCACCAAGATAATCCATGGCACAGCATTATCTTTATGAAGAAGTGCGACGCAAAGTGGGAAGTGACCAATCACCGAAGTGTCTTTTGCCAATTGAGGATGAAGTTCAAAACTCATTATTGCTGTCCGATTAATTTTTAGTTTGAATTAGTATACGACAGATAAAACAAAAGGTTGGCGCTTTCACGTCAACCTTTGTCATCATTTAGCTTGTGCTACTTAAGCTAACTACGTAAAAGCGGATTACATACGCTCTAGAGTATCGATACCCAGTAGAGACAGACCTTGCTTGATGGTCTTCGCTGTTAGCGCAGCTAGTTTCAGACGGCTTTGTTTCACTGCTTCGTCTTCAGCAACTAGGATAGGGCACGCTTCGTAGAAGCTAGAGAACTGACCTGCTAGTTCGAATAGGTAGCTACACATGATGTGTGGTTGGCCTTCGCGAGCAACAGATTGAACCGCTTCTTCGAACTGCATAAGTTTAGCAATAAGTGCTTTCTCTTTCTCATCAGTGATTTTGATGTCACCTTGGAGAGAGTCCATAGCAACACCAGCTTTAGCGAAAATAGAAGCTACGCGAGTGTATGCATATTGCATGTATGGTGCTGTGTTACCTTCAAACGCTAACATGTTGTCCCAATCGAACACGTAGTCAGTCGTACGGTGTTTAGATAAGTCAGAGTATTTAACCGCTGCCATTGCAACTGTTTTAGAGATCTTCTCTTTTTCTTCCGCATCTAGTTCAGGGTTTTTAGATTCGATCAGCTGTGCTGCGCGAACTTCTGCTTCATCCAGAAGATCTGCTAAACGAACGGTACCACCCGCACGAGTCTTGAATGGCTTTCCGTCTTTACCCAGCATCATGCCGAACGCGTGGTGCTCAAGAGATACTGACTCAGGTACGTAGCCTGCTTTACGAACAATTGTCCAAGCTTGCATTAGGTGCTGGTGTTGACGTGAGTCGATGAAGTAAAGCACACGGTCTGCACTTAGCTCTTCATAACGATATTTTGCACATGCGATATCTGTTGTTGTGTATAGGAAACCACCATCGCGTTTTTGAACGATAACGCCCATTGGTTCGCCATCTTTGTTCTTGTATTCATCTAGGAATACAACTTGCGCGCCATCATCTTCAACGGCAAGACCTTGTTCTTTTAGGTCTGCAACGATCTTAGGAAGCATGTCGTTGTACATGCTTTCGCCCATTACGTCGTCACGAGTCAGTGACACGTTTAGACGGTCGTAGTTGCGCTGGTTTTGGATCATGGTTACATCAACGAGTTTTTTCCACATTTCTGCACAGTACTCGTCACCGCTTTGCAGTTTTACCACGTAGTTTCGCGCCTTTACTGCGAACTCTTCATCTTCATCGTACAGCTTTTTCGATTCGCGGTAGAAGCCTTCAAGGTCCGCAAGTTCCATAGAAACTTCGCCAGACTCTTGTTGCACACGCTCAAGGTTGGCGATAAGCATACCGAACTGAGTACCCCAGTCGCCGATGTGGTTCGCGCGGATCACTTTGTGACCTAAGAACTCAAGCGTACGTACTACCGCATCACCGATGATGGTTGAACGTAGGTGACCAACGTGCATTTCTTTTGCTACGTTTGGTGCAGAGTAGTCGGCAACGATGGTTTGTGCTTCTTCTTTAGCTACGCCAAGACGTTCGTCTGCTAGCGCCGCGTCGGCTTGTTTCGCAAGGAACTCTTCGCTTAGGAAAATGTTGATGAAACCAGGGCCAGCGATTTCTGTTTTGCTCGCAATACCATCTAGGTCCAGAACATCCAGTACTTTCTGTGCAAATTCTCGAGGGTTAGTACCCAGTTTTTTAGCAACGCCCATTACGCCGTTTGCTTGGTAATCACCAAATTGTGGCTTTGCTGATTGGCGAACGGCTGCAGGACTGCCTGCAGGTGCGCCAGCGGCTTCTAGAGCCTGAGATACTTTGTCATTAATAAGTGCTTGGATATTCACACGCGTTTCCTTCAATTCAAGGACAAAGAACTCGGCAAAATGTACGCCGAGCTCTGTTAGAGTTCACAAAAATGGGGCTAATCATAACAACTTTATTGCTTTTCATACAGAGATGAATAGGCGAAATTTTTACTTTTTCGATTGAATGGAAATGTGGCTTAGTTTGCGTTTACTATTGCGCTCAAAGTAATGAGATAAATCGCCCCATAAGAGAGCCACAATGACGACTCAACTAGTTGAAAAGCGCCTAACGCCTGAATTGATGACCCAAGATCTGGACGCATTTATGGCGAAGATTGAAGAGCTTGCAACCCTGTTAAAACTGGATCTGAGCTTTGCTCAAGCTGACCATATTGCGCTGCGTATTAATGATATTGAAACAGCGAAAGCCGCGCATGAAGCATGGAATCAATACGGTAAGGTGATTTCACAAGCGAAAATAAACGGTCGCCCAATCATCGTTATCGTATTCGACAAAGCGTTGGAAAGCCGTGGCTGGAAGATTGAGTGTCTGGAGCTGCCATATCCTGCGGAAGGCAAAATCTACCCAAATGAAAGCTGGGAACATGTGGAGTTTGTGATTCCGTCTCATGCCGAAACCGCAGATGAGTTTCTTGCTGATTTGAAACACACTTACCCAGCGTTTGGCGCGCGTTTTGATGAGTTAAAAGAGCTGGGTGTGAAGATCAAATTGTCGAGCCCGAAAGGGGAAGGCGAACGCTTGAACAACCCAACCGTGGCGTTTAAGTACCAAGGCATTTGTATCAAGCTGCACCCGCATTCACTTAAGCGTATTGTGGAGTCTGAGCAGGCGTAAAACGCTAGAGTGAAATTTCTGAGTTGCGAGAGGCAAAAAGGGAGCCGAGGCTCCCTTTCGTAAGCGAATCACTATTTAGCCGGTGACTTGCTTTTTGGGTTGGTAATGGAAAGCTTTTTGCCTTTCAACTCTTCGTCTAGAGTTAGTGTGAAAGTCTTTGGAAACGGCATTCGTTTACAATGATCCACTTTGTTCCTGACGATTGTGAGCAGGGCTTCCGTTGAAGAGTTTTGCTCTATTTTTAAGCTAAAGTCATCGTTCTTACTGCAGCCATTAGACTCGGCGATAAATGAAATTTGACTATCGATAGTTCGGTACGCTTCTACCATGATTGCTTGGTGTTCAGACTCTTGACCTTGCTGCATTTCTGTATTTGCCGAGCAAGCGACTAAGCTGATTGAGCTCAAACCAAGCAGCATTGTTTTGAGTATATATTGCATCTTGTTATCCTTTTTTGCGACGCAGGAAAGGACCTGCAGCTAGCAACATCAATAGGCTAATCGAGAAGCTGCCGCCTGAACTCGATGTTTTTGTTACGCTGCTCTCGCTAGTGTTATCTGAACTAACTGACATCTTGATATTGCGAATATACGCTTGCGCGTTGTAACCACCGCTAAACTCGTAGTTTTTCAGATAAGCAAAAGTAACCGTGTTTGACTTCCGGTAAAGATCGATAGAAAGTTCATTGTACTCAAGAAGCTGGCGAGTGTAGTCATACTCTTGGCCATTGACGTAAACGACAAAAACATCGAAACCATCTGACAAGACTTTAAAGTCCATTGATAGTTTGCCTTTTGGAAGATCGGTTAAATGCAAGATGGATGCACCAGTAGACATTCCCATTTCTGCTGACTGAAGTTCACCATTTTCAGCGGTCCAAGCGTGTTCATTGGTGTACACGTTTGCGCCAGCTAGCGTAACGGCACTGCTCAATGAGCTGCTTGCTTTATCAATACCACTATATATTAAGGTAGTCGAAAGTTTAGATAGTTTCGGATGATCAGTAGAGACTTCAATCGTTTCAACTGAGTGCGAGTAGCTTGGGTAGTAGCCTACCGTAATTTGACAGCTCTGAGATGGTGCCAGTGTCGCAGTACAGGTATTTTTGGCGAGGCTGATTCCGCTTGTTAGGGTAACGCCCGTGATGTTGATTGGCGTATTCACCTCGTCATTACGAATAGTAAAGGTCTCTTGCTGCGCTTTTCGCTCAACGAAATGAAGATCTCGATACTGAGTGTAGCTGATAGTATTACGATGACTATCTATCCAGCCGTTATGCTGAAAATGAGCGACGTTTGCATAAACACCATAAGCATTTGGTTGAGCACATCCATCCCCCCAACTGACTACGCCTAGTAATTTGTTGATGCCGTTATCATCAACGATGAGCGGACCGCCGCTATCTCCTTGGCAGCTATCTTTACCTCCCCAATAGTATCCGGCGCAAATGCCGTCATCTGATACATTAGAGTAATTTCCCGATAGGTTTTGGCAGGTTGCTCGATCTACGTATTCCAAATCAACTTGTTGTAAAACGGTTGGGTATACTCGGTCTGTCGTGGACGTATTTCCCCATCCAGCCACGTGCAACTTATCTCCTACGCGTACACTATCCAAAAGCTCTGGCGTTGCCAAATCGATAGTCGCGCTATCGACATTACGTTCTAATTCGATAAGAGCGATGTCATTGTTCGTTGTATTACTGTTATATGCAGTATGCGAGTAGATATTGTTAACCGCGATGCGCTGCGCGTGAGACTCGTTGTTTTGATCATAAAGACCAAGAGCGATATCAATATCGTCCGCATTAAGACCTTCCACACAGTGCGCAGCAGTTAATACGTATTTTCCACCAAGGAAACTACCGCCACAGAAGTGACCAATAGATGTTGGCTGTCCTTTACGGACCAGTGAAGCAATAAACTTCCAGTCGGAAGTATTAGCTGGCTCGCCGCCAATAATGCGAGTGGATACATCATTCTGAACAGGCTTAAGAGTATCTGCGATTGTGGTTGCTGGCAAAGTCAGCCCAATCAGAAAAGCCACTAACGTTTTTTTCATTTTAATTCCGTAATATTAACGTGGTTTATTATAAGGGGACCAAATGATAAACGGAATCATTCTCTCAGTAAATAGTTGTAGTGAAATGAAAAATTATAATATATCGGTTTAATTTTGATGGTTAGAGTCGGGGGGATATCCCTGAAAAGATGAAACCCGCCAAGTTGGACGGGTTTCATTCTCGTTGTAACTAGTGCGGAGGGATTACAGGATCACTGTTTTATTTCCATAAACAAAGACGTGGTCGTTAATGACTTTATTCAACGCTTTGCTCAACACATTCTTTTCTACATCGCGTCCCGCTTGTGCCATATCTTGGGCATTGAATGTATGGTCGACAGGAATTACGTCTTGCTTGATGATCGGCCCTTCATCTAAATCATTAGTCACGAAGTGTGCCGTTGCACCGATGATTTTCACACCGCGATCGTAAGCTTGTTGATATGGCTTAGCGCCAATAAAAGCAGGTAAGAAGCTGTGATGAATATTAATGATTTTGTGGTGGTATTTCTCAACAAACGTAGGCGTCAATACGCGCATGTATTTAGCTAACACCAAAAAGTCAGCATCGTATTGGTCGATCACTTCTAGCATCTTCTGCTCGTGTTCTTCACGGCTAAGGTTTTCATGGGTCACATGGTGGTAAGGAATGTCGAAGCGTTCAGTGAGAGTTTGCAGTTTGTCGTAATTCCCCACCACAGCGGCGATCTCAACATCTAGGCTTCCATCGTAGGTTTTCATCAGAATATCGCCTAAACAATGCGCTTCTTTTGTGACGAGAATGACGATGCGCTTACGGCGAGAGCCAACCAATTTACGCTTAGCACCTTGCGGGAGAGCTTGGTCCAAGTCGGCAAGAAACGTTTGATCGTTGAAGTATCCCTCCAGCTCCGTTCTCATGAAAAAGTGGCCACTGGTATTATCAACAAATTCGTTATTGTGAACGATGTTGAGTTGGTGCTTGTAACAGATATTAGTAATTTTCGAGATGAGACCCGGGGCGTCAGAACAGTGGGTCAACAGTGTTTTCTTTTCCATAAATCAGGTACTTCCATGCATTAATATTTTAGCGTACGAATTTGTTATTATTCCCTGGCGGGTGTAACTGTACTGCCATGTTTCACCATAAATAATCTATTCTTACGTTGGTTTCAACAAAATATCCGCGTGTCGCCGCAAGCTGGTCAGATTGTGGGCTGATGTCACTCCTATTCCTCTGATATACTCTCGATAATTTTTCAAACTCAATACCAAGCATGATCGCAAAAACTTTTTCCTCTGATGGCGCGTTAGGTAAGGCCATTCCTGGCTTTCAAGCTCGTCAGCCACAAATCGATATGGCGGAAGCCGTCAGTAGTGCGATCAAAGATCAAACCCAGTTGGTGGTGGAGGCAGGAACCGGAACCGGTAAGACCTTCGCATACCTAGTCCCTGCGCTGTTGAGTGGTAAAAAAGTGATCATCAGTACAGGCTCGAAAAACTTGCAAGAGCAGTTGTACCATCGGGACTTACCGCTCATGGTCAATGCGCTTGGTTTTTATGGTCAAGTGGCGTTATTAAAAGGGCGTTCTAATTATCTGTGTTTGGATCGCTTGAGCCGCCAAATGGTCGAAAGCCATACTAATGAATCTGACCCGACGCTATTAACTCAATTGGTTAAAGTGCGTGCTTGGTCATCAGAAACCAAAACAGGTGACCTTGGTGATTGTGATGATCTGCCAGAAGACAGCATGATCATTCCGACCATCACCTCCACCAATGATAACTGTTTAGGTAAAGAGTGTCCGAGCTACACCGATTGCTTTGTATTGAAAGCGCGTAAGCGAGCCATGGATTCCGACATTGTTGTGGTGAACCATCACTTATTTCTTGCTGACTTAGCGATCAAAGAAACAGGATTTGGCGAACTGATCCCAGAAGCCGATGTGTTTATTTTTGATGAAGCTCATCAGTTGCCAGATATTGCGAGCGAATATTTCGGCCAGTCAGTTTCAAGCCGTCAAATTCACGATCTTGCCAAAGACATTGAAATAGCCTACCGCACCGAAGCCAAAGATATGCGTCAATTGCAAAAAGTGGGCGACAAACTCATGCAAAGCGCAATGGACATGCGGATTGTATTGGGTGAGCCAGGCTTTCGTGGCAACTGGCGTGAGGCGTTGCAATCAGGCTCTATTAAGCGAGAATTATTGCGCTTAACTGATAGCCTCGAATTGGCGATTGATGTACTCAAAATAGCCTTAGGGCGCAGTCAATTACTGGATACCGCCTTTGAACGAGCCAATTTGATCAAAGGCCGCATCGACCGGGTATGTGATGTCGATATTACCGGCTACTCATACTGGTACGATACCTCGCCTCGTCATTTCGCTCTGCACATTACGCCTCTTTCTGTCGCGGACAAGTTCCATGAGCAAATAGAGATTAAACAAGGCGCGTGGATTTTCACGTCAGCAACCCTAGCCGTATCGGGCGACTTCAAGCACTTTACTGAGCGCCTTGGCCTCAAGCCTACAAAGCAATTTTCTCTGCCGTCCCCCTTTGATTATCAAAAACAAGCGCGCCTTTGTGTGCCAAGGTATCTGCCAGAGCCAAACAGTAACGGCTTAGCGGATAAGTTAGTCCGAATGCTTGCTCCGGTGATTGAAGAAAATGATGGTCGCTGCTTCTTTTTATGTACCTCGCACAGCATGATGCGTGAACTAGGTGAGAAGTTCCGAGAAGTACTTGAGCTGCCTGTGTTAATGCAAGGGGAGATGAGTAAGCAGAAAACCTTGGCGGAGTTTATGGAACTGGGTAACGCTTTACTCGTGGCGACAGGTGCATTCTGGGAAGGGATTGATGTTAGAGGTGATGCGCTGAGCTGTGTTATTATCGACAAATTACCGTTTACCGCCCCTGACGATCCATTACTCAAAGCCCGTATCGAGGATTGTCGATTGCGTGGCGGTGAACCATTTGCTGAAGTACAAATCCCGGATGCAGTGATTACGTTAAAGCAGGGAGTAGGACGATTAATTCGAGATCAGAAGGATCACGGTGCGTTGATTATTTGTGATAATCGCCTCGTCACGCGAGACTACGGTGGTATTTTCCTCGGAAGCCTACCACCTATCCCAAGAACGCGAGACTTAGATGGAATCAAAGCATTCCTGAAAGCAGAACAATCTGTCACAGACGCAAGTGCTGAGGCATAACCCAATAAATGAGAGTTGTAGAGAGTTAAATGAGCGCAAAAATTCTTGCTATCGATACAGCGACTGAAAACTGTTCAGTTGCGTTGTTGGCTAATGATCAAGTGATTTCACGTAGCGCGGTTGCACCACGCGATCACACCAAAAAAGTACTGCCAATGGTTGATGAAGTACTAAAAGAAGCTGGCCTGACTCTACAAGAGCTAGATGCGTTAGCGTTTGGACGTGGTCCAGGTAGCTTTACTGGCGTTCGTATCGGTATTGGTATCGCACAAGGTTTGGCGTTCGGTGCTGACTTACCTATGATCGGCGTTTCAACGCTGGCTGCGATGGCTCAAGGTAGCCATCGTTTACATGGTGTGACCAATGTCGCTGTTGCCATTGATGCACGTATGAGTGAAGTTTATTGGGCGCGCTATTCTCGTCAAGACAATGGTGAATGGGTTGGTATTGATGAAGAGTGTGTTATTCCACCAGCACGTTTAACTGAAGAAGCACAAGCAGACGACAAAACGTGGACGACAGCAGGCACGGGTTGGGATGCCTACCAAGAAGCGTTAGCAGATTTACCGTTTAACTTGACGCATGGTGAGGTTCTGTACCCTGATTCACAAGACATCGTGATTCTTGCTGAACAAGAATTTAAAAAGGGTAATACTGTGCCGGTAGAAGATTCTAGCCCAGTTTATCTACGCGATAATGTGACATGGAAAAAACTTCCTGGTCGCGAATAGTCCGTTTTTCATTAACCTGACAAAAAGCAGGGCGTTTGCCCTGTATTTTTATGGAGTGCTATGGCGTCGATTAATGGCTTGCCTCCTTCTTTGATTCCCGGTGCAAATCGCACTAATAAAGTCAGCAAAAAGAAGCAGGTAGATAAATCACAAACAAAGCAGCCTGTAGGTCAGCCTTCAAAGGTTGCTAACGCTGTGGCGCACTCCATAAAACACGTGGATGAGTCCCAAATTCACCGAGCTCAAGTGCAATATGACCTTCCTGAAGGGAGCGCACGTAAAGCAATGGAGCAGTACATGGATGTCATGAATCGAACTAAAAAAGAGGAACTGGCTCAATTACTTGGTGTCGATATTTACGTGTGAGATCTCCCCAGCTTGGGGTTACTAATATTGAAAGGTGGTTTATGAAGGTTTTTGGACGGTTTTTTCTCGCATTATTTGCTACGGTTGGTTTGTCTGCGTGTAGCTCGTTGCCAGAGGAGCTAAATGCAAGCACAGAATTGGTCGTTACAGACTATAAAGCTTTTGCTGAGTCTCAGGGGCAAGTGAGTGAAGATGTTCGCCTTGGTGGAATCATCGCTAAAGTGGATAACTTCAAAGATAAAACCCGTCTAGAAATCGTAAACCTACCAATCAGTAAATCTGGTAAACCGGATATTGATGAAGAGCCAACGGGACGATTTATTGCCTATTTTGATGGTTATTTAGAGCCTGTTGCCTTTAGTGAAGGTCGCTTGTTGACGGTTGTAGGTAAAGGCGCCGGAGAAGAAGAAGGAAAGATTGGTGAACACGAATACGTATTCCCGATCATTAAGGGGCAAGGCTACCGTTTGTGGAAAATTGAAGAACGTGTACGCATGTATGACTCGCCAACCTACTTTTACCCATGTTACTCGATTAACTGCCGCATGTGGCGTAATGATTTCCCACAAGACGGTAAAGTGATAAAACAGGTCAAATAATCTGCGATGCATGAGCGTCAATTCGAGCTTCCTGCCGGCAAAATGGCAGCCCTTGAGATAGGGAACGAGAAAACGGCTGACTTGTCAGTCGTTTTTCTTCATGGGTGGTTAGATAATGCGGGCAGCTTTAAAGCGCTCATGGAGCAGTTGAACCAACTTAATCCTCACTTACACCTCCTCGCCATCGATCATTTTGGTCACGGTTTATCGAGTCATAAATCTCACGATAACTATTACCCCTTTCACGACTATATTGCCGATTTATATCAGTTGTTGGATGAATTATCGCCAAACAGACTGATATTAGTAGGGCATTCACTTGGTGCTTTAATCGCAAGTTGCTATAGTGCTGCGTTTCCAGAGCAGGTCGAAGCTCTTGTGCAAATTGAGGGAGCAGGGCCTCTTACTGAAGATCCTACTAACAGTTTGCCTCGTCTTCGTGATGGCGTTTTAAGTCGAATAAGACAGCAAAACAAGCCAGAGCGAGCCATTGCCTCCTTCGATCTGGCGTTAAAATTACGCGTGCAAGCCAACCAATTAACCGCTGAGCAGCTTCTGCCGATAGTCGAGCGAGGAACGGAGCCGCGAGGAGATAAATGGTATTGGCGGCATGACGCCAAGTTAAAATGTGCGTCGCTTTACCGAATGGCGCAAGCGCATGCTAACTCGATTACCAGCCAAATACGTTGTCCTCATTTGATCGTATTAGGCGATCAAGGATTTCAGAATTTACCATCTAACCAAGCTGATTGGGGAGAGAACCCGCCGCAAGTGGTTTCTGTCAAGGGTGGTCATCACTGTCATTTAGAGCAAATACTCGAGGTCGCAACGCGAATTCTTGGTGTAGTTAACAAAATTTAAACAAGTGTTTGAGAGTTGCGTGCTCAAGCACGTTCGCTGTGCTGTAATAGCTTTCAAAATAAAAAGGACGCTATTTTTTAGCCAGTTATAAACGAGGAGTAACATCGTGGATAAACCATGGCTTTCACGTTATCCAAGTGACGTACCTGAAACCATTAATCCAGAGCAATATGAGTCTTTGGTAGAAATGTTTGAGCAGTCTGTACAAAAATATGCAGACCAACCAGCATTCATGAACATGGGCTCGGTTATGACCTTCCGTAAATTGGAAGAACGTAGTCGCGCATTCGCAGCGTATCTGCAAAACGAGTTAAAACTGCAAAAGGGTGACCGCGTTGCTCTGATGATGCCAAACTTACTGCAATACCCAGTGGCGTTGTTTGGTATTTTGCGTGCAGGTTGTATCGCCGTAAACGTTAACCCACTTTACACTCCTCGTGAACTTGAACACCAATTGAATGACTCAGGTGCGACGACGATTGTGATTGTATCTAACTTTGCGAACACGCTAGAACAAATCGTCGATAAAACACCAGTTAAACACGTGGTGTTAACCAGTCTTGGTCAAATGCTGCCACGAGCGAAAGGTACGATTGTCGATTTTGTCGTGAAGTACGTTAAGGGCATGGTGCCTAAGTACGATTTACCTGGCGCAATCTCAATGCGTCAGGCATTGCGTAAAGGTCGTCGTCTACAATACGTTAAACCGTTTATGTCTGGGGATGACATTGCATTCCTGCAATACACGGGCGGTACGACAGGCGTCGCGAAAGGTGCGATTCTGACTCACCGTAATATGATTGCGAACGTTCTACAGGCAAAAGGCGCGTACGGGCCGGTTTTATCTCCGGGGCGCGAATTAGTCGTTACAGCGTTACCGCTGTATCACGTATTTGCTCTTACCGTAAACTGTCTGCTGTTTGTCGAAATGGGTGGCCGTAACCTACTTATTACCAATCCTAGAGATATTCCAGGGTTCGTGAAAGAGCTACAAAAGCATCCGTTTACTGCGATCACGGGCGTGAACACCTTATTTAATGCTTTGATCAACAACGAAGACTTCCACGAGTTGGATTTCAGTAACCTACGTTTAGCCGTTGGCGGCGGCATGGCAGTGCAGCGCTCAGTGGCAGAAAGATGGCAGAAGACCACGGGTTGTTACCTACTAGAAGGCTACGGCCTAACCGAGTGTTCTCCATTGGTTGCGGCATACCCGCATGACCTTGTTGAATACAATGGATCGATTGGCCTGCCTGTGCCATCAACAGAAGTTCGTATTGTGGACGAAGAAGGCAATGCGCTTCCGAATACTGAAACTGGTGAACTTCAAGTTCGTGGTCCTCAGGTTATGCAAGGTTACTGGCAACGACCTGAAGCAACGAAAGATACGATCAACGAAGACGGTTGGTTATCAACGGGCGACATTGTTAAGTTCGATGACGAAGGCTTCCTGCACATCGTTGACCGTAAGAAAGACATGATCTTGGTATCAGGCTTTAATGTTTACCCGAACGAAATCGAAGACGTTGTAGCACTGCACGGCAAAGTCCTTGAAGTGGCTGCTATTGGTCAACCGCACGAAGTCTCTGGTGAATTAGTGAAGATCTACGTCGTGAAGCGCGACCCGAGCTTGACCAAAGATGAAGTGATTACGCATTGCCGTCAGCACTTAACTGGCTACAAAGTACCTAAGTTGGTTGAGTTCCGTGAAGACCTCCCTAAAACCAATGTCGGTAAGATCTTGCGTCGTGTTCTGCGTGAAGAGAACGACGCTGAACTCGCGAAGAAAAGCGCATAAGCCGATTTCGTCGAGTCGAGAGATTTAAAAAATGATAGAATGCCAGCGTTTTGCTGGCATTTTTTATAGCGAGAAGTATGTGAATTATCAAATTATTAACAAAAACAAAGACCTAGAAGAAGTTTGCATTCACGCCCGAGAGGCAGATGTAGTGATGCTGGATACCGAATTCGTCCGTATTCGCACTTTCTACCCGCAGTTAGGTCTGATTCAGCTTTTCGATGGTAATCGCCTCTCGCTGATTGATCCGACCGAATTAACGGATATGACGCCGTTCGTAGCGCTATTAAAAGATACTTCCGTGTTAAAAGTGCTGCATGCCTGCGGTGAAGATTTAGAAGTTTTCCAAAATGCATTTGGTTGTACGCCGTTCCCTATGGTAGATACTCAGTTGATGGCGGCCTTTCTTGGCCACGGTCTATCAACAGGCTTTGCAACGCTGGTGGAAGAATATTTAGGTGTTGAGCTAGACAAAAGTGAGTCACGTACTGACTGGATGGCCCGACCGTTGACGCAAAAGCAATTAGACTATGCTGCTGCAGACGTGCATTACTTGCTACCGTTATACGAGAAGCTGTTCGATAAGGTGACGCAAGCAGGTTGGTGGGAAGCCGTACAACAAGAAAGTGATTTGTTGGTTTCAAAACGCATTCGCGTCACTAATGAAGAGAATGCCTACCTTGATATTAAAGGTGCTTGGCAGTTAAAACCTTCTGAGCTGGCTATTTTAAAGCCTCTAGCGACGTGGCGTTACCGTGAAGCAATCAAACGAGATTTAGCGCTGAACTTTATCTTCAAAGAAGGTGACCTATTAACAGTCGCTCGTCTTGGCTTAACTAACTTTAAGAAGATGGAAGCGGAAGATATTGATATCCGAGCGATTAACCGCCATGGCGCGAAGATTGCCGCGATTGTTAAACAAGCGAAGCAAACACCTTCTGAAGAGTATCCAGCAAAAATTGAACGCTTAATGGATTATCCAGGTTACAAACAAGTCTTCAAAAATATGAAAGACATAGTGAAATCGGCGTCGCAGAAGTCTGGCTTAGCGACGGAGTTCCTTGCTTCTAAAAAGCAGATTAATCAGCTGATCAGTTGGGTGTGGAAAAAAGATCGCGATCCAGAAGTGTTGCCTGACTTGATGCACGGCTGGCGTTTGGACCTGCTGGGCGATAAGATGAATAAAGCGTTAAAGTAATGAATGATTAAAAGGTTGGCCTCGATGCCAACCTTTTTCGTTCTAATTAGAGTATTCGTCTCGCGAGAGAAACTGATTACTTCTCGTCGTCTGGTAGCTTCACATTGAGCTCAAGAACTGAGATATCGTCGTCTTTGTGCTCAAATGTTAAGTCAACCATATTTGGATCAATTGCCACGTACTTACTGATCACCTTCAAGATGTCCTCTTTCAATTGAGGCAAGTAAGAAGGCGCAGGATCATTTTGGCTGCGGCGCTCAGCAACAATGATTTGCAAACGCTCTTTAGCTAGATTCGCAGAAGTTTTCTTCTGTGGGCGGAAAAATTCTAATAATGACATGTCTAGCCTCCAAAGAGTCGTTTAAAGAGTCCTTTCTTCTCCTCAGTAAGGAAACGAAATTCAACCTGATTGCCTAATAGGCGATCAACGGTGTCAGAATAAGCCATGCCCGCATCGGTGTTATCGTCAAAAGTGACCGGCACACCTTTGTTTGACGCGTTAAGCACGGCTTGGCTTTCTGGAATCACGCCCAGTAGTGGAATATGTAAGATCTCCTCTACGTCTTCAACGCTTAGCATTTCGCCTTGAGTGACGCGAGATGGGTTGTAGCGAGTCAGTAGCAGGTGCTGTTTTACTGGTTCTAGCCCTTGTTCTGCACGCAGGGACTTAGAATCTAAAATACCGAGAATGCGGTCAGAGTCACGCACAGAAGAGACTTCTGGATTCGTTGTGACAATGGCTTCATCGGCGTAGTACAAGGCCATCAATGCGCCTTGTTCGATACCTGCTGGTGAATCACAAATAATGAAATCAAAGCCCATTTCATCAAGTTCGCCGAATACGCGCTGAACACCATCTTTTGTCAGTGCGTCTTTATCACGAGTTTGAGAAGCAGGAAGAATGAATAGGTTGTCCGTGCGCTTATCTTTGATCAGCGCTTGGTTTAATGTCGCTTCGCCGTTAATGACGTTTACAAAGTCATACACGACACGGCGCTCACAGCCCATGATTAGGTCGAGGTTACGCAAACCGATATCAAAATCGATCACCGCGGTCTTTTTTCCCTTCAGAGCTAGACCAGAGGCGATGGCTGCGCTTGAAGTGGTTTTACCAACGCCACCTTTACCAGACGTTACTACAATAATGCGTGCCATTTTTTTTCCTTTTTAGATTAAATCGCGAGAACTTCTAAATGCAATGATTCATCGGCTTTACTGATCATTACTTTCTTTTGCCAGTACTCGCTTTCAATTTGATCGCTTAACCAGTAGTCACCCGCAATGGATACCAGTTCTGCTTGTAAATCGTGGCAAATAATACGCGCTTCCTGCTGACCACTTGCGCCTGCAATCGCACGGCCTCGAAGTGTGCCATGGATATGAATAGAGCCGTCAGCGATGACTTCAGCACCAGCACTTACGTGCGCTAACACCACCAAATCACCATCTTTCGCGTAGATCTGTTGTCCTGATCGAACAGGCGTGCGAACTACTTTCGTTGGTGCCATTTTGGCTGGCGCCTGGCTTGGTGATTTGCTTGCCGACATAATGGCGAAGCCAGCTTCGGAAGCAAGATTTTGTACACGCTTGTCTTTACAGCCCGTTACACCGACCGGAATAAAACCAGCATCTGAGATGCCTTGTTTAAGCTTAGGGAAATCAATGTCGCCTTGTACTTTTGCTATATTGATTACCAAAGGCGCGGATGCAAAAAAAGAAGGTGCTTGAGAAACTTTTTCTTGCAAAAATTCGACAGTCTTTGCGATCTCATTGTCAGAAAGGTGTAAAACTGACAATGTAAAACTGCTACCTTTAAGGTCTGGTGAATGGGTCATCGTGGACTTCTTGCCTTTATTGAAAGAGCGTTGCCTTAAACTAGGTATGTCATGTTATATTTCATCCTTTGACGCAGCAAGTTCTCTCGTGGGCAAATAGGTGAATTAATCTCAAATTTGCTATTAAGTTTGCGAGAATTTGACGTTTTCAACCTAATCCGCACTCAACGCGGCTAAATCAGCATAAAAGGCGTGTCATGCTTTGTTCTATTTATAAAAGCTCGAAAAAAGAAGGTACTTATCTCTATATTCCGAAAAAGGATGATTTTTCACAGGTTCCTGACACCTTAATGCAGATGTTCGGTAAGCCTATCGCTGTTATGACGATTAAACTTGATGGCCGTAAATTGGCACAAGTTGATATCGAAAAAGTGAAGGCTTCATTGCAAAATGATGGCTTCTTTTTGCAGATTCCGCCTCCGCCGGAGAACCTACTAGAAAAGTACAAAGAACAAAAAGCCCAGCAGAAAGGCGAATAACGTCATCGTTTTTCATCTGGGATTTCTGCCTTGCTCAAGGAGGGCAATATGAAAAAAATACTGGCTACCATGCTTAGCGTTGGTGTGTGTACCTCGGCTTTTGCAAGTAGCGAGGGTTTCGATGAATACTTGAATAAGCTGCGTGCTGAAGCGCGTGATAAAGGTATCTCAGAGCAGGTCATTAGTGCTGCTTTTGCGAATGTTGAGTACAAGCCTCGAGCAGTAAAAGCGGACCGAAACCAACCAGAGAAGAAACTGACGTTGGATGAATACATTCCTCGCGCGGTGCCCGAATGGAAGGTCAAGCAAGCAAGACAACTCTATAAAGAGCATTACACCGAGCTAAAGCGTATAGGCGATGAGTACAGTGTGCAGCCTCGTTTTATCGTGGCGCTGTGGGGTGTAGAAAGTAACTTTGGTAAATTTACGGGTAACTTCAAAGTGATTGACGCGTTGTCTACAATGGCATTTGAAGGTCGTCGTGAAGAGTTTTTCCGTAAAGAGACCATGTCGGCATTGCAGATCCTCGATCAAGGCCATATTGAACTGGAAAACTTTAAGGGTTCATGGGCTGGTGCGATGGGGCAATGTCAGTTTATGCCAAGCTCTTTTCTTCGTTTTGCCGCTGACGGCAACGGGGATGGTAAAAAAGACATTTGGCAATCTGAAGCCGACGTGTTTGCATCAACGGCTAACTATTTGAGCAAGTCCGGCTGGGATGACAAATACACTTGGGGTCGCCAAGTGAAAGTTCCTAAAGGCATTGATCGCAGCTTAGAAGGGCGCACGGCTGAAAAAGGTAAATATCTTCAGGAGTGGAGCAAACTTGGTATCACAAAATACGATGGTAGTCCGTTGCCAAAATTGGATGAAGACATCAAAGCATGGTTGATCATGCCGGACGACGAAAATGGTCGTACGTATCTGGTTTACAATAACTACAACGTACTGATGAAGTGGAACCGCTCTTACTACTTCGCACTCGCCGTGAGTCACTTGGCTGACCGAATTAAATACTGAGCTGTTATCAAATAATCACTTGGCATCCAGTATGAGGGCTCTTCGGAGTCCTTTGTTTTTCCTATAATCAAATCGAGGTAAAGCGTGTTATCTGAACGTGCTGCACAAATGGTGATCTTCTCCGCTCTTCTTAAACATAAAAGTTTCACTGCTGCTGCAAAGAGCTTAGGCGTGTCGGTGTCTCATGTGAGTAAGCAGTTGAGTCAGCTAGAAGCGTCTCTTGGTATCAAGCTTGTTCAACGCACTACGCGAAGCTTTACGCCGACTGAGGCAGGAAAAACCTTTTTTCATCACTGTGAGCAAGTGGTACAAGCGGTGAGCAGTGCCACGTTAGAGATGGAAACCCAGCGGGATGAAGTGGCAGGCTTAGTGCGCCTTGGGTTGTCGCAATCATTCGGTACCTTGCACATTATCCCTGCAATTCAAGAGTTGCGCGAACTGTATCCTCAACTTCAAGTGGAGGTGCATTTGTTTGACTATAAAGTCGATATGTTAGCCGAAGGGCTCGATTTATGGGTGACCAACAACGAGCATTTACCTGAAGGCTACATTGCGCAGCGTTTGACGGATTGCCAGTTTGTTGTAGCGGCATCACCAGATTACTTATTGAACCATGACACGCCAACAGAACCGGATGACCTATCTGCTCACAACTGTCTTATATACAGAAGCTGGGAGCGTGACTATACGGGGTGGGCATTTACCAAAGATCAGCAAGAATTGAACGTAAAAGTCTCGGGTAACTATTCAGTGGATCTGGCAGAAGCCGTTCGGGATGCCGCTATTGCAGGTTGGGGCATTGCCTACCTTGCCACTTACTTGCTGGGGGATGAGTTCAGAACGGGTAAGTTAATACAGCTGTTACCGGACTGGAAAGCAAGCCAGTCGATGCCGTTTTATGCGGTGTATCCAAGCCGCCAACATATGCCCAAAAAAATATCCGCAGTGATTAACTTCATCAAACAGAAGATCGGTAACCCGTGTCATTGGGATCAACGTCTAGCTCCTTACATCTCTATTCCTAAGTAACAGGATCAATGACGTTATTGAACGACACATAAAGTGATTAACTTCACAAAAATTTTTCCAGAACTAGAAACATCTTTTCCATATGGAAACAATAAAAATAAGCAAACGTTTATATTCATATAATTCAATGCCTTATAATTAAGGTCAATTATTGGGCGCTTAAACTTTTCACACTGTTAACATCCTCAACTTGCAGCATTTTGAGTCCACTATACAATCCGGTGCCTTCCATATCCCCTTCTGTCGGATTCATTTTATGAACTCAATTATTGGTATAGTAGCCATACTATTCGTAGCATGGCTACTTTCTACAAATAGAAAAAATATAAAGCTGAGAACAGTGTCGTTTGCGTTTGCTTTGCAGGTACTGTTTGCGTTGTTAGTTTTATATGTACCAGCAGGACGAGATGCGCTGAATTCAGTGAGCGGCGTAGTGTCGAATTTGATCAACTATGGTCAAGAGGGCATTGCGTTTTTATTCGGTAATTTGGCGACAGGGGGCTTCACCTTTGCGATCAATGTTCTGGGTATCATCGTTTTCTTTTCCTCTCTTATCTCAGGTCTTTATCACATTGGCGTGATGCCAAGAATCATCAACTTTATCGGTGGCGGTATTCAAAAACTGCTGGGTATCGGTCGTGCGGAGTCTTTGTCTGCTACGGCGAATATCTTTGTTGGCACCATTGAAGCACCATTGATGGTGAAGCCTTACCTAAAACACATGACTGACTCGCAGTTTTTTGCAGTTATGACAGGTGGTTTGGCATCAGTTGCTGGTGGAACGTTGGTCGGTTACGCATCACTGGGCGTCGACCTTAACTATCTTATTGCTGCTGCATTTATGTCGGCACCTGCGGGCTTGCTGATGGCAAAAATTTTAATGCCAGAAGATACGGATAAAGCAGCAGATATCGACATTAGCCAAGTTGAAATTCCACGTGCAACCAACGTAGTAGAAGCATTAGCCGATGGTGCAATGGCGGGTGTACGCATTGCTGTATCGGTAGGTGGTACGCTATTGGCTTTCATCAGTGTCATTGCAATGTTAAACGGCATGCTAGGTTGGATTGGTGACCTTGTTGGGACGCCACTAAGCTTCGAGTTGATCCTAGGGTATGTATTCGCACCTGTCGCTTGGTTATTAGGTGTACCATGGCAAGAAGCAACCACAGCTGGCTCGTTGATTGGTAATAAGATTGTGGTGAATGAGTTCGTTGCCTTCATCCAACTTGCTGAAGTGAAGTCTCAACTCAGTGAACACTCACAAGCAATCGTGACGTTTGCTTTGTGTGGTTTTGCTAACATCTCAAGCATGGCGATGCTGATTGGTGGGTTGGGCTCATTGGTACCAGAAAAGCGTGCATTTGTTTCTAAGCATGGTTTCCGTGCGATTATCGCTGGTGTGATGGCGAACTTAATGAGCGCTTCGATTGCGGGCGTGATTTTAAGTCTGTAATTGAAATAGATATCTAAAATTAGCAAAAAGGCTCCTTGCGGAGCCTTTTTCGTATCTGAAGTTTTACGTTATTTGTCTGTGTGGAACTGTTCGCAAGCGAGCATCGTGTTCTCGATTAAACTTGCAACGGTCATTGGGCCAACACCACCAGGGACAGGAGTAATAAAGCTCGCACTTTCACGTGCTTTATCGTATTCCACGTCGCCAACTAGCTTGCCTGAATCAAGACGGTTAATGCCGACATCGACCACCACTGCACCTTTCTTAATCCACTCTCCAGGGATGAAGTTTGGCTTACCAACTGCAACCACAACGACGTCAGCTTGACGCACATGACTCTCTAGGTCTTTGGTAAAACGGTGACATGTTGTTGTTGTACAGCCCGCAAGCAGCAGCTCAAGTGTCATTGGACGACCAACAATGTTTGACGCGCCAACCACAACCGCATGCTTACCACGTAGCTCAATGTTGTAACGGTCTAGTAGGGTAATGATGCCCTTTGGCGTGCAAGAGCGAAGCTTTGGAATACGTTGCGCAAGACGACCAACGTTGTAAGGGTGGAAGCCATCCACGTCTTTCTCTGGGTGAATGCGCTCTAAAACATGTGTTGTGTCGATGCCCGCAGGAAGGGGTAATTGCACTAGAATGCCGTCAATTTCATCATCGTTGTTTAATTCATCAATCAGCGCTAGTAACTCTTCTTCTGAGCTAGACGCAGGAAGGTCAAAAGACTTAGAAACAAACCCAACTTCTTCACATGCGCGGCGTTTGCTACCGACATAAACCTGAGAAGCAGGATCTTCACCAACTAGAACCACTGCTAAACCAGGAGCACGTAGCCCAGCTTCAACGCGCGCTTTAACACGTGCAGCCACTTCGGAGCGAACAGTTTGGGAAATGAGAGTTCCGTCTATATTTTGAGCAGTCATGACTTTCCTTATAAATTAAGAAGGCAAATTATCTGCAGCGCATTGTCGCAGAATTTCTTATTAACATCCATACGCAAACGTTTGCTTTGTGGTGTTTTTGAACATTAAGCGTTTTGATGGACTTTTTTTAGGCATTCAGATCAGAATGTTATGAAAACCCGTTGATTTACCCGTTTGAACTCGTATAATCCTGTCCCTGTAGCGCGCCCTTAGCTCAGCTGGATAGAGCACGTCCCTTCTAAGGATGTGGTCATTGGTTCGAATCCAATAGGGCGTGCCATTATTTAAAAGCCCCGATAACTCTTTGAGTTGTCGGGGCTTTGTCGTTTTTAGGTTTTTTGGCTGTAATTACCACTCTATCTACAACTTTTGAATGGCATTCTAGCCATTGCAATTTCTAGCAATCTGGATAGCCACCAACAAAAAAGCGCTGGCTAACCAGCGCTTTTGCATTTACTAAGGGCATTACATCTTTTTAAAGATGATGGAGGTGTTGATGCCGCCAAAGGCGAAGTTGTTACTCATCAAGTATTTCACGTCCAGCTCTCGGCCTTGTCCGGCGATGTAGTCTAAATCACCACATTGCTCGTCGAGGTTTTCTAGGTTGAGCGTTGGGTTGAACCAGCCTGTGTGCATCATTTCTAAACCTAGCCACGCTTCAATCGCGCCACAGGCGCCTAGTGTGTGGCCAAAGTAGCTCTTGAGTGAACTGATTGACACTTTGCCCAGAGCATTCGCTGTTGCGTTGCTTTCTGCAATATCACCGCGGTCGGTGGCAGTGCCGTGAGCAGATACATAGTCGATCTTCTCAGCAGGAATCCCCGCGTTTTGCAAAGCCATTTCCATACAGATTTGCATGGTTTCCATCTGTGGTTGAGTGACGTGTGCGGCATCACAGTTGCTGGCAAAACCGATGATTTCTGCATAGATTTTCGCGCCACGAGCGACGGCGTGTTCGTACTCTTCCAGAACCAGCGTTCCCGCACCTTCACCAATCACCAAACCATCGCGATCGGAGTCATAAGGTCTTGGTGTGCTTTTCGGGTCTTCATTCTTCAGACTGGTGGCAAAAAGGGTATCGAAGACAGCGGATTCCGTTGGGCACAATTCTTCAGCGCCACCAGCAACCATTACCGTTTGGTAGCCGTGTTTGATCGCTTCGTAGGCATAGCCGATTGCTTGGCTGCCAGAGGTACATGCACTGCTGGTTGGTATCACTCGGCCTTTCAAACCGAAAAATAGACCAACGTTCACTGCCGTAGTGTGCGGCATCATCTGCACGTAAGTCGTTGCGGTGATCGCTTTTGTGGTTTTCTCATTCAGCATGACACCAAATGCGCCGATTGCGTCGGTACTGCCTGTTGATGAGCCGTATGCGATACCCGTTTGACCGTTGGTTAGCACGTCGTTACCAATCAAACCTGCTTGGCTTAGTGCGTTTTCTGTTGCGACGGTCGCTAATTTGGAAACACGCCCCATGCCACGTACTTGTTTACGCTTGTAGTGCTTTGGCAGTTCAAAATCTAAAATTGGTGCCGCGAGCTTGGTGTTCAAACCATCATACTGTTCGTAAGAAGGCATGTATTGCGTCGCGTTCTGGCAGTCACGCAGTTTTGGCTCGACAGATTGCCAATCGTTACCAAACGCAGTCACACCCGACATTCCGGTTACAACAACTCGACGGCTCATACTAGGCCTCCGTTTACCGAAATGACTTGGCGAGTTACATAGCTTGCGATGTCAGACATAAGGTAACTGACTAAACCAGCGACTTCTTCTGGCTCTCCCATGCGGCGCAAAGGAATTTGCGGCATCGCGTGTTCTTTTACGTGTTCGTCTACCATGCCAGTGTCGATAAGCCCTGGAGCAACGCAGTTGACGGTGATTTTGCGTTTTGCCAGTTCAAGTGCGAGTGATTTTGTTGCACCAATTACGCCCGCTTTCGCTGCGCTGTAGTTAGTTTGACCACGATTCCCCATTAGGCCAGAGACTGATGCAAGCGTAACAATTCGGCCGCCTTTGCGCTTTTGCACCATTGGCATAACACAAGGGTGAAGAACGTTGTAGAAGCTATCTAGGTTGGTATGAATCACACCATCCCATTCTTCTTCGGTCATCGCAGGGAAAGCGGTATCTTTTGTGATGCCAGCATTGTTCACGACGCCATAGTAAGCGCCGTGTTCGGCGATATCGGCTTCTAGCTTCTCTCGACAATCTGCACGGTCACTAATGTCGAATTGGATAAGACGACCGCTACCACCATGCTGTTCGATGGTGTCTAGGGCGTCTTTCGCGCCTTGTTGATCGCCCATGTAATGGACAATGACTTGGAAACCATCTTTGGCCAATTGAACGGCAATGGCTTTACCGATGCCTTTGCTGGCACCTGTAACGAGGACTTGTCGGGTCATTGTTGACTCCTGATTTTCATTTCTTGTAATTTTTCTTCTGATGGAACGTAAACGTTCAATTGGCAAGTCGCTACAACAGTTCCTTGTAGCTCAATATGGGCTGAAAAAACCGCCATACCGTTATCTTCCATAACTTTTTCAGCATACACATCGAGCACCTGTCCGCGAGAAAACGCATCGCATTCAGACGTGTATCGACGGCTACCAAGTAAAAAGCCAATCGGTGGCGCTTGTTCTTTCATTAATGCGTGGTAACCAGACCACGCCGCGACAGATTGCGCCATAAACTCAATGCCAACGTAAGCTGGCACGGTTTGAGAGGCCAAGTCGAAGAACGGGTTGTGTTCTGCGATATCAACCTGGCAGTGAATCGTATCTTGTTGAACATCCAAGGCACGATCGACCAAGATCATTGGTTTGTCGTGTGGCAAAAGTTGTTCGATGGGAGGAAGTTTAGTCATGAGCGTAACCAAAAATAAGACTAATATTATTGCCACCAAAAGCAAAAGAGTTGCTGAGAATCGCTTTGTTACCCAGTTTGGTTGGCGTCTCAACTAACGATATATGGATATCGTCTGCTTTGGTTTCGCAGTGTTGTATTGGCAAATCAAGGTTGTACTTGAGAATATGCCAAGCGATCGCGGCTTCCGTTGCACTTGCTGCGCCTAATGTGTGTCCGGTAAGTGGCTTTGTAGAGCTCACAGGGACGGAGTCACCAAAGCAGCGATGAATGGCTTTGCTTTCCATCGCATCGTTTAACGGCGTTGCTGTGCCATGCGCGTTGATGTAACCAATGTCTTGCGCTGTAAGTCTTGCATTGGCCAACGCTTTTTTCATCGCTTCTTCTGCGCCTAAACCTTCTGGATGTGGTGCGGAAATATGGTGTGCGTCTGAGCTGTCGCCAGCTCCGAGAAGAGCAACGGGCGCAGGTGTTTTGCTTAGCAACATTAATGCTGCGGCTTCGCCGATATTGATGCCGTTGCGATGTTGGTCAAACGGCTTACAAAGGGTATCGGATAGAGCTTCTAAACCGTTAAAGCCGTTTAGCGTTAGGCGACAAATGGTATCCACGCCACCCACAATGACCGCATCAACAATGCCAGAGCGAATCAGGCGTTGCGCGGTTAAAAAGACACGACCACTAGAAGAGCAAGCGGTTGAAACTGAGTAATGTGGGCCGCTCAAATCAAAGTAGGTGGCAATAAAATCGCTGCAGTTGCCAAGCTCTTGTTTGGTGTAATGGTAGTCGGCAGGAAAATTACCCTTTGCCAGCTTTTCACCAAATGCGATTTCGCCATCTGAAATGCCAGATGTGCTGGTGCCGATCACGACTGCGATACGGTCACGACCATATTTAGCAATGGCGTCACGCACGTCGCCTTCGATTTGCAGCAAAGCCGAAAGTGCGAGGCGGTTGTTTCTCGTATCAAACTGGCTGAGTACGGTCGGTAATTGCGGTAACGTCTGTACAATTCGACCGATTACTGTTTGGCGGCCTGAATTTAAAATATCTTGGTCAACCACCATGTTGGATGGCTTCGCTCCCGATAAACACTGGTGGATGAGCGCGTCATCTTGTCCCATGGCAGAGTGAAAGCCACAGGCCTGAATATACAAAGGTTGAGAAGAGCGAATAGGCATATTGTTATTCTAAATTGTTCTTAATTAATCTGATGTTGCAGTGTTTGAATAGAAATTGAAAACTGATGTTTGAGGTGATGAAAATCAATCTTACCCTCTAACTTGTTAGAAGAGCTGTATTTAATCTCAATGATCTTTTCACCGTCGCTATCAAAGATGGCGCGAGAATTATTTTTATCAATAATTCGCCACCTTACCTCATTTAACGATCCTTCCCAAGCGGAACTCGGCCAGAGCGTGATCATCAGGTTAAATAATACCTGTTCTGGCTGCGGTAGCGAACCTTGTAAACCGTTGAGCACTTCGGTTTGGATTTGTTCTCCATCGTAAGACAATGACAGTACTCTTGTCCCCCAAGATGAGAAGCCTGCTAGCACCACTTCGTTGTTGGTTACTTGCAGTTGTACCGGAAGTTGCTCAGATGTGGTTTTACCATCTATTGCCCAAGAAGCTGTAATCAACTGACTGGCAGACAACTGGTAGCCCAAGCTTGCGGGAGTGGGCAAGCTAACTTGGGTGTGCTCGTCAATGTCGACCTGATGCGTCGATTGGTGAGGGACCAAGCTGCATGCACTTAAAAACAGGCTCAGTGTGATGAACGTCGCGTAGCGAAAAGCGTGATTGAAAATCATGACGTCGTTTCCTCTGTTTTAATTGCAATCGGAGAGAGCAGCCAAGCGACAAAAATACCACTTAACACCGTAATGCCGAAACTGTGAATCGCGTGAGTTTGGCTGAGTGACAGCAACCCAAATGACAGCACAGTGGTTATTGCCGAAAGGGTGATCGCCAATAGTGTGCTCACACTGCGCGCTTTCTCGGCAAAGAACAGAGTGTAATCGATCCCTATACCAAGAATGAGCACCAAGCCAAGCAAGTTGAACAGGTTTAATGTTGTTCCCATCGCGACAGCAGTTGCCAGACCACACGCGCAAGCAATCAATGATGGCAGTAAAACTCGCCAACTGTGTTGCAGACCGTACCGCTTGATTAATACCAGAAAGATCACAGCACTGGCGGCTACCAATAGCTCCATGATTTTGATTCGGTATTCACCAAATAGGGCGGATATTTCTTCTGCTTTGTTTAGGTAGACAACATCAGACTGTGATTTAGCAAATGCCTTAACAACAGCGGAGTCTTGCAATTGGTTTAACACCACAACCGTTGCCGATTTTCCTTTGATCTTACCCAAATGAAGAAAACGTACAGGCGCTGATACCGGGTTTTGCAAGTACTGCTCAACCGTAACAGGGATAAAGTCGGTGTCCATTTTGGGCTTTTTACTTAAGCCCAGCCCAGATGCAAGTGGGCTGGATTGTGTCGCGTAAAGATCGCGAATCAATTGATAGTCTTGTTGCTGACGTTCCACTGAGCTCAAGTAGCGACTCAGACTCTGGTAGCTTTCGATGGTGCTGTCCGCTTTCCACGCTTCTAAAGTTGGCGTCAAAGACTCCAGCTTTTTCATTAGGTTTTCGTCATCGTCGGCGGTAACGACCAGCATTTGCTGTGAAGATTGCATGCCACTGAGCGTCGTAATCAAGGTTTCTTGCTGCTTGAGATCGTTCGGCATCGTTTGCAGCAGACGAATGTCGTCATCGTAGTTCAATTGCAGCAAGAAAAAGCCACTCGCAACCACACATAACATCGGTAATCCGACTTTAATTCGAGGTTGATTCCAAAGCGTTAACCATTTCGCCAACAGTGATTGTCCCGGTAAATTCGAAATGGTGCGCGATGGGTTACGAGCCAGTATCGGATACCAAGCCACCACGGTGATGTAAGCGGCAATCAGACCAATGGATGAAAACAGCGCAAGCTGCTGCAAACCAGGAAACGGTGCCACTAACATGCCCAAATAGCCGATCAAACTGGTGATTAAGCCAAGTGTGATAGCTATGAAAATATGCTTTAACCCTTGCTCGCTATCCCATTCATTTCCCGCCGCAAGACGTTCGGTTAGGTAGTGGAATGCGTAGTCGATAGACACGCCGATTAAACTTGCGCCAAACACTAAGCTGAACAGATGGACTTTTCCAAAAATCCACGTCGTAACGGACAACGCAACGAGCAAACCAATGGTGATGGAAAGCAGCGCGAGAGACAGTGGCATCACACTACGAAAGACCAACACGAACAATGCAATGATACCGAGCAGAGAGAACACACCGATGGTACTGATCTCCGATTTTGCACTTTGCGTACCATAGTCGGCATAAAATAGAACGCCAGTATGTGCGACTTCAGCGCCATATTTCTGAGCGACGCTTTGTTCTAGTGCTTGAATATCAGGGACTGCAAGCTGCCCAGTTAGGCTATAAGGCGAGTCTTTTAGCTCAGCAGTAATAAGTAAGTATTGAGCACCGTCTTTTTCGACGGATAGATAGCCGTTATCCAACCGGAAAGAGGAAGATTGCTGGGTAACTTGGCTTAAATAATCACGAAATAACAAGAAAGGGTCATTTTGTAACTCTTGCCCGGTCACTCCAGAAAACGGGTTGTACAGAGACTGAATTACATGCTGCACTTGCTGCTCTGGATTTTTGCTTAAACGCTCTCGTTGTTCAGGCGTCAGCAATTGGAAACGGTGCTTAAAGTAGTAACTCGCCCAAGCTTGCTGCTCTTGAGGTGAGATTTTTCCCACCACATCGCGAAAATGATTACTTTGGCGTAACCCCTTATCAAATTCAGCGGCCGCTGCAAAAAGGGCATTTTTGTCCGGCGCTGTGATCACGAAAATGACTTTGTCGCTCATACTTGCCGAGACCGACTCAAAGGCTTGCTCAGCCACCGGGTTTTGTTGGTTCTTCGGCAACAGTTTTAAAATGTTGGTCTCAATCGGAGATTCTGCACTCCAAACCCATTGTTTGAGTAGCAATGCGCCCGCTAAAACAACGAGATTGAGCCAAACCAGAGCAAAGGTATGAGTGCAGAGACTGAGTTTAGAAACGGAATTGAGCGTCTTCGGCATCCGTGAGTTCCTGAGGTAGAGAGGTCTGGTTTGTAAACGTGATTTCGGTCTTATCGCCGCGCAGCTCTTGCAGGGTTAGGCGATCAATGTGCGTTTTACCGGAAAGAGTGATGGATTGAAACACCGCATTTAATGGCGACTGTTTGGGCACTAAAACGAGCTGCCACTGATTGTTCTCAACTGAAAAATCGAGTGTGAATTGTTCTTGCAGTGCAGAAGTATCCCCGTGGAACACGGATAAAAACACATGGCTAAAGTAGAACGCCATTGGGTTTTCTTCAGCAGAGATCGTTTTCGGATCTTGGTTGGCAAAAGTCTGACGAAGTTTGTTTTCCGTCAATACCAAATTGACTGCGAAAGGTTCTGTTTGTTGCCACAACAAGCCATGTGTTTTGCTCAGTGTGAACTGACCTTTAGAGGTTAGAGGTTGACTGAACATTTCCAGATGACGCTGCTGCGTAAAATCTCCGCGTACGATTTCATGCTGAGACAACTGCTGTTGAAGCGACGCCAAATCCGTTACGTTTGCTGTCGGTGTGGCCAGTGCTGGAACAGAAAATATCAACAAAAAAGAGAGTAACCACTTTTGCATTAGTTCAGACTCCCATGGTTGTGCCATTGCTCTACTTTATCTAAAAAAACTGCTGGAGAAACAAAGCACATCTCTTGCTTTTCAATGGATACGGCGACTTGCGTTGTATGCGCTTTGCACATACGTTGATTCGTTTCGGCGTCGTAAATCACGTAATCCACACGCAAGCGGTTTTCCCACTCAGTGAGTTGCGCGGTAATACGAATGGTGTGATTAAACGGAATCGCCTTGACGTATTTAACGCGCGTATCGATGATCGGCCACATATACCCAGAGTCTTGCATATCGCGATAGCTGTATTGAATCTTCTCCATCAGCACACGACGCGCTTCTTCAAAATACCGAAAGAAGTTGCCGTGATAAATCACGCCCATCGGGTCAGCATCTTGGAATGAGGTGACCATAGTCACCTCCGCTTCTAATGGGTAGAGAACCTGCTCTTGCATTATACCTCCGCGTAGAGTGGCCAATGACGTTGCTGAATGCGTTCAATGAAATGACGCAAATCTTGTTCTAATGGGCGATCTTCAATCACAAATTCAAACTCGCTCAGTACGGCGTCACGAATTACTCGCAAACTCTGACTCATGTGGTGTTCGTCCAATTCGTTATGACGGCGACGAATCTCAACCGCTTGAACGCTTGCTAGGAGTGAAGCCGCAGCAACTTGCTCTGTTAACTCAAGTACGCGTAGGCAATCACGAGCCGCAATGGTGCCCATGCTCACTTTGTCTTGGTTGTGACATTCGGTTGAGCGAGAAAAAACGCTTGCTGGCATGGTGTTTTTCAACGCTTCTGCCGTCCAAGCTGAGATACCAATCTGAACCGCTTTAAAGCCGTGGTTGATCGGTTTACGCTCGCCTTCTGCACCGGTTAAGTTAAACGGCAAGCCGTTATTGAACTTGTAATCCATCAGTTGCGCCATCTGACGGTCCAGCAAATCAGCTAAGTTGGCAATGTTCACTTTCAACGTATCCATCGCCATTGCGATATGACCACCGTAGAAGTGACCGCCGTGCAGAACGCGCTCGTTGTCGCCATCGATGATTGGATTGTCGTTGGCACTATTTAGTTCATTCTCAATCAATTGACGTAGCCAAGGCAGTGAGTCTTGCACCATGCCAATCACGTGTGGTGCACAACGCAGCGAGTAGCGATCTTGCAGTCGGTCGCTATTGCGTGGCGGACGTTCAGCATTGAGATCATCACGCAGCCAAGCCGCAACTTGCTGTTGACCAGGGTGAGGTTTTACCGCAAACAACGCTTCATCAAAGTGGAAGTCATTACCTTGCATACCCACAGAGACCATCGCGGTAATCTTGGTGCAAAGCTGCGCTAGGTATTCTGCGCGTTTGTAGGCAAGACAGGCGAGGGCCGTCATCACGGATGTACCGTTCATTAACGCCAAACCTTCTTTTGGTTTTAGGCGAATTGGCTCAATGCCCAGCTCTGCAAACACTTCTTGTGTTGGTCGCACATCACCTTTGTAAAGCACTTCACGCTCGCCAATTAAGGTCGCCGCTAGGTAAGACAGAGGCGTCAAATCGCCGCTTGCGCCCACCGAGCCTTCTTGTGGAATACGCGGCGCAATGTCGTGATTGATAAGCGTAACGATTTGGTTCAACAGATCGTGAGACACGCCAGATACGCCTTGCGACAATGAACACAAACGGGTCGCCAACACCGCGCGAGCTTGCTCATGAGAAAGGATTTGACCTAAGCCACAGCCATGGAAGCGCGTAAGGTGCAACGGAAGTTCATCCACAAGCGCGGGTGGAATCGCCACAGTGCATGAATCGCCGTAACCCGTGGTCACGCCGTAAATAACGCCTTCTTCTTTCAGTAATCGTTCCAGAAACGCCACGCCACGATCGATTTTCGCGGTAAATTCTGGCGAGGTGTTCATGTTTGCCTTTGCACCTTGAGCAATGGCAACGACATCTTCGATGGTTAAAGATTGGGCACCAAAAGTGATGTTGTGATTATTGTTGTTTGTCATGTGGCTGATTACTTAAAGTCCAGAAGTTAAAAAAGTTGTACCACTGTAACGGCGCTTGCAGTGTGTGGTGTTCTAATCTGTGGGCGTACTGTTGAACAACGTGTTCTAGTGCCTGCTGACGCTCCTTGCGTGGTAGCGTGATTTGGTCACTAAAGTGTTCAAAGTACACATTAAAATGCGGAGTGTTTGCTTCGTCGTCGCGTAGGCCGAAGAGTAGGTAAACCGGCGCTTTTAATACTGAGGCTAGCATAAATGGGCCTTGCGGGAATGGTGCAGGTTTACCAAGAAAATCTGCCCAAACGACACGATTTTCTTTGCTGGTGGAAGTGCGATCGCCAACGATCACCACCCATTCGCCTTGCTCGATTTTTTGTTGAAGTAGAATCGCGGTGTCTGGTCCCATTGAGCTGACTTGAATCAGATTCAGTTCCGAATTTGGGTTTACCGCCTTCATTACCGCATTAAATTGTTCAGCGTGTTGGGTAAATACCAAGGCATTAATTTTGACATGAGAGTGTCGACGACCAAGCGCGCGGCAGAGTTCGATATTGCCAAGGTGCGAGCCTAAAATGAGCACGCCTTGTTTTTTCTGCGCCATCTCTTCGAAATGATGCTGGCCGTGAATGGTTAGGTTATCGACGTTAAAGTCACCTTGCCATGCTGCCAGTTTGTCGAGCATGGTACGCCCAAAGGAAAGCAGATGATGATAGCTGTCCAACTGCTTTGGCAGTGCGATGTTCTGCTGCGCTGCGTAGCGCTGCAAGTTTTGCAGGTAAATCTCAGACGCTTCACGGGCAGATTTACCCGTGAAGTGGTAGTAGCGCATGACTAACTTTAAAATCAGGTCGAACGCTTTTCTGCCGAACAAGCGGTAAACCGCGAGTAAGGTTTTGATGCCTAAAATCGTGCCTTGTTCTTTTCGTTTCGACCAGTGGGCATTGCTGTCGTCTGTGTGACGGCGCTTTCTGGCGAGTAGCGAAGGAATGCGCGGCAACATGCCAAAAAATAGGCGAGTGTGCATCCAGCTTATCTTGACGTTATCCCACAATGCGTCGAAGTGGGAAATGCCACCTTCAGGGTAGATCACGCGCGTTGGAACAAAATCAATATCGACGCCTTCCCAGTACATTCGCACCAGAATCTCGATATCAAAATCCATGCGTTTGCCGATGTTGTACTTGTTCAACACGGCGACCGTTTTCGCCACTGGGTAGGCGCGAAAACCGCACATGCTGTCTTTGATAGACAGTGACAAGGTTTCTATCCACACCCAAACGTGCGTAGCGTAGCGACCATACAAACGGGATTTAGGTACGCTCTCGTCGTATATCGGTTGGCCCGAAATCAGGTTATCTGGTTTTGTTTTGCTGGCGCTGAGCAACTTCGGCAATGCTTCTAGGTCGTGTTGACCGTCTGCGTCGATTTGAATGGCGTGCGTAAAACCAAGCTGGTGAGCTTGATGCAGGCCTGCCATTACCGCGCCACCTTTACCTTGGTTTTCGCTCAAACTAATCAGTTTTATCAGTCCTTGCTCACTCAAAGCTGAAAGCGCTTGTTTGGTGTCTTCATTACTGCCGTCGTCCACGACCAGCACTGGCAAATCGAAAGAGGATAACGATGCAACCACGTCTGCAATTGTGCTGCCGTGGTTGTAGCAAGGAATTAAAAAGCAGGGACGGTAATCACTCACGTGACTCACCCAGTTTCATTTTGCCTGAAGAGTGAGTCACCAAGGTTTCACCGTTTTTCGATGTGTACTTAAAGGTCAATTTCTCGCGCTCATTGTCCCAAGAGAGTGAGAGACAAACGTCGGCGTTTGGCAGAATCGGCTCTTGAAATTTGATGACTTCCATTCCTTTAAATACCTTGGGTGTGTTCAAATATTGAACGGCGTAGAACAACGCCCAGTCAATTTGAGTGACGCCGGGTAAAAGAGGAAAGTGACTGAAATGACCTTGGAAATCTAAGATGTCAGCATCCACACGCAGCGACAGCTCTGCGGTGTGGTCACTCACTTCAATATTCTGAATAGTTGGTTTTCTTTTATCCATGTTACTAGCTTTATTGGAATAGTTTTTCAATTTCAGCAACTTGGCGTTTGCCTTGGCTGTTCAATGGAATTTCGTCGACCACTCGGAATTTTCTCGGGATAGCGATCGGTTCTAGCCAATTGCGCAGTGCCTTGCGAAGCTCAAGCCAAAACTTGCCTTTACCAAGTTCATCAAGCACATCGCTGCCTTTATCGTTAAGTACGATGATCGAGACTAACGTGAGGCGACCTGATTCTTCCATTGGGATCACCACGCTTTCTTGAACCCACGGCAGTTGCTCTAAACGTTTTTCCACTTCGACAAGGGAAATACGCTTTTCTTCGACTTTGACGATTCGGTCAGTGCGTCCACGCAATTCAAAAGAAATACTATCATGGAAATAGCACTCATCCGCAGTTTGGTACCAAGTGTTTTCATCAATGTGTGGCGAGCGGAGCTTTAAACAATTTTCATGGTTAAGCTTTGCTTCAACACCTGGGAATAACGTCCAAGGAGTGCTGGCTACGTGCTGCTGACGGTAAGCGATGCCGCCGGTTTCTGTGCTGCCAAAAACTTCAATAGGAAGTGACCCAAACAACAGCTGGCTGTGTTGCGCGGCTTGGTTTGGCAAGGGGCCTCCAGAAGAGAATACGCACCGAATTGCAACCGGATTATGCTCTTCACTGAGTCGTTTTAGTAACGCAGGGCTGCTTACTAGCGTGGTGTCAGCATCGGCGTGATGGACAATTTGCTCTGGGAACTCAAGGTTGTGTGCTGAAAATGGACGTGCAGAGCACAAAGGCCACAATACGCGGAACAGCAAGCCGTAAATGTGTTGATGAGAGACGGTGCTTTCAACGCGTGTGTTGGCAACTGTGTCGCCCCATAGGTTGTCTAGAATAGACACTTCGATATCGAGCTGTTTCAGCGTTTTTGCAATGGCTTTTGGTTTGCCGCTTGAACCAGAAGTAAATAGTGTTACTGGTATTTTTGCCAGATTCAATTCACGCCAAACAAAAGGTTGTTCTACCTGTTGCTCGTGAATCAAGGTGATGTCTGACAATGATTGAGCTTTTACTAGGAGTGAACTCACCTGTTCTGGAACCGAGACATCGGCATCGTGCAGCAATAAATCGTAGTGCTCACTGAGTTCTTTGAGTGCTTCTGGTTGGTAATTACCAGGCAATACAATGGATTTTCCTGCGTGACAACAAGCAAAAAAGCCAACGGCAAACAGGTAGCTGTTGCCAAAACACAACGCAATGTTTTGCGTTGGTTGGGTTTCTAACTGCCGAGCAAGTGTTGCGACGTGCTGCTGGAAATCACCCCAAGTGATAACTGTGTCGCGATCGTAAGAGACAGGGGATTGCTCAGACCTCTCTGCGATGAACAAGGTCGCTAGGGAGGTAAAGCTCGAATACGTTGTATTCATACGATTAGTGTTCCTTTCGAACAAATTGACGCACGATCCATTCTCCAGCGAACAAGCCACCAGCAAGTAAGTAGCTGATGAGGCCGTTATAAAGCGTCCATATTTTTACTGGTAGGAAACAGGTATAGAGCGCAACGGCAGCATTGAGCGTAAAAAAAACGCACCAAACCATCGTCACTTTGCGAGTGTAAGCCACGCCACTAGCTGGAAGGTCGGGCTCTTGCAAGCGAGCAAGCCTCTCTATGATCGATTGCGGCTGTTTTAAGCTCAGTCCAAAGACACACAGCATACATACATTGACAACGACAGGGTAAAACTGAAGCCACCCGTGTTGTTTAAACACCATGCCAAGCGTAATTAGAACAATGCCAACAGCGCCCGTGACGAGCGCCAAGAATTTAAACTCTTTTAGTGGGGTCTTATTTGCGACGAAAACACGCAAAAGTAACGCAGCAATTAACAAGCCCCCGACTAAGTTCAAGCCAAATTTATCTATACCGAAATAGACGGCGAAGGGGTAGGCAAACAGTACAATTGCAGACAGACCAGTCAGCAATTGGCGCATTAACTTTCCTTCAATAACTCAGTGACGGCGTTAACCACATCGTCAACGGTTCTTACAGCACTAAACTCTGCTGGCTTGATTTTTTTGCCAGTGACATTCTGTAGGTGTACGACCAAATCAACGGCGTCAATGCTATCAAGGTCGAGATCTTGGTATAAGTGCGCATCTGATTGAATGTCGGCTGCGTCAATTTCGAACAGCTCAACAAGCGCATCTTTAACTTGTTCAAATACTTGATCTTTATTTACATCAGTCATGAATATACCTACAACTTATTCATTAGTTTGAGAAGAAACGTATTTCGCTAGGTTTGCTACAGAAGCAAAGTGTTCGCGCGTGTTAGAGTCGTCGGCATCAATAACGATGTTGTATTGTTTTTTAATTGCGAGTCCAAGCTCAAGTGCATCGATAGAATCTAAGCCAAGTCCATCACCAAAAAGTGGTGCATCCGTTTCAATATCATCTACGGTTAAATCTTCAAGGTTTAAAGCATCAATAATAAGTTGCTTAATGTCGTTGTGTAACTGTTCCACTGGGACCTGCTTATGAATAAAAGTTTTCTGGAAAAATGTTTTCAGCTAGGTGCTGTTGTAAGCGTCGCGCCGCTATTGTCGGCGACGTAGTTTGCTTTATAAAAGGGTCAATCTCAACTTTATCCTTAACTTCAACCCTGAAAAAAGGCTTTGTTGCCGGTACTTGATACCATTTTTTCTCTTTTGTGAGGAAGCTTGGCGTTACCGTAATATGGACAACCCTTAAATCTCGTTCTGTTCTTACCGCAATTTGCGCTGCGCCGCGTTGTAATTTTGGTTCTACACCAGGTGTTGTTCTTGTCCCTTCTGGAAATATAAGCAACACGTTGCCTTTGTTAAATCGTTCATCACAAAGTGCTAATAAATCATCCGGCGCTTCATTGGGAATATATCCGGCTGCTTTTACGATGTGCTTCATAAAAGGATTCGACCATATTGCCGATTTTACTAAACAGTCGCAGCGATTTAATTGTGAAGCAATGAGAACGTAATCGATTAAACTCGGATGGTTGGCAACAATTAAACAATTACGATCTTGTTGAAGAATATCGGCACCAATAATTTCGTAATCGATTGCTCCACTTAACTTCATCAATTTACAAAAGGTGTTGAATGAATATCGAATGGCACCTTGAACTTTATATTCACGTTCGGTTTGATCCGAAACGAAAATACGAATGGTCGGAATAACAATGAAGCTTAGTGCTAAACCACCTAACCCAAATACTGAAAAACAAAAGCCGGTTGCTAGCACACGCCAATACTGATTTAAGCGACTCATTGCTTTTGCCATTCCCAAATTTGTTGCGGAGCGTGAATAGTCCACTGATTTTCATCTGACAAGTAGTGTTGCAAAAACGCTAAGCCTTGTGGCAATGGGTGGTTTGAGCATTTTGCACTGATGCCGCTTTGCACCGTGAAGCCATCTCCATGAGAAAGTATCAAGCCGAGTCCAAACCCTTGGTATTGTTGGTTTTCATATTCTAAATAAGAGTCAGGCATAGGCTCATCAAAATCAACAAGCAGGACTTTTTTGTCAGGATTGTCGGACAAAAACAGCCATGCTTCTAATATTGCACTTTGGAATGTGTTTTCTGCCGCAGCGATCGAAGTTAGGGGGATGGGCTGTTTGGTTGCAATAGTGGCAAGCCCTGCGGCGGTATTATGCACTGACTGAGAAAAAGCCATCGGAGACGCTTCTTCACCGTTAATAATATCTTTAACTAACGCGACACTGCGATGCAATTCGCCATGACGACTCGAAAATACGAGGTAATCAACCTGATGTTGATTAAGCAATTCGATTGCCGTTTGCACTGCCAGTTTGCTAAGTGGACTCATTCTTCTGCGCATCATCGCAGGAATATCTGCAACATTGATTTTGCCATCTTCTGGCCATGTTATCTCTGTTGCCCATTGTTTCCATTCATTGGATTCGGATAAACCGAATGAATTCGCTGTCCACGCATCAATATTGAACGAAATGTTGATCTTCGAGTTTGGCATATTGGGTTAAATTGTTTATTTTACAGCTCGATACAAATTGGGCTTTACCCAAAGTCATAATAAAAAAGGAAATTATCATGTCGCGTTTTAAGCTGTATGTCTCGTTATTATTAACTTTGCTTCTTGTCGGTTGTGGACGAGTACAACCTGTAATGAATGTGGAGGATACTCCAGTTGCTTATGATCTTCAAAATAAACAAGTAAAAATGGCCATTGTGCAATCGGCAACCAACCGAGGTTGGACGATTGAAGAAGTAAGCCCAGGCGTTCTTATTGCAAAAATTCACGTTCGTAAACACTTTGCAGAAGTAAAAATTCCATATAACAACAAATATTACTCAATTATTTATCTCAACTCAGTAAATCTAAAAGCCAGTGATGGCAAAATCCATCGCAATTACAATCGTTGGATAAACAACTTGAATGTTGATATTCAACGAGCTATTGCATTGTTAGACTCTCAGTCTAAACAATAAAAATATTAATTGCAGTTAGGTTTTTCCGTGTTAAATCAAAATAATGACCCTTTTAATGCTTTTGAAGCAAAAACAGAAGCTCAGAAGTTATCTTTTGCACCAATCGTGTTCCAGACCGCCAGAACGCTCCGAGATTTAGGTATTTTAGCCGCGCTAGACAGCGCCGGTTCACAAGGCATGAGTGCCACGGACATTGCCAAGAAAACGGGCGTGTCAGAATATGGTGTCAAAGTATTGTTGGATATGGCGATTAGCGCACATATTGTTTTATGGGAAAGACCTAACTATTCGCTTGCGAACCTTGGTTTTTACCTTCTTCACGATGGTATGACGAACGCAAACATGGATTTTACGGCTGATGTCTGTTACGCCGCGATGATGCATCTGACGGAAGCGATTCAAGAAGGTAAGCCTTCAGGTTTGAAAGAGTTGGGCAATTGGGAGACGATTTATCAAGGTCTGTCGACGCTGCCAGACCAAGCTAAGCAGAGTTGGTTTAAGTTCGATCACTTCTATTCGGATCGCTCGTTTCCATTACTGCTTAAAGAAGTGTTTGCAAGCAAGCCAAAGCACCTCGTAGATATTGGCGGAAATACCGGGAAATGGGCTATTCAGTGTTGTAAGCATGATCCTGATGTTGAAGTTACCATTGTCGATTTGCCGCAGCAATTAGAAGTGGCGATGTCAAATGTATCAGAAAACCAGTTCGCCGAGCGTGTACGTCCATACCCTGCCAACATGCTTGATAAAGCACAAACATTGCCTGAGCATGCTGATGTATGGTGGATGAGCCAGTTCTTGGATTGCTTTTCACCAATTGAGATCCTAAATATCCTTAAAAAAGTCAAAGCCCAGTTAACGAAGGGAGATACTATTTACGTATTAGAGCTATTTTGGGATGCCCAAAAATACGCGGGTGCTTCCTATAGTCTTAATGCAACCTCTCTCTACTTTACCTGTTTAGCCAACGGCAATAGTCGTTTTTATCGCAGTGATGATTTCTTAGAAATTGTCGAAGCGGCAGGTTTATCTGTCGTCGAAAGAACCGACAACATTGGCCTTGGTCACACCTTATTAAAATTACAAGCAAACTAAATTCAGAATGAAAACAGAGCTCAAGCAAGTTGTCGTCGTAGGAGCGGGCCCATCTGGCTCCACCGTTTCTGCGTTATTAAAATCGCGTGGCATAGATGTCGTTGTCATAGAAAAAGCCACCTTTCCACGTTTCTCTATCGGAGAAAGCCTGCTTCCTGCATGTATGGAAGTTGTCGAGCAAGCCGGAATGACCAATGCGGTAAAGCAGTTTGGCTTCCAATATAAAGATGGCGCTGCATTTCGTCGCAATGGTGTTTACACCCAGTTCGATTTTACGGACAAATATACCCCAGGGCCGGGTACGACGTTTCAGGTGCAACGTGCCAGTTTTGATAAAGTGCTCGCCGACAGTGCCGCAGAGCAGGGCGTCGATATTCGTTATCAACATGAGCTAGTTAGCTTGGCGTTTGAAGGCAAAAAATCGCGCTTAGAAGTTGTTGGGCCGAATAAACAGACCTATCAAATCGAAGCTGATTTTGTTTTGGATGCGAGTGGTTTTGGCCGTGTTTTGCCACGCTTGTTGGATCTTGAAGAGCCTTCTTGTCTTCCTCCAAGAAAAGCGATATTTACTCACATTGAAGATCGTATCTCTCCACAAGAGCCAGAGTACGATCGTAATAAAATTCTGATTTCCGTGCATCCTGAAAATCACGATGTATGGTACTGGCTAATTCCATTCTCGAATGGTACATGTTCGTTTGGTGTGGTGGGTGAGCCTGAGTTTTTCGAGCAATACCCAGAAGATAAGCTTGCAGCTTTGCAGCAGTTGGCGAATGAAGAGCCGGGGTTGGCTTCTTTGTTGCGAAATGCGAATTACCCAAATCCAACAGGAGAGTTGGGTGGCTATTCAGCGAACGTCAAACGTTTAGCGACAGAAAACTACGCACTGCTTGGTAATGCCGGGGAGTTTCTTGATCCTGTGTTTTCATCTGGCGTTACTATTGCCATGAAGTCAGCGGAATTTGCGGCCGATTGCGTAGCTCGTCAATTAAATGGTGAAGTGGTTGACTGGCAAGAAGAGTATTCGGAACGCTTGATGGTGGGGGTGAACACATTCCGTACTTATGTGGAGGGGTGGTACAACGGCACATTGCAAGATGTGATTTTCTACCAAAACCCGAATCCACGTATTAAGCAGATGATTAGCGCGATTTTGGCTGGGTACGCTTGGGATACAAACAACCCTTACGTAAAACAAAGCGAACAACGTTTGTCGACGCTCGCTGAGCTGGTTCGAGAAGCGGAACTGTAAGAGTATAAATTCTCTTAGCTGAGGATGCGTAAACCTAGGTCTTACCGAGAAATTGGTAAGACCTTTTTTATTCTCGACAATACCTTTTTATTTGTACTTCGAGCTTACTGGAGACATCTTGACCACTTGTTTCGAGGTGTATCGAATTTGAGAAAATTTATAGTGATTGTGATCACATACATACTCATTGTTGCTGATATTTATATTAAACGTGTAGGAAATGGATTACATTTTGGGAGTGTTCCCTAAATCCGGCTTCGTTGTGAAAACGGTTTATAAGCAACTGTATAAATTAGTAAAGTTCCAAAAACTGCACCAAAAAAAAGATAAGTTTCTTGCCAAATCAATTCGCTTGGTGAGTTCGAACCATCGACTGCGCCAAACACTTCCTTTACTTTCTCGAATTGTCAAAGAACACGACGCGCCAACTGTCTCTTCGGTTGTTGATCCCGAGAACGCGGTGGCGTGGGGAGGCAAAGTTTCTCCAGAGTTCAAATGCAAAGTCATTCGTATTAGTGAAGAGCTGGAGATCAACCCTAATCATCTGATGGCCTGCATGGCATTTGAAACCGCTGAAACCTTCAGTCCAAGCATCAAAAATGGTTCAGGAAGTGGGGCGACAGGGTTAATTCAATTTATGCCCTCTACCGCTGAGTCATTAGGAGTGAGTACGAAAACTCTTGCGAGGATGAGCGCGGTCGAGCAACTTGACTATGTAAAAGCCTATTACTGGCCATATCGCCATAAAATCAATAGCCTGGAAGATGCGTATATGGCAATTCTCTATCCTGCTGCGATTGGCAAACCGTCTTCTTTCGTTTTGTTCAAGCAAGGCTCGATTGCATACCGACAAAATGCGGGTATCGATCGTCACAATACAGGAAAAATCACGCTTAATGATGTTTCCTATAAAGTGAGGAAAAAACTAGAGAAAGGTTTACAGCCCAATTTGATGGGATAGGGCCGTGCTTTATTCCACTTCGCTATTGTTGGTTGGTGTATCGGTGTCTTTGGTGACTCTGACTTGCATAATGCGATGTTTTTTAACGAGGAGTATGTCAAATCGCCAACCTTGGTAGTGAATGTGCTCCCCAACATTTGGGACTCGACCATAAAGCCATGTCAAAAGCCCATTTAATGTTTGAAAGCCTTCTCGCTCTTCGCCTTCTATGCTGCTCAGTTCGAGTTTATTCTTGAGCTCATTGAGCGGGATCAACGCGTCCATCAACCAGCTGCCATCTTTTTGTTGCTTGGCCCACACTTGCTGTGGCGCTATGCCCAGTTCTCCAGCAATTGACTTTAACAAGTCGTAAAGGGTTACTAGGCCTTGTACATCACCGTACTCATCGACAATAAAGACCATTTCCGCACTGGTTTGTTGCATGTAGTTAAGGAGAGGTAACCCTTTCATGGACTCTGGTACAAAACGTGGGCGCTTGAGCTGTTTAGCCAGTTTACTGATAGACAATTCATCATATTCATCGAGCAGGACTTTGGATGAAATGGTGCCAATAATATTGTCCAAGCTACCTTTACAGACTGGCCATACGGAGTGTTGGGTTTGGCGAAGGTCAGTAAGGATGACATCAATAGGTTGGTTGGCATCCAGGTAATGGATATCGCACCGTGGTGTCATTAACGATAATGCTAAACGATCGTTAAGGTGGAGTAAGTTGCGAATCATCAATTGCTCTTGTGGCTCAATCGCACCGGACTCAGAGCCTTCGCTAACAATAGCAAAAATATCCTCCTCGGTAACAATCTCACCGTTGCTGTCGTTTTGGCGCAATAATCGGAGAAAAGTATCGGTTGAAAACGTTAATAAGAAGACAAAAGGAGTGGTGAGCTTGGCGAGCCAGTGAATCGGATAAGCTACGATAATAGCGATGGTTTCTGCGTTGTTTTGTGCAAAGCGCTTGGGAACGAGTTCTCCCACCACAATCGCGAAGTAGGTGATCATGAGCACGACGCTCATCGTTGAAAGTACCGTGGCTATCTCTCTTTCTAGCCCTTGGGTTACTAACCAATTTTCGAATGGTACTGAAAGCGTTGCTTCACCAAAAATACCACTTAATAGCCCGATGACGGTAATGCCTATTTGGATCGTGGAAAGAAACTGAGTCGGATTGTTTTTAAGTTCGAGCGCTAAAGCGGCAGAGGCGTTGTGTTCTGCAATTAATTTTAGCCTTCCGCTTTTGGCTGCGACTAGAGCGATCTCTGACATAGCAAACGCGCCATTGAGTGCGATTAATCCAACCAGCAGTAATACGTCCATAACGTTTCCCAGTAATGTACACGTTAGCAGCATAACTAGATTCACGCGCAAGAAATGTGATGTTGCGAGTAAATCATGCAGCGCTCTATTATCGGGCTCTACGCGCATGAATCCTTCTGTTACTTCACTGGGATTCTGATACACTACGCGCCCATTTCCTCTGTTGAGACGTTTCTATGCCATTTTCTAAGCTTGGTTTAAGCGCATCGATTACTGATGCAGTAAAAGCGCTAGGTTATGAAAAACCGACCTCTATCCAACAAAAAGCCATTCCAATCGTACTGCGTGGTAGCAACTTAATTGCTGCAGCACAAACGGGGACAGGTAAAACGGCCAGTTTTGTTCTACCAATCTTAGAAAAGCTTAGTCAAGGCGAAACGCAACGTAAAAAACGCGCTCGCGCTATTATTCTTACGCCCACACGCGAACTTGCGCTTCAGGTTCATCAAAGCATTGAAGCTTATGGTAAAAACTTACCGCTGCGCTCAATGGCGATGTTTGGTGGTGTGGATTATGCGCCACAAAAACAAGCCTTGATCGAAGGTGTCGATATTGTGGTAAGTACGCCGGGACGTTTGATTGACCTGTACGGTCAACGCGCCATTCACTTTGATGAAGTGGAAATGCTAGTGCTTGATGAAGCGGACAAGATGTTGGACATGGGATTCATCGATGCGATCGATAAGATCGTTGATTGCATGCCAGAACATGTTCAAAGTCTGCTGTTCTCGGCAACGCTATCTAATCCTGTTCGTGATTTGGCGAAAAACGCGATTATTGATCCTGAAGAGATCACGATTGCAAAACACAGTGCATCTAAGTCGAACATCAAGCAGTGGATCACCACCGTCGATAAGGACATGAAGTCGTCGCTGTTAAGTCACATGCTCAAAGAAAACGACTGGTCGCAAGTACTGGTATTTATTGAAACCAAACACGGTGCTGCCAAGCTTGTTAGCCAACTTGAAAAGCGTGGCATTGTGGCTGAAGCGTTTCACAGTGGCCGTAATCAGCGTGTTCGCCAGGAATTAATAGAAAAGTTCAAAGCCGGTGAAATCCAGTACCTAGTTGCAACTGGTGTTGCAGCGCGCGGTATTGATATCGATAACTTGCCCGTTGTTATTAACTATGACTTGCCGTATCCAGCAGATGAATATGTACACCGTATTGGTCGTACCGGTCGTGCTGGCGCACAAGGTGAAGCGATCTCATTAGTCTCAAAAGATGACTTTAAAAACCTTTGTATGATCGAGAGCCGTTTAGGGCACTTGCTAGAGCGAGTGGAAATTGACGGCTTTGCACCAAGAAAGCCAGTGCCGATTTCTATTTTAAATTACGTACCTAAGAACAAGCGTAAACCGCACGATAAGCGCGAATCAAAATAGCCTGTTTTATCTCTACGATCCAAAAGCCGCATTGTTGCGGCTTTTTGCGTTTTAGGGAGACTCACTCATGGGTTGACAGTGTTGGCTTTTATGCCGTAATGAAGAAAAAAGTTAATTTATGTCATACGCTTAACACTCAAAGTGAGTCAGCTTTCGTAAAGCTTTTGTCAATTCTCTGTCCTCAGGTTTGCACAAGGTTAGGAATGGGCGCAGACTTTTTTGCTTGCTAGTGAATGCATAAGATGAGGCATAAATGAAAACAGGTGATAAGCAATTCGCCGTTATTGGCCTTGGCCGATTTGGTTTGGCAGTGTGTAAAGAGCTACAAGATTCAGGAGCTCAAGTTTTAGCGGTTGATATCAACGAAGACAGAGTCAAAGAAGCTGCCAGTTTTGTTAGTCAGGCAATTGTGGCTAATTGTACTCACGAAGAGACGGTTGCTGAGCTTAAGCTTGATGATTACGACATGGTGATGATTGCTATCGGAGCGGACGTTAACGCTAGTATTCTCGCCACACTGATCGCCAAAGAAGCGGGAGTGAAGTCAGTATGGGTTAAAGCCAACGATCGATTTCAAGCGCGTGTCCTGCAAAAGATTGGTGCGGACCACATTATCATGCCTGAACGTGACATGGGGATACGTGTCGCGCGTAAAATGCTCGATAAACGGGTTCTTGAGTTCCACCCTTTAGGTAGTGGCTTAGCCATGACGGAGTTTGTGATTGGATCTCGTTGGATGGGTAAGACATTAAGTGACCTAGCACTGTGCAAAGTCGACGGTGTGCAAGTACTCGGGTTTAAACGGGGCCCAGAAATTACCAAGGCGCCAGACCTTAATACCAAGCTGGAAATTGGCGATCTCATTATTGTGGTTGGCCCGCAAGATGCGCTGGCAAATAAATTAAAATCACTATGACGCAGTTTCATCAAAAAGGCGTTTTTTACGCGCCAGATGGTAAACGAGAAAAAGCAAAGGGTAACGAGCCGCGGATTATATTGCTGAGTTTTCTCGGTGTATTGCTGCCTTCTGCCGTGCTGTTAACTTTGCCAGTTTTTTCTGTTACAGGCCTTTCGATAACGGACGCTTTGTTTACCGCAACATCCGCCATCAGTGTGACAGGGCTTGGTGTTGTCGATACCGGGCAGCACTTTACGTTAGCCGGGAAGATTTTGCTGATGTTTTTAATGCAAATCGGTGGATTGGGGCAGATGACGTTGTCGGCGGTTTTACTCTATATGTTTGGTGTGCGTTTAAGCTTACGCCAGCAAGCGTTAGCGAAAGAAGCGCTAGGGCAAGCTCGACAGGTCAACTTAAACCGGCTGGTGAAGCGGATTGTGATTTTTGCGCTTGTCGCAGAATCTATTGGGTTTATTTTCCTTTCCGTTCGTTGGGTTCCTGAAATGGGCTGGCAAACTGGCATGTTTTACGCGTTATTTCATGCGATTTCTGCGTTTAACAACGCAGGGTTTGCTCTGTTTTCAGACAGTATGATGAGCTTTGTGAATGACCCGCTGGTCATCTTTACCCTGGCCGGGTTATTCATTTTTGGTGGGCTTGGTTTTACTGTTGTCGGAGACATCTGGCTGAACTGGCGTAAAGGTTTCCACTTTTTGCATCTTCATACCAAAATCATGCTTATCGCGACACCGATATTGCTCCTCGTTGGGACGGTGATGTTTTGGTTACTCGAGCGGAGTAATCCAAATACAATGGAATCGTTACCTGTGGCGGGTCAATGGTTGGCGGCATTCTTCCAATCCGCTAGTGCTCGGACGGCCGGGTTCAACAGTGTCGACTTGGCGCAGTTTACCCAGCCAGCTTTATTGATCATGATTGTTCTGATGTTGATTGGTGCTGGGTCCACCTCAACGGGGGGCGGCATTAAGGTTTCCACATTTGCCGTTGCGTTCATGGCTACGTGGACCTTTTTGCGCCAAAAGAAACATGTGGTTATGTTTAAACGAACCGTAAACTGGCAAACCGTGACTAAGTCACTCGCCATTATCGTTGTGAGCGGCGCCATTCTGACAAGCGCGATGTTTTTATTGATGCTCACAGAGAAGGCAAGCTTTGATAAAGTCATGTTTGAAACCATTTCCGCATTTGCGACGGTAGGACTTACCGCTGGTTTAACGGCAGAGCTTTCTGAGCCAGGCAAGTACATTATGATCGTGGTAATGATCATTGGTCGTATCGGGCCACTCACGCTTGCTTACATGTTAGCCCGCCCTGAACCTACCTTAATCAAGTACCCAGAAGACACCGTTCTTACAGGTTAAAGTAGCGTTTATTAGCACCCCTCCGACCATAACGAGCACTGATTAATAGCAGTGCTCGTACATTTATAAAATATGTGGGACGTTGCCCAATTTTATCTACAAAGTCGCAGAAGTTTATTTCTTCTTCCTTTTGTTTCGATACTATTCATTCACTCAATTTATACCCTCGGAAGCCACACTTACAAAAGTATTTGGGCATCCGACGCTTTTGTAACGTGATGCTAAATAATATTGTGTTATCTGAGCGAATTGATACCAGCCTTAGTCGTTAGCCACTCAATCTCATTCTATGTTTATGGGTTACTGTGTACTGGCTGTGCTTGGTATTAAACGAATCGAAAAGATGGAGCCGTACTTTGAAATTCAACACACTCGCCTTGACTATGCTAACTGCGCTTCTTGCAGGTAAGAGCATGGCAACTACTCCGCCATCACCAGTTTGGCATACTATTGCGTTGAGCGATGGTACCTCTAGTGAGGCAATTTTACGCGGCACTGCCGATTTCCACTGGTTTGAAGATAAACAAGGTAATGCCTTGGTTCATGAAGATGGTATTTGGTTTTTTGCACAGATTCAGCGCGAGTCAGACATCCCAACGTTGCGCTCGACGGGTGTTGCTAAAACTCAATCGAGTGATGCGCCTGAATCGGCGAAGTTTCGCCCGGATCTACAAGTTAAGCCGCAGTTATCTTCTCTAAAAACCATTGAACCGATGGCGCGCCAAAATCTATTGCGTTCGGCGCAAGGTTATCAGGCGATGAGTAGCTCATCGGTGAAGCAACAACCACTGTTGGTTGTGCAAGTCTCCTTTGATGACCAAGCAATGGTGCATGACTTCGAACAACGTGTGTTTAATACCGATGGTCAAAGCGTTGTCGATTATTTTGATAAAAACTCTCAAGGGAAATTCAAAGTTGTCCCTGCGATTGAGAGTTATGGTACCGCGAATGATGGTGTGATCAATGTGACCGTGGCGCAAAGCCACCCAAATTGCCACTCTAGCTCAACAGACAAGACTTGCACTGCCAAGTTGAATGCGGTCTTCACCGAAGCATATCAAAAACTGGATCCGTACTTTAATCTTTCGGCTTACGACAGCAATCAAAATGGTACCGTAGAACCGTCAGAACTCTCAGTTATGTTTATTTTTGCGGGTGGCGACCGTTCAACCGGATTCCTTGATCGTCCTTCTATTTGGCCTCATAAATTCTCTCACGACGATGTGACACTAGATGGCAAAAAAATTGCCGATTACTGTGTGTTTGCTGACTACCAAGTTGATCATCAAGCGACGTTAGGCGTGATCGTACATGAGCTTGGCCATTTAATGCTTGGCTTGCCGGATTTGTACGCAAGGAACAGTGATGCCTCGATCGGTTCTTGGGGCGTGATGGGTGGTGGTTCATGGGCACAGAAACCGGGAGACTCATACGCAGGAGACACGCCAGTGAACATGAGCGCCTGGAGTAAACACGCCGCTGGTTTCGTTGTACCAACGATCACTCATGGAAGCCCGATGCCTATTTCCGTGAATAACGACGATGTCAAACTGGTGTATCTCGACCCGTACTTGAAAGAGTTTGGCCCACGCGTTTATTTGGAAAACCGTACCTTTAGCGGTTACGACCGAGCATTGGCGGCAGAAGGCATACTAGCGACGTCGGTTAATGTCCGGAATCGCTTTAACGATGTTGGCGCGATGCAGGTTCAAATCATGCAGGCCGACGGTCTGAATGAGTTAGAACATGATGGAAGCAGTGATGCCGGCGATTTGTATCCTAATGGTGGCAATGTCATTTCAGATACATCGACCCCGGATCTGAGAGCGATCGCCGGGTTTGATACTGGGGTTCGTATTTCCAACATTGCCAGCAATACCAACGGCGGCAGTTTTTCTCTTGAGCATATAAACGAGCCAAATAAATCGGCATGGTTGAACTCTCTTCACCAAGGTTATGTGTACGCAAGTGGCAGTAACACTCTGGCGGTATCATTGGATTTGAATGCTGAGACAAAGCTTGATGGTCTTCAACTTTACGCGCAAAGCAATAGCGCTCAAAGTGACATGACTTATCGAGTATGGCGATTCCCATTCTCAGGTAACGTGGGCTACCGATTAATATTGGATCAGAACAATGCTGAACTTTTACAGCAAGGTAGCTTCCAAAAGCCATCCCGAATTTTATTCCCTCAACCGAGCCAATTAAGTGCGGGTCAGCACCTGTTAGTAGTGGAATTAGAAGGCGGTGAATTTGAATCGAACTTTGACTTTGGCCGCTTACTAAAAACTGAAAAATCATCCCTGCCTGCAATGTGGACTGGTAATTACGATGAGATAGGTACGTTTGGTTTAGAGCAAGCCGGGTTCTCTTATGTTCCGTTTGCAGCACTCTTGAATGTGGAGGCGAACAACATTGTTGAAGCGAAAGCTGACTCACTGCAAACCGATAAGAATACGCCAATCGATCTGAACTTGATGGACAATGATTTCATGGCCATAGGATATCAGTTCAATGTGGACATTGTGCAGAAGCCTGAGCACGGCACCATTTCTGGCAACCAATACCAACCTGAAGCTAACTTCGTTGGTTTGGACAGCTTCCAATATCGTTTGCTGTCTACGGACGGCGTGTATTCATCTTCGGTTGTGAGCGTGCAGGTCGAAGTACTTGGTAGTAATGAAGCACCAAAAGCGCTCATCGATGTGGATAGCCAAAAGATTACTGCTGGACAGAAAGTAACATTGTCGGCGGCAAACAGCACAGATGCGGATGGCGATGTGTTGAACTACCGATGGGAGCAATTGGCTGGTACTTCAGTTTCTATCGGAAATTCGACCAGTGCTACGGCAAGCTTTACAGTGCCTCAAGGTATAAAAGCGGGTGAGGTTCTGACATTCCGTCTAACCGTTACTGATCCAAGTAATGAAACCTCCAGTGCTACCGTCAATTTAACCATGCAAAACGCAGCGCCAGTCACGCTAGCAGATACGGCGACCGTTGCCGTTGGTGAAAGCATTGTGATTGATGCTGCTGGCAATGATTCGGATGTGAATGGCGATAAACTGGTTGTAGAAAGCGTACAGAACCTAACGGGCGTGGGAAGTGCGAGTGTAGAGAATGGTAAAATTCGTTTTCAAGCTCCGGATAGTGCGGTTGATAACATCAAGCTGCAATACACGGTTTCAGATGGCAACGGTGCTACCGCAATGGGAGAAGTGACTGTGACGGTTGTCGCTTCCTTGAAAACAACGACATTCAAGAACTCTGAAGGTAGCGGCAGTGTTTCTTATTGGGCTCTGATGTTACTTGTTGCATTGGGCTGGCGACGCCGCGTCTAAAACGATATCGAATTACCGTATAAGCCACTCACATTGAGTGGCTTATTTTTTGTGCCTGTTTTACTTCCTAATACTTCTCATTATCTTATGAGATGTGTTTCTCATTATTTTTAAAGCGATTTTTCTATTCAGCGGTTACCCTATGGGCAGATTTTTATAAATTAAGGATGTTGTATGTCAACCGAGGACTTTTCTGTTTCGGCAATATGCCGAGAAGCAGCAGTGATGGTCAGAAGGAACCTACTCGCAATTGTCATTGCTTGTATTCCATTGATCATCGTGCACTCAATTTTTGTGTTTATGTATCCTGAAATGACGGGGCAAGATCAAGCGAACGCTCAAGAAGGAAACATCGCGGGATTTTATTTCGTCACAATCATTTTATACCCACTTGTTGCCGCGATGGCGGCTGTGCGTGTACACCGAATTTATTTGGTTGGCGATTACATGCACTCAGCGTTGGATGTATTTCGCTTGTCAGCCAGAGAATTCCGTTTCATTGGCTGGTGGATATTATTTGGGTTGATGATGATGCTCGTCATTGGTATCCCAATCTTTGTGTTGTCGTTTCTCTATATTGCAGAAAGTGGTGAACCTGATTTTGTCGCCATGGCGTTTATCACAACGGTTGCAAGCATTCCGGGCTATTGGGTGATGGCGCGCTGGTCGTTCGTGTTGCCAGCGACCGCAATGGATCATCAGCCGCGCAGCTTGCGTCGTTCGTGGAACCAAAGCAGACCATACAACAAACAAGTATTCATTTTGATGGGCTTAATTCCATTGGGCGCGGGATTGCTCAGTCAGCTTATCTTTAGTCACTTTACTAACCTCTTCATGCTGAGTCTTGTGGGTGTTGCTTATGGTATTTTCGGTGCGTACCAGTTGGCTTTGTTATCGTTGAGCTATAAAACGGTCGTGGACATTGAACGCGCTCGTTTTGATACACCATCAGAGCCACCAAAAACGGGTGAAGAGTTTTCCGCTTAATCATTTGATCGCTTTTACATGCCACTTCCGTTTGTGAGGTGGTATGCAGCGGGTTAATACCTTCCTACCGCCTTCGCGTTATTCACGCAAAATACCCATGCCCATTTCATGGCTGAATGACAGTGACGTTCACACGTATACTGACAGCAGTACTTCTTTTTATTAAGGAACCCCACATGTCCATTTGGCAACGGGTCAGTTTCACCCATCGCTTTAGTCAATTACCGTCAGCTTTCTATACTTTGGTCGAGCCGCAACCCTTGGATAACACTCGTTGGGTAGCTTGGAATGGTGAGTTTGCGCAGCAGTTTGGTTTACCAGCAGAGCAAAGCGATGAGCTATTGGCGGTTTTTTCTGGGCAAAGCGAATTCGAACCGTTTCGTCCTCTGGCGATGAAATACGCAGGACATCAGTTTGGCGTTTACAACCCAGACTTGGGCGATGGACGTGGATTGCTGTTGGCGGAAATTGAGCATCAAGATGGCACTTGGTTTGATATTCACCTTAAAGGCGCGGGGCTAACCCCCTACTCGCGAATGGGGGATGGGCGAGCGGTATTACGCTCGACTATCCGTGAGTACCTGTGCAGTGAAGCCATGGCGGGCCTTGGGGTTCCCACGACACGTGCTCTCGGTATGATGGTCAGTGATACACCTGTTTATCGAGAAAAAACGGAATCGGGCGCTTTGTTACTTCGAATGGCTGAAACCCATGTTCGATTCGGTCACTTTGAGCATTTCTTTTACACCAACCAGTTAGCAGAGCAGAAGCTGTTGGCGGATAAGGTGATTGAGTGGCACTTTGCTGATTGTGTATCGGCGGAGAAACCATATGCCGCGATGTTTGACGCCATCGTGACTAAAACAGCCGAGATGATCGCATATTGGCAAGCGTATGGGTTTGCTCATGGGGTAATGAACACCGACAACATGTCGATCCTTGGTCAAACGTTTGATTACGGCCCGTTTGGTTTTCTTGATGATTATGAGCCGGGATATATTTGTAATCATTCCGACTACCAAGGTCGTTATGCATTTGACCAACAGCCAAGAATTGCGCTTTGGAACCTCTCAGCACTCGCGCATGCGCTATCGCCACTCGTTGAGCGAGAAGATTTAGAAGCGTCGTTGAGCCAATTTGAAGTCCGGTTGAGTCAGCAGTTCAGCCGCCTAATGCGTGAGAAGTTGGGTTTAAAAACCAAGATCGCGGAAGATGGACGTTTATTTGAAGCAATGTTTGATCTCCTTCACCAAAATAACACGGATTACACTCGCTTCTTTAGAACGCTTTCAAATCTTGATACTGATTCTTCTCAAGCAGTAATCGACTTGTTTCTCGACCGAGAAGCTGCGCGAGCTTGGCTTGATCTGTACTTAGCTCGATGTGAGCTAGAGGTTGATGAACTAGGGGGCCTGATTTCAGCCGAACAGCGTTGCGAACAGATGCGTCAAGCCAATCCTAAATACATCTTGCGTAACTACTTGGCTCAGTTGGCCATTGATAAAGCGGAAGAAGGGGACTTTAGTGAATTACACCGATTGGCCGAACTGTTAAAGCGTCCATTTGATGAGCAACCCGAGTTTGATGATTACGCGAAATTGCCACCGGAATGGGGGAAGAAAATGGAGATAAGCTGTTCTTCATAAATGGGTCATTTCCCACCCATTTGAATCTTTTTCTTGGGTGGAATTCACTCGTTACACTTCGGATTCATGTTAATGGGCTATGTTAATTTATTGAAATACATATAAATTTTAACATGGTCCATTAATTGCTCCTTGTTGAACATCCGTACCCATCGCCTAACACCTAGTTACTCATGGACGGGATGGGATGTGATTCAACAAGGAGAATAATAATGTTTAAGCCTCTAACTCTACTATCTGTCTCTGCACTTGCTGTTACCAGTTTTAATGCTGCCGCAAATTGTGACCCGGGTGAAACGGTCATCAAGTTTAGCCATGTAACGAACGCGGACAAACACCCTAAAGGCATCGCGGCTTCGTTACTTGAAAAGCGCGTTAACGAAGAGATGAACGGTAAAGTCTGTATGCAGGTGTTTCCGAACTCAACGCTTTACGATGATGATAAGGTGTTGGAAGCACTACTAAATGGTGATGTTCAACTCGCTGCACCTTCTCTTTCTAAGTTTGAGAAATTCACCAAAAAGTACCGCCTTTTCGATCTGCCTTTCTTATTCGACGATGTCGACGCTGTTGACCGCTTCCAAAACTCTGAAGCCGGTGAAAAGCTGAAAAACTCAATGAAACGACGAGGTCTACAAGGTATTGCGTTTTGGCATAATGGCATGAAGCAAATGTCAGCCAACAAGCCGCTCATTTCTCCAGCCGATGCTGAAGGGCTTAAGTTCCGTGTTCAAGCTTCTGACGTTCTCGTTGCTCAGTTTGAACAGCTAGGCGCAAACCCGCAAAAAATGTCATTCAAAGAAGTGTACGGTGGCCTGCAAACTAAGGTTATTGATGGTCAAGAAAATACTTGGTCAAACATCTACGGCAAAAAGTTCTTCGAAGTTCAAGATGGCATTACGGAAACGAACCACGGGATTCTGGATTACCTAGTGGTGACGTCAAACGACTTCTGGAAAAACTTACCAGACGATCAGCGCGAGCAGCTAAACACAATCATCCAAGAGGTGACAGCGCAGCGTAATGCTGAGTCGACCAAAGTGAACCTTGCGAACAAAAACAACATCATCGAAGCTGGTGGTGTGGTTCGCACGTTAACGCCAGAACAGCGCCAAGAATGGGTCACTGCACTTCAGCCAGTATGGAAGAAGTTTGAAAAAGACATTGGTTCTGACCTAATTGAAGCCGCTTTGGCTTCTAACCAAAAATAATAACGCCTAGCACGCTTAGCCCTCTCGATTAGAGGGGGCTCTTTTCCCCTACAGACGACGTGATGTAATTATGGAACAGACTTTTTTTGCCAAGGCTGGACGAATCACCGATGCCATTGAAGAGACTTTGATTGCTTTCTTCTTAGGTGCCATGACCTTGTTAACCTTTGCCAATGTCATCTTTCGTTATGTCTTTAACGACAATATTCTTTGGGCGCTTGAGCTCACCGTCTTTATGTTCGCATGGATGGTGTTGGTCGGCGCTTCTTACGGTGTGAAAAAACACTTTCATATTGGTGTTGATGTGATTATCAACATAGTGCCAGAGGGCAAACGAAAAGCCTTGGCGTTATTCGCTGCAATATGCTGTTTAGCCTTCTCTATTTTGCTTTTAATTGGCTCTTGGAACTACTGGTATCCGTTCGCCACAGACCGAGCGTGGTATGAAACGGATGATATTCCAATGCCGGAAATGCTTCAGTTTATGGCGGATTGGTTAAACGAGGGAGAGCGTTACGAAAAGCTGCCACGTTTTATTCCTTATTTCGCTTTGCCGCTTGGTATGGCGTTGCTAACGCTGAGATTTGCTCAGGCAACATGGCAAATTGCTACCGGAAAGCTCGACCGACTGATTGCAGGGCATGAAGCGGAAGAAGAGCTAGAGGCGCTTCAAGAAGAGATGAGTGATGCTGGTGATCTTATGGCTCCAAAGGCCTCAGACAATTCTAAGAGCAAGGAGCAATAAGCCATGGATATCTTATTTCTATTTTTGATGGTGATTGGCTTCATGCTCGTCGGCGTGCCAATCGCAGTTTCTCTGGGTCTTTCCAGTATTCTTTTCCTTTTGATTCATTCGGATGCGTCTTTGGCGTCTGTTGCTCAAACGTTGTTTAATGCATTTGCTGGACACTACACTCTATTAGCAATTCCATTCTTCATTTTAGCTTCAAGCTTTATGTCGACAGGTGGTGTAGCAAAACGGATCATTCGTTTCGCGATTGCTATTGTAGGCTGGTTCCGTGGTGGTTTAGCGATGGCTTCGGTTGTCGCGTGTATGATGTTTGCCGCGCTGTCAGGTTCATCTCCAGCAACGGTTGTTGCTATTGGTAGTATCGTTATCGCAGGTATGATCAAAAACGGCTACTCAAAAGAGTTTGCGGCCGGCGTAATTTGTAACGCAGGTACGCTAGGGATTTTGATTCCGCCGTCTATCGTTATGGTAGTTTACGCTGCCGCGACCGATGTATCAGTTGGACGCATGTTTCTCGGTGGTGTGATTCCCGGTTTGCTAGCGGGCGTCATGCTGATGATAGCGATCTATATTGCTGCCCGTATTAAGGACCTGCCAAAACAACCATTTGTCGGTTGGAAAGAGACGTTTGATGCAGCTAAGGATGCAAGCTGGGGCTTGTTGCTGGTGGTGATCATTCTCGGTGGTATTTATGGCGGTATTTTCACCCCAACAGAAGCCGCTGCAGTTGCTGCTGTGTACTCGTTCTTTATTGCCAACTTTGTATACAAAGACATGGGGCCATTTGCTGACAAGAAAAACACTAAACCTGCGCTCGTTAAAATCTTCCAAACCTTCGTTCATAAAGACACCAAACACACGCTGTATGAAGCGGGTAAACTCACCATCATGCTGCTTTTCATTATTGCCAATGCGTTAATTTTGAAGCACGTTCTCACGGAAGAGCGCATCCCGCAAATGATCACAGAGTCAATGATGTCAGCTGGTTTAGGACCAATCACCTTCTTGATTGTGGTGAACGTATTGCTGTTGATTGGTGGTCAATTTATGGAGCCATCAGGCTTATTGATCATTGTTGCACCACTGGTGTTCCCAATTGCGATAGCACTGGGGATCGACCCAATTCACTTAGGTATTATGATGGTGGTGAATATGGAGATAGGTATGATAACACCACCTGTTGGGCTTAACTTGTTTGTTACTGCAGGTGTCGCCAAAATGTCGATGATGAATGTAGTAAAAGCCGCACTGCCATGGGTGGCGGTGATGTTCCTATTCCTCATTATTGTAACGTACGTGCCATGGGTGTCGACTTGGTTACCAACGACCTTGATGGGGCCAGAAATCATTACTAAGTAATGGCACCAGATATTTGAAGAAAAACAAAAGAGGTGTGATGATTCACACCTCTTCGTCTATGGGTTTGTAGCTAGGCCTACGAGGGTCTGGGTGGACTCGCCGCTCGTAGCTTCGCCACTTCTTTTTATTCTTGCGCCGCTCCTCGCCTGAACGTCTCTCTTCTTGATATTGCCCGTCTACCATCACGGTATCTGTAATGATCGGTATTCTCACTTTCTCGTTCATATCCGTAACAACCATGATGAATCAGTTATTAAAAATTATGATTCAAGTTGGATATAATACCAATCCTTGAGAATCGTTTTATTTATAGAGCTCTTTATCTATTTGATAGCGTTGCATTTTGTCATACAGAGTTTTTCGAGGCACATTCAATTGCGCCATTGTCTGTTTAATGCTGCCGTTATTTTCCAGTAATGCGCCTTCAATGGCTGCTCTCTCGAACTCTGCTACTTGTTCTGCAAGACTTGAAGAAGGCTTGGCAACTGGAGTCGATTCTCCTAACTGAATTAATTTACCCAATAGCACGAAACGCTCTGCTGCATTTCTTAGCTCGCGAACATTGCCTGGCCAGTCATGGTTCATCAGTTGGGCGAGGTCGTGGGATGACAAGCTAGGAGAGCTTTTACCGTAACGTGAAGCCGCTACCAATAGGAAATGATGGAAGAGGGCAGGGATGTCTTCTTTCCGTTCACGCAGTGGCGGGAGATCTAAGGTAACCACATTCAGTCGATAGTAAAGATCTTGGCGAAAGGTTCCCTCTTCAGCAGCGCGTTTCAAATCGACTTTGGTTGCGGCAATTACTCGAATATCTAAGGGCAAGAGTTCATTCGAGCCGACACGCTCAATCACACGCTCTTGCAGTACTCTCAGTAAACGGATTTGGGCTTGGATTGGCATTGACTCGATTTCATCCAAGAAAAGTGTACCGCCTTGAGCAAATTCAAATTTACCGATACGGCGGCTTTCTGCGCCAGTAAATGCGCCTTTTTCATGCCCGTAGAGTTCGCTCTCAATCAAATTCTCTGGTACTGCACCACAATTTACTGCGACAAAGTTTTGGTTCCGTCGAGAGCTTTGCTCATGCAAAGAACGGGCGATTAACTCTTTACCTGTACCAGTTTCGCCAAACAATAAGATATCTGCATCAGTATCGGCGATGTGAGCAATGGTTTCGCGTAACATTTGAATGCTAGACGTTTCTCCGATAACACGAGGTCCGAGCGTTTTACTTGCCTTGAGAGACAGGCGTAACTTCTCGTTTTCAACCGTTAATTGGCGCTTCTCAATGGCGCGCTTGACGGTTTCAACTAGGTGCTCAGGTGGGAATGGCTTTTCGATAAAATCATACGCTCCTTGGTGTAACGCATTAACCGCCATTGAGATATCGCCATGACCAGTAATCATAATCACGGGAAGATGGGTGTCTTTTCGCACAAGGGTATTCAGTAAATCCATCCCTGAAATACCGGGTAAGCAAATATCGGTAATCACCACTCCTGGCTCGGCTCCCTGCTTAATGGCGAGTAAGGCAGATTCAGCGTCTGGAAAGAATGTGGCATCGATATCTGCCAATTCAAACGTTTGTTCTATTGCCAGTCTAAGATCGGCTTCATCATCAATAAAAAACACCTGACACATGATCTCATCCTTTTGATTGTTCTGTGTTGTTAGGAGCGATAGGTAAACACAATGAAAATCGAGCTCCGCCTTGTTCTCGATTTTGGGCACATAATCTTCCGTTCATACTGGCTAAGATTTGTTGCGAGATGGAGAGCCCTAAACCTAACCCATTTTGTTTGGTAGTTAGGAAAGGCTCACATAAGTCCGAAAGTGAGAAATCTCCAAGCCCTGGACCATTGTCATCTACATGAATCCAAACCAAACCGGCATGTTCGTCTTGCTCTACGGATAACTGTACTTGTTTGTCTTGTTGCTCTTTGAGAGCCTCTATCGCATTGGTCAGCAAATTAACCAACACTTGTTCAAGTTGAATGATATTGATCTGAACTTCAACATCATGCTCTGGTACCTGCGTTTCTAGCGTGACACGTGCAGATTTAAGTGCGGGTTTCATCAGCTCCTTGACTGAGGCAATTACTGGAAACAAACGAGATTGAGCCAGCTCGTTTCCACTGGTTTTTTTAGCGAAAGAACGAAGCTGCTGACTGATGTTTGCCATACGATCAGTGAGGGCTGAGATGCGAGTTAGATTATCTTCCACTCGCTCATATTTTTCTTTTTGGAGGAACAGCTTGCCGTTTTCAGCAAAGCTGCGAATGGCCGCAAGTGGATTATTCAGTTCATGACTGATACTGGCTGACATTTGCCCCAATACTGCTAGTTTCGCAGCTTGAACGAGTTCGTCTTGCGTTAGGCGAAGTGTTTGTTCGGTTTCAATTCTCTGGGCGATTTCTGCTTGCAATTCTGCGGTGCGAGCCATGACTTGATATTCAAGTTTTTGATTGGCCTCTTGCTGAATTCTCTCAAGTTGTAAGTGGCGTTGTTGACGGTGATAGATGAGCTGGCCAATTAAAAACAACACGGTGAATGCAAGAGTAAGTACAAAAATGTAACCCATTGTGAGCCAGACGATAGACTGCTTAGGAGATAGTACACGGATGGTCAGCTTGAGCTCTGGTAGGGGCAACGAAGAGACCACCAAGGTCCCTTTGTTATATGGGTAACCTTGTTTTAGCTCAGAATGCGTTTCCTCCACATTGCCCACCAGTCCTAGGGTTTCAATTGGCTCATCAAGATATTGTCGGCTTGCCCAAACTTGCTTTTTTTCATTCTCAGTCAGCGGTTGTAAGCTTTTGAGTAGCCAATCACTTCGGCTACTCATGAAAACAATCCCGTGCGGATCGCTCGCGACAAACACACTATTTGGCTGCTGCCAGTTGTCTTCTATTTTACTCAAGTCCATCTTAACCACGACCACACCAAGGACGCCGCCCGCGTATATGATCGGATAAGAATAGTAGTAGCCACGCTTACCCGAAGTCGAACCCAGCGCGTAGTATTGGCTTCGTTCCCCAACGATTGCTTGTTTGAAATAAGGGCGGAACGCAAAATTTCGTCCAATAAAAGATCGCTCTTTACGCCAGTTGCTGGCCGCGATCGTTGTACCCCATTGATCGATTAAATAGGTATCTGCCGCTTCAATCACGTCATTAACGGATTCTAAATACCGATTGGTGAGTTCCAGTTGGGCACTGTTATTTGGATGCAGTAACGCTTGATGGAGAGGGTCATCTTTAGCCAGAAGATTAGGGATATGGGCGTATTTATCGAGTTTGTTTTTAATATGACTAGAAAATTGCTCAAGTTGGGACTGGTGTTTATCAAGCAATGATTGATAACTAGTCTGCCAAACCCAATGACCACCTATGATTGCGCAAAGGAAATAGAAGGCAAAAAAAGTCAGCAGAATCCGGTTTTTTTGCGACATCCTTACACTCCTTAAACCTTTCCTTTGGTCACGTAAGAAAATGTTAATAGTTTGTAGGGAGGATTAGGGATTTAGTTTTCAACTCTGTGGAGTAAAACAAGAGCAAGATCTCTTTTTAGGCTTTTCGATAAAAAAACCGGTCGATTCTCTTGAAAAAGTCGCTATTGTCCCCATTCTAGATATGCTGACGATACTTAGACGCTGTTTGAATCGCATTTTTGAGGAAAAAATGGGTCAGCATTCGAGAATTTAGCGCAGACAATGTCCACATAGTGGCTATTGGCTCGACAGGGTTGCGACAGATCGCTAGAATGTCGCGTCTAAAAATTCTGTCCTGAGGCTAATAGGAGATACCTTTGGTAATTTTATCGAAGATATCACTGATTAGTCCGGTACTGACAAACAGTATCGATACTCGATTTAAATTAGGTGTTCGGACAGAACACTACACAAGGATGAAGCGTAAGCTCCGCTGAGTTTCGCTCATACGCTCGGAAAACCGAGCCACTTTAGAGGTTTATATATAATGCAAGTTACTGTTGAAACGCTAGAGGGCCTAGAGCGCCGTCTAAACATTACTGTTCCAGCTGCAAACATCGAAGACGCTGTAACAGCTGAACTACGCAACATCGCTAAAAACCGTCGTTTCGATGGTTTCCGTAAGGGTAAAGTGCCTCTAAAAATGGTTGCTAAGATGTACGGCAAAGCAGTACGTCAAGACGTTCTTGGTGAAGTTATGCAACGCCACTTCATCGAAGCTATCGTTAAAGAGAAAATCAACCCAGCTGGCGCTCCAACTTTCGCTCCTGTAGAAAACAAAGAAGGTTCAGACCTAGTTTTCACTGCAACTTTTGAAGTTTACCCAGAAGTTGAGCTTAAAGGCCTAGAAAACATCACTGTTGAAAAACCGCTAACTGAAGTTAAAGACGCAGACGTAGAAGAGATGATCGATACTCTACGTAAGCAACAAGCTACTTGGGTTGAAGTTGAAGAAGCAGCAGAAGATGGCAAACGCGTAAGCATTGACTTCGTTGGTTCTATCGACGGTGAAGAATTCGAAGGCGGTAAAGCTGAAAACTTCCCACTAGAAATGGGCGCTGGTCGCATGATTCCTGGTTTCGAAGACGGTATCGCAGGTAAAACTGCTGGTATGGAATTCGACATCGACGTGACTTTCCCAGAAGATTACCACGCTGAAAACCTAAAAGGTAAAGCAGCTAAGTTCGCAATCAAAGTGAACAAAGTTGAAGCTCGTGAACTACCAGAACTAAACGACGAGTTCGTTGCTAAGTTCGGTGTTGTTGAAGGCGGTGTTGAAGCACTTAAAGCTGAAGTTCGTAAAAACATGGAACGCGAGCTTAAGCAAGCTGTTAAGAACCGCATCAAAGAGCAAGCGATTGACGGTCTAGTTGAGCAAAACGACATCAACGTACCATCAGCGCTTATCGAGCAAGAAATCCAAGTTCTACGTCAACAAGCTGCACAACGCTTCGGTGGTAACCCAGAAGCTGCTGCTCAGCTTCCACGTGAGCTGTTCGAAGAGCAAGCTAAACGTCGCGTAGTAGTTGGTCTTCTACTAGGTGAAGTAATCAAGTCTGAAGAGCTAAAAGCGGACGACGAGAAAGTTAAAGCTCTAATTGAAGAAATGGCTACTGCATACGAAGATCCATCAGAAGTTATTGCTTACTACGAGCAAAACGAAGAAATGATGAACAACATGCGCAATGTAGCTCTAGAAGAGCAAGCAATCGACGCGATCATCGCTAAAGCACAGGTTTCTGAGAAAGAAGTAGGCTTCAACGAGCTACTTAACCAACAACAACCTGCTGCTTAATAAGCAATATCTTGCGTAGAAGGTTGACTTAACGTTAACTATTCTGCTAACAATGGTCCGTATGATAGTCATCATCCGGGCCATTTATTTTAGGGACATAAGAATATGAGCTACCAAGAAAAAAATGCAATGTCGCCAATTATGGACGCGCTAGTACCAATGGTGGTTGAACAAACTTCCCGCGGCGAACGCTCTTACGACATCTACTCACGTCTGCTGAAAGAGCGCGTGATTTTTTTAACGGGTCAAGTGGAAGACCACATGGCAAACCTTGTCGTGGCTCAGCTACTTTTCCTAGAATCTGAAAATCCAGATAAAGATATTTTCCTATACATCAACTCGCCAGGCGGTAGCGTAACAGCTGGTATGTCTATCTACGATACCATGCAGTTTATTAAGCCAAATGTGAGCACTGTATGTATGGGTCAAGCATGTTCAATGGGTGCCTTCCTGTTAGCGGGTGGTGCGCCAGGTAAGCGTTACGTACTGCCTAACTCTCGTGTAATGATCCACCAACCATTGGGTGGTTTCCAGGGTCAAGCTTCTGATATCCAAATCCATGCTCAGGAAATTCTGACCATTAAGCAGAAGCTAAACAAGTTGTTAGCAGAACATACTGGCCAACCTCTTGAAGTCATTGAGCGCGATACTGATCGTGATAACTTCATGTCATCAGAGCAGGCTGTGGAATACGGTATCGTGGATGCAGTGTTAAGCCACCGCGGCGAGTAATTAGCCAGCGCATTTTGGCAAAAATTGATATACACTCATTCATGAAGAGTAAAGGCTAAGAGGTTAGCGAATGACAGATAAAAGCAAAGAAAGTGGCAGCGGTAAATTGCTGTACTGTTCTTTCTGCGGCAAAAGTCAGCACGAAGTTCGCAAGCTAATCGCAGGTCCGTCAGTGTACATTTGCGACGAGTGTGTCGACTTATGTAACGATATTATTCGCGAAGAAATCAAGGATGTTCTCCCTAAGAAAGAATCTGAAGCGTTACCAACGCCAAAACAGATCCGTGAACACCTTGATGACTATGTGATCGGGCAAGATTACGCGAAAAAAGTGCTCGCAGTTGCGGTATATAACCACTACAAGCGTTTACGCAATGGTGATACAACGAGTGAAGGTGTGGAGCTTGGTAAAAGTAACATCCTTCTAATTGGCCCAACAGGTAGCGGTAAAACACTACTTGCTGAGACATTAGCTCGATTCTTGGATGTGCCATTTACAATGGCAGACGCAACCACACTAACCGAGGCTGGTTATGTGGGTGAAGACGTTGAAAACATCATCCAAAAGCTTCTGCAAAAATGTGATTACGATGTAGCTAAAGCTGAACGCGGCATCGTTTACATTGATGAAATTGATAAAATTTCACGCAAAGCTGAAAACCCATCTATTACGCGTGACGTATCTGGTGAAGGTGTTCAGCAGGCGCTACTAAAACTTATCGAAGGTACGGTTGCATCGGTTCCACCTCAAGGTGGTCGTAAGCACCCTCAGCAAGAATTCCTACAAGTGGACACGTCGAAGATCCTGTTCATCTGTGGTGGTGCATTTGCTGGCCTAGATAAGGTGATTGAGCAGCGTGTTGCAACAGGTACAGGTATTGGCTTCGGTGCTGAAGTTCGTTCTAAAAACGAATCGAAGACCGTGGGGGAGTTATTTACTCAGGTTGAGCCTGAGGATCTAGTGAAGTACGGACTCATTCCAGAATTCATTGGTCGTCTTCCTGTGACAACAACACTGACTGAGCTTGATGAAGAAGCGTTGATTCAGATCCTATGTGAACCGAAGAACGCATTAACCAAGCAATACGCAGCATTGTTTGAGCTTGAAAACGCTGAACTTGAGTTCCGAGAAGATGCGCTGCGCGCTATCGCTAAGAAAGCAATGGAGCGTAAAACAGGTGCTCGTGGTTTACGCTCGATCCTTGAAGGCGTATTACTGGAAACCATGTACGAACTGCCATCTGCGACAGACGTAAGTAAGGTCGTGATTGATGAGTCCGTCATTAATGGTGAGTCAGAGCCATTGCTTATTTATAGCAACTCAGACAATCAGGCCGCTGGAGCAGAATAAATTCAGCCGTAATGAAAAAGGAGGTAAGTAATTACCTCCTTTTTTTATTTCTCTTATTGAATCCAAACAATTAGCCCCCATATAAATCGATAAGTAATACGTAAACGTGAAAGCGGAAGAGAGAATTATATGAACTTGGAACGTTCCGAGCGTATCGAGATCCCGGTACTACCTCTACGTGACGTAGTGGTCTACCCGCACATGGTTATTCCATTGTTTGTTGGTCGTGAGAAATCGATTAGCTGTTTAGAAACGGCGATGGAAACCAACAAACAAGTTCTTCTTGTGGCACAAAAGCAAGCGGACACCGACGAACCGACGGTTGACGACCTATTTGAGGTAGGTACGGTAGCCACCATTCTCCAGCTACTGAAGCTTCCGGATGGCACAGTAAAAGTACTGGTTGAAGGCCAGCAACGTGCGAAAATCAATCACTTTAAAGAGAGCGATTTCTTCCTAGCGGAAGCGGAATTTGTGGTTACGCCAGAATTGGATGAGCGTGAGCAAGAAGTGATTGTTCGCAGTGCGATTAATCAGTTTGAAGGCTTTATTAAGCTAAACAAGAAGATTCCACCAGAAGTTCTCACCTCACTCAACGGTATCGACGAAGCGGCTCGCTTAGCGGATACTATCGCAGCTCATATGCCGTTGAAGCTGGTGGATAAGCAGCAAGTACTTGAAATTGTTGATGTCACTGAGCGTCTGGAATTCCTAATGGGCCAGATGGAATCAGAGATCGATTTGCTGCAAGTTGAAAAACGCATTCGTGGTCGCGTTAAAAAGCAAATGGAAAAATCTCAGCGTGAGTACTATCTGAATGAGCAAATGAAAGCGATTCAGAAAGAACTTGGTGAGATGGAAGACGCACCAGACGAGTTCGAAACGCTGCAGAAGAAGATTGACGAATCAAAAATGCCTCAAGAGGCACGTGAAAAGACTGAGCAAGAGCTTCAAAAGCTTAAGATGATGTCTCCGATGTCTGCCGAAGCAACAGTGGTTCGTAGCTACATCGATTGGATGGTCAGCGTGCCTTGGGCTAAACGCTCAAAAGTTAAGAAAAATTTAGCGAAAGCAGAAGAGATTCTTAATGAAGACCACTACGGTCTAGAGCGCGTAAAAGAGCGTATTCTTGAATACTTGGCGGTTCAAAACCGAATCAATAAGTTAAAAGGTCCAATCCTTTGTCTTGTTGGTCCTCCAGGTGTGGGTAAAACGTCTCTTGGTCGTTCAATTGCTTCTGCTACAGGTCGTAAGTACGTTCGTATGGCGCTGGGTGGTGTACGTGATGAAGCAGAAATCCGCGGTCACCGTCGTACTTACATTGGCTCATTGCCAGGTAAATTAATCCAGAAGATGTCGAAAGTTGGCGTGAAGAACCCATTGTTCTTATTGGACGAAATCGACAAAATGTCTTCAGATATGCGTGGCGATCCGGCATCAGCGCTACTAGAAGTACTTGATCCTGAACAGAATAACTCGTTCAACGATCACTACTTAGAAGTGGATTACGACCTTTCTGACGTTATGTTCGTTGCAACCTCGAACTCGATGAACATTCCAGGTCCATTGTTAGACCGTATGGAAGTTATTCGTTTATCTGGTTACACCGAAGACGAGAAGCTGAACATTGCAAAACGTCACCTTGTTGATAAGCAAGTGAAGCGCAATGGTCTAAAACCAGATGAGATCATCATTGAAGACTCTGCGATTATTGGCATCATCCGTTATTACACTCGTGAAGCGGGTGTCCGTAACTTAGAACGTGAGATCTCTAAGATCTGCCGTAAAGCCGTGAAGAACATCTTGCTGGATAAAGACATCAAGTCAGTAACGGTAACGATGGACAACCTAAAAGAGTACTTGGGTGTTCAACGTTTCGATTACGGTAAAGCGGATGAAAGTAACCGAATTGGTCAAGTGACAGGTCTAGCTTGGACAGAAGTGGGTGGCGATCTGCTAACGATTGAAACTCAATCCATGCCAGGTAAAGGTAAACTGACGCAAACGGGTTCTCTTGGTGACGTGATGCAAGAGTCTATCCAAGCCGCAATGACAGTAGTTCGCTCTCGTGCAGAAAAACTGGGTATCAATACTGACTTCTACGAGAAGAAAGATATTCACGTGCACGTACCGGAAGGCGCGACGCCAAAAGATGGCCCAAGTGCGGGTACTGCAATGTGTACTGCCTTGGTTTCTGCTCTGACAGGTAACCCTGTGAAAGCAGAGGTAGCGATGACGGGTGAGATCACACTGCGTGGTGAAGTCCTACCTATCGGTGGCCTAAAAGAGAAGTTACTTGCGGCACACCGTGGCGGCATTAAGACTGTGCTAATTCCAAAAGACAACGAGCGTGATTTGGAAGAGATTCCTGATAATGTTATCGCTGATCTGGAAGTCATCCCTGTACAGTGGATTGATGAAGTACTGAAAGTCGCACTAGAGCGAGACCCGACGGGCGTTGAGTTTGAGTCTCAAAAATAGTGATGTGCAGCAAAAATAAGTAAAAGTTTACGCTGATAAGTCTAAAAAGGCTTGTCAGCGTTTTTTTTGGGCGCTAAGTTAGTTTCGATAGCTGCCAGCCCTTGACGAATAAGGGATGGAGCATATTTTCTTAACAATGGAACGAAAGTCATCACAAAAATAATCACAGATGACACAAAGGGGAAATTACAGTGAATAAAACTCAGTTAGTAGAACAAATCGCAGAAAATGCAGACATTTCTAAAGCGTCAGCGGGTCGTGCTCTAGATGCATTCATCGAAGCAGTAAGCGGCACTCTTCAGTCTGGTGATCAAGTTGCTCTAGTTGGCTTTGGTACATTCAGCGTTCGTACTCGTGCTGCACGTACTGGTCGTAACCCAAAAACTGGTGAAGAAATCCAAATCGCAGAAGCAAAAGTACCAGCTTTTAAAGCTGGTAAAGCACTGAAAGACGCTTGTAACTAATCACAGCGTTAATTCTGTAACCGGCCATTTGCTTAACTTTTGCTCAAACAATAAGTTTCGAACAAAAATTTACAAACTTCGAGCCGAACTTTCTTAAATTATGCGCATCATACTGATGCGCATTTCTTTTTCTGATATTATTGCGCCATTATTTCTATTAGATAGAAGCAGTAGGCTTCAATTGTGGAGAGCAGTTAAATTATGATGGATCGACTACGCGAAGGCGTGAATAGCATCGCGGTCAAAATTATCCTTGGGCTTATCATCCTGTCTTTCGTTTTTGCAGGTGTGGGTAGCTACATCGTTAGTGGTAACAACAACTCTGCAGCGAAAGTCGGTAACACTGAGATTCCTCGTGGTGAGTTCGAGATGGCATACCAAAATGAGCGTAACCGTATGCAAGCTCAGTTGGGTGACTACTTCTCTCAAATGCTGGCTGACCCTGCATATGTTGAATCTTTCCGCAAATCCGTTTTAGATCGAATGATCAATGACGTGTTGCTTGACCAACAAGCAGAAGCTTTAGGTCTGCGAATCAGCGACACCCAAGTTCGCAGCATGATTCTAGACATGCCTCAATTCCAATCTAATGGTCAGTTCGATCAAGAGATCTATCAAGCTTCTCTGCGTCGTGCAGGCTTTTCGCCAGATTCTTTTGCTGAGTACATGCGTCGTGAATTGGTTCGTGAACAACTGCTGAATGCACTACAAAACAGTGAATTTATTCTGCCAGGTGAAGTACAGGCAGAAGGTAAGCTGTTCACTCAAACTCGTGATATTCGCACGATTAAAATCGACTTAGCAGAGTTTGCGAAAAACATTGAATTGACTGACGAAGAAATTCAACAGTACTACAAAGCAAACCCTGACAACTTTACTCGCCCAGAGCAGGTTAAAGTCGCTTATATCGAACTGTCTGCTGAAGCGCTAAAGGAACAAGTTAATGTTTCTGATGCTGAGGTGAAAAAGTACTACGATGAGCACTTAAACAAATACTCTTCAGAAGAGCAGCGCCGTGTCGCTCATATTCTTGTAGAAGGGGACGATGAAGCAAAAGCGCAGGCTATCTTAGATGAGCTAAATGCGGGAGCAGATTTTGCGACGCTTGCTCAAGAGAAATCTGACGATTTTGGCAGTGCTGAAAACGGCGGTGACTTAGGTTGGATTGAGCGTGATGTGATGGACCCTGCTTTTGAAGAAGCGGCATTCGCGTTGAAGAATCCAGGCGATACGTCAGGTCTAGTAAAGTCGGACTTTGGTTACCATATTATCAAGCTTGAAGAGTTAAAAGACTCTGTGGCGAAGCCATTTGAAGAAGTAGCCGCTGAAATCAAACAAGAAATGGTTGACCAACAAGCGGTTGATCAATTCTACGAGCTACAAAGTGAGCTTGAGCGCGTAGCGTTTGAATACCCAGACTCATTGTATGACGCTTCTCAAGCGGTTAACCAAGAAGTGAAGACAACGGACTTTATTTCTCAAGTTGACGCACCTGAAGTGCTTCGTAACCCTGCGGTAATGCAAGCTATCCTTAGCCCAGAAGTAAAAGAAGATGGCTTAAACTCTGAAGCTATCGAAGTTGCACCTGAGCATATTATTGTTGTTCGTGTTGAAGATGCACGTGATGAGACGGTTCTTCCACTAGAAGAAGTGAAAGATCAGGTTATTGCAGAGCTTTCTCGCGTTAAGGGTGAGCAAGATGCGATGGAACTTGGTACACAGGTTGTTGCTGCATTGAAAGAAGGTAAGACAGATGTGCTTACTGAAAACAACCTTGCATTTGGTGAACAAGAGACAGTAGATCGCCGTTCTCCGTTGGCAACAACGGTATTCGCGATGGCAAAACCAGTCGATGGTAAGCCAGTATATGGTCAGTCTAAAGATCTTGAAGGTAACATTGTTATCATCGAGCTTGATGCTGTAAATGCTGAGCTAGATAGTGAGTTAGAAGAGCAAGTTGCGATGCAAATGCAGCGTGCATCTTCTCAGCAAGACCTATCATCTGTGTTAGCAGTACTGCGCGCAAACACTGACATTGAGTACTTTATTGTGAGCAACTAAGCACAATTAGTGTAATTTGCATGTTAACTAAAACGGACCGCATAAGCGGTCCGTTTTATTTTTTTCTTTATTAACTTCAATCATCAATAAGCATTACTTAAATTAGTGCGCGTTTAAGTGATACCAGTCATTGCGAATATCGGGTCATCTAGGTTTGTTAACTGGATAGTGACTTGCTACTGGTGACTGGTTTTAGCCTACTATTTTGGAGATTGTATGTTCAATATGAAATGGATTTTGACATTGTGCTTATTTGTTTTTGCGCCTTTTAGCATGGCTGCGGATTCAGCCACTGACAAATATGAAGGAATTGAAATTACCGTAAATATCAACACGGCCTCTGCTGAAGAAATAGCGACCATGTTGAAAGGTATTGGTGAGAAGAAAGCGCAGAGTATCGTGGACTACCGCGAGGAGCATGGCCCTTTTAAAACGGCAGCAGATTTGAAGAGCGTAAAAGGCATTGGTGAAGCGACAGTTAAGAAAAACGAAGACCGCATTTTACTGTAGCTTGATGTATTTCAGATATTGAGTCTGAATTCAGAACAATATCTGTTTCCCTATTACTGCTTTCCCGAACCAACCCCTCTTTCGTGGTTCGGGATTTTTTATCCGAATAAACGACGGCGAAAACCTTTTTCCATTAGAGCCATTGTTAACCCACCGAACGCACCAAATAAATGAGCATCAATAGCAACGTTTGCGCCGATAAGCGCAGCAGTGCTGCTGGATGGACCATAGATCTGCTCCCATGCTACTTTGGCAATAAGTCCTCCGACCAACAACAGGCTGCTTCTTCTGCTTTCAAAGACTTCTCTGAGTGCCCAGAATCCAAATAGACCGTGTAGTACGCCAGATAATCCCACGTACACCGACATATTGGTAAACAAATTCATTGCGCCAACAAATGCACACAAGAGTGAGAAAACGATAAGGAAGTTGCGAGTGCTTGGACGAAAAATAAAAGTAATGATCCACAATCCTGCCAGGTTCATCCCTAAGTGCGCAAAGTTGGTATGTGTGAGATTTCCTGTTACGATTCGCCACCATTCGCCATGGCGTATATTGTAGCTGTGCCACTCGGTTAGGCTTGCCATTGGCTCGAATTGAAGTATCAAACAGATCACGCTGATAATACTCAGCAAGGTATAAAGGTTCACTCTATGTCTCGTTATTGTTCTCGTTGTGGAAAATCGCAAAAAGCGTGTATTTGCCAATGGATTGTACCGTTGGCAAGCGAGGTAGAACTTATCATTCTTCAGCACACGAGTGAAGAACATCGTCCGCTTGGTACGGCACGGATTCTCAATTTGAGTTTAGATAACTGTATTTGTCTGATAGGAGAGGACTTTTCTGGTGATGATGTCTTAAATCACTTGTTGGCGGATGAATCATATCAACATTTTGTTCTTTACCCATCGGAACAGTCACGATGCATCTCTGAAATTAATCAAGCGAGCCGTAGTGTATCTAAGAAAATACGTTTGATTTTGCTCGATGGGACGTGGAAAAAAGCGTACAAAATGTGGCAGCTTTCTAGCAATTTACATCCACTCCCAACCGTGCAATTACCGAAGCAATTACAAGGGCATTACACCATTCGTAAAGCGCCCTCTGAGAATAGCTTATCGACAGTCGAGGCAGGTTATCATTCGCTTCGCTTGCTTGAACCCGAGAGAGACTTTACACCGCTTATGCATGCCTTTGAAAAGATGATCGAATTCCAAATCGCCCAGATGCCGCCGGGCGTATTTGAAAAGAATTACTTGAAAGGTTGAGTGTTACTAAAGAACGATGGAAGAGAATAGCTGACGGTGAAGCTTTTGCGCGTGTCCATCGGTCATAGCAGAAATGTAATCGGCGATGACTCTCATCTTATTGCTCTCGCTTTTCGCTTGGCACCACAGTTCTTTTGTATGAACAGGCAGCAAGCGCTCTGGGTCCGCTGTTAACGCTTCAAAAATATCCATAATAATTTGCTGACCCTTATACTCAACGATCTGGACCTGCGGGACTTGGATAACGAAGGTGCTGACAAAGTGCTTGAGTACGTCAAGTGCACGTGCCATTTGTGGCTCTAAACACGCATTCCAAGACAGTAATGGATTACTGAAAGACTCATCCACCGCCTTAATTGAAATGCTGGTCAGCAGGGCGTTAACCATACCACCGATGGCATCTTTCCGCTCATGATGCTTACCGCTAAATAGCATCTGTCCGATGGAATCGATATGAGCTTCAAACCACGGGTCGCCACAGTCCGCTAATTGACTTGCTGCGCCTTCTTGCCATTGCTGGCGTGTCACCATACCAAGTACGATTGCATCTTCTAAATCATGAACGCCGTAGGCGATATCATCCGCTAGCTCCATGATTGAGCAATCGAGTGATTTAAAGCGCGTTTTACTGTGCTCAAACTCCGATTCTGGTTTTGAGCGCATTAGGCTAAGCAATGCCTTGTCGTTGTCAGAAAGCGGCGCAATTACCCAATCAAATAAGTCTTTGTCACAATCATAAATGCCCTTCGCTGGGCTCCAATCTTTGGCTTTTAGTTTGCGTTGATGCTCGGCTGGTTGAGGCAACTTGACAGAGCGTGTTTGACTAATAAGGGCAGGGTACTTGATCAAACCAAGCAGTGTGCGGCGTGATAAATTCATTCCGAAATGCTCAGTATAAGGCTCTAACTTAGTGACGATACGAAAGGTTTGGGCGTTTCCCTCGAAACCGCCATGTTCGCGCATTACGTAGTTTAGAGCGACTTCTCCCCCATGACCGTATGGAGGATGCCCGATGTCGTGCGCCAAACATAATGAATCAATTAAGCTGTCTGATGGCAATAGATCACGGAACTCTGGTTGTTTTTTCTTCAACTGGGCGACGATACCGGTCCCGAGTTGCGACGCTTCTAAGGAGTGTGTTAACCGGCTGCGGTGAAAGTCTTCCAAGCTATTGCCGTGTACTTGGGTTTTTGCTTGTAAGCGTCGAAATGCAGCCGAGTGAAGAATGCGCGCTCGGTCTCTTTGGTACGGGCTTCGATGGTCGTCACGACGTATTTTATGCTCATCATCATGGCGCTCTTGCCATTGCGGGTGTAATTCAAACGACACGATTATCTCCGTAAGCTAACTGATTTCATCTAACGACAATTCGAAACTTGGGGCAAAGGTATTGAGGAAGTAATCCATTTCAGGCGTTCTACGTTCTTGCAAAGTGATGTCTAAGCGTTTTTTTGCCAGAGCGAACTCATGATTGCCTGCGCTTAGTTCTTCGAGACATTTTAAATAGGCACAGATGGAGTCGGCTTGCTTGACGATTTTTGCGTCCTCTCCGTGTGCAGAGTGGGAAAGAAGGTAGGGGGCAAAATCATCTTGGAACTCTTCCGGTAACATTGAAAGCAATTTTTGTTCCGCTGCCGATTCTATCTTCTTATATTCTTTGGCAATTTCAGGGTTGTAATACTTCACTGGGGTTGGAAGGTCACCCGTTAATACTTCGCTGGAGTCATGGTACATAGCAAGAATCGCGATGCGTTCTGGGTTAAGGTTGCCGCCGAACTTTTTGTTTTTAATTAGGGCAAGGGCATGAGCGACAAAAGCAACTTGTAAGCTATGCTCTGAAACGTTTTCTGGTGAGACGGACCGCATTAAAGGCCAGCGTTGGATCAGCTTCATTCGAGCCAGGTGGGCGAAAAAATGGCTTTCTTTCATGGCTTTCTCCGTTTCTGGTGTAAAAAAGGAACTCACTAGGAGTTCCTCTAAGCATATGAGAGATCAGCACTAATTACTACCAGTGATTCATTACTGGCTGTAGGTTGATAGGAATCGCTCAAAACGTCCAATGGCGATTTCTAGATCTTCAACGTGCGGTAGTGTCACGATGCGGAAATGGTCTGGTTTTGGCCAGTTGAAACCGGAACCTTGCACCAGTAAGACCTTCTCTTGTTTTAAGAAATCTAAAACCATCTGCTGATCGTTCTTGATGTTGTACATTTTTGTGTCGATTTTCGGGAAGAGGTACATCGCCCCCTTAGGTTTGACACAAGAAACACCAGGAATCTGATTGATCAGTTCATACGCTCTATTGCGCTGCTCTAATAAGCGTCCGCCAGGTAAAATCAGTTCATTGATACTCTGGTATCCACCTAGCGCAGTTTGAATCGCATGTTGCATTGGTACGTTTGCACATAAACGCATCGATGAAAGCAACTCCAAGCCATTCACGTACCCTTGAGCTAGATGTTTAGGCCCCGTTAGGAACATCCAGCCACCACGGAAACCGCAAACACGGTAGGCTTTTGAAAGGCCATTGAATGTCATGACGAGCACGTCTTCAGTGAGTGTTGCGACTGAGGTATGTGTTGCACCGTCGTACAACACTTTGTCGTAGATCTCATCTGCGAAAATGATCAGTTTGTGCTGGCGCGCGATTTCAATCACTTCAAGTAGGAAATCACGGCTATATACCGCACCTGTCGGATTGTTTGGGTTGATCAGAACAATGCCACGTGTCTTTGGTGTGATTTTCTTTTTGATGTCTTCAAGATCTGGGTACCAGTCTGCACCTTCATCACATAGGTAATGAACCGGCTTACCGCCTGATAGTGCAACTGAAGCTGTCCACAACGGATAATCAGGTGCTGGGATCAGCATTTCGTCGCCATTATTTAACAGCGCTTGCATGGCCATCACGATCAGCTCAGACACGCCGTTACCCACATACACATCTTCGACATCTAGCGAGCGGATACCTTTACGTTGATAGTGTTGGACCACGGCTTTACGAGCAGAGTAAATGCCTTTGGAATCACAATAGCCTTGAGAAGTCGGCAGATTACGAATCACGTCGACTAAAATTTCATCAGGGGCGTCAAAACCAAATGGGGCAGGGTTACCAATGTTTAGCTTTAGGATTTTATGCCCTTCTTCCTCCATGCGCTTAGCATGTTTGAGTACAGGACCCCTAATGTCGTAGCAGACATTATCGAGTTTTGACGACATCCCGATATTTTGCATTGTATAATTCCTAAAAATTCGTTAATTTCTTTATTAAAATACAATAATTTGTTTTTTATTAGAATATATATCTGTAAATTATCTGTTTGCTGGTTAAGTTTTGCTCGTTTGCTATCACAGGATTTTGCAAAAGATCGCATACGACCTTGATTTGCTTTGGGTCTAAACTTAGAGTAGCCGTCAGTTACCATTTATCCTCACATACTACGAGGTTGATTTGTCACAGTTCCATCAAGCCGTAAAGAGAATTATCGAGCGAGTTCAGCAAGCGGAAGGCAATCAAACACGTCTGGTCGAGCCCCTGAGCGAGAAACCTAATTTCTCATTTATTGATTGGCTTGATGCACAACCACTTTTCCCTAAATTCTACTGGCAGTCCCGCGATACTCGTGAAGAGGTCGTTGCACTAGGGCAATTACACGCTTTTGTTGAGCCAGGCCCTGCTTATACCATTCTAGGTGAAGGGCAACGAGTCTGGGGCGGACGCTCTTTTGACGGCCAGCATGAGAAGAATCGTCGCTGTATGCCTTCTTTCTTCTTTTTGCCTCAAATTGAGTTAATTCGTTTTGACCAACAATGGTCTCTCGCAGTTAATATTTCAGAAGATAAAGCACGAACCCTAGCAGGACTGCATAAACTGGTTTGTGAGGTCGCGACCTTAGCTCCGATTTCTTCTCACATCCGCTCTATTGTTCATACGCCAAGTCAGCCTCAATGGAATGAGTTAGTTCATAAAGTTCTGACTGGTATAAAGAATGATGATTTTAAGAAAGTGGTATTGGCGCGTCGCTCTACCGTGCAGCTTGATAACACATTAAGTGCTGCACAATTGCTGAAAGCGAGTTACTTAAATAACCATCATAGTTTCCATTTCATGCTGAGCTTAGACAGCAAACACAGCTTTATGGGTTCTACGCCAGAACGTTTGTATTCTCGCGTAGGGCACGAACTTCATACCGAAGCGTTAGCAGGCACGATTGGTCGAGGGGACAACGCCACTCACGATATGGAGTTGGCGAATTGGTTATCCCAAGATGAAAAGAACCTCAATGAAAACCAATATGTAGTTGATGACATTATTGATCGCCTATCACCGCATTCCGAAGTGGTTGAAGTGGAGGCCGAGGCTAGTTTGGTTAGGCTACGAAAAGTGCAACACCTCAAGCGAAATATTCACGCGAGCCTAAAGACGGGCATAAACGGTGTTCAGTTGTTATCGGCGCTTCAGCCAACGGCGGCGGTTGCTGGCTTACCTCGACAAGAATCCATGCAGTTTATTCTTGATAATGAGCCCTTTGCACGCGGCTGGTACGCGGGGTCAATGGGGTACATAAGCCATGAACGAGCAGAGTTTTGTGTCGCGATCAGAAGTGCGCTTGTGCTCGGTGACCAAGTACAACTGTTTGCAGGCGCAGGTATTGTGCCAGGTTCTGTGGCAGAGCATGAGTGGGCGGAACTTGATAAGAAAATGTCGACGTTACTTACGCTGATTTCTGATCACCCTCCGTTGGGAGTCGCATCATGAATCATGACCAAGCGGTGCTCAATCGAATTTGGTCAGAAACCATATTGATTGAGCTTCAGCGATTTGGCGTTAAGCATGTTTGTATCGCTCCTGGCTCTCGTTCTACTCCTTTAACTTTAGAGGCGGCAGAACAGTCCAATTTTTCTATTCATACTCACTTTGATGAGCGTGGTCTCGGCTTTATGGCTCTTGGCTTAGCGAAAGCTACTCAAGAGCCAGTGGCAATCATCGTTACCTCTGGTACGGCAGTGGCGAACTTATTACCAGCCGTTGCGGAGGCTAGGCTTACTGGTGAAAAGCTGGTGCTGCTCACTGCGGATCGTCCGATGGAGCTCGTTGGCTGTGGCGCAAACCAAGCGATTAACCAGTTGGGTATTTTTTCACATCATGTCTCGGCCAGCTTGAATTTACCAAGCCCAACTTTAACAACATCGCTTAATTGGTTGCTGACCTCTGTTGACGAAGTGATGTTTACTCAGCAGCTGCAAGGCAGTGCTGTTCATATTAACTGTGCATTTCCAGAACCTTTGTATTCCAACGGTGCAAAAGCGGATTATCAAACCTACTTAGACTCGGTAGCCGGATGGCGAAAAGGAAGTGGTAGTTATACCCAGCGTTTTAGCCACTTGTCACAGGCGAAGATCCCGTCTTGTGCGGATAAAAAAGGCTTGGTTGTGATTGGCAGCTTACCGCTTGAACAAGCGAAGTCGGCGCAGGCATTTGCACAAAAGATGGGATGGCCGGTACTTGCAGACCCGCAAAGTGGTCTCAGTTCGGATTGGGCGCATTACGATGTATGGCTTCAACTTCCCGAGCTCGCAAACGAGCTTGAATCTTGTGAACTTATTATCCAATTTGGTAGCCGAATCATCTCCAAACGTTTGAACCAGTGGATTGATAAACAAGTTTCGCAAAATCAACAAAGTAAAGACGTTCAATACTGGTATATCTCGCCGCGTATGGACCGTAATAACCAAAATCATCTGGCGCAAATGCACTGGGTTGAGCTTCCTCAAACTTGGGTTTCTCGCATTAGCTTTGAGAAGCCAATATTTGCTGGGTGGGCTGATAGGTTAGCGAATGGAGTTAAGCGAGTTCATCAACGTATCGAAGAAGCTTTCCTATCTGATTCAGCGTCTGCCATTGACGAAATTGCGTTGGCAGCAGACATCAACGAGCGCACTAAAAACGCTGATGTCTTTTTGGGTAACAGTTTGTTTGTTCGACTTGTCGATATGTACGGCAAACTTGATGATGTAGAAGTGTTCACTAACCGAGGCGCGTCAGGCATTGACGGTTTGTTTGCTACCGCATCAGGTGTGCAGCGAGCAAGAGGTAATCCGTTACTGATGTATATTGGTGACACATCAGCACTGTATGATCTCAATTCACTAGCGCTGTTTTCTCACAATAAATTGCCGACGGTACTTGTGGTCACAAACAATGATGGTGGCGCAATTTTCGATATGTTACCGGTGCCTCAGGAGCATCGCACTGCGTACTACCAAATGCCCCACGGTTATCAGTTTGAACATGCAGCCAAACAGTTTGGTTTAAAGTATGAGAAGCCAACTACGTTAGAAATGTATCAAGCAATGGTTGCCGAGCACCTGTCGAGCGGTCAAGGCACACTGCTGGTGGAAGTTCAAACCCCACCAAGCCAAGCCGCAGAGTTGATAAAGGCATTTAATAAGAGCCTGCATGCTTCACTCTGAGCGTCTCTCTTCAACTGAAAAACACCARAGTGGCGACCTTCCCACTCTGGTGTTTTTGCATGGCTTTTTAGGAAATGGTGCTGATTGGCAAGCTTGTTTGGATGAGCTGACTCAGTTTGAACGAGTCGTTATAGACCTTCCTGGTCATGGTCGCAGTCAGTTTACAAAGTGCAACGATCTCGATGATTGCTGCAAACTTCTTAATTCCACACTATCTTTATTATTTCCTCCGCAACAACCACTTATTTTGATTGGTTACTCGATGGGCGGTCGTATTGCGATGCATGGTATTGCCAATCAATGCTTCCCAGATCTCAATATTGTGGGTGCAATTGTGGAAGGGGGAAACTTCGGGCTTCAAACTGAGTCAGAGAAACAGGTGAGATTGGAGAATGATGCTCGCTGGGCAAAGCGTTTCAAAACTGAACCACTTGAACGTGTTTTGAACGATTGGTATCAGCAAGCGGTGTTTTCTTCACTAAACCATGAGCAAAGACAAACATTAATTGCGAAGCGAAGTGATAATCTTGGCTCGGCGGTCTCGAGCATGCTGATGGCAACATCGTTAGCCAAGCAGGCGTATTTGTTGCCCACACTGAAAAAGCAGAATATACCGATGTATTACTTGTGTGGCGCGAAAGACCAAAAATTTAGCCAACTGGCACAACGTAGCGGGTTGGCGTATCGACAAGTTGAAGGCGCAGGACATAACGTTCATCAAGAGCAGCCCCAACAATTTGCGATGCATATTAAGCACATAATTCAATCTCACTTTGGTGAGAGTAACGAGAACAATGGGAATCACCATGGCTAAAACAGTAGGCATTTCTGAAGAAGAACTTTACGCTCCGGTTCAATGGAAAGATTGCAGCGAGAAATACGAGGATATTCACTACCATAAATCTGAAGATGGTATCGCGAAAATTACCATTGCACGCCCACAAGTGCGTAATGCATTCCGCCCTCAAACAGTAAAAGAGATGATTGATGCGTTAGCAGATGCGCGTTACGACTCTGGTGTTGGCGTGATCATTCTGACAGGTCTAGGTGAAGACGCATTCTGTTCTGGTGGTGACCAGAAGATTCGTGGCGACTACGGCGGTTACAAAGATGACCAAGGTACGCATCACCTAAATGTATTGGATTTCCAACGTGATATCCGTACTTGTCCAAAACCTGTTATTGCTTCAGTTGCGGGTTGGGCTGTTGGCGGTGGTCATGTACTGCACATGATGTGTGATCTAACAATTGCAGCAGACAACGCGCAGTTTGGTCAAACGGGCCCTAAAGTGGGTTCATTTGATGGTGGTTGGGGCGCGTCTTACATGGCTCGTATCGTAGGCCAGAAGAAAGCTCGCGAAATCTGGTTCCTATGTCGTTTCTATAACGCGCAAGAAGCGTTAGACATGGGCTTGGTCAACACGGTTGTGCCGCTAGAAGAGCTAGAGAAAGAAACTGTTCGTTGGTGTCGTGAAGTGCTTCAGCATAGTCCAATGGCGCTACGCTGCCTGAAAGCTGCATTGAATGCGGACTGTGATGGTCAAGCAGGTCTTCAAGAGCTTGCGGGTAACGCAACGATGATGTTCTACATGACCGATGAAGGACAAGAAGGTCGTAACGCATTCAACGAGAAACGTCGCCCAGACTTCGACAAATTCCCTCGTAACCCATAATTCGTATAAAAAGAGGAGTGTTTTAGCTCCTCTGTTCCATTTTTCCTGAGCGCCTCGCCCTCTGGGAGGCTGGTGGGATTGCTCGCCAGAACGCTCAAATATACGGCATTACATAGGACTCGAATTATGCGTGAAGCGAAAATTTATCGTTATATCTTGCCCATGGATAGTGGTGTCATCCTGCGAGACAATAAGCTAACTGAACGTGTTGGTTATGTTGTTGTGCTTTCTGAAGGTGACCAAATAGGGCTTGGAGAAGTCGCTCCTCTTCCTGGTTTTAGTTTAGAGAGCACCGAAGATGCTGGTATTCAGCTACAGGAACAAGCGGAGCGTTGGGTTGCTGGATTGGATGTGGATTACGCCAACATGTATCCATCGGTCGCGTTTGGTTTATCGATGGCACAGTTAGAGTTAGCTGGTGGCTTACCCCAACAAGGTAAGTATCAAACAGCGCCGCTGTGTACTGGTGACCCAGACGAGCTCATTCCAAAGCTGAACGAAATGGAAGGTGAGAAAGTCGCGAAAGTAAAAGTCGGGCTTTATGAGCCAATTCGCGATGGCATGCTTGTGAACCTTTTCCTTGAATCTATCCCTCAATTAACGCTTCGACTTGATGCAAACCGCGCTTGGACACCAGAAAAAGCGCAGCAGTTTGCTAAATACATTACTCCGTCTCTGCGTCAGCGCATTACCTTTTTGGAAGAGCCGTGCTGCTCTCCTGGCGATAGTCTCTCTTTTGCTATCAATACTGGTATTGCGATTGCTTGGGATGAAACGTTGCAAGATGCGGTTCGTCGAGAGGATTTCCGTCTTGAAGATCTAACTGGTGTGAAAACGATCATCATCAAACCCACACTCATTGGTTCGGTGGATTTTTGTATTACACTGATAGAGAAGGCGAAGTCACTGGGGATGAAAGCGGTTATTAGCTCGAGCATTGAATCCAGTCTCGGTTTAACGCAATTAGCGCGCTTTGCCCAATGGCAGCTGCCTGATGAAGTTCCAGGTTTGGATACGATTGGCCTATTCAAAGCTCAGTTAGAGCAAGGCTGGCCTAAGTGTGAACTTCCCGTTCTTCCTCTGAAAGATCAGGAGATTGTGTGGCATTCTGCATAGACAATGTTGCGAAGGCACCGTGGAAATATTGGGCTCAAACGAGCCCTTTTTCTATTGCACTCAAGACACCAACAGAAACATTAAACTGGCAACAACTCTCAGTACGTATTGACCAATACGCTCACTATTTGAATGACTTGGGCGTAACGCGGGGAGATGTGCTGACTTTGGTAGGTAAAAACCAAGTCGAAACTCTGCTGTTTTATCTTGCTTCCAAGCAGTTAGGCGCACTTGCCGCGCTGACCATGGTACAACCACTCGATACGTTACAGAGTAAACTTGCGACCCTTTATAAACCTGAACAAACTCGGTTTATCTGGTTTGCTCAGGAGTGCGCTTCGACCTTTTCTGAACATGATATACAAAAACTCAAGGCAACATTGCTTTCACCGCTCTTAGTTTCACAACAAGAGCGTGATGCGGTGATTGAAGATGCCTATCACCATGACAGGCTCGCTTCAGTGGTATTTACCTCTGGCTCGACAGGAGAGCCTAAAGCTGTGGTTCATACACATCGACAACACCTTGCATCCGCAGAAGGCTTGCTGCAAGAGTTCATTTTCACTCAGCAAGATTCTTGGTTATTGTCGCTTCCGCTTTATCACGTCTCTGGATTGGCGATTGTATATCGTTGGCTATATGTCGGAGCGACATTGAAAATCGGTACAGGAAAACTTGTCGAAGATATTCAGGGCGTGTCACACGCCTCTTTGGTTGCAACGCAGCTCAAACGGCTATTGGATGATGATGCTCACTTGTCATTGACGCATGTTTTATTGGGCGGCAGCCACGTTGCTCACGAGTTGGCGTTGCGAGCAACAGGACGAGGGATTGAGGCGTGGTTAGGTTATGGGATGACGGAAGCAGCCTCTACCGTTACCGCAAAGAGAATTGACAGTACCAGTAATGCTGGACACGTATTGAATCATCGTAAGATAAAGTTGGTTGGCCAACGCATTTTTGTCGGTGGTAAAACATTAGCGGCAGGGTATTTTCATCAAGGTCATGTTACTCCGTTTCTGGATGAGAAAGGCTGGTTCGATAGCAAGGATCTCGGTGAGTGGCAAGGTGACGAGTTAAAGATCATCGGCCGTGCCGACAATCAATTTATCTCTGGTGGTGAGAACATTCATTGTGAAGAGATTGAGGCAGCATTGAACCAAATTGATGGCGTGGTGCAGAGCATAGTGGTTCCAGTCGAAGATGCGGAATTTGGTCATCGCCCTGTTGCTGTGATTCAGACCAATGATTTGCGCAGCAAAGCGGAATATGACCTGCATTTGCAATCCAAATTAGAGAAGTTTAAATGGCCAGTGGAATACCATTTAATGCCACAAGTGCTACTAGAAAGTGGGATCAAAGTTTCTCGGAAGGCAGTGAAGGAGTGGCTATTGCCATCAATTCAGCATTAGTCAATTTTGCTATGTATTAGTCAGAAAGGGAATTTCGTATCCTTATAACTCTGAATCATAATTATGCTTCTTCGAAGAGAGAAAAGGCATAAGGTTCAGGATGGTAAAGCTAGTATTAATTACGGCGGTAGCACTACAAATTGGTATTGCAATAAGCAGTGAAGGGCTCGCTCGCTCTCTTGCAGAGCTGACGGCCTTTTTGATCGCTATCGCGTTGGTCGTTACATACAAAAACAGCAAGCAGGAGCCGTCGTCATCTCAACACGATGAGAGGACCACTAATATCTAAACAATAACCAACTTAGAGAAGTGGTTGAAATTAACACCCACAGAGTTACACCAAACAACAGTGGCTTAGCTCCAGCAGACCTCAGCTTCGAAATTGAAATGCTGCAACCAATCAGGAACAGACACACCACCAAAGCTTGTTTCGCTCCAACGAAAATACCGTGATAGACCATTTCAAATTGAGGGAAGAAGTCGCTAAACGCGATGGCTGCGCAGTACCAAAAAATGAAATAAGGAATAACTAACTTTTTCGTTCCATTCTCTTCCTGGTCTCTCGAAAAGATCACGGCACTGATCAGTGCGACAGGGATGATCCATAAAGCTCGTGCGAGTTTTAACGTTGTTGCTGTAGTTAGCGCTTCTTCACCGTAGGCTGAGGCAGCCCCAACAACAGAAGAAGTGTCATGAATAGCAATCGCGGCCCATGTACCAAATGTGTGTTGATCTAGCCCTAAAGCATGCCCAACCACAGGAAACACGAATAGTGCGATGGAGTTTAGGACAAATACCGTTGCCAGTGCTAATCCAATCTGTTCGTCTTTTGCTTTAATCGCTGGTGCTACAGCGGCAATTGCACTACCACCACAAATTGCTGTACCTGACGAGATTAAGTATGCGGTTACTCGCTCCAACTTAATTATTCTGGCAATGATAGTGCCTATGATCAGTGTGCCCGCAATCGTGGCGATAATCAGACCGATACCATCCGATGTAACAGAGAGTGCTTGCTCAAAGTTGATGCCAAAGCCTAAACCAATAATCGAGTAGGACAACAGCTTTTTAGTAAAAGAAGCAATGGGCAGTTCTGAAGGCACAAAACCAAAACTTGCGAGTAGAAAACCAATAACTAGGGCAATAGGAGAGGAGACAAAAGGGGTTAAGCAAAAGAGTAACGCCAATCCAAACAAGAGGTAGTTTCTATTCAAGGTTTTTATTCGCTGTTGTGAATGAAAGCGCGAGTATATCGCACTGAGTGTGGTCAGTTTGTCTTAATGATTTGAACACATGTTCAGTTATTCTAAACATGTGTTCAAATGTATTTTTATCGCCAGTCGCCTCTGAGTTGATGCACTCTATCGAACATCGTTTTTGCCGTTGCTTCATTTGGTGGAACTGGCTGTCCGGCTTCAATTTCTAGCTTTGACCAAAATCGAGTTGGTAAGCCACAACATGCTCGGCCTTTCGCGCGGCTGAAATAGCTTCCCCATAAGCCTTTGAGTGCCACGGGTATGACAGGTACCGGGCTGCGACGCAGAATAATATCAATGCCACGCATAAATTCATTCATTTCTCCGTCTGAAGTTAATTTCCCTTCAGGGAAAATACAGACGATATGTCCTTCGCTTAATGCGGTTTCCACATCATTAAATGCACGCCTGATGGAGTTTCTGTTACTCGCTGAAATTGGAATTACCCCAGTTCTGCGTAAAAAGCGTCTTAGTGGAGGTAGGTTGGCGTAATCTTCCTCCATCACAAAACGAATCAACCTTGGGCATACTGCGCTAAGTAGCAAGGCGTCCATATAGCTCACGTGATTACATACGATTAATGCACCGCCTTGTTCTGGCAAGTTATGTAGGTTTTTATGTTTCATTCGATAAATAGTGTGAGTTAGCATCCAAACCACAAAACGGACAACGAATATCGGTATTTGCAAAAAAATGTAAGCGGCGACCAAGAAATTCAAAATGGCTAACAATGCAAACAACTGAGGAATTGTCATCTTGATGACACTCAGGCACACAATACCTAAGACAGCACTGCCGACCATAAACAGAGAGTTAAAGATGTTGAGCCCTGCGATGACTTGTGCGCGCTCGGTTTCCTTTGCTCTATGTTGCATTAATGCGTAAAGCGGTACGATAAACAGCCCGCCAGAGGCGCCAATCATCAATAGATAGAAAAATAATGGCCAAAAAGGCTCATATCTAAAGAAGTCTACAAAGTTATGGAAGATAGGTAGGTCACTTGGAATGGAGGTTGCCATCAAGTACCCAAATACCGTAATGCCAAGTGCGCCAATTGGCACAATACCGACTTCGATACGATGATTCGAGATCCAATTGCAAAGCAGCGACCCTAGCGCGATACCAATAGAAAACAGAGCAAGTAAGAAAGACACCGCACTCTCGGTTCCATTTAAGTAAATCTTGGTGAAATTTGGGAACTGGGTTAGATAGGCGGCGCCTAAAAACCAGAACCAGCTTATCGCCATAATGCATTGAAAAACAACACGATCTGATTTTGCGATGGATAGCGTGTGTTTAGTTTGTTTATACGGTTGCCAACGAAAAGAAAGGTTAGGTGCGCTGGCGGCTGCAAAGGGTATTGAGCGGCTCGACAAATATCCCAACAATGCAAAGAGTACGACACAAAATGCGGCAAGGTATTTTGCGTTGTCTGCTGAGGCGATAATTCCAGCTCCTAGGGTACCAATAAGGATGGCGATAAAGGTACCAGCTTCAACAAGGGCGTTGCCTGGCACTAACTCTTTCGCGTTTAATTTTTGAGGCAAAAGGGCATATTTAACCGGTCCAAAGAATGCTGACTGTGTGCCCATTAAGAACAGTAGCAGCAAAAGCACACCATAACTTTCGGTTATAAAACCAATGGCACCCAAAAGCATGATGGCGATTTCAAACAGCTTTACCTTGCGAATAAACCATGATTTTTCATATTTATCGGCTAATACGCCAGCTGAAGCGGAGAATAGAAAGAACGGTAGAATGAATAAGCCAGCCGCTAAATTGATGAACAAGTTGCTCGAAATAGGTAGTGCGCTGGATCCCGCGAAGGCGACAAACAGCAGCAAAACGTTTTTAAAAATATTGTCGTTGAAAGCGCCAAAAAACTGAGTAATGAAATAGGGTAGGAACTTTCTTTGCGTAAGTAAGGACGGCTGTCTGTCGGACGACATGGATAATCCTTTGTTACCAGTTTGTGAGGTAGTTAGAAAGCAGGTTACTGATTAATTCTTTACCATCAATGGGTTCACTAGAGAAAAATTTATCATCAACACTGAGTAAAGTAATACCGTGTACGCCAGACCAAAGCACTCGACTTGCTTGAATCACTTCGGACTCGGTACGATGTGGTGCGATTTGAGCCAATAGTGACTCCAGCATTCCTGTCATCCCGTCGATACGTTTGGCATGCCATTCTGGAAGCTCTGCACCATTCATGTTGTGCTCGAAGACTAACTGCCAACGGTAAGGGTGCTTTTGAGCGAAATCGTGGTAGCAATAAGCCAGTTCAAATAGAGCTTGATGAGCGTCTTTACTGCTATTGGTCGCCTTCAGTGCTTCTTGGGAGAGTTCGTCTAAAGTTTGCGCGACTACGTGTAAAAGTAACAGGTTATAGTTGCCAAAAATGTTGACTAATGTGCTTGGCACGTAACCAATCATGTTAGCGATTTTACGAAGACTGAGTTCGTGGTAAGAATTCTCATCTAAAAAGTTTTTGACTGTTGTTAACGTCAAATTCACTAACTCTTCTCTGGTGTGATCGTTTCTGCGCGCCATACTCTCAAACTGCTTTATTGAACATCGTTCAATATGATAGTCAGCTACCTATTAACCGTCAACAAGGCAATATACTCAAGTGACGTCAAGGTCCAGGATTCTGAGCTGTGTCACTGATTCTAATTCAAGTAAAACATCCCCGAGTAGTAGCGAGTTCATTCCCAGCATTTCTAAACGAACCAAGTATCTCGAAGTTAACCGAGAGCAGTCTGTATCTTTGGCAATATTCTGATACATGTCAGCTTCTGTAAGCTGTTTTCATCAACAGGCATACAGAGTATGATGACGTAACAATCATCTTTGGCGTGCTACTGTTTGAAACAATCGTTGTTTCGTCTGATAGAGCACAATCTTAGATAGCTAACTTTAAGGATAACGATGAAACGTTTATTTTCTATTGTTGCTCTGTTGATGTTTACCGTTGCTGTAACGCCTATCGCGGAAGCGAAGAAGTTTGGTGGCAGTAAGTCTTTCGGTAAGAGCTACAAAACAGCGCCAGCACCAAAACAACAGCAACAAAACACCAATACGGTCGGCAAAGATCAGACGGCGAAGTCTTCAAGTAAAAAAGGCTTAATGGGTGGTCTGCTAGGCGGACTTCTTGCTGGTGGTCTACTTGCTGCATTCTTTGGCGGTGCTTTTGAAGGTATCCAATTTATGGATATCCTAATTATTGGTTTGATTGCCTTTGTCATCTTTAAATTAATGCGCGGTATGCTAGGTGCGAAGCAGGGCAGTATGAACCAGCATCGTCAGCAACCTGCATTTGGTGGTAACGCATCTAAGTTTGAGCAACCAAACATGCAAAACTTTGAGCAACAGCCAAACACAAATAATGGTGGCTTTGGTGGTTTCGGCGCTCAAACGGACGTACCACATAACTACCCACCGGGCTTTGACCAAGCAGCGTTCATTAACGGCTCTCGTGAACACTACCGAATCCTGCAAGGAGCGTGGAATCACAATCAATTGGAAACCATTGAAGAATATGTTTCTCCAAGCTTGTTTGAAGATCTGAAAGCAGAGCGCGCGAAGCTCGACGGTGAGCAGCATACTGATGTAATGTACGTTGATGCAGAGATCGTCCGTGCCGATTACGATGCAAATAAAGCACAGCTTAGCCTACAGTTTAGCGGTCGTTACCGTGACACAGTAGAAGGTGTTGAAGAAGAAATCGAAGATATCTGGCACCTAGAGCGTGACCTGACTGTGCCTAATGCACCATGGTTAATCGTTGGTATTCAAGGCTAGTCACCTTTAAACCAATTTAGTCACTAATAAAAATCCCGCACCCCCTGCGGGATTTTTTGTATCTGTCGTTTGTATTTACGAAAGGTGTTTTTATAAAACCTGCCAGATGGAGACTTCATCATGGCTCGCGCTTAACTCTGCCGAATATCTTTTTGCTAGTCAGTCCTCAAGTGTTTTACTGAATGTTTTTAGCATTCACATTATGGTCATTGCGATAAAACAAGGACAAAGTGCTAGTTCATTGTTTGTATTACAACGACCAGATCCGAACTTTGGCCATCGGAGATTCGCTTCGGCCCAGTTGTTAAAGTAGGATCCAAACAGAGGTAGAACCGCGAAGAAGTTGGGTTAAATAAGGAAGGGCCAAGAGTCCGAAACGAAAAAAGCCAGCTCAATGAGCTGGCTTTTTCAATATGGTGGAGGGGGACGGATTCGAACCATCGAAGGCAGTGCCGGCAGATTTACAGTCTGCTCCCTTTGGCCACTCGGGAACCCCTCCAGGGTGTTTTATACTTAAAAGATAGTTTCCCAACCTAGCTTCCAAG
>NZ_JAWJYE010000012.1:0-148115 GCF_032970445.1 Vibrio sp. T13N
TTTCATCGATCAACTCAAATATAAGCTCAAGACGCTCATAATTGCACAGCGCGGCCAACTCTCGTAGGTCTTGAGGATCCAACTGGTTGTTTTGAGCTTTATTTTTTAACTCTGCCCACCTAAGTGAGTTGACCTTAGGAGCAATCTGCCCGCTTGATACTCCTATTAAAAAAGGAGTTAATTCAAACTCAAGAAGACGCGAACACAAAGTCACCAGTTTGTTAGATTTCATTCCAATACCTCTGCCTTACGGAAACGTAATTATCTCATTGAAAAATATAAACATCAAACGAGCCTAAAGTGGGCACCTATCCATAGTGATCACTGACGAGCAATCATACTACATATGCTAAACAATTTGATATAATGTTGAATATTTCAGATTTAATAGGATTTTGATGTGAACCTTTTTGTTCGAGATCTCACCGTTATCGACTCTTCTTACCTATGCGAAACACGAGGTATGGTAGGTGAGAGCTGGATTTTAGATATCAGCCTCTCTGGTGAACTAAACGAGATGAGCATGGTACTGGATTTCGGCCAAGTGAAGAAACAAATCAAGCGACTGGTTGACGAGTATGTTGATCATAAGTTGCTAGTGCCCACTAAAAACAAAAAAATATTCGTCGCCAACACGAAACAAGGTTATTCCTCTGTTGACCTAATACGAGGAGACCAAGGAATTCACGTTCACTGCCCAAATGAAGCGCTTTGCTTGGTAGATGCAGACACAATCACTATGTTTAGTGTGACCAAACACCTCTACACCATCCTTAAATCTCATCTACCACAGAATGTGAATGATCTTGAATTAACGTTGAGAGCTGAAAGTATAGATGGCGCTTTCTACCATTACTCTCACGGGTTGAAAAAACACGACGGCAACTGCCAGCGTATTGCACACGGCCACCGCTCACCAATTGAATTGATAGTTAATGGCATGCGCGATGCACAACGTGAAGCAAGATTTGCAACCCGCTGGCAAGATATTTACCTTGGTTCAAAAGAAGATCAAGTAACACTCGCAGAGCTTTCACTGAACATTCGTAACAAAAAAATCAACGACCACACTCACTACGCATTTAAATACACGGCGCCACAAGGCAAATTTGAACTGGCTATTGCCAAAAATGAAACCGAAATATTGGAATCAGATACTACTATCGAGTTGCTTGTTAACTATATTGCTGATGAAGTAAAAAAAGACTTAACAGCGGAAGATACTTTAAAAGTCATTGGTTATGAAGGTGTTGGTAAAGGTGCTATTGCAACTCGATAACGTCCTGGGTCATATCTACTCCCTGCGTGTTCCATAAGGAAGAGTTCTAGATCTTACAATTAAAGAATGACTACAGCATCCTAACCTCCTGAGTTAATCAGGATTTTGGAGGGATAGTGGTCGCGTCTAACCGCATCCATGTTTAGAACGCCACATTCTCTCCCTCACCAGAGCTCCTACCTAAGCATGCTTCCTAAACATCACCTAGGTATGTAGTCAGCCCCACTGCTCGTGTGATCTCCTTACCGGGCGTCGACCTTTTAACATTACCCCCTTCACGGGGCATTCATATTTACGCTATTGGATGAGTATCCAAACTAACTTACGCTTTTTTATGTCTTTTAGTGACTTGTGAGCCGTTGCCTATATGTTATGTTTAGGCTTGAAGCCATAAACAGAAGAGGATTGTCGCAGTGCTTATTGAGCCTTTGACCTTCATCTCATAAAAAACACAAGAAACTGATAAAAAGAGTAAGTGCAGACTTTTTTCTTCAGTTCCTTAAACGAAAAGAGACTCAACCAGTCTAAAAATAAGAATACAAACGCCAACAACTAAGGAAACAAACATGCAAAAGAAACTCAAAATACAAGGCATTGAAGAATTCACCCCAGAGAATATCAACCCTAATTCAGATCTATTGGGGATGATTGCTCTTGTAATCGCGTTTATGCTCTTTGTATTGCTCCTGCCTTAAGCCCCAGCAAACTGAATTAGAAATATACAAATCAGCCCAACAACTCTCATACCGCGACCTTCTATCTATACAAATCAAAGTTGTGTAGGACTCCAGACGAACCAGTCAAAAATTCCCCCCACAATCAGCAACCCTGTAAGACTGCTATTTTCGCGAGCAATCACGCAAGAAAATCCCTAAATAGACCTCACTTATCCTTCTACCAGTATATCTATCACCAAAGAGCCAAAATGAAGGAACTCCAATGCCTGTACAGAACAAACTAAGCGTCAAACAAATAGAACATACGAAATGCCCTGCTGATAAAGAGAGCCTGAGACTAAACGATGGGGGTGGTCTGGTCGTTGTTTTCTATAGTTCAGGTAGGTCGGTATATCGCTTAAGAATAAAAGGTTTGAATGGAAGAGAGAGCCTGTTAACGCTTGGAAAAACAACCTCTCTAAAACTAAAAGAAGCCAGAAACATGCGCGACAAATTGCATAGATCGAGGGGTAAAGGCGAAGAACCGAAACACGTATTAGAAAGAATCTGTGGCAAAGGTAAACTTACCGTCAATGGTTTAGTTTTTGAGTATCTAAAAACAAAAAAACGCACATGGAAGCAAAGTAATTATGATAAAGAATATCAACGAGCAAAAAAGTACATTACAAAGTCTTCCTTGGGATCAACTCCTGCTCATGCACTGACGCTGACGCACATCTATGATTTTGCAATTAGTATGGATAATAAGGGCTATGTATCTCAACACAGAAGAGTCATTGATATACTACGAAGAGCTTACAACCTAGGCCATATAAAATATGGTCTAAAGACGCCTGATTTCAGCAATATCAATCACTTCCTTGTTAAACATCGACCAAAACCGCATGCGTGTGTTGAACTAAGTGAAGTCCTTGAGCTATCTCGAATGGTAGTGTCATCCAAAAGTTCAGCTCAGGTTAAGCTCCTATTCGACTTCATGTTTTTGACCGCTCTTCGCGCTAAAGAGGCGACCCAAAACACATGGAGTAATGTGGATTTTGAAGAATATACATTAACAATTCCGAAAGAGCTTTCTAAAAATGGCTTAGAACATGTTTTGCCTTTGTCACCACAAGCAATTCACGTACTCAAACTAGCTAAACTCATATCAGGCAACAGTGAGTATATTTTCCCTTCACCACAAAAAGCTAAAGACAAGCCTATCAGTACCTCCGCACTGGGTAACTTATTCCGAAAACTTGGGTTAAAGGGCCAAATGACCGCTCACGGGATACGCTCCATCTTTAGCACAGAATTGCATGAAGAACTTGAATTGGAAGATTCAATGCTCATTGAGATGATCCTATCTCATACCGATAACAATAAAGTTCGTGCTGCATACAACCGAACTAGGTTTATTAACAAACGGAAGAAAATTATGTGCATATGGGGAGAAAAATACTCCGAGGTAACCGAGAAACACAGCTGTGTTGAGTCCGTAGAAAAAGGGCTACGAGCACAAGGCATAGCCACACCTAATTACCCTTGATTTTTAAACCACACCTTACTTTTCTGATAAATAGGAGTATTCGTGTTCACAAAACTTCAAATTGCAAAAAAGCTCTCAGTGAGCAAAGGCACCGTTTCAAACCTGCCGAACTTTCCAAACAAAATTGAAAGTGACTTTATGGGTAAGTTAGCCGTGTATCACACGCAAGAAGTGAACGCTTGGTTTCTTGGTATGATTAATCAACGTGGCTATCAATATTTTGGGGATATTGAAAATGTGAGCACTCCTTACGCTATCTAGTGTCATTGACGGAGCAAGGCACTGAATAAAACTAACCCAACAATTGCGGTATTCTGTTTGACTCTTAGCACTCAAGTCCACGAGGCTTGCTTCAATATCAATGTTGCCTAGCAGTAGGCTTTCCTTCTTTTTTTCTCCCCTGAAGTCGTCATAAATTGACTTAACTTCGTCAATGGTAGGGCTAGAAAGCTGAAGAAGTCGATTAGCTAAATCAGAAGCCAACCTAACAGCAGTGAGGTAATCTCTTGTTTTTAAACTCAGAGTAGGCTGGTGGTGCGTGCCATTATTCCTAATGCTCCATCGAAAGGTATAGACACCTGTTCTACTAGTAAAAAGGTACAATGCTTTGCGTGAGGGTAAACGATGATTTGATAGCATGTGTTAGCTCCAGTGTGGGTTATTGCTACCTTGTAGAACCTTCAGATATGAAAAAAGGCCTGATAAATCAGACCTTTTAGAATGTGGCGGTGAGTGAGAGATTCGAACTCTCGATTGCAAGCTACCAAGTTTAAAACAATTAAAATCAACAAGTTAACTATATAAGACTGCAACCATTTGTACCAGTTTTTTGTACCTTCGTCCGTGTATATACCAATACTAATCAATATCTGATTTACCCTTTATTGGCATTAACAGCCTTCAGTACCTCTAAAATCATATTACTTTGTTTTACATCAGGTTCATTTTTGTTAAAGACCTCCATGATTAGCTTGATTTTAGTATCACGCTTGAACTCGAGAATTTCCTGCTCACCCATTTTTTTACAATCTAGTGAGTTCGTAATTTGCTCCGCTAGAATACCTGCTTTAAGCATTACCATTTTTTCAGTATTCAGTAATACGATATGCTTAATCAAATAGAAAAGTGCGCCAGTAAGCCCTCCAATAATCAGAGTAGTGGCTGCTACTAAAGGCAGTCTACTGAGTAGAATATCCCATGAACTTACGTGAACTAGATAAGGCAACAATGAACTAATTTTTTGTCCATTTGTGTAGATATATTCAGCCATTAAAGCCAATCCTGAGAGCAGTAAAATTGCAAGAACGTAATATCCTTTAAGCTGTCTCCAAGTCTCTTTGGAGTGCCCTATAGTGTCAAATGTTGTAAGATTCTTCTCTCTTTTTGCATCAGCGAGCTCTTCTTTGATACCCCTTAAAGAAGCAGTTTGCTCAACACTTTCTTCTTTTAAACTTTTCAGCTTAACTTCTTCTTGCTTGCACGAATCAGCGTTGGACTTTAGCTCTTCTTTCACAGCTTGTAGACGCTTAGACTCTTCCTCAAATTTAAGGAATAGGTTTTCATATTCTTTAGTAACTTCAGTTAAATCATTCTGTACTGCGTCTAGAGTACTTTGACTTCTAGAAAGGTTAGTTTCTATGTGAGACTTTTGATGCTCTAAGATTTCAATCTCACTCTCTAAAGCACTAAATTCATCATTTTTCAGCTTTATCTGTGAGTTAATAACTTGGAACCGGTTTTGCAGCTCCTGTCTTTGAATTAAGGGAATTTCACGGACTTTATCAAGTAAAACTCTAACACGTTCAAGTTTCTTATAATCGGTGAAGAGAGAACCAAACTTAGCAATTTTTACAGCGGTAAATTTGCAACGCTGTGGAAGGATAACCCCTAGAACTGTATCCTTAACTGAATAGGTCGTCACAGACTTGTTATCTGCAATACTAGTTGTCCACTTTGTGAAGACTTTCTTATCTTCGCCTATATAGGATATAAGTCTTAAGACACCTTCATTTTTATTGTATAGAGTAGCCGCACAGATAAACTCAGAAAGTATAACTGGTTCACTGAACAGCACTACGTTCTCTCCACGTAAAGCGCTTTTATCATAATTAGCCAAAAGAAGAGCATCATTTACAAACTTCRTATCATCTGGCTCAAGAGAAGTAACATCAAAATTCTCGTACTCGCGCATTAGCGATGTACGGCTTCCTGCTGAAATATATTCAAAGAAATTATCGAGAGCATCACTGTATGCTTTCAGTGAGTTTGACATTTCTTGAGTTGAGAGCTCATCAAATAGCTCATCTAAATCAAAATGTTCCATATTATCGCTTTGAGTGCTTTTATTATTCATTACAAGAATCTTCAACTAGATTTAGTGTGACCGATATGAACTTATTACCACTGCAATTAATATACAGCAAGTCACATTAGATGAAATGCTACCCAACATGAGTTATTGACTACTTAGTGATCAATAGTTCATTTGAATAGAGATTTTTTACATGTACCCTCTAGGTATACCCAAACGACTACGGTCAAACCTTGATCAAACAGTACCCAATAGGGTTGAATTTGAATTGTGACCACAATAAAATCTCTAACATCTTAGAGTTAAACGGGTACACCTAATGGCACACATAGCTTATCTACGTGTTTCGACCACAGACCAAAATACAGACCGTCAACTTACAGATTCTGCTATCACCTTTGATAAGAGCTTTACAGATAAATGCAGTGGTGGCTCAACTAAACGACCAGCATTAGAAGCTCTTAAAGACTACGTTCGAGAAGGGGATACAATCCACGTTCATAGCATCGACCGCCTAGCTCGTAATTTGGTTGATTTGAAGCAACTAATAAACGACTGGACTAGCCAAGGTGTTAGCGTGAGATTCCACAAGGAAAACCTAAGCTTTAATGCTGGTGGAAGTGATCATATGTCTGAGCTTATGCTGAACATGCTAGGAGCTGTAGCTCAATTCGAGTTAGCAATGATTCAGGAAAGACGTCAGGAAGGCATTGAGAAAGCTAAAGCAGCAGGGAAATATAAGGGTAGACCAACTAACACAACTAACCACCAGCGTATCGCTGAGCTACGTTCACAAGGTTTTTCCTTGAGAAAGATTGCCTCCGAAATAGGAGTCTCCTTATCCACAGTCCAAAGAGCCTTAGCAAAGACTTAGTACACCGTAATTACCAAAAAAATGAAGTTTTATAAATCCCGTTTTGTGTGTGCGTAACGGTACGCCGCAATCGTATTCGATATGTATTACCCCGAACCCTCCCCCCTCCTAGGGTTCCAGTCAAACCAAAAAGAGAAACATTAATAATTAATCATAGACCTACAGGTACATAACACACTATGAATCAATTCATGGCAGATAGCAGATTTGCGTATTTAGACCCTCGAACTCTCATACTCGATCCCGCGATGCAAGCCCGTGACGTTGAACTCATAAAAGACAAACGAGAACGTTCAGCGCAAGAGATTAAGCAAGAGAGCCAAAGTAAGGAGATTCTTGAAGACCTTCGTAATGGACAGCCTATAAGGCAACCTATCACTGTTTTTGTGATTGATGACAAGTATTACGTAGTGGATGGTTTCCACCGCACTGGAGCTTGTTTGAAGTACCTTGAAGAAAACCCTGATGCTGAATTAATGATTAACTCGTTGATCATAGAAAACCGTACCTACGCTGAGGCATTCTCAGCAGCCCAAGATGTCAACCAAGCACATGGGGTTGGAGTTACTAAAGATGAAGCAACGCAAGCTAAGTTTCGCAAGCTAATTGTTAACCGAGAGTTTGGCCTAAGCGTCTCTCAAATAGAGGAGCTTGTTGGGTGTAGCCGTGGTCAAGCTGGACACATCGCTAACGGCTTAAAAGCTTGCAAAGAAGCATTAGGGAATGACATCGAGATGAACGACTTAGAGAGCTTTGTTGAAAGCCTCAAGTTTGGCTTGGAGTCACGTTATTACCTACCCCAAAGCTGTTGGGACTCTAAGGGTTTCCCGAAGATTAGACGACTCTCAGATGCTTTTAAGGGTAAGGAGTATGTGCCTGACAAAGATGATGAGCAGTGGGAGCAAAAGCAAATTAAAGACGTCTCAAAGAGCATCAGCCGCCTCGTTGAGTTCTTTGGAGAGGATATCTTCAGGGAAGGCTTAAGGAAGTTCACTAGGGGCTCTCAACTAGGTATCTCGATATCTCAACGGAGTAAGTGGCTGGAAAAAGCTGGGACTATCGAAGGAAGTATTCAAGATAAAAATAGTGGAAATAAAGCCCCTAACGTAACAGAAAACTACGAGTTATAGAAATGACATTGTGAGCTCGTAAGCCTTATCCCACAAGGCCTACGGGCTAATTCAAACCAAAGTGTACACGTGTGTACAGTGGGGAGACTTTAGGTGTACACAACAGTGTAAAGACACTAACTAAAAGCTACCAAAGACGTTGGACAGCCAACCTAGGCAAACAGTCTATTGCTTTCTTCTTAGCCTTCATATCAACCGTACCGTATGCTGCTCCGATATTAGCCGGAGCGTGACCAGTGATAGCATCACTAACAGAATCAACCACTCCTAGGCCACGCAAAGCTGTTCTCAAAGAGTGTCTAAACGAGTGTGATGGCTGCTTGGTTATACCTAACGTCTTGACTTGTTTACTCCACCACTTACCAATAGCACCAGACCTTTTACCGTGTTTGTTTGGCTTGTGCTCAGGGAATAAAAACTCTCCACAGGACGCCACATAATCCAAAAAGCCCAAATCAATGAGATGATCATGAATCGGTACTTGTCGAACTGACTTAACGTTTTTTACGTTCTGCTCTTCACCCTCACGAACATAAATAAAATGAATACCTTCGTCTGACTGTTGTATATCTGACCTTCTAAGTTGAACCATTTCTTCAATCCGAGAGCCCGTATACCTGCATAGAAGTGGTACCCAATAACAAGCCATGCCATAAGGCTTATTAGCAGTAGCGTCAGTGAATATATCAAACTGAAATAACTGGTTGATCTCACTAGGGCTAAAGCCTTTAGCTTCGGCAACCGCTGACTTATTCTGCACTTTAGGAAGTGTTACACCTTTGTATGGGTTGACGTCTATCAGACCAAGCTCAACAGCATAGCCAAATACAGGAGAAGTCTTTCTGAGAATAGTCTTAACGGTTGAAGGAGCTATTGTTTCGAGCCCCTTTGTCTTAACAAGCTCAAGCTGCTCAGGTACTGATTTGTTTCTAATTTCTTTAGCTTTAGACTTAGGTAATTGTAACAGGGTATCTTTGTATTTTGAGATATGACCTCTGGTTACATCAGCAACGTCTAGATCCCCTATTATCTCTATAAGACGCTCTATCTGAGACTCAACCTCTGCCAAGGATTGAGAAGCTTTGCCATTAATAGATGCAGACTCAAGGTAACGCTTCAATAGGCTCGAAATGGAGTTCTGAGATGTTTTCAAAACCCTAGACGGTATCTTATCAGGCTTAGACACTGAAATGGGCTCACTAGCGATTGAACTGGTCACTGGCTCATACCCAAAGTCTCGCTTGTGACGAGCCAAGCAGAGAGACTCAACTCGACGGGCGTAATCATAAAAGGCACAGACCAAACGTCTATATGAAGCGCTTGTCTCACATACAACTAAACCTTCTATTTTTAGCTGCTCCTCAATGAAGTCTTTAAAACCTTCCAAAAGCTCTTGGTATTCCTCTTCAGTAGCTTTTGACGCATCTAGACCACTAAACTCAAATGTGTCAGACAAGCCGAATACGTGGAGACGCTTATCGCCCTCAACGCCATACCATTCATATCGAAGATAGCAATCATAGTTACCATTACCATCAACCTCATCTTTAACACGCAGATACCAACGCTCGGCAATGATCGCGCAATCACGGACATTAAGCTCAATATCAGATGAATTAGATAGCTTTAAATTAGCGAAGTCGATTTGCTTGAGCGCATCATCAAGATGCTGAGGAAATCGCTGCTTTGCTTCAGAAAGGTTTTTCGTTTGAAGAGATTTCTTGAAGACTGTCTTACCGATTATAGGAACCAGCTTTTTTGGGACAGCCATTCTAAAGTAGTAAACACCAGTTTGAGGATGCTTATAAGGACTTGCCATGATGTTCGACATTGTACCTACTCTTTGTACCAGTAGGCAGCTTACATTAAAACACCAAACCCCTGTATTATAAGAAGTTCTTACACTACAAGGGCTTATAGAATGTGGCGGTGAGTGAGAGATTCGAACTCTCGATACGTTGCCGTATACACACTTTCCAGGCGTGCTCCTTCAGCCACTCGGACAACTCACCGAATCAATTTTTGTTAGCATCATTGGCTAACGAGGCGCTAATTTAATGATTATGTGCCTGATGGTCAAGGCTAAACATAAAAAAAAGCGCCCTTTTCCACTCGATTGCTCACTAAGTAACTAAATTGAGCAAAACTGGGTCATTTAGATGCTTTGAGAATAACCGGGAACACGGAACCAACGGCGGCACATGTCCAAGAAGTACCCATACAACACACCCATACCGCAAGAAATAATGGCGTTACTTGTCACCGCGGTCACTATTTGGTCTGTAGACGCACCAACTGCGAATAAAATTCCTGCATAAACTGGAGACTGAAAAAGCACATAAGCGACCAGATCAGATACGTTTTTCATAAATGAAGACGGCGATACCTTGTTACCCTGACGTAGTACCCAATCACGAAAAACGCCATACGGCCAAGCAATAGCAATATTCACTGGAATAGATAGTGTACGTGATGCTAAAGATTGCTCAAACGTCATCCCTGAAATCAAAATCTCGACAATCATCCCTGTGATAAAGCAAAAAACAACCATAGCAAAGGTATCCGCTGCGGCGTGACGAATACAAAATGGTCCGCGAGACTTCATTAACCAACCCCTAAAATTAAATACCACCAACAATAAACAAAATAAAACTATCAACCATCAAACAAATACATGACCAGTTAATAAGGCAATTAAATCACATAAAAAGCAGCGTATGGCACTGTATTTGAAATCAAGTTGTAAATTTATAACCATTTTTTTAAATGAAAGTAGTTTTTTTCACCACCAACAACTAAAAACGCCTAAAATGACGTAAAAATGGTAGAAAAATACGGATTTAACTTACACAAAAAGTGGGATAAGTGATTGTTTGGATGGAGGGTTAGGATAAAGTTCGGGGAATAAATGATCATTCTAATAACTTATGCTACTGAGTTGTAAAAATTCAGAGTATTCCCGATGTGAGCGCAACTGAGAGCCGCACCGTTTCTCTTATGACAGAATCCAACAGCAGCGCTAAGCTCATTGAAAGTAAGGAAAAAACAGACGATTCAGCTAAGGTTAGGTATGAAGAGTAAAGACAATTCATGATTGCGTTGAATCGCGCTATATGGATTAAGCTATGATGATGCGAGCAAGAGCGTTAATGTGTCGATATCATCTTGGTTTGGAGACTGCTGACGCTTTAAGTTACGCCTTATTCGCTCGGCAACTAAAGAAACGTCTTTATTAGCATCAGGGGTGACTTGAGCAATAATCGCTGAAATAGCCTCTAGCGCTTCGTTGAGATGACCATTATCTAGAGCAACATAGAAGTTTAGTAGCCACTTTTCCGCATCAAGGATATCCGTTGTATTATCACCAAAGTCCGACTGGTATTGGTATAGCCGTGCTGCATGGAGATATAACGCATCATTTAATTCAGACTCCACAATTGGTTTCGCAATTATGTGGTCGGCTCCTACATTTATCATGCGCTCTTGTGTTTCTTTGAATACATCCGCTGTGCAGCCAAAGATCAGTACCGACTTTACAGGCGAACTCATCGCTCGAATGGCTGATATCGCCCCAACACCATCAAGAACAGGCATATGATTGTCCATTAATATCAAATCAAATGACTGAACGGCCACCTCATCGACGGCAAGCTGACCATTTTCAACACTTGTGCACTCAAAGCCTTTGGCTCTTAGGAAAGTTTCCATAATGATTGCATTTGTTCGGTTGTCTTCGACAATGAGCGCTTTCAAACCTTTGCAATTCAGCTTATGTGCATTGACTGCTTCCACTTTCCCAGGCTCACAAGGCGTAAGCGCGATCTCGACGGTAAAGGTTGTCCCGACATTCTCTTGACTCTGCACAATCACATGCCCTCCCATATGCTCGGCAATTTCTTTTACTATCGCTAAACCAAGCCCTGTACCACCAAACCGCCTAGTCGTCGAGGACTCCGCTTGTTCAAAAGGACGGAAAATGCGTTTTTGCGCTTCTTGAGAAATACCGATACCCGTATCTTTCACCGCGAGAATAAGCTTGGTACCTGCCTTGCTCGATTTCTCGGTCAGCTCTACCTCTACGATGCCTCGGTCGGTGAACTTGACAGCGTTGTTTAGTAGGTTAAACAATACTTGGCGCAGACGGGCTTTGTCATTGTTGTACCAGCGCCCTGTTGGCAAATGAGACACTACTCTAAAGCGAAGGCCTTTTTCTGCACATAGTGTTTGATAAACACTTTTTATGCTGCCGATGATCGACTCAATTGGGAAAGGCGTATTTTCGAATTCAACATGTCCTTGCTCAATTTTTGAGTAATCTAAAATCTCATTAAGTAACGTCATCATATGATCACCTGAGTCATAAAGTGTTCTCAGGTGCTTACGTTGATCATCGGTGAGTGGCGTTTTTAACAATATCTGAGCGGTTCCTAATACACCGTTCATTGGCGTACGAATCTCATGGGATAATGTGGCTAAAAATGCCGTTTTAGCGTTCGTCGAAGCCTGGGCTTTTATTCTCTCTTGCTCTAGATAGATGGTTTTTTCATTGAACTTCTCGATGAGCTGTCCAATTTCATCTTCGCTATCGTAATCAATGTCTATGATCCCGCCAGTTTTCGAGTCATCAATCTTAGCCGCAATACGGACAATCGGTTCGACAATGTAACGATTCAGCAAGTAATACCCGACCAGTACACACAAGAGTAAGAATGGAATGATCCTCCCCTCAACACTCATGACTTGTTCAAACACTTGATCGGCTACTTTAGCTTTCGCGTTGACAACTTCCATCCGCCAATCGAACTCTCCGAAATCAAGCTCACTGACATAAATTTCGTCTGTTAGTTGGAAGTTGTGCTCAATAATCACGTTCGATTCAGCATCGCGAACCACCACACCTAAAGAATGCAGGTTCGTGTGCTCTCGAATAAACTGAAAAAGTGCATCAAGTGATAAGTCTACCGTTACAACGCCAGCGAATTGACCGTTTTGATAATATGGGGAAGACGCAGTAATCATCTGAACCTGAGTAAAAGTGTCGATATAAACCGTAGACCAACTCACAGAACCAACTGGCGCTTCAGCTGCTGCCTTATACCATGGTTCATTGTCATAACCGCCAGATTCAGGATTATTGTAGGAGTGAATTTGGTCAATACCGCCATCACTGTTTTTATTGAAGAATAGGCTTTTATATCGCCATTGTTCAGCTTTGAGTTCTGGTTTAGGCCATACGCCACCACTGACGTGCATCTCATCACTCAATTGGAGAATATGCGGAATTGTTGTGTTGAGAGATTGAATATTTTCAGTCCCCTGGGCGAGTCCTGCAAGGCTGCTCAATACACCGGTAGAGCTAAGGAGAGGCTCTTTAATCTCTAGAGCAAGCAGTTGGGTGCGTAACTCTAGGTTTTGCTCCAGCTTTTGCCTAACCGGAGGCTCGACAACCAAATAAGCAACAGAACCAATCGTTGCGATAAAGAAGCACAGGTACAGTGTCAGGGCGAGAATGCTTTTTTTTCTAAGTGATGAGCGAATTTCCATAGATGTCTGTGAATCATTCCCTAATATCGATTTATCACAAATTGATTGGTAAGATGAGCGCAATCAACCAGCCCATTAACAAATGGTATTCTATTTTGAAACTACAAGACATCCTTTCTCTCCCAGAACTTGACGGTAAACTACTAAACCTAGCAAAAACTCAAGGCTTTGTAACAGCGATGGCTGCTGCGCCAAACGTATTAATGCCTCAAGAGTGGTTGCCATTCTTGTGGGGTGGTGAAGAAACAGCGCCATTTACTGACGGTGAGCAATTAGAGCAATACATTGATGAGATTGTACAAATATGGAACCAAACTCGTCCTGCTCTTCTAGAAGGATCTTGGCAGTGGCCTGAAGGATGCGCGTTAGATGAACAAGATATTGTAACAAGCCAGACCCGTGATTTCTGTGAAGGTGTATTACAAGGTTGGCAACTTGCTCGTGATGACTGGGAAACGCTAATGCCAGAGGACAGCGAAGATAATGCTCTGCTCGGCGGTGTTTTGCTTTCTCTTACGATGCTTTACGATCCAGAAACGACCATTGAAACGTTGGCAGAACAAGGCATGGAAGGCTTAGAACAGTTTGAAGAGATCTTCAATGCCATGCCAGTGATGCTATGTGGTCTTATTCAGCGCGGTGTTGCATTAGCTGAAGAACAATAAGACACAACGCTGTCGACCATCAAGATTGAACCGCTGAATAGACAAAAGCTCTCTGGATGGAGAGCTTTTTTGATCATGTTAAAATCACATGTGGAATATATCGCGCCATATCTTGCGTGACTAAGCTAGTGTCTTCCCGAATCGAAATCCCAGCGGCTCTATCGTTGACTAGCCAACTGCCAATTAACGTATGGCTTTGCCCAAACTTGGGTAACGGACGATACTGCTGGACGATATTGAATTTAGATTCATAAGGCCCTGCCGTTTTGAGTATGCGTTTCCCACCTTTGACGATCTCAATATTTGCGCCTTCTCGAGAGAATAGTGGTTTGATTACATAGTCTTTCAAACCGTTCGCTTTTGAATCGTTAGCAAAATAGGCAGGTAAAAGATTAGGATGATTCGGAAAGCGCTCCCACAATAACGGTAAAAGTGCTTTGTTGGATAGAATCGACTTCCACATGGGTTCTAACCAATTCACTTTCGCGGTCGCTAAGTATTTCGCATATTCCTCTTCAAACATAAACTCCCACGGATAAAGCTTGAACATCCAACGAATCGCTCTGTCATCTGCATCCACGAACTGACCATCTTCCGTCGCACCAATATCTTCGACATAAACAAACGCCGTCACTAACCCAGCTTCGCGCGCGCAATCTTCTAAATACTGGACAGTCCCTTTATCTTCTTCAGTGTATTTGCAGCAGCTAAAGTGAAGGGTTTGCCCGGGTTGATATTTGGCTATCTCGGAAAAACGCTCAATCAAAAAGTCTTGAAGAATGTTGAATTGATCCGCGCTCTGGTGAATTAGACCTTTATTTACAACATCCTCTAACCACACCCACTGCCAAAAACCCGTTTCAAACAGGCTGGTCGGCGTATCCGCATTGTTCTCCAGTAACTTAGCTGGCGAAGTTCCGTTGTATGCAAAATCCAGACGCGAATAGAGTGAGGGTTCATTTCGGTGCCACGAAGAAGCAACCTGCTCCCACATAAATTCAGGGATCGCACATTGCGTCAGCAACCTCTCACTCCGAACTACTTCATCCACAATAGCCAGACACATCTGATGCAGCTCTTCAGTGGGCGCTTCAATATCGTTCTCTATTTGCTCAAGCGTGAATTGATAGTAAGCACTCTCATCCCAATACGGTTGGTCATACATGGAATGGAAGCCAAAACCAAACTGGCGTGCTAAATCACGCCAGTTTTCTCGTTCTTGTATTTCTCGTCGAAACATAGTGCTTATTAACCGCCTCGGCTGACCGATACCGCTTTACCAAACCCGCCTCGAGACATTGCTCTACCAATAGTTCCGCCACCACGTTTATTTAGGTTACTGGTCGCAACCTTCGTCGGCTGATTACGATAGGAACCAAAAAATTGTCCGGCACCATTATAGAATTTGGATTTATAGCGATACATTGGTTCAGAGTAATAGCTCTTGTTGTAACCTTTCAAACCGCTCAGTGCGCGACTGTAAAAGAAGCCCCCAAAGTGAGGCACATAAGCTCGGGAACTGGAACTGTAGTAACAATCGTCTTCGTAAAAATCATTTTCACATTCGAACTCATTGTTGTAGCGAGGGGCATTTCGTTCGGCGCGAGCCAAAGCTTCTTGATAAGCAATATCGCACTGCTCACTGAACTCTGGCGAGTTTGATTTGCATTCATCAGCGTCAGAAAAAATGTAGCCTTCGGTTTTCGATTCTTGTGTCGCCAAGAAGAAAATACCGCCAAAAGCAGCAAAGGGAATAATTTTCCCAAGCTTTAAACTTTTGTCCATGGAAGAACGTTTAACGTTAGAACTCCGCTTCATCGTTCCTCCTAGTACGTCATACAAGCGGCATTTAATACGCCGACCGATATAGAAACAGCGGCTAATACAATACCGGCGGGCAGCTCATCTTTTTCGATACGCTCAGTCACTTTTGGAAGTAAAACAAAACGTACAATCGCAAATGCAATGATCTGCGCCAGCATTGCAACAACGCCCCATACCATAAAATCGACAATGTTGACTGAGTTTTTTGCCGCCCCCGAAATCGCAATACAATAACCAAGAAATGCGCCACTTAGTGCAATCGCTGCCGCTGTATTTTGCTTTTCTTTGATCAGGTGCCATTCATCGTAAGGCGTAAGCTTGACGTAGATGAACTTAAACGCCAAAACGAAAATAATAGAAACAGAAAAATAGAGTAAAAAGTTGGGAAAACCTGCTAACAGGTCAGCAATCATGTGCATTATTGTTCCTTGTTCATTTCTTTCCATGCAAAATCTTCAATACGTTCATCTGCAATGTAAAACAGCTTGGTACTCGGTGGTACTTCTGCATCTAAATCTGGGTTGAGTTGGATACCATGGCCAATGTCAAAAGCAATTAGCGTGGCATGATGACGTCTTTTGAGAAAAACAAAGAGACTCTCAACAGTAGTTACTGGCAGCCTTTCAGGATAAATAACCGAGTATTGAGTCATGCCTCGTGTTGAAGCTAATAGCTCTTGGTGAAGTGCACTTGAGCCTGGATCTACCGCCGCTTTTGCCAACATTTCTGCGCCAACAGCAGGTATGCATTCCGCTTTAGGACAGTGTTGACTTAAAAGACGGCCTAACGCCTCATCTTTAAAGTAAGCGACCAAATGTGCGGAAGGATTCACAGAAGCACAGTGCAGCGCGGCTGACAGCGTGATATCGTCCGAGAGGTTATCAACAATAACGCAAGCTGCTTCAGCAATATTGGCGTTTTTCATCTCTTGCGAATCCGTGTAGCTGGTCACTTTGATAAAACTGATCTCGCCTGGCAACGGGTTTTCTATTTCTGAACGGCTGCATAAAACAATCGGACGCTTCCCCTCTTCTTCATGTTGTAACATGCGAATAAGGTGCATCGTTCTCGATCCATTCCAACCCAACAATACAATATGGTTTTCCACTCTTACTCTCCGTTTTCCTAAAATACCCGCTCGCCAGTAATCCATCGCTGCTCCAGCGACACGTCCCAATAATGCAGCGAATAGGCTCAAGCCGCCTGGGATCACAAACAGTACAACAACCCATTTACCCAAATCTGTCACTGGAGAATGATCGCCATAACCCACCGTACTCGCCGTAACCATAAGGTAATAGATAAAGTTAGAGAAGCTGTCTGTTAATGCGGTTTCACCAGCGAGAACGAGCAGTCCCCATGAAAGGCTCACATATAAGCCACTAAAGATGAGAAGACTTCGGTTGCTCAATTTAAAAAGGTGTGAACTAAGCCACTTTTTAACTATTAACCACACCGCCATAAATTTATGACCTCGATATTCATTGATTACATCAATAGTAACTCATTGATAGTAAGACACAAAAAAACCAGCCATATTCGGCTGGTTTTTGAGATTTACTTTCAGTTACGCCTACTTTTTAAGCATTACCTTTCACTTGCATATTTAGCTGCTCAGCAAAGTCCAACATACGATTTAACGGAATGAGCGATTTAACACGCAATTCTTCATCAACAAAGATCTCGTGTTCTTCACCGCCTTCACTAAGCGCTTTCTCTATCGCTTTCAAACCGTTCATTGCCATCCAAGGGCAGTGTGCGCAGCTACGGCATGTTGCGCCAGCACCTGCGGTTGGAGCTTCGATAAGTTCTTTCTCTGGCACAAGTTGCTGCATTTTAAAGAAAATGCCTTTGTCTGTCGCAACGATCATTTGTTTGTGAGGAAGCGCTTTCGCTGCTTTGATCAGCTGACTCGTTGAGCCAACGGCATCGGCAAGTTCAACCACGCTTGCTGGTGACTCAGGATGAACCAAAATAGCCGCATCTGGATACACGCTCTTCATTTTGCGTAGCGCATCAGCAGAGAACTCATCATGAACCACACACTCACCTTGCCATAGCAGCATGTCTGCGCCAGTTTTATTAGCGATGTACGACCCTAGGTGACGGTCTGGTCCCCAGATGATTGGCTTGTCTTCAGCGTCTAAGTGTTCCACGATTTCAAGCGCAATACTTGATGTAACGACCCAATCGGCACGAGCTTTAACTGCGGCAGACGTATTTGCATAAACCACAACCGTGTGATCAGGGTGAGCATCACAGAACTCACTGAACTTATCCGCTGGACAGCCAAGATCGAGCGAACATTCCGCTTCCAACGTTGGCATTAGAATTCGCTTTTCTGGTGTTAGGATTTTGGCCGACTCGCCCATAAAGCGAACACCGCCAATGATCAGTGTGCTTGCAGGATGACGATTACCAAACTTCGCCATTTCCAACGAGTCACCAACAAAACCACCCGTTTCTTCCGCTAGGGCTTGAATCTCAGGATCGGTATAGTAGTGCGCGATAAGTACCGCATCCTTTTCTTTTAGCAGCTTTTTAATGCGCTCAATGTAAGATGCTTTTTCTTCTTCGCTTAATGGAACTGGTTTCGGTGGGAATGGGTAAACAGTGTCGATTTTATCTAATATATGGCTCATTGCTCTTGCTCTACGCAACTTCCTTTAATCCGAGTATTGTAACCTCGTTAATTTTCAAAAACCAACTTGTCGCGGGGATTTCTAGCTATCTAGCCGTATATCTTTGTTACAGGTAGCATTTCTGATTGAAAAGATCCGTTGCAAGATGGGGATAAAAGGCTCGATGCCATTCCTCTCGATTTATTCGATCACCACCGATAAAGAAACGGAAAAGAAAAAGGAAGCCGAAGCTTCCTTTTTAAAACATAACGTCTTACAGCTTAGAGCTGGCAAGTTTTGCAGATGCACTACCTGGGTATTCATCAACCACTTGTTGGTAGTACTTTTTCGCTTGAGCTGCATTGTTATTACGCTCAGCGATTTCACCTAACTTGAGCAAAGCATCGGCTCGCTTATTGGAGTCTTTATAAGACACCACCGCAGCAAAGCTCTTTACAGCATCTTTGTCCTGCTTCTTAGCGAAGTACAATTGGCCTAGCCAATAGTGAGAATTCGCTGAGTATGTGGAGTCAGGATAATCTTTCTGGAACTGCTGGAACGCTGCAATTGCGCCAGTGTAGTCACGCTTCTTGAGAATGAGGTCGACTGCATTTTGGTATGCCGTTTGCTCATCAACATTTGGTGTGTACTGACCACCTGTTTTAGCCGGTTTCGCATCTTGCGCAGGCGCGGATTTGATTTCTCCACGCACACGATCTAGCTCGACAAACAACTCTCGTTGACGTTGCAACATTTGCTTCATTTCGTAGCTATTTCGCTCTAATTGACCACGTAATTCACTGATCTCTTGTGACATTTGGTCAATTTGCTGTTGCATTTGGAGCTGAACGCGATTGCGGTTTTGTAGCAAGCGCTCTAGACGCTCTACTTCCGTTTCAGATGAACGGCTCTTAGAGACGGATGATGTGCTGTTGAGATCGGATACTGGAGCTGGTGCAGCGAACGCAAAGTTCGCTGCACTTGCCAGTAACGTAAGCGCAACAGCGCGCTTAGTGTTACTGAACATGAGGATTACCTCGAATTAGTATACTAGAACCGCGCGACGGTTCTTAGCGTATACTTCATCTGATTGACCTAGAAGAAGTGGTTTCTCTTCACCGTAGCTAACGATTGAGATTTGATCAGCTTGAACACCTAGTGCTTGCAGGTAGTTCGCTACTGCTTGTGCACGACGCTCACCTAGAGCAATGTTGTACTCAGGTGTACCGCGCTCATCAGCGTGACCTTCGATAGTTACGTTAAGTGCTGGGTTCTTGCTTAGGTAAGAAGCGTGAGCTGCAAGCATCTCTTCGTAATCTGCTGCAATTGTTGAGTTATCAAAAGCAAAGTAGATTGTTTGAGTTTCGCGTAGCGCTTGCTCTTTTAGCTCTTGCTCTGTTAGCTGACCGCTTTGATCAATTGGCGTAGCTACTGTTGTTTCAACTGCGCCATTGTTGTTTGTTGCTGCACCAGTGTTAGAAGCAGCGTCGTCGCTTGAACTACACGCTGTAACAGCCATTACAGGAAGCGCGATTAGTAGCCCTTTTAGAACCTTGTTCAGTTGCATCTTATTTTCCTTTATTAATCAAACTTATTACTACAAAAACGGTGACCATGCAGGCGCTCTAACACGCCCATTTGTTGCCGGTAATCTAGCTTTGAATCGACCATCAATTGACACCATCGATAGTACGTTTTTCTTGTTGTAAATCGAGCTATACACAACCATGCCACCGTTTGGGGCAATACTAGGAGACTCATCAAGCAAGGTCTTAGTTAAGACTTGAAGAGCACCAGTTTCCAAATCTTGTTTCGCCAAGTTAAATCCTGCGTTGCTGCGGTTCACCATTACTAGGAATCGCCCATCAGGAGTAATCTGGCCACCCAAATTTTGGCTGCCTTGCCAAGTCAAACGGTCAATAGAACCGCTGCCCAAATTTACTTGATAAATCTGTGGTTTACCACCCCTATCCGATGTGAAAATCAACGATTTTCCATCCGGATGCCAGAACGGTTCCGTATTATTTGATCTGCCACGCGTAATTTGCGTCAGCTTACGAGTGTTAAGATCGAACGTATAAACATGAAGCGAGCCTGTCTTAGAGAGAACAATCGCTAACTTATTGCCATCAGGCGAAAATCTTGGCGCACCATTATGACGAGGGTATGAAGTGATCTTCTCACGCTCACCGGTGTAGATGTTCATGATGAAGATTTCTGCTTGACCATTTTGGAAGCTAACATACGCAAGCTTTTTACCATCTGGCGACCATGCTGGTGACATTAATGGTTGCTTAGAACGTAAAACCAAGCGCTCATTGTAACCATCGTAATCAGCCACACGAAGTTGGTAAGGAAAACGGTCTTTATCATTCACCACCACGTATGCAATACGGGTCATGAAGGCACCACGGTCACCCGTTAACTGCTCATACACCAAATCAGAGATGCGGTGAGCGTACTCACGCATGCGAGGGCCTTGAACGGTCGCGACCTTATTGAACAGCACATGATCTTTTGACAGTACTAATTCGCCATCGCTACCAAGCGCTTTACTTTTCCCGCCCGTTAGCTGGCCACGCACAATATCAACAAGTTGGTAGTTGATAACGTAATCACCTTGAGCATTTTGTTTGATTGAGCCAGTCAGCAGAGCATCTACACCTAAATTAGTCCAGGCATCAAAATTGACTTCTGATTCACTGAACGGAGTTTGTGGCATCTTGCTCGTTGGAACGGGGCTGAACTTACCACTGCGTTGCAAATCCGAGGCAATAACAGCAGAAATATCCGTTGGAAGCGCTTGAGTGCCCTCCCACTTAAACGGAACAACAGCAATTGGTCGTGCTGAATCAATACCATCGGTAATGACCAACTCTAATGCGGCATTCGCCACATTTGTCATACTGCTAAACAGTACAAACATTCCTAGTAAAAGGCGTCTAATCACGTCTTATTCCTTTTAGTCCAAAGCAACAGTTATGTTGATGTCTTTTAGTCTTTCGTTTACCGCAGCTTCTGAAGATTTAGGGAACGTCCCTACCTGAGCTATCGCTCGCTTCGCCGCTGCACATACTCGAGTATCGCCACTCAAAACGGTAACACCAGAGACCATCATATCAGTTCCTGTCGGAATCAATTTGATGTTTACCCTACACTCCTTTCCCAGCAAGTAGTCATCCTTAATCAACTTTTGCTGAATATTTTGAGTATAGATGGATGACATTCGAGAAAGTTCGTCGTCAATAAATTGATTTCGAGCAGCACTATTTTTACTAACCTCATCCTCAAGGCCTGCAAAAATATCATCTAGCGCGGCTTCTTGCGCTTTACGCTCGCGCTCTGCACGTTCCGCCGCTTCTCTCGCTTTGCGCTCTCGCTCTGCCGCCTCTTTTGCCGCTTTCTCTTTTGCGATGCGCTCTTGTTCAGCTTTTTCAGCGGCTTCACGCTCACGACGTGCTTTTTCTTCCGCTTCTTTTGCCGCCTTTTCACGAGCTAGACGTTCTTGCTCAGCTTTTGCTATAGCCGCTTCTTTCGCTAAACGCTCCTGCTCAGCTTTACGCACAGCTTCTTCTTTTGCCTTACGCTCTTTCTCTAGCTTAGCAGCTCGCTCTTTTTCTTTGCGAACACGTTCTTCTTCCTGCTTGCGCTCTTGTTCTTTTTTCTTACGTGCAGCTTCTGCTTCTCGTGCCGCTTGAGCATCTTTCGCTTGCTGTTCTTTCAACTTGCGAATTTGCTCTTCTTCAGCTTTACGGTTTTTTTCTAGCTGCTCTGCTTCGCGTCTCAATTTATCAAGACGCTCTTGTTCTTTTTTTGCTGCCTTTTCACGTTGCTGGCGAATTTCTTTCGCTTGTTGCTGCACAAGTTTTGGATCGATGACAACAGCTTGAACCATTTGCCCTGTAGGCTCTGGTTTAGACATGTTGAAGTCCGTCCCCCAAAGCAGGGCTGCAACGAGAATTGCATGCAAACCAACCGATATTGCTATCGGTTTGGCGTATTGGTTGGGTTTCTTCTTGTGATCTTTCATAGATAATTGATGTCTATTCCCTGATATCGGTCATTAGACCTACCTTAGGGATACCAGCTCGACTTAGTTCATCCAGTAATAGGACAACATCGGCATATGGTGTTGCCGCGTCGCCACCTACCGCAACTGGTGAATCTGGCTTAACCTCTCGCTCCGCTTTCACTCGCACAATAACATCTTGCAACGACAAACCTCGCTGAACTTCTTCATCGTTTACGCTTAGGCCTAAATTACCCTCGCTATCAATTTCGATGATGATAAAACTACTGTCAGTTTCGCCAGCAAGGTCTTGCATAGATTCAGCGGTCGATGTTTTCGGAAGATCAACATCGACGCCTTGAGTCACAAATGGAGCGGTCGCCATAAAAATGATCAACAGTACGAGCATTACGTCGATATACGGAACAACGTTGATCTCCGCTGTCATTTTTCGCTTTTTAGGTTGATAACCCGCCATGCTTTATTCCTTATCCGCGCTGTCTCGGCCAGCCATCGCTTGACGATGAAGGATGCTGTGGAATTCTTCAGAAAATGTTGCGTAAGTGTGCTCTAGTTTGCTCACTTTATTGCTTAGGCGGTTGTAGGCCATTACAGCCGGGATAGCCGCAAATAGACCCATCGCTGTCGCGATCAATGCCTCGGCGATACCCGGTGCAACCATAGACAGCGTAGCTTGTTTTACTTCACCCAACGCAATAAAAGCGTGCATGATGCCCCAAACGGTACCAAATAGGCCGATGTAAGGACTGATAGAACCGACTGTCGCTAAGAACGGTAAGCTTGTTTCTAGTTCATCAACTTCACGAGAGACAGCAACGCGCATTGCGCGGCCAGTGCCTTCCATGATGTACGCTGGTGAGTTTGCGTTGCTCTTACGTAGACGAGCAAACTCCGTGAAACCTGCGTAAAAAATTTCTTCTGTGCCTTCAATTTCGTCTTTACGCGCTTTTACTTTTTGGTAAAGCTGAGAAAGATCAGTACCCGACCAGAATTTGTCTTCAAACTGCTCTGCATTCTTTGACGCTTGAGAAAGCACTTTGCTGCGCTTGATGATCATTGCCCATGACACAATTGACATGCCAAGCAACGTCAGCATCACAAGCTTTACCAACAGACTGGCCTGAAGAAAGAGATCTAAAATGGAAATATCAGCAGTCACTATTTGTTAGCTCCGAATTTATAAAGGTTGGAATAGCTATTGGTTTCATTTTCTTATTATCGATACATGCTACCTTAACAGAGGCCTTGCACAATATCTTGCCTTGATCATTGACCAACTCTTGACAGAATTGCAGGGAAGCACGTTTTATTTCTGACACTCGGGTTAATACTGTCAAATGCTCGTCCAGCCTTGCCCCTTGGTTGAAATCAATATCCATGTGTCGGACAACAAAGCCGATATTTTGTTCCAGTAACACATGTTGAGAAATGCCTTTAGCACGTAACATTTCTGTCCGCGCGCGCTCAAAGAATTTTAGATAATTAGAATGATATACAACGCCGCCCGCATCGGTGTCTTCATAGTACACGGTGATCGGCCAGCGAAAGAGATTTGATGTGCCTTGCAAGGGAGTCCCAATATATTCAATTCTTTAAAGTAATTACTATAACTGAAGCGACAGCAATTGGTACCGAGCTAAGGGAATATTTTTGAAATTTGTAGAAAAAATAAAAGCTAGGCGAAATACCTAGCTTTTATTCGATGATTTAGTAACCGACTTTATTACAGCGTATTTCAGCCTAAAAGAAATAAAGTGCCGTTAAATAAATTAAGATAGCTAACGAAAAGTAGGGACTAAACAAAACTTGCCAGTACCAGTTTCTCGGTTTGAAGCCCACACCGTAAACCATGCTTGAGCATACAGACCAAATCAGTGCTGGTGCGATGATTGAGTTAAAACCACCAATTGCTTGATGGTAAGCTTCAGGATCCCACATCACCAATCCTACATGCATAAAGCCAAGGATGAGAGATAAGACTCTTAACAGAGTCTTATCCATCGGAGCGTGAAGTTGCGCTACCTTATCAGCGAGATTACTCACTGTCTTTGTCCATCATTTCTGAGTGCTCTAACCAAAGAGCGTTGATGATACCGAATGCACAAGCAAGTAGTACACCTAGAATCCATGCGAAATACCACATAGTAAATGCTCCTTAGTAAAGTGAGTTTTTGTTGTCTTCAATGTACTGATCATCAAGGCGACCAAACATCTTGTAGTAAGTCCAAGACGTGTAACCAAGGATGATTGGTACCATAACAAACGCAACGCCTGTCATTAGGTTCAGAGTCAGTTCAGATGACGTTGCATCCCACATTGTTAAGCTGTGGCTTGGCATTAAGTCTGAAGGCATGATGAATGGGAACATCGCAAAACCTGCAGTAAAGATAACGCCAGCAACACCCAGACTTGAAGTAATGAACGAAATCGCACACTTTTCAAGACGAGATGCCAATACGGCAAGAAGCGGCATTGCAACACCTAGTACAGGAGCAGCCCATAGTAGTGGGTAGTTTTCAAAATTCTTCATCCACGCACCAGCTTCACGGATTACCTCTTTGTTTAGAGGGTTAGAAGCTGCATTAGTGTCGATACCGCCAACAATGACGTAACCATCAATATTTTGGATCCAGAAACCAGCCGCTACAAACGCTGCAACCGTCAGTAAACCTGCCAACTGAGCAACGTTGCGAGCACGCACATGCACTTCGCCCGTTGTTTTCATTTGTAGCCAAGTCGAACCTTGCATCAAAATCATGAACAAGCTAACTAGGCCACACAACAGTGCAAATGGGTTTAGAAGACCAAAGAATGAGCCATGGTATGTTGGCATCAAGAACTCACTCAATTGGAATGGTACACCCTGTAGTAGGTTGCCAAACGCTACACCAAAGATGATTGGTGGAACAAAACCACTGATTGAGATACAGATATCCCAGGTATTGCGCCATTTTGGATCTTCAATTTTAGAGCGGTAGTCTAGGCCCAGAGGACGAAGCCATAGCGCTGCCAGTGTCAAAATCATCGCTAAGTAGAAGCCTGAAAATGACGTTGCGTAAACCAAAGGCCAAGCTGCGAACAGTGCACCACCAGCAGTGATAAGCCAAACTTGGTTACCATCCCAGTGAGGGGCAATTGAGTTAATCATGACGCGACGTTGTGTGTCGTTTTTACCGATAATAGGTACAAGCGCGCCTACACCCATATCGAAACCGTCTGTTACTGCAAAACCAACTAGTAGAACACCGATTAGCACCCACCAGATGAGTCGCAAGATTTCGTAATCAAACATCTTGTTATCTCCTTACCTTACGCTTCTACTTGGCGACTAACTTTGTCTTCAACAGAGTCAGCATTTTGCTCGAAGTGGTAGCGACCCGTTTTTAGGCTACTTGGGCCTTTACGAGCGAATTTCAACATTAGGTAAACTTCTGCAACCAGGAATACCGTGTATAGCGCCAGAATTGCGAATAGTGAAGTCCAGATTTCGCCAGCAGTTAGTGCAGAAGCTGCAACATGCACTGGTAAAATTTCACCAACAGCCCATGGCTGACGACCGTACTCAGCGACGAACCAACCCGCTTCAATCGCAATCCACGGTAGTGGGATGCTGAATAGTGCAGCTTTAAGAATCCATTGTTTCTGTTCGATCTTCTGACGACACGTTTGAACAAATGCCGCACCGAAAACGAATAGCATGATGAAACCACAAGCAACCATGATACGGAATGACCAGAATAGCGGCCATACTGTTGGGATTGAATCGTCCGCAGCAGCTTGGATTTGCTCTTCTGTCGCATCAACAACATTGTCTGTGTAGCGTTTTAGAAGTAGACCGTAGCCTAGGTCACCTTTCACTTCGTCAAACGCAGTCATGTTTTCTTCTGACTTGTCACCCGCACGAAGCTTCTCTAGAAGTTCATAAGCGTACATACCGTCACGAATACGATCGACGTGCTCATCACGTAGGTCACGAAGACCTGTTACTTGCTCATCAAAAGAACGTGTCGCGATGATACCCATTACGTAAGGGATCTTGATTGCGTAATCTGTGTGCATGGTTTCTTGGTTAGGAACACCAAATAACGTAAACGCTGCTGGAGCTGGCTCTGTGTGCCATTCTGCTTCAATTGCAGCAAGCTTCACTTTTTGAACTTCACCAAGCTCGTAGCCAGATTCGTCACCAAGAACGATGGTAGATAAGATAGCTGCAATACCGAAAGATGCAGCGATAGCAAATGAACGACGAGCAAACGCAATGTCACGACCTTTTAATAGGTAGTATGAACTGATGCCTAGAATAAACATTGCGCCACAAGTGTAACCAGAAGCAACCGTATGCACGAACTTAACCTGAGCAACTGGGTTTAGTACAACTTCAGAGAAGCTCACCATTTCCATTCGCATGGTTTCGAAGTTGAAGTCCGCGCCTACTGGGTTTTGCATCCAGCCGTTTGCGATAAGAATCCAAAGTGCAGAGAAGTTAGAGCCCAGCGCCACAAGCCAAGTAACCGCTAAGTGTTGACGTTTAGATAGACGATCCCACCCGAAGAAGAATAGACCAACAAAAGTTGACTCCAGGAAGAATGCGACAAGGGCTTCGATCGCTAGCGGCGCACCGAAGATGTCACCTACATAGTGGGAGTAGTAAGACCAGTTCGTACCAAACTGGAATTCCATGGTAAGGCCTGTCGCCACACCAAGTGCAAAGTTAATACCGAATAGCTTACCCCAGAACTTGGTCATGTCCTTGTAGATTTGCTTGTTCGTCATTACGTACATCGATTCCATAATGGCCAGAAGGAAGGCCATACCAAGGGTCAATGGTACGAATAGGAAGTGATACATCGCTGTCAGTGCAAACTGCAACCGCGATAGATCAACTACGTCAATCATGGTAACTCCTATGTGTCGGCTGAATGACACTCTCTACATATTGCAATCCATATTCAAGTGTTATTTACACTTGAAAAATGTTGAATTATCACAACTCATTGTTGCAAAAATGTGCTTCATTGGTTAGTTAATTGTTAAGCATCAGCTAATATAGCTAGGGCTAATATTACTTGTAAAAACAGATTGTTTCAAAAGGTTTATAGCCGGAATGCGCTTTGATATACATCAATGTTTATGCGCGGAATTTGCACAAAAATCCATCACATTGATCCAGATCAACCAGTATTAGATACAGATGTTAAGAGAGAGTAATCAGGAGAGAAATTAACCAGTTGCGAGCAAACATAGAGTTAACAATCAATGCTTTTTACTTACTAAACTGGTATGAGAAGAAATTCAAAAAATGTGAGTTTGGTCAACTTTAATGAAGCGCTGGGCCGCAAAGGCCCAGCGCGGGAATCTTATTTTTCAATTCCGAAATGCAAATACGCACGATCTGTCGCGATTCTTCCACGTGGAGTGCGTTGTAAATAACCTTGCTGAATAAGATAAGGCTCAAGAACGTCTTCGATAGTATCCTTTTCTTCACCTATCGCTGCCGCCATGTTATCGAGTCCGACCGGACCACCACCAAATTTCTCCATAATTGCGAGTAGCAGTTTGCGGTCCATATAATCGAAACCTTCGGCGTCCACATCAAGCATATTCAGCGCTTTGTCGGCAACCTCTGCACAAATGTGACCATTTCCTTTCACTTCCGCATAATCGCGAACACGACGTAGTAGACGGTTAGCAATACGTGGTGTGCCACGTGCACGTCTTGCCACTTCCAAGGCGCCTTCAGGTTCCATTGACAAACCTAAACAATCCGCGCTGCGCTGCACAATATCTTGTAGGTCTTTTATCTTATAAAACTCAAGACGCTGAGTAATACCAAAACGGTCGCGTAATGGTGACGTTAAAGAGCCTGCTCGGGTCGTTGCACCAATCAAAGTAAACGGCGGCAAATCGATCTTGATAGAACGAGCGGCCGGACCTTCACCGATCATAATATCCAGTTGATAATCTTCCATCGCCGGATACAGAACCTCTTCAACCATCGGGCTTAAGCGGTGAATTTCGTCAATAAATAGAACGTCATTTTCTTCTAGGTTGGTTAGTAACGCGGCTAAATCGCCTGCTTTTTCAAGAACTGGCCCTGAAGTAGTACGGATGTTTACTTCCATCTCGTTGGCGACAATATTTGCTAGCGTGGTTTTACCCAAACCCGGAGGGCCAAAAATTAACAGGTGATCAAGAGCTTCACTACGTAACTGAGCAGCTTTGATGAAAATCTCCATTTGGTCACGAACGTGGTCCTGACCTTGGTAATCCGCCAACTTCTTTGGTCGAATAGCACGATCAATGACATCTTCATCACGAAAGGCAGGGTTTTCTGGCGCGATTAAACGATCGGCTTCAATCATCTTTTTACCTTGAAAAATGGTTACCTGAGAGAATAATGCCGCTCGTTTAACAGCAAGTGGCATATTTCTGTATCTCGTCATCCTGTACAGCGACGAACGAGCGTGATACAGGATCTTCTATCCGAGCACTTTATGGTCAAAATTGTTTCATTAACCGCTCAGCGCTCTGCTATTAGATTCCTAGTCTCACCAAGGCTCGCTGGAATGACACAAAAATATCGTTAAGCGATTGGCATTAACCTTAGAGAATGAGTTATCTTGAACAAATGCTCACTGTGAAACCAGCGTTACACCATTGATTTTAGAGCTTCACGGATCATTTGCTCACTGCTCATGTCCGGTTTAGCAATTTGAGACACCACTTTCGACGCTTGAGTCGGCTTGTAACCCAAAGCTAGAAGCGCGCTAATTGCCTCTTCTTCCGCGTTGTTGGATGTCGCACCAGAATCCGCAGGAGCAGCATCCGTAAATGGTGTAAATAGATCGCCAGCGCCCCACCCTTTCAAGCGGTCTTTCATTTCAACAACCAATCGCTCTGCGGTTTTCTTGCCAACGCCTGGAAGCTTAACCAGCGTAGAAACGTCTTCATGTTCCACACAAGTAACAAATTGCGTTGCTGTCATACCAGAGAGAATACCAAGACCGAGTTTAGGACCAACGCCATTGGCTTTGATCACTTCACGGAAAAGTGCTCGTTCTTTTACTGTGTTGAAACCGTATAGCAATTGTGCATCTTCACGGACGACAAAGTGAGTATAAATAATGGCTTCTTCGCCAACATTTGGCAGCTCGTAAAAACAGCTCATTGGCATCTGGACTTCATAACCAATGCCATTAACTTCAATTAATACTTCAGGTGGTTGTTTTTCAATCAGTGTGCCACGAAGACGTCCAATCACTATAAATACTCTTTGGAAATGAATTTGCGACAGGATAATAAAGAACTGGATAGACATCCAGTTAATTTTATCGGTAGCGCCCTTTTCTGGCACTGGTTGCTTTGCCCGCTAAGGCAACGAGAGTTTTGTTCGTATTGGCATGACAAATCGCCACACCTAAAGCATCGGCTGCATCCGCTTGAGGCTTGGCGGGCAGTTTAAGCATCTGCTGAACCATATGCTGAACTTGCGCTTTGTCCGCACCACCAGTACCGACTACAGCTTGCTTAATAAGACGCGCGGCGTATTCGTATACCGGCAACTCTGCATTCACCGCAGCAACAATTGCGCTGCCACGAGCCTGGCCAAGCTTTAATGCTGAATCCGCATTTTTAGCCATAAACACTTGTTCAATCGCAAATACGTCCGGTTGAAACTGAGTAATGATTTCCGTGACGCCAGCGTAAATCTGCTTAAGACGGCCCGGAAGTTCTTTTTCTGAAGTACGAATACAGCCACTACCAAGGTATTGCAAATGGCGTCCATTTTGACGAATGACCCCATAACCGGTAATGCGTGAACCTGGGTCAATGCCCAAAATAATTGACATGAATGTTCCTAAAAATGAGGCCGAATGCGACCTCAATTTCTTATTATTACTTTCTAATTTCGGAGCGAATACCGCTCACTGCACATTGAGTTTACTCTAGAGAGGCTGCAACGTCGTCAGAGATGTCACCGTTGTGATAAACCTCCTGAACATCGTCCAGATCTTCTAAAGCGTCAATCAAACGAAGCAGTTTTGGCGCAGTGCCCACATCCAGTTCTGCTTTCGTTGAAGGGATAAGCGACACTTCGGCGTTCTCCGCCTCAAAACCTGCAGCATCAAGGGCATCTTTTACGAGTCCAAAATCGCTTGGCGCGGTGTAAACATCAATCGAGCCATCTTCTGATGTTTCGATGTCATCAGCGCCACTTTCTAACGCCACTTCCATCACCGCATCTTCATCTAAACCTGGGGCGTATGAGATCACGCCTTTCTTGTCGAAAAGATAGTTTACACTACCATCCGTACCCAGATTGCCTCCTGACTTCGAGAACGCATGGCGTACGCCAGATACTGTGCGATTTCGGTTATCCGTCATACATTCGACCATGACCGCAGTGCCACCTGGACCATAACCTTCATAGATTACGGTTTCCATATTGTCGTCGCCTTCACCGCCAGCACCTCGGCTGACAGCGCGGTTGACAGTGTCACGCGTCATGTTGTTAGACAACGCTTTATCAATTGCAGCTCGCAAACGTGGGTTATTTTCTGGCTCACCGCCTCCCTCTTTTGCCGCAACAACGATTTCACGGATTAATTTGGTAAAGATTTTGCCGCGCTTCGCATCTTGCGCTGCTTTACGGTGACGAATATTCGCCCATTTACTATGACCTGCCATAATTCACCTTTTAATGTATTTTGACGCTTAATAGCAAACATGAGCTAAAAAGCGTTGCTTGGGAAATTGCTTTGGAAGTTTCTTGGGTTTATTTAAACAAAAACTCCCGCAGTTGCGGGAGTTTTCTTCAAATGTTGTGCGCTTATTCTGCGTCTTTTTCTTTCGCTGCAGTCACTGCGATTGCTAGCTCTTCTAGCGCTGCTGGGTTCGCAATGCTTGGTGCGTCTGTTAGTAGACACGCCGCTGCTGTTGTTTTCGGGAATGCAATAACATCACGGATGTTCTCAGTACCACATAGCAGCATCACTAGACGGTCAAGACCGAATGCAAGACCAGCGTGTGGAGGCGTACCGAATTTCAGTGCATCAAGCAGGAAGCCGAACTTAAGCTGTTGCTCTTCAGGTGTGATGCCTAGAATATCAAATACGGCTTCTTGCATATCTGCGTTGTGGATACGAACAGAACCGCCGCCAACTTCGTAACCATTTAGAACCATATCATAAGCGTTAGAGTTTGCCGCAGCTGGGTTCGCTTTTAACTCTTCCGCAGTCACACCTAGAGGCGATGTGAATGGGTGGTGCATCGCGTGTAGGTTGCCTTCGTCATCTTCTTCGAACATTGGGAAGTCAACAACCCATAGTGGAGCCCATGCTGATTCGTCAGTTAGCTCTAGATCTTTACCTAGCTTCAGACGCAGTGCGCCCATAGCTTCTGCAACGATGCCCGCTTTATCAGCGCCAAATAGGATGATGTCGCCAGATTCCGCTTGAGTGCGATCTAGGATGCCGTTGATCACGTCTTCGTTTAGGAACTTAGCGACTGGAGATTGGATACCTTCCATGCCTGCAGCACGGTCGTTAACCTTCATCCAAGCTAGACCTTTCGCACCGTAGATACCAACGAATTCACCGTAGCCATCAATTTGCTTACGAGTCAAAGATGCACCACCTGGAACGCGAATAACGGCAACGCGGCCTTTCTCGTCGTTTGCTGGGCCAGAGAATACTTTGAACTCAACGTCTTTCACTAGGTCAGCAACGTCTACTAGCTCTAGTGGGTTACGTAGGTCTGGCTTGTCAGAACCGAAACGGCGAATCGCTTCGCTGAATGGCATTACTGGGAACTGACCTAGGTCTACGTTTAGTAGCTCTTGCCACATATCGCGAACCATGTTTTCCGTCACTTCACGTACTTGCTCAGCCGTCATGAATGACGTTTCGATATCGATCTGAGTGAATTCTGGTTGACGGTCAGCACGTAAGTCTTCATCACGGAAACACTTAACGATTTGGTAGTAACGGTCAAAACCAGACATCATTAGAAGCTGTTTGAATAGCTGTGGAGACTGAGGAAGCGCGTAGAAGCTGCCTTTGTGAACACGGCTAGGTACTAGGTAGTCACGCGCGCCTTCTGGTGTCGCTTTCGTTAGTACTGGTGTTTCGATATCTAGGAAGCCGTTGTCATCTAGGAAACGACGAACAAAGCTAGATGCTTTAGCACGTAGCTTGATGCGGTCACTCATTTCTGGACGACGAAGGTCTAAGTAACGGTACTTCAGACGTTGCTCTTCAGAGTTCTTTTGGTTGAAGTCTAGAGGCAAAACGTCACTGCGGTTGATGATTTCAAGACCTGTCGCAAGGATCTCAACTTCACCTGTTGTCATATCTTTGTTTGCTTGGCTTTCTGGACGAACGCGTACTTCACCCGTTAGTTTGATACAGAATTCATTACGAAGTGTGTTAGCCACTTCATACGCATCCGCCATATCTGGATCAACAACTACCTGAACGATACCTTCGCGATCTCGCATATCAATAAAAATAAGACCGCCTAAATCACGACGACGGTTAACCCAGCCGCAAAGTTCTACAGTTTGTCCTGCAAGGGACTTGTTCAGGTGACCACAGTAATGGGTACGCATAATGAAATTCCCAATCTCTCAAATGTTGTTAACTACGCTCTGTCAGCCTCATTGCCAAGCAGAGTAAAGATTCAGTTATACGCTGAATGTCCACGAAAATCGACTACTCAACATACAATTAAGTGTGTTTTATCATTCACTGGTGCTTTTTAGTACAACAAATGTTCAAAAGCGCACCAAAGCGAAAAAATTGGTGGGGATTATAGCGTGAAATTACCTATTTCAGCAAAACTCTCGTAAAGTATTCACACGAGTAGCAAGCAGTAAAGAATAATGGATAACTTACCTCTTCGACTTGGATTGACAATGTGGTCGCATAATCAATGGCAGCAAAGCTTTTACGGCAGCGGGACAAAGCCCGCTGAACGTTTAGAAAAGTATGCACAGGTGTTCCATACCGTAGAAGGCAACACGACATTTTATGCCACGCCGACGCTCAACACGGTGCAGAACTGGAGAGCAGCAACCCACGATGATTTTCGCTTTACTTTCAAACTTCCTAAAGCCATCACTCATGAGCAAATGCTAAGAGGTTGCAGCGAACAACTGAGAGACTTCATGAAAGTTATGGAGCCGTTGCATGACCGTGTGGGGCAATGGACAATTCAATTGCCAGCCGCATTTGGTCCTGAGCACCTTGATCGACTGAAAAAGTTCTGTGAGAGCTTTCCACCTAACTTCCCTCTTGGTGTTGAGGTTCGTCATATGGCATTTTTCTCCAAAGGTGAAGAAGAGCGAGCGCTTAACCAATGGTTAGTAGAAAATAACATTGACCGCATTATTATGGATAGCCGCCCTGTCTTTGCCGCTAAGCCAGACAATGAAGCGGTCATTGATGCGCAAATGAAAAAACCAAGAGTACCAGTCCACGCCATTGCTACCGCTTCACACCCTTTGATTCGCTTTATTGGTCATCCAGAAGAACAGCAAAATTACGAGTTTTTTACACCATGGCTCAGCAAGTTGCCGCAATGGATTGCAGAAGGTAAACAGCCGTATGTCATGATCCATACTGCGGACAATATAATTGCGCCGGAGTTGGCAGCCAATCTGTATAAAGACATACAAAAGCGTATAACACTTCCTGACTTGGCATCTTTCCCGGCTAACGATGGCAACTCGCAGTTGCAGATGTTCTAACGCAACACATGACAGAGGCGTGAAATTCCCATAAAATACGCGCCTTTTTTGGTGCCTGACGTTTTCAGGCGGCTTGTATGCAGAGACTTGGTTATGAACCCTAAGAGCAATCCAGATACTATTTTTTCGGCTCCAATCGATAAAATTGGGGATTTCACGTTCGATGAACGCGTAGCGGAAGTATTTCCTGACATGATTCAACGATCAGTGCCGGGTTACAGCAACATTATTTCTGCAATTGGTATGCTGGCAGAGCGTTTTGTAAAACCTCACTCAAACATCTACGACCTAGGTTGCTCTTTGGGTGCTGCTACGCTGTCTATGCGTCGTCATATCAAACAAGAAGGCTGTAAGATCATTGCGGTCGACAATTCACCTGCAATGGTTGAGCGTTGCAAATTGCATGTAAACGCGTACCGAAGCGATACTCCTGTAGATGTGGTTGAAGCGGATATTCGTAATATCGATATTGAAAACGCATCAGTTGTCGTACTGAACTTTACTCTGCAATTTCTTTCTCCAGACGATCGTTACGCCCTGCTTGAACGAATCTACGCGGGTCTACGTCCAGGCGGAATTTTGATTTTGTCGGAGAAATTCGTCTTCGAAGATGAAGTGTCAAACGAGCTATTAATTGACCTTCACCACGACTTTAAACGTGCAAATGGTTATAGCGAACTAGAAATCAGCCAAAAGCGCAGCGCGATAGAAAACGTAATGCGCCCAGATTCAAAGAAAGAGCATAAAGAGCGTTTCGCTAAAATTGGCTTTTCTAGCTACGATGTTTGGTTCCAATGCTTTAACTTTGGCTCTATGTTCGCAATTAAATAAACCTTGCATACAAAGGCCCTGAATCACGCCGATTTAGGCTGTTATTTAATAATTTTAATACCATCAACTCAGCGATTAACTAACTATGTTTAACTTTGCAAACTTCTACCAATTGATTGCCCAAGACACACGTCTTCAACCTTGGCTCAATGTGCTACCACAACAGCTAACGGATTGGCAAAATGCAGAGCACGGTGACTTTGGTCGCTGGTTGAAAGCACTGAACAAGATTCCAGAAGGCTCACCGGATCAAATTGACATCAAGAATTCAGTGACCATCAGCAACGACACTCCTTTCCATGAAGGTGAGCTGAAGAAATTAGAGAACTTACTTCGTACATTCCATCCGTGGCGCAAAGGGCCATACCACGTACACGGCATTCATATTGATACTGAGTGGCGCAGTGATTGGAAATGGGACCGCGTGCTTCCGCATATTTCTCCATTAAAGAACCGCAGCGTACTCGATGTTGGTTGTGGTAACGGCTACCACATGTGGCGTATGCTGGGTGAAGGTGCACGCTTAACCGTCGGTATCGATCCATCTCACCTGTTCCTAATTCAGTTCGAAGCAATTCGTAAACTAATGGGAGATGACCAACGTGCGCACCTACTGCCATTGGGTATTGAACAACTACCTAAGTTAGAAGCGTTCGACACGGTATTCAGCATGGGCGTGCTTTACCACCGTCGCTCTCCACTGGATCACTTGGTGCAGCTAAAAGATCAATTAGTGTCTGGTGGTGAACTCGTACTAGAAACACTAGTGATTGAAGGTGATGAGAATTCAGTGTTGGTTCCAACTTCTCGTTACGCACAAATGCGCAATGTCTATTTCTTCCCTTCAGCAAAAGCACTGAAAGTATGGTTAGAGTTGGTAGGATTTGAAGATGTGCGCATCGTTGATGAAAACGTCACTTCGGTTGATGAACAACGTACCACAGATTGGATGACGCATAACTCTCTACCAGACTATCTAGATCCGAACGACCCAAGCAAGACTGTAGAAGGTTACCCTGCCCCTCGCCGCGCGGTTCTTGTCGCTCGCAAACCATAATTCGCTGAGATTCCTGACATTGTCTTAACTCATTTTACGAGTTAAGACATTACCCTCTTTCCTCGTACTGAGCGTGTTTGTTTTTCGAGTCCATTTGTTACATCAAAACATAAGCACGCTCTAAATAAGGATGCGCTTTTATGTCCTTGATTTTTAGCTTTTCATCACTATTCCTCAAACAATAAGTAATAGAGAAACATTCTTACTTGTGAGGCTTTATCGATATGAGCTAAACTCCTAAAAAATAAACAACTTAATCCAATCCCAAGGTTTTCAATGTTATTACGATTGACCCCGATTGTTGCCATCGCCTTACTATCTGGATGCTCACTAACCAAAGGCGAACAGTACCACCAAGAAACGTTAGCGGCTATTCAAACTTCAGAAGCGAATGTCAATAATCGCATTACTAACTTAGAGCTTCAGCTCAGCAACCAATCGGACTATATCGACAGCCTTGAAGAACAAGTCGATAAACTACAGGTTGAACTTCTGACATTTCGTGATGAAGCAATGGCAGAAGTGAAAAAGCCAAAAGAGCCGATTATTGTCCAATCTCCTGCTCCTGTGGAACCAACACCAACTCATGATATTGTCCTTGGCTCAATTGAAAAGGTCACTATCGACTCCATTAAGCAGACTTTTGATGCACGTGTCGACACCGGTGCCGCAACCTCATCTTTAAATGCAGTTGATATTGAAGAGTTCGAAAGAAACGGCAAAAACTGGGTTCGATTCCACCTGGCAGATACCAGTAAATCTGAAGAAGAAAAAAATACTTGGATCGAAGCGCCAGTCATTCGTTACGTAAAAATTCGCCAAGTTACCAGTGAAGAACTAGAACGTCGCGCTGTAGTCGAACTTTGGGTGCGCGTTGGAAAAATTCATGAAAAAGCGCAATTTACGTTGGCAGATCGCTCGCATATGAACCATCCTATTTTACTGGGTAGAGAATTTATGCGCGACATCGCACTTGTCGATGTAAGTCGTACCTATATCCAAACGGACGAAGATAAAAAATAATAAGGTAGATTATGACGTCAAAAATACCGTTTTACCTTTCAATCATCTTATTGGTGATTGCGGGCATTGCTTTGAGTGTTTTCAGACATGAAAACTACGGCGTGCCTTGGACACCAGGCGAAACTCGTCAGGTATGGGATGTAGAGGCACGTATTGAGTTCAATGCTAACGGCAATGAAGTCAAAGCTTCACTCGCAGCACCTCATACACAAAGTGGTTATACGCTTATCGGTGAATCCGCTTCCTCTTCTGGTTATGGCGTTTCCTACATTAATTCTGATTCTGGACGTCGTGCCGAGTGGTCAATTCGTCAAGCCAAAGGTCCTCAAACCATTTACTACAAAGCGCAGTTCTTAGTGGACCCTCAGGCTAAAGTTACGCCTCTACCACCAACTGAAGACATTACGCCACCAACTCTATCAGCGCCACAAGCTGCGGCGGCAAATGCCCTTGTTGAGCGTGCGATGAGTCGTTCTGCCGACAATGTGACCTTTACTCGTGAACTCATCAAAGCGCTTAATGACCCAGACAGTCAAAACTCATCGCTACTACTGAATGACTTCAGCCGTACTGATGCACTACATAATATTTTGCTTACCGCAGGTATACAGAGCAAAACTGTCGGTGTTATCGAACTAGAAGATGGCCGTCGACGCCAAACCATTCAACCAATGGTTCAGGTTTGGTCAGGTAAAGATTGGGTACTGTTCTCACCAAATTCCGAACAGAAAGCCGTGAAACCAAACTTATTAGTTTGGGATGAGTCGAATGTATCCCTGCTTGATCTTGTTGGTGGTAAAAATAGCCAAGTTCATTTCTCAATGATCAAGCAAGAAATGACTCCACAGCAAGCGACGAACAACAAGATAGAAGCTGATGGGCTGCTGAATATTTCAATTCATAGCTTGCCTCTTGAAGAACAAGCAATGTTTAAGACCATCATGCTGATCCCTATCGGTGCCCTTATCGTGGTGTTCTTGCGTGTGATTATCGGTCTAAAAACATCCGGTACTTTCATGCCAGTACTGATTGCTGTTGCATTTGTTCAAACCCAGCTATTAACGGGTATTGTCGGTTTCTTACTGATCGTTGGCACAGGCTTGATTATTCGAAGTTACTTATCGAGGTTGAACTTACTGCTTGTAGCACGGATATCAGCGGTCATTATTACCGTTATTATGATCATTTCGGTGTTCACAGTAGTCGCATTTAAGATGGGCTTAACGGAAGGCTTAACAATTACGTTCTTCCCGATGATCATCTTGTCTTGGACAATTGAACGTATGTCTATCCTATGGGAAGAAGAAGGCGCGAAAGAAGTTGCTCTGCAAGGTGGGGGCTCACTGCTCACCGCAGTATTGGTTTACTTAGCGATGACGAACTCATACATTCAGCACCTAACCTTTAATTTCATTGGTCTACAGTTGATTGTTCTGGCCGGTATTCTATTGCTAGGTACTTACACAGGTTACCGTCTAACTGAGTTACGTCGTTTCAAACCACTAGCGGAGGACTAAACGATGTTCGAAAGTTTTACTTCGCCAGCTAAGCTTCGCCATAAAGGCATTATGGGGATGAACAAACGTAACCACAGTTATATCGGCCGTTACAATGATCGTTCTAAATACCCATTAGTTGATGACAAGCTCAAGACTAAAATCATTGCGCAGGCAGCAGGGGCGACAGTCCCTGCCCTGATCGGCGTTATTCATAACCAAGCAGAAGTAAAGACCATCCATAAGATGGTGCAAGATTGGCCTGGTTTTGTAATCAAACCTGCACAAGGTAGTGGCGGTAAAGGCATTCTGGTTGTTACCTCTCACAAAAACGGGGTATATACCAAACCCTCCGGCTCTACAATAGGTCGGGATGAGGTCGAGCGTCACATTAGTAATGCGCTTGCTGGCCTTTTCTCTCTTGGTGGTAAAAATGACGTTGCTGTGGTTGAAAACTTAATCAAGTTTGATGACTGTTTTGATGGCTTCAGTTATGAAGGCGTACCAGATGTTCGGATCATCGTATTTAAAGGCTACCCTGTTATGGCAATGATGCGCTGTTCTACGGCGGCGTCGGACGGTAAAGCAAACCTTCACCAAGGCGCTGTGGGCGTGGGCATTGATATCGCCACAGGTAAAGCAATCCGAGCGGTGCAATTCGACCATCCAGTCACCCACCATCCGGATACCGGCAAAGACCTTTCTACCCTCCAAGTCCCGCACTGGGAGCGTTTGCTTGAGCTTGCGTCTAGTGCGTGGGAGATGACTGGGTTGGGATACATGGGTACTGATATGGTGTTAGATAAAGAGGAAGGACCTATGGTTTTAGAGCTCAACGCTCGTCCTGGCTTAGCAATCCAAATCGCTAATGGTGCAGGCTTGCTTCCTCGTTTGAAACACATAGAGAGCCTCGGCACACCTGCCGAGTATCCAAAGCCGATTGAACGTGTCGCCTACGCAGCAGAGCAGTTTGGGGTAAAACCGCAGTTCTAATCGCCAATCATAATATCATTCGCCAGTAATTGTTCGGATTGCTGGCGTTTTTTGTTTCCGTTTCCAAAACCGTCTACCTACTCATCTTATTAAACAAACCTATCTCACCTATAACTTGAATCAATGATCGAGCTAACAGAATCAACATAGATCGTTTCTTTTCTCCTTTAACTTTTGAGTATGATGAGGTCTCCCCTTACTCAACTTGAGAGGTTGAGAAATGCTAACAAAAGAAACAGATAACGATGAACCAGAGCTTGAAGAACAAGAGAGCTTAGACCAGCATTTACAACGCTTGTCTGAGCTTTCTGTCCAAGCACTTGAAGAGCTTGCTGAAATGATCGATATCAGAGACGATATTTCAGAGGAATAGAACTTAGCCTCCCCGCTAAGTTCTATTAATAAGCCGAGACTGTCGTCCTACAGTCTCGGCTTATTTTATACGCTTTGAAGCCTCCCGCTAACAAATACAAAAACGCCCGCAATAAATGCGGGCGTTTTGCTCGATTCGAAGTTTACGATTCAAACTCTTCGATCATCTCTTGCGCTTCGGTCTTAGGCTTATCCGTTTGACCAAAACCACGTAGACCAACTACGTGTACGTGCTCATGGTCTTTAAACACCTTACGCACCAACTTGTAGGTAGTCCCTTTCTCTGGGCTGATGTTTTCTGGTGCCGCGATAAGAAGTTGCATATCCAGACGGTCACACAATTCGAACAATGTCGCGATCGATTTAGCATCCAGACGCGCTGCTTCATCCAAGAAGAGCAAACGACAAGGCACAATGTCTTTGCTGCGCAGACGACGAGACTCTTCTTCCCAGCTTTGCACTACCATCAGTAGGATTGACTGACCAGTACCGATCGCTTCACCTGTTGATAGCGCGCCAGACTCGGCCTGTAGCCAACCGTCTGTACCACGGTTCACTTCTACACTTAGCTCTAGGTAGTTACGGTAATCCAGTAGCTCTTCACCCAGAACTTGCGGTGAACGTTGGCCCATATCGATGTGTGGGTTCACGCGTTGGAACAGTTTCGCCATCGCTTCTGAGAAGGTAAAACGAGTCGATTCAAACAGGTCTTTATGCTGCTCTTGTTGTGTCGCTAAACCATTCAGTAGCACTTCGTGACTTTCGCGAATTTTCACGTTTAGACGTACGCCCTTCACCTGACCGAACGAGATATTCGACAAGCCTTGGTTCAGCATACGAATACGGTTTTGCTCACGCTGAATCGTCTTCTTGATGATGCTCGCTACCGACTCAGAACTGATCGCTAGGCGGTTTTCACGTTGCGTTAGCTCTTCCGTTAGACGCGCTAGCTCTACTTCCATCTCTTCAATCGCTTCCACTGGATCATCAGTACGGATGATATCCTGACGAATACGCTCACGAAGATGTTGGTATACAGCAATGTAGAACAGAACTTTACGCTCTGGACGTGCGTTGTCTTCTGATAGACGCAGCGCATCACGCAAGTCGTCATTGTTCGCAACCGCTAAACGCAGCGCACCCAATGATTTATCCGACATCGAACGCAATTCATCCGCCGACATGTAAGCCAGTTCGCGCTTGTGTAGACGACGCTCAACATCGTTTTCACGCGCTAAGCGAAGTACTGAACACCAACCCGCTTTCGCTGCAACGACAAATTTGCGCAGCTCTGCGTATTCTTTCTGCACTTTCTTCAGACGTTTCGCTAAGCCTTTCATCTCAAGCTCGGTCGACGTTATCGTGCGCTCGTATTCACTCTTACGACTACGTGAAGTATGTAAGCGTTCGTGCAGCTCGTCACGACGGCGCATTGCACGCTCTTCCGCACCTTCGTCGGCATTTACGCCATACTCTTGCAGCTCTTGTTTGAACTCTTGTACGGTTTCTTGCTTAGCTTGATGCGAACTCTTCAAAGACGCCAATACTTGGTTGTATTGGTTCATTTGTCCTTGTGCTTGCTTCAACTCTTCACGAGAACGAGTACGAGTCTGTTCAGCTTGAACCAACTTCGCTTTTAGCTGCTCACTCAGTTCGCTACTTTTGTTCAGAAGATCAACCGAGTCTGAGTAAGCGAAGTAGTGACGACGTTCAACCAGATCCGAGAGTGCAAAGATTTGCTTCTTAAGATCTTGTAACTGTTCATCTGCCGCTTTGTATTCTGCTTCTAGTGCATCAAATTGCTCTGGGTCAGCATCAAGCGCAGACGCAATATTCTCTAGTTGCGCGACGGCTTTTGCATGGTTGTTTAAGAAGTTTTTCGCCTCTGCAAGCTGAGCGATTTTCTCTTCTAGCTCATCAAAACGCGCTTGCAATGATTCATCTTCAACAAGCACCATGTGTGATGATAACTTGTCCAGAGAAGACAGTGCTTGCTTACTAGTTTGAAGCTGAGAGCGTTGCTGCTGCTCTTTTGCATCCAGATCCGCCAGCACGCGAGCGATTTGGTTACGCTTATCACGAATGGTTGCGAGTGCTTGTTCTGGATCGGCGTCAAAAGCAACTTGAATATGGTTAGACACAAATTGGTTAAATGCTTGGTACAAACGCTGCATTTTCTGAGAGTCAAACGCCGCTTTTGCGTGCTTCTCTACCACTTCTTCTCGTTCGTTACGCAGCAACTCTAAACGCTGCTCACGTGCCGCACGACCAAACAATGGGATCTCAGGCAAGCGAGAGTAACGCATTTGGCGATCGTTCATGCGAACACAAACCGCGCCCTCTAACTCTTCTGCATCGAACGAGCTGTCATCAAAGGCATCGATGTCACCTTCAATGATGTACAAGTCTTCTGGACAGTCGTCTAGCTCTACCAGTTTCTCTTCGATACCTGACAGGTCAGAAACAACGATAGCGTGACGAGCCGGACCGTACATCGCACTGAAGTAAGGCGCGTCATCAATCGTGATGTCATCGTAGATCTCAGACAGTAATACACCGCCTAAAGTATCAGCCAAACCTTTCAGGCGAGGATCGTTTGAGCCACCAGGGGAAGCAAGACGTTCAATCTCAGTGTCAAGCTGACTGCGACGCTCAGCAAGTTTATCTTTAGCTAAGGACAGCGCCCTTTCTTGCTCAAGAACAACCTGCATGTGGTTCATTACCGCATGGCGATCCTCAAGGTCTGCCCCACTCTGCTCTCTCAGTTTCTCTAGCGCATCATTAGCCGCAATCCAAGCTGGCGCTATCGCTTCAAGTTTACTGATTTCTGCCGCCGCGTTTTGCTCTAGACGGCGCTGTTCACCACGCTGATCACGAACTTCTTCTTGAGCTATCTCTAGTGATTCGATTTGCGTCGCATGACGTTCACGTTCTTGTTCAAACGTAACTTCATCGGTTAGCTCGACGTGATATTGCTTTTTGTATTCAGCAACCAGTTCACGCGCTTGACGTTGCTGATTGAGGCTACGCTCAAGATCGCGATGCTGCGCTCGCCATTGCTGTTCGTTTTGTGCAATTTGCTGTGATTCTCGAGCTTTAGCGATTGCCAATTTTGCGTGCTCAGAGGCTTCTTTGCGCTCAACAGGGCCAACGATGCTCTGTACAAGCTTCAATGCAGTATCAAACTGCTCTGCCGCAGCTGATGACATATCGAGCTTATGTTTCACAGACAACAACGTATTGGTATTTTCCGACTCTTTGTTTTTCAGCTCCGCCACTAACGCTTGTGCGGATTCCGCCGTTAGGCTGTCATCGCCAAGTAGCTGCTTCGCTTTCTCCAGCGCTTGAACGGCTTGTTGATATTGAAGCGCGCGAGTTTGCTGAACGTCAAGAGCTTGCTGGTAATCGGCAAGTTGCGTCTTAAGGCTGTCCACCTCTTCTTCTGCAACGGTCGCTTGCTCTTCAGCCATCATCACGCGTTCTTGCGCTTCTTCCACTACCATCATTTGTTCTTCAAGACGCTCGCTCAGCTCTTCAAGATCTTCTTGGTAGCGTTCTATCTTCTCTTGCTGACGCAGCGCGTTTTGCACCAGTTGCAAGTGATCCGAAGCCGCTTGGTAGTCTTGCTCTAAAGAAGATTCTGATTCGATCAGCAGTTCCAGCTCTTCTTGAACGCGGTTAAGCAGGTTGTTTTGCTCAATCAAGGTCTCGCGAGAACCAAATAACTCTGAACGCAAAGACAGTGTCTGTTCTAGTTTTTTACGACGCTCGTTGGCATGGCGCATATAGTCCGCTGCCACATAATTGGTCGACTCTGTAATCAAGTGTTTGAACAAGTCACGGTCTGCTTGCGTAGTTTTGATTGCTTCTAGCGTCATGCGGTTTTCACGCAGCGCCGATTCCATATCTTGGAACGCTTTCTTCACGCCGCCGTTTTGTGGCAGAAGGTAGTCACGTAGCGAGCGCGTAATCGCACTTGAAATACCACCGTAAAGCGATGCTTCGATCAAGCGGTAGAATTTAGAGCGGTCACCAGAGTTACGCAGTTTCTTCGGAATCACACCGAATTCAAACATCTGCGCATGGTAATCAACAATAGAAGAGAAGGCTTTGAATTGAACACCTTCAAATTCCGCGATCGATTCTTTTACTTCGTTGATTTGACGTACACGAGCTTGAGTCGCAGATACGCTTTCAACCAAGATATCCGTTGGTTTCACATGGCTAGGAAGACCTTGGATAACAAACGGTTTGATGTCTACTTTCTTATCACGACCCGCAACTTGCTGTAGTTTTACTGCAAACAGTAGGCGTTGGTTACGTGAGTTCACCACGTCTAGCGCCGCGTAACATGCGCCCGGCTGTAACTTACCGTACAAACCTTTATCGCGAGACGATTGGCTGCTGCCTGCTTCTGTCGTGTTACGGAAATGCAGTAGCGTTTGGTCAGGAATCAATGCGGTGATGAACGCCGCCATTGTGGTTGATTTACCTGCACCGTTACCACCTGATAGCGTGGTGACCAGACCATCGATGTCAAACGTACGGGCAAAGAAGCCGTTCCAGTTGACCATGGTCAGCGATTGGTATTTACCGCGTTCAATCATGCTCATGCTTCACCCTCTTCTGTTGTTTCTTCTTGGGCTTGGTCGTCTTGATCTTCTTCAGACAATAGGCTGCCTTGGCTTGGCTCTTTGGTGTGCACTACCGCTTCACCATCACGGATCAGACGTAGCTGCGCTTCACGCATATCATCGCCAATACGTACATCGGCACCAAAGCGGAATACCGCTTCACTGATGCTGAATTTACCGGTCTCACCAATGTTGATGATCATGCCTAGGCGGCGTAGACGACGAAGTGACGTGCGTACTTTTTCAAACAGCTTTTCTTTATCAAGGTCAGAACCGGTAGCACGGTTGGTCACCAGCTTCATCAGCTTGTTTTCATCTGCTAGTGCAAGCAGTTCGTCGTACAGCTCTTGGTTAGTGAAGATACCTTCGTGCGCAAGACGCTCTGGGCTTAGGTAAAGGAAACACAGTACCTTACCCACCAGCATATCCAGCTCAGAAAGCACACTGCGGCCAATCAAAGAAGTTGAACGAGGACGAAGGTAGAAGAAACCTTCTGGCGCTTTCACCAATTCGGTATTGTAGCGCTGGTAGAAAGAAGAAAGCTCAAGTTCGAAGTCCGATAACAACGCGTGGTTATCCAGATCTTCACTTGAGATATGACGCCCTGCTCGTAGCATGCTGTCTAGCGCTGGGAACAGAGGGTTAGAGATTGCTTTTGCCAGATTCTCTGACATGTATTCATTAGTATCGGTCGATGACATTCGCTTGTACCTTTGCCCCAAATTCGTTGATTGCTTTCCAGTCCGGTTGAATCGCTTGGTAATCCGATTCTGAATACCCCAGACGTACGGCTTGATCAACGATAATGCGAGCTAAATCAAAATGATGAGTGTAAGGATGCTGTGCAAGGTAATCTCGCAATACCACACTCAAGTCGATTGGCGTGCCTTGATCTTTATGCGCTTTTAGCATGTCACCAATTCGTTCAGACAACTCATCATTGACTTGTTGAAACTCTTCGTATTCTACTTCCATCGGAACTTGACCCGTTACCTCGTCATCACGCAGGACTAGGGCCTCATCACGAAGGTCAGAAAGCCTTTCCGCATCTGCATAAGTCAGATACCAAGGCGCATCGAAGTAATCTTTGACGGATTGACGTAGACGCGAGCTAAACGCACGGTTCTTATCCATATCAATTGCAGTACGGATGAACTTGTGCACATGTCGGTCGTAACCAATCCAAAGGTCGATCGCTTGCTGGCCCCAGCTTGTGATTCGATCCAGCTTCATTTGCAGACCAAACAACGCTTCTTCGATGAACTCTAGCTCAGGATCGCCGTACACAATTTCTTGAATATCTAGGATCTGAGTTTGCAGTTCATCACTGGCGGCTTGCAGCGTATCTTGAAGTTCACGCAACGTGCTTGATGTTTCTGATAGGAGCGCTTCACAGTTGTTGATCGCTTCGCGCCAGTCTTTATTTAGCAGATCGGCAATTTGTTGTTTTACAGATTGCTGCTGCTCATCCATCACACGTTGGTTAAGATCGATTTGATCGAAGATTTCGCCTACAGAATATTTTAAAACTCCGTATACGTTTTTCTTCCAGTGGCCCGGTGTGCCACCTTTTTGTGCTGCCTCAATCGCTTTCGCCATTTCATCTGCCACCATAGACAGTTGAATAGAAAGGCGCAGTTTCGAGAACTCACGATGACGCACGTAGTAATCGGTAATTCCTATCGCTAAAGGCGACAAGCGGTAAATGCTCGCTCCATCAGTAATCTCACTGACAAAACGGCTAATAAGGCGCTGCTTTACCATCTCGTTGATGGCGTTGTTAGCACGAAAAGCGGATGCTTCGCCAGTCTCATCAAATAATCGAGTGACGATGGCAAACGCATCATGCAATTCACCTTCACCCAATTCTTCATCGAACCTTTCATTACTCAGTACGGCAATGGCTATTAAGAATGCCAATCGCTCTGTGGTCAGGTTCAACGAGAAATCGTGCTGCTTAACCCAGCCAACCAACTCATCGATTGGTTGCTCTGCAGCATTGAGAGTCATCTCACTCATTGTTATTCCTGTTTATCGTTCTTTTTAGCCCACACATGAATGTAGCGGCCTAATGAGAGGTATGGCTCTTGTCGACAAAGTTGTTTTTCTAGCGCCAACACATCTTCAAACTCGTAATCGCCCATGTATTGCATATTGCCTATGTAATCACTAAATGAGCGGATACCAGATTTACCACAAATACTAAAGCCTGAATCTTCTATCCATTGGTAGACTTCTTCAGGTTTTAAGCCTTTTTGCGGCTGTAGTTTAAATCTTTTTCGGTGAGGCATGCCGTCTAATATATGAGGAATGTTGCCACAAACCACGTTTTTATAGACTAAACCATGGTGGTTATAGAACATCACTGATGCGATGCCTCCCGGTTTTACTTGTTCTAGTACCGTTTCAAGTGCGGCCTTAGGATCGACCAACCACTCCATGACGGCGTGAAACATAACAAGATCCACCTGTTCATCCATATGCTCACCAATGGATTGGACAGGCGAATGAATCAGGCGATACTGCTCAAGCAAACCGTTTTTTTCAATATCCTGCTTAGCCAACTGCAGCATTTCCGAAGATAGATCACATAAAGCGATTCGATGTCCGAGCTTAGCAAGCTTTTGCGACATTTGTGCCAAACCACCACCAGCATCCAACACCTCTAGGGGTTGCTGGTCAGCATCTAATTCACTTAGAATCTGTAGAAAATCTTCCCACACAATGATTTGGCGGATCTCCCCTTTGTCGGAGCCGTAAATATTTTTTGCAAATTTGTGGGCGATATCGTCGAAATTGCGGTCTTCTGTCACTTCTGCTGAGTTATCATAACGGATTGTGCCGCTATTCTGGCACAAGGAAAGCAGGAATAAAGAGGGGTACCCTCATTTTTATTATCAATTGATGTTTTTTCGGACTATTTATGTATGTTTGAGCTGAAGAAAGTAGTGTCAGCCTTGCTTATGCCACTTCCGGCATTGCTGCTGATAGGCTTGTTGGGTCTTGCTCTCATTAGTTTTACCACAAAACGTAAAACTGGCTGCTTCGTTGTTCTATTCTCTTTTGTTGGCATTTTTCTTGTTGCCTTCCAACCTGTTTCAACCAAGCTTCTTATGCCATTAGAGCGAGAGCATAAAGCCTTTTTGCCAGTTTCTGGCACCATCGACTACGTGATGGTTTTAGGGAATGGTCATGTTATCGATGACGAAATTCCACCCACCTCGCAGTTAAGCCGTGCAGCATTAATGCGCTTAACTGAAGGCATTCGTATTTTAAGAATGTATCCAGGTGCTAAATTAATTTTGTCTGGCTATGCTGGCGGTTCTGAAATTAGCCATGCGAGAATGATGGCGAACGTTGCCCTTGCGTTGGGAGTCGCGAAATCCGATATCATTTTATTAGAAGATGCGAAAGATACGTGGGAAGAGGCGCGTCAAGCGGCTGCATTCGTTCAACAAAAGGAGATTGTGTTAGTCACTTCTGCGAGCCACATGAACCGTGCATTGTATGAGTTCAACGCAGCAGGCATTAAACCAATCCCAGCCCCGACCAACTTCTTAGCTATTAGCGAAATCAGTCAACCTTGGGATAAATACTCACCTAAAGCGCGTTACTTAGAACAAACGGAGCTTTATTGGCATGAGTACTTGGGCAGCATTTGGCAAAGATTGCGTGATACTGTCGGCCAAACACCAATGGTTGAAGCAAAGTAGTACTATCTTGAAACCACAAAAAAGGAGAGCCGAAGCTCTCCTTTTCTTTTTAAGACTTAGGTTTGTTCAGTTTAATCACCAGCAAACATATAGCCTTCGCCGTGCACCGTCACAAAAATTTGCGGGTTCTTTGGATCAAACTCCATTTTTGCGCGCATACGTCGAATAAGAACATCAATAGTACGATCATTGGGAGCATCAACTCGGTGGCTGATCATATTCAAAATACGCTCGCGACTTAACACCTGGTTAGGGTAAGACGATAACGCCACCAAAAGTTCGTATTCTGCTTTGGTCAATTTTACGGGTTCGCCGTTACGGCTCAGCGCACGACGTTGAATGTCGAATGTCCACTCTCCAAAACGTACAATATGTTCTTCACTGGTTTCGTTCGCTTTCGCGCTACCGCTACGCGCTGCTGAAATACGCCACAGCAAGTTTTTAACGCGAACCAACAATTCCCTCAGTTCAAAAGGTTTTGTCACATAATCGTCAGCGCCCATTTCTAGGCCTACGATTTTATCAATGCTATCCGTGCGTCCTGTTACTAATATGATACCAATATCCGATTGGCTACGTAATTCACGAGTAAGCATCAGGCCGTCTTCACCCGGCAGGTTGATATCCAGCATGATCAGGTCTACATCGCCCGCTTGCAGGACCTCACGCATTTCTGCGCCACTCTCTGCTTCGCTGACTTGGTAACCCTCATTTTGGAAATATCCCGCAAGCTTACTACGAGTTACAACATCATCTTCTACGACTAATACGTGATAGCTCATTTACACCACTTTTCTGTCTTCTTATTATCCAAGACGTATTCTATTCATAACTAGTAACATTTCTAGTCATAGATACATTAAAAAGCAAGATTTAGCGTTTTTATTGATTCAAAACAAGCTTACCCATCGCTATTAATAAACGTTAATTTTTGACCATAAAACATAATAATTATAGTTACTGCTATTCATTTTAATTGATTACACTTAGGGGATATCCCTAATTGACTTTGTGATGCACAACTTGAAGCATCATTCAGGAGCCCAAAATGCAAGAAGTGAAAGCTTTTAATGAAAAACGCGCTGAAATTTACTGGTGGTTTTCGAGCTTGTTCGCAAAAGAACTAACAGAGAAAGAGCAGGAAGCCTACCACAGTGTTGAAATTCGCAGTTTTCTAGCAGGTTTAGGTGAAAATGAGTCGCTGAAACCAGCCGTTGATAGCCTCGTTGATGCGCTAAACCGATTGCAAGATCGTGAAGACGCTCAATTGGAGCTTGCTGCTGACTTTTGTGAACTGTTTTTGAAGACAGAAAAATATGGCGCTCTTCCTTACGCATCGATGTACATCGGTGAATCAGGTTTGCTGAATGACAAGCCAGCCGAGGAAATGGAAAAGTTGATGGCAGAATTTGGCGTTCAAGTAGATGAAAATCTAAAAGAGCCTGCGGACCACTTAGCCGTTGAACTCGACTTTCTCGGCAACATGATTATCCGCTCAAACGAACTTGAGCAAGAAAAACACATGGAAGAAGCCTTCGTTAAACAAAACGACTTTATCCAGCAACAGTTGATGTCTTGGTTACCTCAGTTTGCAGACAAATGTAAACAATTCGACGAATTTGGGTTCTACTCGAGCGTCGCGAAACTATTAGTTGCATTTTGTAAACTAGACAGCGCTTACCTTATTGGGGAATAATTGCCGCCTATTTTTTAAGGAGCCCGCCTATCGGGCTTCCTGTATACCTGAAATAACTGAATGTAAGTAAGTTGGGTATATTATTCGTTTGCCTTAACTTAGCTCAAAGACGCTTGGTTATTTAGCAGTCAAAATGTGACTTCAAATACACAAATCTCTTGCTGAAAACATTGCTAGTCAGTCCACATAGGGCTAAAATGTGAGCGCAAACGATTAAATATGATTTATATGTAAACCGCTGAAATATAGCGGTTTTTGTGTTTTTTAACAGGTTGATGGCAATTTCTCATCAGATAGAAAAAAGATAAAATTCATCGACCGATGCTGCTACGTACCCTTTTGTCGTACTTGGACCAACCGCTGCCGAAACACTTAGCGCCAACCTTAGATTGCTGGGTGTAAAACCATTAGAGCATCAGGTACATCCAACACGACATATTTCAGTAGCTCGATACAGGACACCATTTATGGCCACTATAAAAGACGTTGCTCGCTTAGCCGGCGTTTCCACTACGACAGTTTCGCACGTTATCAATAAAACGCGTTTCGTTGCAGAAGCAACGCAAGAAAAAGTAATGAAAGCCGTGGACGAGTTGAATTACGCGCCAAGTGCGGTTGCACGCAGCCTAAAGTGCAACTCAACTCGTACTATTGGCATGTTAGTAACGCAGTCAACCAACCTATTCTTCTCAGAAGTGATTGACGGGGTTGAGAGCTACTGTTACCGCCAAGGCTACACTCTGATTCTGTGTAATACGGGTGGGATTTACGAAAAACAACGCGATTACATCCGTATGCTGGCTGAAAAACGTGTTGATGGCATCCTAGTGATGTGTTCTGACTTAACCGAAGAGCTTAAAGAGATGCTTGACCGTCATGCCGACATTCCTAAAGTGGTCATGGATTGGGGTCCAGAAAGCTCACAAGCGGACAAGATCATGGATAACTCAGAAGAAGGTGGCTACATCGCAACCAAACATCTGATCGACAATGGCCATACTGATATTGCTTGTCTAAGCGGTCATTTTGAAAAACTTGCTTGCCAAGAGCGCATTGCAGGTTTCCGTCGCGCGATGAGCGAAGCAAACCTAGCTGTAAATGAAGATTGGATCCTCGAAGGTAACTTTGAATGTGATACGGCCGTATTAGTCGCAGATAAAATTACAGCAATGGACAAACGTCCGACAGCGGTATTCTGTTTTAACGACACAATGGCTCTGGGCCTAATGAGCCGCCTACAACAAAACGGTATCAAAGTTCCTGATGATATTTCAGTGATCGGCTACGACAACATCGAGCTTGCGGAATACTTCTCTCCACCGTTAACCACTATCCACCAACCTAAACGTCGTGTGGGTAAAAATGCGTTCGAGATCCTACTTGAGCGAATCAAAGATAAAGAACACGAAAAGCGAATTTTCGAAATGCAACCTGAGCTTGTAATTCGAAACACCGTGAAGAAAATGAACTAAAATTCGCCAAATATAACGATGTCAAATAAGCGCTCTAAAAGGGCGCTTATTTTTTATATCTAAATAACTTTTCCCTGACTTAGGTTTGTTAGACAAAAAATCTCGAATCTCTAAGTCTCTGTTTTATATGTAGGTAAATCACACTCCCTCACAACCTCGAGATCATCCCGCCTTATTCTCAAATATGCACAAATATGCGCTTGTCGACACTTTTTATTGAACCAGAATCACACTTTTACGGGTAAAATGTGATGTTAATTCAATATACGAAGTATGCTCATTCTGTCACGCACAGGGCAAACCATTCGAAAGGGTGGGACGCAAAGCCTCCGGCCTGAACCATAGTACTATATGGAAGGTAGCGGGGTTACCGATGGCAAGTGTGCAAGCGATGACTTTACCCTGTAATGACATTGCTTTTGCGCATGTTTGCTACTCTCTCGGACCTGACTTTTGGTGGCGTAATATTAATTACACCGAGATAACAAAACATGGATAAACCGATACTCAAAGACTCTATGAAGCTATTTGAGGCACTTGGTAATATCAAGTCGCGCTCAATGTTTGGTGGCTTCGGACTATTCGCTGATGAAACAATGTTTGCACTAGTTGTAAATAATCAGCTTCATATAAGAGCAGACCAACAAACTTCATCTGACTTCGAGAAACAAGGGCTAAAGCCTTACGTTTATAAAAAACKTGGCTTCCCAGTCGTTACTAAGTACTACGCAATTTCCAACGATTTATGGGAGTCTAGCGAACGCTTAATCGAAGTAGCTAACCAATCGTTGAAAAAGGCAAAGCTTGAAAAAGAACAGCAAGCAACTACAAAGCCTAATCGCTTAAAAGATTTGCCTAACTTACGACTAGCGACTGAACGCATGCTAAAAAAAGCAGGCATTGAGTCAGTAGAAAAACTGGAAGAGGAAGGTGCACTTAACGCTTATAAAGCGATAAGAGATACGCACTCTGCAACCGTCAACATTGAGCTGTTATGGGCACTAGAAGGGGCTATTAACGGTACTCATTGGAGCGTTGTACCTCAAGCTCGCCGAGACGAGTTGATGAACGGCCTCCAATAAAAGTCGGCCTTAAAAACTATCTTGTAAAACCGCAGTCTAATCTGCGGTTTTTTTGTGAAATTTTTTCGACTTTCCTTCTGTCTTATTACATATATCCCAAATTGGAATCATAAATATGAATAAGAAACTGATATTAGGCCTAATCCTGGTCGCGATCATTATCTTTTTAGGCGTTAACTTTAGTCAGTATTTAACGTTGGAAAATGCAAAAGCACAACAAGAAGCGCTGACCACATACATCGATCAGAACTTTGTTTTTTCGGCAGCTATTTACTTTTTTGCCTACATTGCAATTACCGCTTTTTCTATTCCTGGGGCAGCTGTGGTTACATTACTTGGTGCGGCTCTATTTGGTTTTTGGACGAGCTTATTACTGGTTTCTTTCGCCAGTACTATGGGTGCAACACTAGCATTTTTAAGCAGCCGATATTTGCTGCGTGACTGGGTACAAAACAAGTTTGGCAATAAGTTAATCGCAATTAACCAAGGTGTCGAAAAAGACGGTGCATTTTATCTATTTTCCTTGCGTCTCATTCCGGTATTCCCTTTCTTTCTTATCAACTTGTTGATGGGCTTAACGCCAATGTCTGTAGGTCGATTTTACCTTACTAGCCAAGTAGGTATGTTGCCAGGCACTGCAGTTTACTTAAACGCCGGTACTCAGTTAGCAACAATTGAAAGCCTGTCAGGCATTATTTCACCTGCGGTATTGGCCTCTTTTGCGTTACTGGGGCTGTTTCCAATCATCACTAAATGGGTTATGAATAAAGTAAGGCCAACACCGAGTCAGCAAAACTCATAATTAGTAAGTGGACGTGTTTAATGAAAATATTCATTGCTAAAAACCCAGCAGAAGCGCATATCGTGTGCGAATTATTGAAAACCGAGCAAGTCTATTGTGAAGTCCGCGGAGAAGGTATTTTCGGTTTAAAAGGAGAGCTGCCGTTTAGTGATGATACCGATCCTTATGTCTGGCTTTTTGACGCCAAACAACGAGTAAAAGCAGAAGGAATAGTACAAGCCTACCGCAAACAATCCGATGGAAATGAGTATCAAGATTGGCAGTGCCCGAAGTGCCATGAGGTAAACGAGGGGCAGTTTGGTGCTTGTTGGCAATGTGGACATCAAATAGGGGAGCCTTAATAACTCCCCTACTCCTACTCAATCGATTTATTCAGCGCTAAGCAGAAACCGTTTGCTGCTTAATAAATTCGATGGAATGTTGGTTGAAATCTTCAGGCCGCTCAACATTACAGACATGACCACAGTTGGGGATCTCTCGTAAAACACTAAGCTTATGCGCCGCAACCATTTCTTTAACAGGCTTAATAAACATGTAATCTCTGTCGCCCATTAAATAGAGTGTGGGAATGGGTAACTCTCGATCTTTAAAATACTTCATTAAAGGATTTACATCAGCAGCAAGAATAAACCAACGTTTAAATTCTTTTTGGCAAAGCTTCTTGGCCTCACGAATAAAAAGATGGCGAGACTCTCGCTGGCTTCTCTGTGGCATAACAATGTACGCAAAAAGTTTGTAGAGCCACATGTACGGCAGGATATGCTTACAAAAATTACCTAATTTAACCAATATTTGAGAACGAGTATTGAGCCTTGTGACAGCGCCACCGAGTACCATTGAACGCACGCGCTCTGCTGATAATTCAGCAAGGTTTCGAACAATAATGGTACCAAGTGACATACCGACAAAATGAGCGGATTGGATCTTTAAATGATCCAATACTTTCAAAATATCTTGGGTAACTTCCGTAAAGGTATAACGGCTGGCAATGAGCTCTTTAAGTAACTGATTTGACTTTCCATGACCTCTTAAATCGATCAGCAATAAGTTAAAGTGTTGCTTGTAAGCTTTGATTTGCTTGAACCAGATAGAAGAGCTACCGCCAGCACCATGCACAAATACAACCCACTCATGACTAGTAGGGTGCAAATAGGTTTTATGAAAAAGTAGCGGCTGGGTCATATTCAAGTATCAAAAAGGTCGTGCTATTGAGTAAAAAGCCATCCTACCACACTCCCCTTACTCAAGATAATAAAGGCACCTTATTCGGTGCCTTTCGTTACAATTTTAAGTCAATTTAACGCCGAATTGTAAAGTTGCAAATAAGCTTCTGCGGCCTTTTGCCAACAAAAATCTTGTTGCATCGCGTGCAACTGTACTTTATTCACTTCAGGTTCGTTTTGAGCATAGAGCAACAGTGCTCTTAGCATCGTTAACAACAATGCCTGCGGTGTCGGTTCGAAAAAAACAAACCCCGTCGCTTCAGAAGGGTTCACATCATAATCGTTGACGCTGTCTTTTAGACCACCGACACCACGTACTATCGGCAATGTCCCATAAGCCATACTATAGATTTGGTTTAAACCACATGGTTCAAACTCAGAAGGCATCAGAAAGAAATCAGAACCCGCTTCAACGATATGCGCAAGTTCATTATCATAGGCTTCTACGAAGACAAATTTACTAGAAAACTGTGCAGCAACCTCTTCTAGCTGAGCGGCTAGTACAGGGTCTCCGGTCCCAACGACAACTAGTTGAACATCGTGCTTCAAAAAATCGGCCAAAGCAGGCAACAAGTAATGCACACCTTTTTGCTGGGTCAACCGACAAACCATACCGAACATGGCTACATCTTTTTCAGGCAAATTTAGCCGCAGTTGTAATGCTTGTTTACACGCTTTCTTGCCTTGCGTCATACTTTGTTGGTCAGCGCAGTAATTAACTGGCAAGTAAGTATCCGTTTCCGGGTTCCAAGCACTGTAATCACAACCGTTCAAAATACCAACTAAGTCCTGCGCGCGTTGCTGAAACTCCCAAGCCATTCCATGACTGCCAAGCTCTGTTTTGAGTTCCTCTGCGTACGTAGGGCTGACCGCGTTTATCTTATCGGCATTCATTACACCAGCTTTGAGCATAGTAATATGCGTTGCACTCACCGCAGCATCGGGAACGTTTCGACAATGAAACTCTGGCAAGCACTGCACGTCTTCATAACTAAATACGCCTTTAAAGACCGCATTGTGAATTGAAATGACGCTTTTAGTATGAGCAAAAAACGGATCATTGCTATACCTGTGCTTGAGCAAAAATGGAACAAGACCAGTGTGCCAATCGTTCGCGTGTATGATACCTGGCTGAAAAGCAAGCTTCGGCAACATGTCTAAACATGCCGCACTAAAAAACGCAAAGCGCTCACCGTTATCGGTATACGCTTGGTTGTTCTCCGCATACATCGATGGTCGATTGAAATACGGCTGACAATCAATCAGATAAACAGGATTTTGACCTAGCATGAGCCGCAGAACTCGATACTCCGTATGCGGCCATGATGTTAGTTCTGTTTCTAATACAACTTCTGCGTCAGCGAGTTTATCAATACTGCTGTACGCAGGGATGGTAATTCTTACGTCTTGCTGTAGGTTATGAAGGGCTTCCGGTAGTGCCTTGGCAACGTCTGCCAAGCCACCACTTTTAATGAGACCTTCGACCTCAGAAGCTACAAACAGAATAGATAAGTTGTTAGTAGCCAACACGAGCTCCTTTCGGAATAACAACAATGCCCTCCTCAGACACGTGGAAGTGTTTTTTATCTTCTTGAAGATTCACACCAATCTGAGTACCAGGAGCAATATCGGCATCCTTATCGACAATCACACGACGTAAAACACAGCCTTCGCCAATTTTCACGTCACCAAGAAGGATACATTCGCTGATATCGCAAGCAGATGCAATATTACTGCGGAACCCAAGCACCGACTTTTCTATTCTTGAGCCTCTGACGTAACTGCCATTACATACCAAACTGTCGATGATCTGAACACGGCCATTATCAGAGTCTGTAAATGTCGCTGGCGGCAGTGGAGGATAATAAGTATGCAGCGGCCATTTACGGTTATATAGTGAAAACGGTGCGTCTTTTTCTAGTAGATCCATGTGCGCTTCCCAGTACGCATCAATGGTTCCCACGTCACGCCAGTACACCTCTTCTCTTTCACCGCTGATTTTGTTAGTACTGAAGTCATACACGAACACGTCACCTCGAGGGAACATCTTAGGAATAATGTCCTTCCCAAAATCATGTGATGAAGCTTCATTATCCGCATCTTCAACCAACTCAGAGAATAACACCTGAGCTTCAAAAACGTAGTTACCCATTGAAACTAAAGCGTAATCAGGATCGCCAGGAATCGACTTGGGGTTTGCTGGTTTCTCTTCAAAACCTATCATGCGACCTTCACTGTCCACTTCGATAACCCCAAATTGCGACGCCTCTTTTAGTGGCATACGCAATGCAGATACCGTCAGAGAAGCCTGTTTCTCTGAGTGGAAGTTCAGCATTTGTTTAATATCCATCTTATAGATATGGTCAGAACCAAAAATACAAACTTGATCCGGTTCCTCTAGTTCCATAAAACGGAGGTTTTGATAGATCGCGTCTGCCGTTCCTTCGTACCAACGCTTACCAGTGCGCATTTGAGCAGGAATAGGATCGATAAAGCGGTCAGTGATGCCATTAATGTTCCAGCCCTTTTTTAAATGATGGAACAAAGATTGAGATTTAAATTGGGTGAGGACGTAAATGCGCATTAAATCCGCATTTACAAAATTGTTTAGAGCAAAATCGATCAATCGATAGCTACCACCAAACGGTACCGAAGGTTTACTACGAGATTCTGTTAAAGGTCTCAAACGGGAGCCTTCACCGCCAGCAAGAATCATTCCCAAAACACCAGCCATTTGTTGTTCTCCATATCGTTATAGCTTGGATTTGGTACTCGCTTGAATGAGTCATACTCGGGGAGTCAAGCGAATACATTTAGTAACCGTATCAGGAGTTTCTTTGAACTCTTACAACACGATAAAAAAGCTACGGCACTTCCAGTATGCAACGTCCACTCTTTTCTTATTTTTCGACGCAAAATGCACACAGTTGCACTAATTTTTGTAATAAATTATCTAAGCAGGTTCTAAATTACAATTTTTAATACGCCATTCTGTGTTCCATACAGTTCTTGCTTACTCAAGACGATATCTAGATCACACATGCAAAAGCAAACGATTACATTATGAAAACAATTTACGAACGGATTCACTACACCACCGACTTTTTGAGCTTAATATATAACAAATATATGAACGCAAAATGAAAGTTACGACGAATGTTTTTTACATAAAAAATACGTTCGCTACCAATAAATCGTGACTCTGGTGTTTTCTAGCGACAATGGTGCTTGTTAAAGTGAGGAAAGGTCGATTAAAGGAAGAATGCGCAGAAGAAAACTGTCGGCCCCTACGCAAAAAAGGCAGCGATATCGCTGCCTTTTTACATTACTTTAATGGTGCATTTTTATGCTTTCGCTTTTTTACGCTTATCTGTGACTTCCCACTTACCTTCAACAAAGAGCGCTGTCCAACCAGATGGTTTGCCGTTATCTTCCGAACGAACGTAGTTCTCTTTTGTTTTGCGACTAAAGCGTACAACTGCAGGACGACCATCAGGATCTTCTTGCGGTGCGGTCGCTAGGTATTTGAACTTCTCAGGTAAACGCTCTTCAAAACGTGCCAGTTCAGCAACCAAAGGAGCACGTGTCTCGCGCGATTTAGGGAAGTTGCTTGCCGCCATAAATAGACCTGAAGCACCATCACGAAGTACGAAATACGCATCTGAGTTTTCACATGGTAACTCGGGGAAATGAACAGGATCTTCTTTCGGTGGCGCGACTTCGCCATTCTTCAGAATCTTACGAGTGTTCTTACACGTTTCACTCGTACAGTCCATGTATTTACCAAAGCGACCGTTCTTAAGCACCATATCTGAGCCACATTTGTCACATTCAACAACTGGACCATCATAGCCTTTGACTTTGAACTCGCCGTATTCAACAAGGTAGCCCTCACAGTTCGGGTTATTACCACAAACATGCATCTTACGCTTGTCATCAATCAGGTATGCGTCCATCGCCGTTTCACAGATCGGACAACGCTTTTTAGCACGAAGCGCGGCCGTTTCAACGTCTTCTTCTAGAACGTTAATAATACCCTCTTCGTCACCCAAGTTGATGGTTGTCTTACAACGCTCTTTTGGTGGTAACGCGTAACCAGAACAGCCTAAGAACACACCTGTCGAAGCAGTACGGATACCCATTGGACGGCTACACGTCGGACACTCGATATCCGTCATGACGATGTGGTTTAACTTCATACCGCCTTCTGACTCATCCAGCTCCGCTTTTTCAAGATCGCCAGTAAAATCAGCAAAGAAGTTGTCTAACACAGCTTTCCAGTTCACTTCACCTTCAGCGATTTGGTCCAATTTCTGTTCCATACGCGCAGTAAAGTCGTAGTTCATCAAATCGTTAAAGCTGTCATCAAGGCGGTCAGTAACAATTTCACCCATTTTTTCAGCGTAGAAACGGCGCTGATCAACTTTCACGTAACCACGATCTTGAATCGTAGAAATGATCGATGCGTAAGTCGACGGACGACCAATACCTCGTTTCTCCAGCTCTTTAACCAGTGCTGCTTCAGTGTAGCGCGCAGGTGGCTTTGTAAAGTGCTGTTTAGGGTCAAGTGACTCTAAGCTTAGCTTATCGCCAAGTTGTACCGCAGGAAGGATTGTATCCTCGTTTTTGCCCATTGGACGTTGTACACGAGTCCAGCCGTCAAATTTAAGGATACGGCCTTTCGCTTTAAGCGTGTATTCTGCTGCTTTTACGCTGATGGTTGTTGAATCGTATTCTGCTGGCGTCATTTGACACGCGACAAACTGATTCCAAATCAAAGCGTAAAGTTTGTGCGCATCAGCATCGACACCTTGCAGGTCTTCCGCTTTAACACCCACATTTGAAGGACGGATCGCTTCGTGCGCTTCCTGTGCCCCTTCTTTACTGCCATACGTCAGCGGTTTCGCTGGTAAGTACTTATCACCAAACTCAGAACCAATAAAGTCACGTACAGCGTCCACAGCCTCGGCACTTAGGTTAGTCGAGTCCGTACGCATATAAGTGATATAACCAGCCTCATAGAGGCGCTGAGCTAGCATCATGGTCTTTTTCACACCGTAGCCCAGACGTGTACTCGCTGCCTGTTGAAGCGTAGAGGTGATGTAAGGTGCTGAAGGCTTGCTCTTTGTAGGGCGGTCTTCACGCTTACATACTTCGTAACTTGCATTCTCAAGCACAGACATCGCTGCTTTGGTTTCTGCCTCATTAACTGGCTTAAACGCAGAACCATCTTTCTGAGCAACAAGCAGTTTAAAGTCCGCTTTGTCTTTCGTTTTCGTATTCGCATGAATATCCCAGAATTCTTCTGGTACAAACGCGTTAATCTCACGCTCACGCTCAACTAATAGTTTCACCGCAACAGACTGCACGCGACCAGCAGATAAACCACGAGCCACTTTCTTCCAAAGTAAAGGTGAAACCATAAAACCAACGACACGGTCCATGAAGCGACGCGCTTGTTGGGCATTAACACCATCCATGTTCAGCTCACCAGGTGTCTGGAAAGCTTGTTGGATCGCGTTTTTCGTAATTTCGTTAAAAACTACACGTTTGTATCGCTCTTCATCGCCACCGATGATCTCACGAAGGTGCCATGCGATTGCTTCCCCTTCGCGGTCCAAGTCGGTTGCGAGATAAACGCAATCTGCGTCTTTGGCGAGTTTTTGTAGTTCGTTGACAACTTTTTCTTTGCCTGGAAGGATTTGGTAATTCGCTTCCCAGTCATGATATGGGTTAATCCCCATTTTTTTGATCAACGCTTTGCGGTCTTTCTCTTTTTTAACGCGCGCTTTCTCTTCCGGACTCATCCCTTTTGTTGAGATGGCTGCGGCTTTTTTCTCACCAGTGCTTTGACCGGCCGTAGGCAGATCACGCACATGACCAACACTAGACTTAACAATAAAGTCTTTACCAAGGTACTTATTTATCGTCTTTGCCTTGGCTGGTGACTCCACTATAACGAGTGATTTACCCATAACTGACTCTAACGTCCTTCATAATAATGCGGGTAGAAACCTTGTTTAAAGGCCACCCGCATAATGTTCTATTTCATTGCTTCTTTTTTTACTATTGTGCGAGATGAAAAGAAGATCAACTGCTTTTTTGAAATTCAGATCCGATTGGTTGACAATTCATCGTCTTTATACTTCAAAGAGACAGGGTTCTGAAAGGTATTGAGCGGCATATCTAAACAGGCAAACTTAGCATCCGCTAATCCAATGCAATAAATTTTGTTACCCATCACAAAATAGTTTCGTTCAGTGGCTCTTCCATATCCTCCAACTAATCATACTTACACTCTAAAAATTGATCTGTTTAGGCTAAGTGAACGATTGACTGAATTAATCATGCAAACCCATTTTAGTTGTAGGTATACTCAGCGTTCTCAACTGAAATGAATGGTAGAAAAAGTATGTCTGATAGAACGTTTATCGAAGAGTTCGACCTTCTTTTGATCGCTAACCAAATCATCCAAGAACACGATGATTACATCGAAGGGATGCGAGCAACAAGCGTAGAAGAAAAAGAAGGTGTTTTAGTTTTTAAAGGTGAATACTTCCTTGATGACAAAGGTTTACCAACTTCAAATACGACTGCAGTATTCAATATGTTCAAATACTTAGCGCATCACCTTTCCAAGGAATTTACGCTGGTTAAATAGTAGCGGAAAACAAAAAAGCCAGAGTGTTATTCACTCTGGCTTTCCTGTTTCAGGTTAGAATATTTAGCAGCTTAAAGCCTTAAGTTTGTCGAAGTAGTCAGGGAACGTTTTCGACGTACACTTTGGATCGTTAATCGTCACAGGCGTATCACTAAGTGCCACCAGCGAAAAACACATCGCCATTCGATGATCATCGTAAGTATCAATCGCAGCATGCTTTAACTGAGAGACAGGTTTGACAATGATGTAGTCTTCCCCTTCTTCCACTTCCGCACCCACTTTACGTAATTCCGTCGCCATAGCTGACAAACGGTCTGTTTCTTTTACACGCCAGTTATAAACGTTACGAATAGCAGTAGTGCCTTCGGCAAATAGCGCTGTTGTCGCAATGGTCATTGCAGCATCAGGGATATGGTTGTAATCCATATCGATGCCTTTCAATTGACCAACACGTGAAATTACGTAGTCATCACCCCATTCAATTTCTGCACCCATTTTTTCAAGCGCATCAGCAAATTGAATATCACCTTGAATGCTGTTTTTACCGATACCCGTGACTTTAACTTCTCCGCCTTTGATGGCTGCCGCCGCCAAGAAGTAAGAAGCAGAAGACGCGTCACCTTCAACCAAGAAATCACCTGGAGCGATGTATTGCTGACCGGCAGGAATCACAAACTCTTGATAGTCGTTGTTGATCACATCGACCCCAAACTGCTTCATGATATGCAGGGTGATATCGATATAAGGCTTAGAAACCAACTCGCCTTCGATGTTGATGCGAATTTCACCTTCAGCCAATGGCGCAGACATTAAGAAAGCGGTCAAGAACTGACTTGAAATGGATCCATCGATAGAAACTGTACCTGCTTTTAGGCCAGTACCGACTATTTTGAGAGGCGGAAAGTTCTCGTTTTCCATGTACTCAACGTTCGCACCAGCATCTTTCAGTGCCGTGACAAGGTGACCAATTGGACGCTCTTTCATACGAGGTTCGCCCGTCAGTACATACTCCCCTTCTCCAAGACAAAGAGCCGCAGCTAATGGTCGCATCGCAGTGCCAGCATTACCGAGAAATAACTCTACCGGTTCTGAGACAGAAAACGGACGCCCAAGGCCTTCAACGAGACATTCTGTTTTATCTTCGGAAAGTTGGTATTGAACGCCGAGTTTAGTCAGCGCATTCAGCATATGACGGATATCATCACTGTCGAGGAGGTTAGTAAGGCGAGTTCTGCCTTTAGCAAGAGCAGCAAGTAAAAGAGCTCGATTAGAAACGCTTTTAGAGCCAGGAAGATTCACTTCCCCTTGAATTTTATTGATAGGTTGTAACGTTAGGCTTTCCATTAAAAGTTGATAATCCTTTGTGCCCTCAACATACGATTTTTTATGAGAGCTAAACAATTCTTCGTGAATTCAGACTACCCAAAAAAACACGACAAAACCAGAGCAAATCGGCGCTAATTTATGAATATACTCAAGTAGCCTAAAGATGCAGAATTAAAGGCATTGCCAGCGATGTAAATAAGAGCGAAAGAGGCGCGACGAAACAGCAAGCTATTTCGACTTTATTTGACGATAAGCCAGCCCTACTGTGCATGCCTGGTTAGGCTACCTTAGGTTAAAATAACGTAGGATTAATAAGCGATATCAACCCTGACTCCATCATCAAAATATAAGATACGAACTTCATCCCCTCGACTAAATAGCATATTTTTATCAACATCTTGGATAACATTAATCAGCTTGTCGCCCTTCACTTTGATGAGTAGCTCAACTAACTTATATTCAACCGTGTATTGGTAATTACTTTGATTTTGTGCAACCGCTGCACCTGCAAGTGCACCCACTGCCGTCGCAACTTCTCGTCCAGTACCACCACCAAATTGATTGCCGACTAAACCGCCTATTGTGGCACCAAGTAGCGTTTTCCAACCATTATTTTTCGATTGAACGACCTCTTGCTGAGTAATATAACGGACAGAGTCAATCTTCCCATACACCACTTCATTTACCGGCTTGGCAACATTTCTTTCATATGCTGCGTTGGCGGCAAGTGGGAAAAACAGTATGATCCAAAGCCATACTTTCACAATATTTCTTGACCAGGTCATCATAAACTCCTCTGACTCTAATGTTGGTAACGACTTCTTATGGCTATTTATTTAACTGAACTCGATGATACGTTCAACTTTCCCTCACCGTATAAAGCACTCAGCGATCCCAATGGTTTGCTTGCTTTTGGCGGTGACTTAGATCCCATGAGAATCCTCAATGGTTACTATCAAGGCATTTTCCCTTGGTATGGTCCTGGAGAACCTATTCTATGGTGGAGCCCTTCCCCACGCGCTGTTTTTGATCCCTTAGCGTTTAAACCGTCTAAAAGTCTCAAAAAATTTCAGCGTAAACATAACTATAAAGTAACGCTCAATTTCGCGACAGAAGAAGTGATTAGACTATGTTCATCAACACGTCCTGCAGAGGAAACTTGGCTCAACGAGGAAATGCAAGCGTCTTACATTGAGTTAGCTAAACTTGGTCACTGTCACTCTGTAGAAGTATGGCATGACAACGAGCTCATTGGGGGACTATATGGCATCTGCGTTGGTCAACTTTTTTGCGGAGAGTCGATGTTTAGCCTAAAAGATAACGCATCTAAAATTGCATTGTGGTACTTATGCAACCATTTGGCGTCAAAGCAAGGTCAATTAATCGATTGTCAGGTTATGAACTCGCACTTGGCATCACTTGGCGCATTTGAACTAGAGCGTAACGAGTTTATGCAAAAACTACTATCTTTAAGAGAAAAACAAACACTATTTGATACCTATAAGCCCCAAGTTTTGCAGGATTCAGTATGAGTACGGATATACAACATATTCGAATTGGATTAACGAATAATCACCCTTGCAGTTACTTGCCTGAACGGCAAGAGCGTGTGGCGGTGGCACTTGATGCAGGGCTGCATACTGAAGAAAACTATCAACTACTGATGGCTAACGGTTTTCGTCGTAGTGGAGATACCATATATAAACCGCACTGCGAGCATTGCACCGCTTGCCAGCCAATTCGAGTCTCGATTCCAGACGTTAGACTATCAAAAAGTCAGAAGAGGCTGCTCAGTAAAGCACAGCCTTTACGTTGGGAAATGAAACCCGAAATGGATGAGGAATGGTTTGCGCTTTACAGTCGGTACATCTGCAAACGGCATAAAAACGGCACTATGTATCCACCAAAGCGTGATGAATTTTATCGGTTTGCCCAAACCAGCTGGTTGACCACTTCATTTTTGCATATTTACGATGAGTCAAATCAATTACTCGCCATTGCGGTAACGGATGTAATGACTCAATGTTCGAGTGCATTTTATACTTTTTTTGACCCTGACTACCCGTTATCTCTTGGCACTTTGGCAGTGCTCTATCAAATAAAATACTGCCAAGAAAACAAACAACAGTGGCTTTATTTGGGTTATCAGATTGATGAGTGTCCAGCAATGAACTATAAAACACGCTTTCAACGCCACCAAAGGCTAGTAAATCAGCGTTGGCGAGGGTAGAATACGCCTCAACTTTACATAATTACTATTTAGCGGCAGAATATAGCCCGCTAATATTGCCTAATTTCTAAAGAGGATTAAATGGCTAAAGAAGACGTAATCGAGATGCAAGGCACGGTCCTTGACACTCTACCAAACACTATGTTCCGTGTTGAACTTGAAAACGGTCACGTTGTGACTGCTCACATCTCTGGCAAGATGCGTAAGAACTACATCCGTATCCTAACGGGTGACAAAGTAACTGTAGAGATGACTCCATACGACCTGTCAAAAGGCCGCATCGTCTTCCGCGCTCGTTAATCTCTGATTTTCGGATGCAATAAAAAACGGAGCAGTTTGCTCCGTTTTTTATTGCATGATTTTTATTTCCGAGTAGGTTCAGGCAAACAAAAAGCGCACGATAAAATCGTGCGCTTTTACTTCCCTTACGGGGCAGCGATTAATGCATCGCTGCCTCTTTCTCACTCAAATATTCAAATTTAAGTGTGTCGTTCACTAGCGTTACTTTCACAGTGCCACCGTCGACTAGAGAGCCAAACAACAATTCATTAGCCAAAGGTTTCTTAAGTTGCTCTTGGATAACGCGTCCCATTGGGCGAGCCCCCATCGCCTTATCATAACCTTTATTCGCTAACCAATGGCGTGCATCTTGCGATACCTCCATTGATACGCCACGAGCATCAAGTTGCACCTGCAGTTCAACAATAAACTTATCAACAACTTGATGGATAACGCTTTCATCAAGGCTGTTAAACCAGATGATGTTATCAAGACGGTTACGGAACTCAGGAGTGAACACCTTCTTAATTTCCGCCATCGCATCATGACTGTTGTCTTGCTGAATCAAACCAATTGATTTCTTCTCAGTTTCAGCCACACCCGCGTTGGTTGTCATAACGAGGATGACATTACGGAAGTCTGCTTTACGACCGTTGTTGTCCGTTAGCGTACCATTATCCATCACTTGCAATAGCAAATTAAAGATATCTGGATGCGCTTTCTCAATCTCATCGAGTAATACGACTGAATGTGGGTGCTTGATAACAGCGTCTGTCAGCAAGCCACCTTGGTCGTAACCGACATAACCAGGAGGTGCACCAATTAAGCGACTCACGGAGTGACGCTCACCATATTCCGACATATCAAAACGAAGTAGCTCGATCCCTAGAAGCTTAGATAGCTGCACCGTCACCTCTGTTTTACCCACCCCAGTAGGGCCAGCAAACAAGAATGAACCAACTGGTTTGTTATCCACGCCCAAACCTGCACGTGTCAGCTTGATCGCTTCGGATAATGCATCAATCGCATTATCTTGACCAAATACCAACATCTTCATCTTGCTATCTAGGTTCTTCAAGATGTCTTTATCTGAAGAAGAAACCGACTTCTCTGGGATTCGTGCCATCTTGGCAACCATCGCTTCGATATCGGCAACACCAACCGTTTTCTTACGGCGGCTTGCAGGAGCAAGACGACTGCGAGCGCCAGCTTCATCAATGACATCAATGGCTTTATCTGGTAAATGACGTTCATTGATGTATTTCGCCGAAAGTTCTACCGCGGCACGCAGTGCTTTATTGGTGTAACGTACTTCATGGTGTGCTTCGTACTTCGGCTTCAAGCCCATCAAGATTTTAGTTGTGTCATCCAGAGAAGGCTCTACAACGTCTATCTTTTGGAAGCGACGGGACAACGCACGCTCTTTCTCGAAAATGTTGCTGTATTCTTGGTATGTAGTCGAGCCGATACAACGCAACTTACCGCTACTTAGTAGAGGTTTGATAAGGTTTGCGGCATCAACTTGACCACCAGAAGCCGCACCCGCACCGATGATTGTGTGTATCTCATCGATGAACAAAATTGCATCTTCTTCTTTTTCAAGCTGTTTCAAAATCGCCTTGAAGCGTTTTTCAAAATCACCACGGTACTTAGTACCAGCCAATAGAGAACCAATATCCAATGAGTAAATCACGCTGTTTTGAATAACTTCCGGGACCTGCCCTTCTACAATTCGCCAAGCAAGACCTTCTGCGATGGCTGTTTTACCTACCCCGGCTTCACCCACTAATAATGGGTTATTCTTGCGGCGGCGGCAAAGTACTTGAATAGTGCGCTCTAGCTCTTTATCGCGACCAATCAGTGGATCGATATTGCCATCTTTAGCGACCTGATTAAGGTTAGTCGCAAAGCTTTCCAAACGTTCTTCAGAATTCGGCTCTTCGACACTCTCTGAACTGAACGAATCTGATGATGGGTCTTCGCTTGCACCTGACGCTTTAGTAATACCATGGGAGATAAAGTTAACAATATCTAATCGGGAGATGTCGTTTTTCTTCAGTAGGTAGGCGGCATGCGACTCTTGCTCACTGAAGATCGCCACAAGCACGTTTGCACCTGTTACTTCGTTGCGGCCAGACGACTGTACATGAAAGACGGCGCGTTGTAGCACACGTTGAAAACTCAAAGTCGGCTGGGTTTCACGCGTCTCATCACTGTCTGGGATAAGAGGCGTAGTTTGATCGATGAATATATCGAGTTCGTTACGTAAAGCGTCAAGATCCGCTTTACAAGCTAAAAGGGCTTCCTTAGCTGCATCATTTTCCAATAATGCAAGTAGGAGGTGTTCGACAGTCATAAACTCGTGGCGTTTATCTCGCGCCCGAGCAAATGCACCGTTAAGGCTTGACTCTAGTTCTTTATTTAGCATAAGTACCTCCCGAAAAAACAACTTGGGTTGTTCGAGCAAGTCTTCTTTGTTTACGCTTGCTCCATAGTGCAAAGTAGCGGATGTTCATTTTCCCTTGCGTACATCGTAACTTGCGCTACTTTTGTTTCGGCAATTTCTGCACTGTATGTGCCACAGATTGCCTTTCCTTCATAGTGAATCTTGAGCATGATCTGAGTCGCTTTATCAATGTCATGTGAAAAGAATCGCTCAAGTACCTCTATGACGAAATCCATAGGTGTATAGTCATCATTATTTAGTACAACATTGTACAGCTTAGGTGGCTGAACTTTCGTACTTTCTCGCTCCAGAAGATCAGAGTCCGGAGTGACCCATTCAAAATTTTTACTCATGGCAATTCAAAGATATCGTATCAAAGGGTTGATGTTTTCGACCTATAAAAACAATCTACCACAAGCGTGCAGCGCGGTGTAGTGAGATATGGCACCGAATTCGATCTTTGATCGATAAAAGTTGCTACCTAATATAGAGACTAATGCAGGTCTTGAGGGGGCGCAAATAAAAGATGCTTGTCGATAAGTTACACATTTTTACTTATAAAATAACTTTCTTTTTACCCCCTCCGAGCTATTGCGAAACATCTCTCAGTCTTCTACCGAGATCACACTTCCTAACTGATAATGGGGTAATTATCACGAAAACTTCATTTTTTATTCAGTTAGAGGATTCATCTATCATAAGCAACACGAACAGTATGGTTTTTCCAGTGAATACTACTTTGCAGGCTAATTGACCAAACTTCCGCGTATATACGAAAAACTGTTTGCAAATTTGTTAATCTCAAAAGTGATTTGTTTTCAATTATGTTTCTGTTTGTTGCTTAATGCTATTGACTGTCGGGATTCATTGACTACAGTGGAAAGTGTTGATGCATAAATCGTCATTTTGAATCCATTTGTTTTTAAGCAGCTTGGTGAATGTGATTTCTCATTAACTAGATGTTTGTTAGCGTTCGCTGACAATAGTAGTACCAGGTTAAAGGTATAACTTGGTTGTTGTAACAACTCAGTAAAAAATGCATGAGGGATGTAAAAGCATGGCTACAGGTACAGTAAAGTGGTTTAACAATGCCAAAGGATTTGGGTTTATTTGTTCAGATGAAGAAGAGGGAGATATCTTTGCCCACTACTCAACTATCCAGATGGACGGTTATCGTACACTGAAAGCAGGCCAACAAGTCTCATACGAGATTGAAAAAGGTCCCAAAGGCTGTCACGCGAGTAGCGTCGTGCCTCTTGAAGGTCAAGCCAAATAATTAGAGCGCTGTCGAAAAATAAAAATATTGCTCTCGAAACGTCATTTTGATGTTCTGAAGAGAAAAATAAACCCGCCAAGATAGCGGGTTTCTTACTATTTGTAGCTTATGAAATACAGATAGACCACATACAAAGTATTGATAAGAGAAGAAACACGCCGAAAGCGACGTGCTCTTTTCATCTATTTTACTTGTTAATGATCGCGTTAAAGGTTTCGCTTGGGCGCATCAACTTAGAAACCAATGCATCGTCTAGCAGGTAGTAACCGCCCAGCTCTCCTTTCACACCCTGTGCGTTGTTTAGCTCTGCGACGATTTTTTCTTCATGCTCTGACAACGCTTTCGCAATCGGTGCAAACTCAGCAGCGAGATCAGCATCGTCTGTTTGCTCGGCAAGTGCTTTCGCCCAGTAAAGTGCGAGGTAGAAATGACTACCGCGGTTATCTAATTCGCCCACTTTACGTGACGGAGACTTGTTGGTATCTAAAAACTCACCAGTCGCTTTGTCTAGCGTATCCGCCAAAACTTGTGCTTTCGGGTTGTTTGCCACCACACTTAGATGTTCTAGGGATGCAGCTAGTGCTAAGAACTCACCTAAAGAATCCCAACGAAGGTGATTCTCTTTTTCTACTTGTTGAACATGCTTAGGAGCAGAACCACCAGCACCTGTTTCAAATAGACCACCGCCATTCATCAATGGAACGATAGATAGCATCTTAGCTGACGTGCCTAACTCTAGAATTGGGAACAAGTCTGTTAGGTAGTCACGAAGAACGTTACCCGTTACAGAAATAGTATCTAGACCCGCTTTCATACGCTCTAGCGAGTACTTACAAGCATCAACAGGAGACAGGATCTTAATCTCTAGACCGTCAGTATCGTGCTCTGGTAAGTAGGTATTTACTTTCTTAATGAGTTCAGCATCGTGCGCACGGTTTTCGTCTAGCCAGAATACAGCTGGAACACCTGTTGCACGTGCGCGAGTCACTGCTAGTTTAACCCAATCTTGGATTGGTGCGTCCTTCACCTGACACATACGGAAGATATCGCCTTCTTCAACCGCTTGCTCTAAGAATACGTTACCCGCAGTATCAACAACGCGAACAGTACCCGCTGCGTCTAAAATAAATGTCTTGTCGTGAGAACCATACTCTTCTGCCTTTTGAGCCATTAAGCCAACGTTAGGCACGCTACCCATAGTGGTCGGGTCAAATGCGCCGTGCTCTTTACAGAAATCAATCACCGCTTGGTAAATACCTGCGTAGCTACGATCTGGTATCATCGCTTTGGTGTCTTTTTGTTTACCATCTGGTCCCCACATTTGACCAGAAGAGCGAAGCATTGCTGGCATAGAAGCGTCTACAATAATGTCGCTTGGTACATGTAAGTTTGTGATACCACGATCAGAGTCAACCATCGCAAGTTCTGGTTGAGTTTGGTAAACCGCTTGAATGGCCGCTTCAATTTCTGCTTTTTGCGCTTCAGGTAGAGACTCAATTTTCGAGTAGACATCACCAATGCCATTGTTTACATCAACGCCCAGTTCTTCAAACAGCTTACCGTATTTATCGAAAACGTCTTTGTAGTAAACTTTCACTGCATGGCCGAAAATGACTGGGTCAGAAACCTTCATCATCGTCGCTTTCATATGAAGAGACAACAGCACGTCTTGTGCTTTCGCTTCAGCAATCTCTTTCTCGAAAAATTCAACCAGCGCCTTCTTCTTCATCACTGAAGTGTCAATGACTTCTTTATCTAGTAATGGGAAAGCCGGCTTAAGCTCTTTAACTGTACCGTCATTACCGACGAACTCGATTTTGACCTCTGTTGCGCCAGAGATAGTCGTAGACTTTTCGCTCCCAAAGAAGTCATTGTCTGACATGCTCGCGACATGAGACTTAGATTCTGATGACCACGCACCCATTGAATGTGGATTTTTCTTCGCGTAGTTCTTAACCGAAGTTGGAGCACGACGGTCTGAGTTACCTTCACGAAGTACTGGGTTAACCGCACTACCTTTGATTTTGTCGTAAGCCGCTTTAATCGCTTTCTCTTCGTACGTGCTCGGTTCTTCTGGGTAGTTTGGTAAATCGTAACCTTTCGCCTGAAGCTCTTTAATCGCCGCTTTAAGCTGAGGAACTGAAGCAGAAATGTTAGGCAGCTTGATGATATTTGCTTCTGGAGTTTGAGCCAGTTCACCAAGCTCAGTCAACGCATCGCCAATGCGCTGTTCTTCTTTTAGATGCTCTGGGAAGTTAGCGATAATTCGACCTGCTAGTGAAATATCACGAGTATCTACATTGATGCCAGACGATGCTGTGAATGATTGAATGATTGGTAGTAATGAATAAGTTGCTAGCGCCGGCGCTTCATCAGTGATGGTGTAGATAATTGTAGGTTTTTCTGTAGGCATGAAATTTCCCTATTTTTTAATCAACTTGTTGGCTGATCAACTCAGCGTCTGAGTTGGTTTAATTGACGCATTGCTGCACGTTAGCAGTACATGTCTCCTCACTAACGCCACATGCGGTTCGCACTCTTTGTTGTAGTTTGAAGCTCTGGGCTCTGAATCCATGAGTGCACTGATATAATTAAACAAATAACACGAATTAGTCTATCATTCTGTGCGCGTTTGTTAGTTTTAGGCGCGCAAATCATATCCGATCATGAGAAAACTTAAAACTTTCAAACACAGTTCATTTACATTTTTGCAGGGTAGTTAACATGTCATCTCGTACAGGTCAGGAAAAAGGTCGCAGTCGTAACCAGTCTAAAACGGGCCATTTTAAACACTCAGGAGCTCGCAATGGCTCGAAGACTCGTACTCAGCAAGACCGTCGCCCTAATCGCCCAACAAAAAGCCAAAAGCCAAAAGTGGCCCCCAAAGATCGTAAAGTCATTATTTTCAATAAGCCTTACGATACGCTCAGTCAATTTACCGATGGCGATGGTCGCAAAACGTTAGCGGACTATATCCCAATCAAAGATGTCTATGCGGCTGGCCGATTGGACCGAGACAGCGAAGGTTTGATGGTACTCACTAACGATGGCATCTTGCAGGCGAAGCTAACGCAGCCAAAGTCAAAATCGCCGAAGACTTATTGGGTTCAAGTTGATGGCGCTCCTCAGGAGCAAGATCTTGAAAAATTGAGAAAGGGAGTAGAGCTAAAAGATGGTATGACTCTACCAGCCGAAGTTGAAGTGATTCCAGAACCACAAGTCTGGGATAGAACCCCTCCTGTTCGTTTTCGCGCAAATATCCCTACCACTTGGTTAGCCATTACCATTATTGAAGGAAGAAATCGTCAGGTGCGTCGCATGACTGCGCACATTGGCTTCCCTACTTTGCGCCTCATTCGTCATTCGATGGGTGATATCATCCTTAAAGACCTAATGCCTGGTGAATGGAGAGAAATCTCTCTCTAATACGGCAGAAAAGATAAAAGCAGGCTTAAAGCCTGCTTTTTAGATTCTTGGAAGCGTTTCAACTTCTTCCGTCAAACCCTATCTAACAAATTGAGGGATTACTGCTCAGCAAGCCAGTTTTTAAATGCCTCTTTTTCCGCCGGAGACGCTTTCTGGTACATCGTCTTTAATACATCAACCATTGGGCTGTCGTTCGATGCGACTGTTGAACGGGTATCACTACTCTCAACTCGAGGCTCGATATCACTTACTGATTGTTGATGCTGATTCACAGTTACATAACTAACGGCAACACTCGCGATACCGCCAGCAATATTGTAGTTACGAGATTCTTGAGGGTAATTACGACCAATTTGAACACCATCTGACTCTAATACATCTTCGACCAAAGCAATAGGTTGACCTTTGGTGTCCAGCAGTTGCCAATCTAAAGGTGAGATGTTGTTTTGCGCTTGACGAAGAGTTTTAAACTCTGGTAGTTCAAACTTTAGTTTTTCATTTTCAACATCAAACTTAGCGATGATCACGTCACTGTAAACTGTCTTAAGGTTTTCGTTTGTTTCAAAAGCAGGTTGATATTTGAAGACAATTTGGTTAGTTCCGTCGGGGATCTCAATTGTCTTCTCACTAGAGAAAAGTCCCCCCTCAAGTTTTGGCTTCTCCATATTGACGGCCAGTAACTTCACGTCTTCTGGAACCACTAAAGTCGTTGCAGCATAAAGGTTTGTACTGGCAAGAATAGACAACGCCATTGCCACTTTTAATGATAACTGCATAGAGTTTTTCATCCTTATCTTCATAGTAAAAGACCCAGCATATAGCTGGGTCTTACAATATCAAACTGGGTATTGATTACCAGTAGAAACGTGCACCAACACCGAAGTCAGTTTTAGAATCAGTTTCTGCAGTTGTTTTACCAGCTTCTAGCTTATCACCATCAAAATTGTAACCCGCTTCTGCGAATACGCGAGCCCATTTAGAGAACTTGTATTCAACGCCAGCGTAAAACTTAGATTGGTCGCCATCTTTCTTGCCAGATTTGTCAGAAGATGACATTACTAGCTCGTAGCCAGAGTAAAGTGTTGTTTTAGGAGCTACAGCGAACATGCCTGCTAGAGAGATACCGTGAGAATCGATAGTCTCGTTAGCTGCTTTGTCTTCATTTTCGTTGTAGTAGTACGTAGCACCTAGAGTGTGCTCATCTAGAGCGTATTCAGCAGTTACTTCGAAAGATAGGTTCTCAGTGTTGTTACCTTTAGAAGCAATCTTGTTCTCAGAAGAAAGAACGCCAGCGTGTACAGATAGGTCATTGAAAGACTTACCTACGAATACTTCGCGGATTTCTTCGTTTTGATCTTTCTCACCTAGCGCGTAACCAGCTTTTAGCCAGAATGCGTCATTTTCGTAAGCGTATTTAATTTGAGAAGAGTTGTTCCACGCGTGTCCGTAAAGAAGTGCAGAACCACCGAAGAAGTATGAGTAATCAGCTCCGTAGATGTCATCAGCCCAAGTACCTTCTTTACCAAAACGAAGTGTACCCATATCGCCCATGTCGAAGCCAAAGATGTGACGGCGTACGTATACTGAGTCATCAGTACGCTCGCTTGAATCAGCACCTGCACCGTAGTTGTCACCTAGAGCAACACCGATTTCAACTTCACCTAGAACTTTTAGGTTGTCGTTTACAACGTAAACACCATTTACACCCATACGAGAAGAGCTAGTGTTTAGCTCTGCAGTGTGGTCTGTGCTGTCTAGGAATAGAAGAGTTGGACGTAGCTGACCGTAGAAATCTACAGAACCTTCTTCAGATTTGAATACTTCAGCTGCGTTCACTGAAGTTGCAGACGCAACTACAGCTAGTGCTAATAGAGTTTTTTTCATAATTAATCCACTGCCTTTTCTTAGTTCGGGATATCCTTGTCCGGTTCCCTTTTTTTATATGTTTGAGATAGAGCGTTAACAAAACGTTATACAGCGCCTTCTCAAAATCTGGAGCTAAGAGTGCAAAAGATTATTCTGGCTGTCAAATTTTCTAAATATCAATGTAAAAAAACAAAAATAACATTTAAAAACAATAGCTTGAAAAGTTTATCTTTATTTATTCGACGAACATCTAATCAATCCTCTWGATTTTTCATAATTTATAAAACCATTAACAATGAGATTTTAAACCCAAAACAAATACTAAAAAACACAATATATAGAATAAAAAACCATACAAATATCATATTTGGAGTTTTATATTTTTCATATAATGAAATTAATTTCATTTAGATAAGGTTCAATATTTTTTTGTGAAGAAGATCTACATTCCTCATAAAAGCATTCCGTTTTGTGAACTACTGTACAACTAGTGATGTGTGCTACTATTCGCCTCCAACGCATTTGAGGCCCGTATGCTGACCAGTAACATTCAAAAATCGATTCGTAATAGCTATCAAAACCTGCAAGATCAACTTGATAACTTTGTACCTAGAAGAGCACAAAACTACCTTGTTGCAGAGATTGCAAAAACGCTGTGCGGTCAGTACCACAAATCTAACCGAATACTGGTTGCAGAAGCAGGGACTGGAATTGGTAAGTCGCTCTCCTATCTAATGGCTGCCATCCCCGTGGCTGTACATAACAATAGAAAAGTGGTTATCTCAACGGCGACCGTAGCTCTGCAAGAGCAGCTCATAAATAAAGACCTCCCTCTTTTTCGTCGGATTACCGACCGAGAGTTTTCTTTTATTTTGGCAAAAGGCCGTCAACGCTATTGTTGTGCAGAAAAACTTGCTTCAGCTTGTGGTGCTGATGGTGGTCAGTTAGCCATGTTCGAAACCAAGCCTAAGCAAAAAGATATAGAGCTGTTGGAAACAATGCATCGCTCTCTTGCGCAAGGTAAATGGGATGGTGACCGTGATTCTTGGCCTAAAACCATCGATGATAAGCTTTGGCAACTGATTGTCAGTGATAAACACAGTTGCAATAACAGTCTACCGGGCCATCGCGGCTGTCCATTTCAAAAAGCGCGCTCGGAGCTGGATAAGAATGATGTCATCATTGCGAACCACTCTCTCGTCATGGCAGACGCAGACTTGGGGGGCGGAGTAATCTTACCTGAGCCAGAAAACACGATATACGTCTTTGACGAGGCACATCACTTACCTCACGTCGCCCGCGATCATGCTTCAGCATCTGCTAGCTTAAAAGGTGCGGCAGCATGGCTTGAGAAGTTAAATCAGTCGATTAGCAAGTTTTCGTCGCTCGCAGACGAGAAGCGCGTAGCTCGATTTCGCAACGACCTTCAAGACGCGGTTCAGAACTTGATACCAGCACTGGCTCAACTGCCTAAACAGTTCGATCCAGCTCAATTTGAAGAGAGTATCTACCGCTTTGAGCACGGTGAACTACCAGAATGGCTAGAGAACCAATCCAAAGAGTTAAAGCAGTTCAGTAAAAAAGCAAATCAAAGTGTGGCAAAAATTGCCGACCTTATTGCGGAAAGAGTAAAAGATGGGGAGCTTACGACAAGATTGGCTGAACCAGCGCTTGCAGAACTCGGCTTCTACATTCAAAGGTTAGAAAACCTAGCGCAAGTCTGGCACTTGATGGCTGAGCCAACTCGTGAAAAAGGTGCGCCTTTGGCTCGCTGGTTAGAAACCCACCCCGATCGCGAGGGTGATTTCATTGTGAGTGTTTCTCCGCTTGAAATTGGATGGCAACTCGACCAACAAATTTGGAGCAGGTGCATTGGCGCCATTTTAGTTTCCGCAACGATGCGTGCATTAAACTCCTTCCATTACTTTTGCCATCAGGTTGGTATTGATGGAAAACCAGAATCAGGCACACAGTTTTTAGCGCTTGCGTCACCATTCGATTACCAAAACCAGGCAGAATTGCTCATCCCTGCGATGAAATATGAACCACCAGCGCCTCAATTTACTGAATATCTTATTGAGATATTGCCTAAGTACTTGGAAGACAAGAAAGCCAACTTAGTATTATTCTCATCCTATTGGCAGATGAGCCAAGTTGCGAAGGCGCTGTCTTCGGAGTTCATAAAAAAAGGCTGGGCGTTGCAAGTTCAAGGTGAAAGCTCACGTCAAGAAATTCTAAAAAAACATAAAAAGCTAATAGAATCAAATAAAACCAGCATCTTATTTGGTACTGGCAGTTTCTCTGAGGGGCTAGATTTACCTGGCGCATTACTTGAAAACTTGGTGATTACAAAAATTCCATTTGGTGTTCCAACCTCTCCTGTCGAACAGGCTCACTCCGAATATATCGAGAAAAAAGGAGGGAACCCGTTTATGCAAATAACTGTACCTGACGCAAGCAAAAAGCTGATCCAGAGCGTAGGTCGCTTACTGCGTAAAGAGAGAGATTCTGGTAGAGTAACGATTCTTGATCGACGCCTAGTCACTAAGCGATACGGACAAGCCTTAATCGACTCACTACCTCCATTTAAACGTAAAATAGAATATTAGAAGAATCACCATTTATGGAAATGATTGAGCCAACTATGCTGTTGGTGTTGGCGCTTGTCGCTTTTGTCGCTGGATTTATTGATGCAGTTGCCGGTGGTGGTGGCATGCTAACCGTACCTGCTCTACTATCGTTGGGCTTGCCGCCCCATATTGCACTAGGCACCAATAAACTTGCGGCTACCTTTGCCTCTTCTACTGCGGCATTTACGTACTACAAGAAACGTTTATTCAAGCCTCAATGCTGGGGAAGAGCATTTGTAGCGACGCTTGTCGGAGCAACATTAGGTACCCTACTTGTGGACGCGATTAGCACGGATTGGCTAGAAAAAGGGTTACCCCTTGTTATTTTAGCGGCGGCGTTATATACCGTCTTCCATAAAACACCGCACTCTCCTCATCAAAGTCCAATTCCCGAGCCTTGCCCAAAACTTCATAGAAAACAGTACATGCAAGGATTATCCATAGGGTTCTATGACGGGCTCGCAGGGCCTGGAACTGGGGCTTTTTGGACGGTCAGTTCAATGGCTCTGTATCGGCTGAATATCTTGCTCGCCTCTGGCTTAGCAAAAGCAATGAACTTTACCAGCAACTTTACCTCTTTGATTACGTTTGCAGTCCTCGGTCATATCAACTGGGTGCTAGGCTTAACAATGGGGGTATGTTTAATGGCTGGCGCTTTTGTTGGCGCGCACTCCGCCATTCGGTTTGGTTCTAAATTCATTCGCCCTGTATTTGTTACTGTCGTCAGTATACTGGCCATAAAATTGGCTTATGACGCATGGTTTGTAGGTTTGTCATGAACATTTCTCAACTCCAGGAAAACCTAGAACAAATGGCGAAGCAAGCCGCTGTTCTTGACCGTCAAAGAGGCGAACACCATGTTCCGCTTTTTGATGAGCGCTTATTTGGTTGTCGCTCTCGCTTACTTACTCCTTGCGTAAAAGAAGCAAAAGCTACGCTGGATGCGATTGTGCGTGAGCAAAATGAAGGTAAGCTCACCGCTTTGCGTGCTGAGTACCTCACTGAACGGTTAGTAGCGCAAGTCGGTGCGATTCAACGCGAGATTTCTACCACTAAAATTCGTAAGAATGAAATCAAACATAGCAGCCATTTCCGCAAGCCTATCAACGTGCTTTATCAGGAGCTCGCTCAACACCAAGAGTGGGCAAGACGCTTGCGCGAGATGGTGTTAGAAAAAGAACGTGCTGTCGAAAGCGCTCCGAGTTTTATGCGTGCCGACGCTCAAAAAGTGTTACTAGCAACCGAGCAACGTTTAGCGCGTTGTGAAGCAGCACTTCTTAAGCTAGAGAACCAAATTACACATAGGGAAAAACATCAATAATGGCTGACCAACCAACCTCGCCTTTAGATGACGCACCTGAAGAGATCAAATTGGCTGTCGATTTAATCTATTTGCTTGAGAGCAATGAGATAGATCCAGAAGTTGCGCTTAACGCTTTGAAGATCGTGCAAAATGACTTAGAAAACAAATTAAAAGCAAAGTAGCTCAGAGCGTTTCACTCCTTTCACGAGACTCATTTTCAGTGCTCTTACACAATGATACTATTCATAAAAAAGTACGCCCCCAAAAGGATAAATAATGAAAGTAATCAGCTTTAACATCAATGGACTACGTGCGCGACTGCACCAACTCCAAGCGCTAATCGACAAACACCAACCTGATGTGATTGGTCTTCAGGAAATTAAAGTTCACGATGAAGCATTCCCGATTGAAGCTGTCGAAGCCATGGGCTACAAAGTGTATTTCCATGGTCAAAAAGCACATTACGGCGTAGCAATGCTTTGTAAGCAAGAGCCTCTACACGTACAAAAAGGGTTCCCGACGGATAACGAGGAACATCAAAAGCGAATGATCATGGCAACGTTTTTAAATGAAAACGGCGAGAAGGTCACTGTGCTAAACGGCTACTTCCCTCAAGGAGATAACATCAGCCACGAAACAAAATTCCCATACAAACGTCAGTTTTATAAAGATCTGATGACCTACCTAAACGATCATCACAATAGTGACGAGCAATTGATTGTTATGGGTGACATCAACATCAGCCCTATTGATGCAGATATCGGTATCGGCGAACCAAACCGTAAGCGTTGGCTAAAAACAGGTAAATGTTCATTCCAACCGGAAGAGCGCGAATGGCTGAAAACCTTGCTAGATTGGGGCTTTGAGGACACCTTCCGCAAGCTATATCCAGAAGTGAACGATCAATTCTCGTGGTTTGATTATCGCTCTCGCGGATTTGATGATAACCGAGGTCTACGAATTGATGTCATTTTGGCGACCCCTTCTCTCGCGCAAAAATGTATTGAGTCGGGTATCGATTATGAATTGCGCGGTATTGAAAAACCTTCAGACCACGCTCCAATTTGGTCGACGTTCAAGTAATACATAACTGAGCAATAAGCGGGACTCAACGCTAAGCTTAACCCATGAAAAAGGGAGACTCTGTCTCCCTTTTTCATGCAAGTTACTTTCTACTCAGCTAGTTCAGCGGCCAAACCGTTTGACCATCAACACTGACTGGCGTTTGAGCAAATTCGTTCAGACAGTAGCCGGTATTGCTGCTTGCAAAGTAAGTGAGCGGCATCGGCGGTAGATTCAGCGCCACAACCTGCTGTTTCGCTTTTTCTGTGAACGAGAAGCCCCACATATCTAAATAGCTCGTCATGTCTCGCTGAGAGATGTAGCTCAGAGCAATAAGCAACCAGTCGTTGTTTGAGATGCTATTTGCCTCTTCACGAGAGTAGTTGGCGAAACCAATACTCAATCGTCTCTCATTCCAAAGCGCATCATCCGATTTTAAGCGGTTAAACTCACGTTCAATCAGGTGTAATCGCGCCAATAAATGCCAACCATTTTGCAGTACACCTTCATGCTGCGTCGCCATCATCATTTGAATGTAAACGCGAGCTCCCCAACTCCAACCAGTTTGATTTTGCGCTGCCATGTAAGCGTTTGGATCCGCTTGAGTTCGGCTTGCTTGCAATAATTCAAACTGGCCTTTGAAATCCAAACTTTGGCAAGTTGAAACTTTCCCCGTATTCTGGAAGAAACGAGACTTACTGTAATACGAGTAGTAATTGGTCGTTGAATGCCCTTCCCAGCCTGCAAATCGGAATCGACCTTTTTCCAAGCCATGACCAAGCTCATGTAAATCACCGTGACCGAGTGGGCTGAATGACCAGTAAGCATCGTATGGGTTACCAGAACAGCCGTAACCACACGTCGCTTGGTCAGCGTTCATATGCTTCACCATATCAATATTGGCGATTTCCCAACCTTGATTTTTGGCATACTGGATAATTTCCGGAACCTCATCGATACCCGGCCCTTGGAAACCAGCCAAGACATGTGGGTAGTTATGAACATACTCTTCTGTCGCCAGCGCCATTTCAGCGGGTGTCGACCACATCTCATCGTTGACAGATTCAAGCATTTTGTCACGTTTAGAATGTACCTCAAATCCAGGCGTGATCAGTTCAGCCCAATCGAACAAATTCGCTTCAAGCTCCTGAATAAACGCATCGTTATCCTTTTCACTTCTCCATACAGGGTGTTGCGCTACATGGCTAAATGTTAGAGCTACTGGTACATCATTATTGTTAAAGTGAACCTGGATAGGCCCGCCATAAGGTGAAGTCAGCGTGATGGTTTCACCCGGCTTCACCTCATAGGCGAAAGAAGTCAGCATTTTTGGTCGCGTGTATCCATCTTTGCTGAATTCATGAGTTGCGCCACTCCTTAAACTGTTGATGACAATTTTAGTCGTCACTTCATTGCTGTCATTGCGCGTGACCGTAAAGGTCTCCCCAGGAAGCGCATACACACCAGCAGAGCGGAAGTTACGCTTTGATTCCATATTAATCGTTGCGCTGATTCTCTTTACTTCAGGGCTAAACTCACTACGGCTGAAGTTCCCCATATTTGGTTGTTTTGGGTTTACGCTTCGGCTGTTGTATTGCACGTAATCGGCAAAGTACGACTTTAGGAATTCGGTCGTTTGGGTTGACTGTTTGTCCATTGGGAAGACAACCGTTTGACGATAATGATCAGCCAGCAATACCATGAGTTTTTCGTATTGGTAGCCGTCTTGATTAAACAAATCTACTTTTTGTTCATCAAGCTTTTGCAACCGATGGCGAATACTGTTTGCCCCTGCATAAAATTGACTTTCCATATTCGCAGTGTCAGGACAAGATTTGTCATCACACTGTGACAAGTCAACATTGAAGTTTTGAGATTCAAAACGAGACAACAGCGCTTGTTGCGTAGCAACAGAGTCTGGCACGAAGTTCATGAGTGATGAAGGCGCCCAATCAACCAAGCCTAACTTACGCCAATAGTTATCTCCCACATAATCAACATGGAATTTTTCCAAAATGTCTCGGCCAAGTTCAGTTAGTCCTCCATCCCAATGCAGGTATAGAACAGGAATTTGGGCTTGCTCAGCGTATGCCAGAGCATCGAGTACTTGTTGGTTGGTGTCGCCAGATTGCAGATGCTGTGACAAGATCAATAAGTTTGGAGTATTGGTTTGCACGCAGCTAAGTAGCTTCGAACCATCGCATAGGTTGGCCTCGTTAAACGCCAACTCTTGTGAAACATTGTCTTTCAACCAATTCCGAGTCGCTTGCTCATCAGGGAAGTAATAAGACTGATCCATTTGCGCGATGACAACGTTTGAAGTAGCTCCGCCTGACAACCAAGTGACCAGGTTGCTTAGCCATTGAGTCATCGCTGCATTCGAAGACTCGGGAAAGCGTTGTGCCGTTCTAAATGGGTTACTACCTAATAGCGCATAACGTTGACCATTAGCTTTTTCTCCAGCAACGCCAATTGACAACGCCTGATCTTTATAACCGCTAGCCATGGCCTTGTTGGTCATCAAGATGGTGTCGTTGAACCCATACTGAGGTGCCAATATCGCTGCATCATGGGTTGGATCCCAATAAAGGCCAGAAAGGTTTTTCGCAATTGCAGATTTGATCGTATTCGACTGTTTCTTGTGCCCTTCCACAACTTGCCGGCTTTCTCGGATGAAATCGTTCGGGTCAGAAACGAGCAGTGCATTACCAGTTTCCAGAGCTTGTTGAACTGGAGCTGGCGTTGGTTTTACTTGAGCATTAGATTGTGACTCTCCCTCTCCCCCACCACATCCAGTGGCAACGGCGGCAAGGCCCAACGATAGAATTGTTTTTTTCATTTTTACTTACTAAACAATGGGTTTATCAAATATTAATGTAAGTACATGAATAAAAAGAAATAGTCTTTTGTATCGATAGGAAAAATAGGAATGAAGATAACAAAATCATCAAAAAGCAATGGTACCCATTCCGATACCATTGCTGACATTAATTATTAACTTAAAGGACGTAGGTATGCCAAGAAGCGCTTCTCTGCCACTTTAAAGCACCACAAGATCATAAATGTCAGTGCCATGTAGAACAGCCCCGCCGTAAGGAAAGATTCAAATGGCGCATAGTAACGTGAGTTAACTAAGCGCGCAGCGCCAGTTAGATCCATAATGGTAACGATACCCGCGACCGCACTACCGTGCAGCATGAAAATCACTTCGTTTGAATAAGCTGGTAATGCTCGACGCAGTGCACTAGGCAAGATAATACGTCTGTATGTCATAAACTTACTCATCCCATACGCTTTGGCAGCTTCTACTTCACCTTTGGGCAAGCCATTAATCGCACCACGAATAATTTCTGCAGTATAAGCCGACGTATTAAGAATAAAAGCGACTAAAGCACAGAACCAAGCGTTTTCCCACAAGGTATCTTTCACAGGAAAGAACTGATCCATACCGTAATAAATCAAATACAACTGGACCAACAACGGTGTTCCACGGAAAAAGTAAATGAATCCCCAAGAAGGTAAGCTAAAGGCATAATTCGTACTATTACGTGCCACGGCTAATGGAATCGAGACACACAAACCGATAACCAACGCTAATCCTACCAGCCAAACTGTCGTCCAAAGTCCCTGAAGATAAGTTGGGAAACTTTCAATAATCAAAGAAAAATCCATAACTTACCTCGCATGAATACTGAACTTACGCTCAACAAGCTTGAGTAGCCCGGTCGAAACGCTGGTAAAAAACAGAAAGATGAGCGCGACAGCCATGTAAAAGGTAAACGGCATTTTCGTCGTACCCGCCGCCAACGAGCTCATTCTCACCATGTCATCCAGGCCGATGATGGAAACTAACGCAGTGGTCTTGAGTAACACTAACCAGTTATTACCAAATCCAGGTAATGCATGACGAATCATCTGAGGCAGTAAGATTCTTCTAAACGATAAGGCTGAGCTCATACCATAAGCTTTCGCCGCTTCTAGTTCACCTTTGTCCACCGCCATGATCGCTCCGCGAAAAGTCTCCGCCATGTAGGCACCAAAGATAAAACCAATCGTGAGTACACCTGCAATAAATGGGCTGACATCAATATAGTCGGGTAAGTAAGACGTCCATTCATGGTTTGGATCACTCGAAGCAAACCACTCATTGAGCGTTTCGTTAATGGAGTACAGGCTATTGTTTAAAAGTATTTGTCCACCAAAGAAAATCAGCATCATCAGAACCAAATCAGGAATGCCGCGAATGACGGTGGTGTAAAGAGTGGCAATCGCCCTTGCCCATTTGTAAGGCGCTAACTTAGCTAATGCGCCAAGCATACCTAAGATCACGGCAAGAAGGAGTGAAAGCACTGCAACTTCTATCGTTACTAAAGCCCCTTTTAAAATCGAAGCTTCGTATCCTTGTAAATCTAGCATAGGTGAGTTCCTAATCCCTAAACTCAAAAAATCGACCGTTGACTACTTCTAGGAACAAGCCAACGGTCGCTTAATTACGGTTTATTCACCGTACACATCGTAGTTAAAGTATTTACCAGCAATTTCTTGATAAACACCTTTCTCACGTAGTGAAATTATCGCCGCGTCCAATTTCTTCGTTAGATCTTTATCTTGTTTACGCACGGCAATACCAAAACCTTCACCGAACCACTTAGGATCGGTCAATGACGGACCAACAAACTCGTACGCGTCGCCGCCCGCTTTATTAAGCACACCTTCTTCTAGAGCAGAGGCGTCGCCCAATACAGCGGCAACACGACCATTGGCTAAATCTAGGTAAGCCTCATCAAAAGAACCGTAACGAACAATTTCTACTTTATCGCCATAGTTATCTGTCAGATATTTGTCGTGTGTTGTTGCACGTTGAACAGCGATTTTCTTGCCATCTAGGTTGTCAAAATCCAGATTCGCACCCTTCTTGGCAATAAATTTGTTTGGAATCAGTGCGTATTTGCCAGTGAAATCGACTTTCTTCTTACGCTCTTCAGTAATAGACATCGCAGCGATGATTGCGTCGTACTTACGCGCTAATAGAGAAGGAATGATGCCATCCCAATCTTGCGCGACAATCTTACATTTCACTTGCATTTCCTCACAAAGCGCGTTGGCCATGTCTACGTCGAAGCCTTTAAGAGAACCATCCGTTTCTGTCCAGCTAAACGGAGGGTAAGCACCCTCAATGCCGAAGCGAACTGTTTTCCATTCTTTCGCTTGAGCGACACCAGATACTGCCGTTGCAGCGATCGTTGCTGCTAATAACCACTTTTTCATTTCCATACTCCTGTGATTGCTATTTTATTTCGTTTTGTTTGTTGTGCTGGCTTAGGAGGCAATAGTCTGCCGCCTAAAAATATTAGTAAATGGATGAGATAAACTGCTGTAATCGTTCTGAATCCGGGTTTGTAAATAGCTTAGCTGGATTTCCCTGTTCTTCCACTAAGCCTTGATGCAAGAACATCACATGGTTTGATACGTCTCGCGCAAACGCCATTTCGTGCGTGACCACCAGCATGGTTCGTCCTTCATCTGCCAAATCTCTCATTACCCCTAACACTTCCCCAACGAGTTCTGGGTCAAGCGCAGAGGTTGGCTCGTCAAACAACATCACTTCAGGGTCAACTGCTAGCGCACGGGCAATAGCGGCACGTTGCTGCTGACCGCCAGATAAGTGTCCAGGATAATAGTCTTTACGCTCATATAGGCCTACTTTCTTAAGCAAGACTTCTGCGTTTTCAATCGCTTGGGCTTTTGGTACGCCTAGAACATGAACAGGGGCTTCAATCACGTTTTCTAGTACTGTCAGGTGTGACCATAAGTTGAAACCTTGGAACACCATCGCTAGACGTGAGCGAATACGTTGCACTTGCTTTTCATTAGCAGGAACAGATTCCCCTGCTCGGTTGTTCTTCATTTGGATTAATTCACCATTCACCCAAATTTCGCCTGCGGTAGGCGTTTCTAGCAAGTTGATACATCTAAGAAAGGTACTCTTACCAGAACCGGAAGAGCCAATGATGGAGATGACATCTCCTTTGTGCGCGGCAAGAGAAATTCCCTTGAGAACTTCATTTTGTCCAAATGTTTTGTGCAGGTCTTTTATATCTAGCGCTGGTACATCATTCATGCGCTCTACTCCCTGTGTTTTTGTCACTGCAATTAAGGGACTCCGCCCTCTCTAATTCGGAACAAATTAGCACCACACCCTGAAACTTGCAACAAATTATTAACCTAAATAATTCGAATAGAAAGATACGATAGCCAAATTAATATGCAATATATAGCAACTTATTCTTCAAAAGCTGAATATTAAATATAAAAAAGCCCCTTTAGAAGGGGCTTAATAAATTTACAAAAGTGTTAATTGAAACTTATTTAGGGTCGTAATGAATTAATTAAAACGACTGACTACCAATGAGTTTGAAGTACGTAATGTCACTTCATTTTCTAGGCCTTCTTTTTCAGAAGTAATGATGCCATCCAAGTCTTCATCTAGCTCAGGCTCTGACGCTTCACCATTAGAAAAGAAGCTCATGAAAACTTTAGAGTCGATATTGCTATCGTCACTCAATACCAAAGCAGTGCGATTAAAATCGTCCGAAGCTGAAACTTTCAAACCGTTAACGGCTGATGTTGGGAAATTGTAGTAATGGAGCTCAGGAACAACAACAGAGTCACTGTCGCTCTTTGTGAAAATACGATGTGTGACTTTATAGTCGCCTGAAGCCGCAAAGTAAGCGACACGAGTAAAGCCTTCTGTAGACGATGTTAAACCCATGTCCAGATCAATCACCGAGTCTGCACTTCCTTGTGTTGATACACTTGGTTTTGTGTTTGGCAGGTTATCAATATTTAAGTAAGAGCTTGGATCAACGTCAATATCCCATCCATCAGAGACCGTTTCGTTAAGTAGAGAGTCCCAACCATTAACTTGATTCTCTGAGAACGCCATGTAGACCCAAGTTTCTTTATTCGTTGCACTAGGGCGATTATATTCAACGGCCGTTTTATCTAGCTTCAGCGCATCATACGCAAAGCCGTTAGTAATAAAACCAATGTGGAGAGTGTCGTAAGTATAATCAGAAGACGAATAAATGTTTGACGTATTATCCGCTCTGACTAAGGCGATCTCACCAGTCCCCCACGAACCAATACCATACTGGTAAAGCGCTTTGTCGCTTGAACCAGATTCATACTGGAACAACGCCGTAGGCTCACCTTTAAGCCCCATAAGCTCATCGGTAGGCAACATATCAGGGTTAGGTGACGTGAAAATATCGGTTTGCGAGACAAAGTTGTAGTCTCCACCACCTGATTCAGCATTTCGGTAATCTAGGTTAGTAAACTTATTGCTTGCTAAGTTACCGCCAGTAAAGCACTTGTTCAAAGAGTCTCGGTTAAGGGCAAACGTGGCATTACGTAGTTTCTTATCTTGTAAGAATTCTTTTGAAAACGTATTTACGCGAGCTTCTCTACCGTTAAATTCTATTGCTTGAAACGTTACAAAGCCGCCGTCAGGAATATCTTCAAGATAAAACTTAAAGTTATCAGTGGTTGGTTTGATGATGTCTCCGGCTCTTTTGCCATCTGCATCAGAGTAGTAACCGATAACATAGTTAGTCACTTGCTCTTTTGACGCTGCGCTATAGGTTAAAACCGTTTTATCACCGTTCAGCTCAGTTTTGTGGTCATACACCGTACAACCTTTCGCAGTAGCTTCACTTTCAGTCATTGTTGCTGGTATAGCAAAATCAAAAGTAAACGCTGTTTTCGGCGCAGCACCACCGCCGCCACCGCCACCGCCGCCACAACCGACCATTAACCCTGAGATGATTGCCACTAGTGGCAGTACTTTAAGCTGTTTCATGTCTTTTTCCTAAACTGAGCGGCAATGATTAGCCAAAAAATCGTCTTTGCCCTGTAGAAAGCAAGAATAAAGCCAGCTTTATATAATCATCATGAATATTGATATTTACCCTGCATCCCAGAACGATAAGAGCAACAAATTCTAATTTTATGCAACTTGTGTAATGAAATTACACAAGATTTCACCATCTCATTCGCATGCCAGAAACTTTCTGTAGTTTTATTTCACAACCATTCTTAAAGTGATCTAAATCAATCACCCTAAATGGCTATCTTGCTAGACTCCTGCCAAAAGATGAGGATTTTTTTGTGCCTCAACACAATAAGTTATTAGCTATGCTTAGGCACAATGTCGACGTGTAACAAATCTAATAATAGCTAGCATAAGCGTGCCGCAGGATGCGGATTAACACAATTGAATGAAGAATTCATAACTTTTAAATATATGAGGAATCTATGTCAGACGCAGTTAACAAAACGCACTCTGATTCAGATATCGAGACCAAGAGCTACCGTGAGCTTCATCGTCCAGCATCTGAGTTCGCAAGCCGTTCAGACTACCTAGACCACGAACTACAAATTATGAAGCCGCGTCGTTTCGGCTTAAACTTGCCAGGTCGTGACTTCCGTTTTGAACTTGAAGATCTTGTTCCAGCACTTGCCGGTACGATTGGTATTATCGCGATGTACTCTGCGGTAATGATGTCTTGGGCTGAAGGCCTAACTGCCGCATGGGACCATGTTAACCTGGGCAAAGATTTCGCCATCGAAGTTGCCCGTGTAGAGATGCTCATCCCTGCACTTCTTTTCTGTGTACTTGCTTCTGGCTTTATTAACCCTAAAGCCAACCTAGCAGGTAACCACGGCCCAATGATCCCTCTTATTGGTACGATCGCGCTAGCTGGTGCTCACCCTCTTGCATTGGCAATTCTTATTGGTGTGTTTGGTTTAATTCTGAGCCTGTTAAAAGGTGGTTCAAAACTGGTTAACCTCACCTCTGAAGGTACGGCTGGTGGCCTTCTCATCTTCTTGGGTTTAACCGGAACGATGAGCCAAATTAATTCCATTCAAGCTTGGGCTGTTGGTTTGCAATCAGACACAGTTGCCGCAGGTAGCATGGGTTACATCGGTCTAATCGTTCTTGCGGTTACCATTGGCCTGTACGCGTTTCTTGCTAAAGTGAACAAACGCTGGCTAGCAATCCCTGTTTGTGCCTTCACTGGCCTTGCAATCGCACTTGTTCTTGGCGCAGGCTTCGATATTAAATTCGTAACCGAGACGGGTCTTCCAAACCTAAACCCAATCTACTGGTGGGGCTCAACAGAAGAAGGTTGGATGCTTGGTCTTCCTAATATGGAACACTTCATCGCTTCTCTACCATTCGCAATTCTTGCGGTAGCAATGTGGTCTCCTGACTTCTTGGGTCACCGCATCTTCCAAGAAATGAACTACCCACGTAAGAGTGAAAAAGTACTGATGGACGTTGATGACACAATGACAATGTGTTCTGTGCGCCAAATGGTCGGTACTGCTGTCGGTGGTGGTAACATCACATCATCTTGGGGGACTTACATGATCCCTGCAGCAATCGCGAAGCGCCCTATTCCTGGCGGTGCAATCTTACTAGGTTCTCTATGTATTATTGTTGCAATCCTTGGTTTCCCTATGGATGTTGCTGTATGGCCACCTGTTATGCGCGTTGCTCTTCTCGTTGGTGTCTCTCTACCACTACTTGAAGCAGGCATGCAGATGGTGAAAGACTCAAAAGATTCACAAGCAGCAGGCATCTGTATCTTTGGTTCAGCAGTCGTTAACCCTGTTCTAGCTTGGGCACTAACTATGCTTTTAGATAACAACGGCTTAATTGGTGATAAAGAGCGCGCGTCTCGCTTGTCATTTGTAGACAAGATTGTGATCCCAGTAAGCGTACTTATTATCTGTTTAGTTGCTATGCTTGCAGTTGGTATGCTTGAAGGCCAATATGGCATCCAAGCTTGGCTGTAAAGCTGACAGTTCAGAAAATGTGTGGGTAGCGCTAGTCGCTACCCCATTTTTATCGAGATTTTTGAGGATTTATTGATTTAGTTTAAGGTTTGCAAAAAAATTTTAGTTTAACCTCTAACTGTTGCTTAAAAAGAGAAACGTTAAAACTAGTGACAACATTTATAGTTTTGTAACTCGAATATTTAAATTTAAGACTATAAATATTGTTATTCATAAGAGTGTACTGTTCCCCTCTTTAACTTGGGGATAGCTGGCTCAACGGCGAAGCAGTACGTATTTTTTTCTACTAAAAAGGTAGGTATGTCATGGCAGAGCAATTTGCTAAAGCTTGGGAAGGTTTTGCTGCAGGCGACTGGCAAAACGAAGTAAACGTTCGTGATTTCATTCAGAAGAACTACACTCCGTACGAAGGCGACGAATCTTTCCTAGTTTCTGAAGGTACTGAAGCGACTAACAAGCTTTGGGCTAAGGTAATGGAAGGCATCAAACAAGAGAACGCGACTCACGCTCCTGTTGATTTTGATACTTCAGTTATCTCTACCATCACTGCTCACGATGCAGGCTACATCGAAAAAGACCTAGAAACTATCGTAGGTCTTCAAACTGACGCTCCTCTAAAGCGTGCGATCATCCCTAACGGTGGTATCCGTATGGTTGAAGGTTCATGCAAAGCCTACAACCGCGAGCTTGACCCACAAGTTAAGAAAATCTACACAGAATACCGTAAAACTCACAACCAAGGCGTTTTCGACATCTATACTCCACAAATCATGGCGTGTCGTAAGTCTGGCGTATTGACTGGTCTTCCTGATGCATACGGTCGTGGTCGTATCATCGGTGACTACCGTCGTGTTGCTCTATACGGTATTGATTTCCTAATGAAGGATAAATTCGCACAGTTCTCTTCTCTACAAGAGCGTTTCGAGAACGGCGAAGACCTACAAATGACAATGCAGCTTCGTGAAGAGATCGCAGAGCAACACCGTGCTCTAGGTCAAATCAAAGAAATGGCTGCAAAATACGGTTGTGACATTTCTCGTCCTGCTGAAACTGCACAAGAAGCTATCCAGTGGACTTACTTCGGTTACCTAGCTGCTGTTAAATCTCAAAACGGCGCGGCAATGTCTCTAGGCCGTACTTCTACGTTCCTAGACATCTTCATCGAACGCGATATCGCTGCTGGCCGCATCACAGAAGAACAAGCTCAGGAAATGATCGACCACTTCGTAATGAAACTACGTATGGTTCGTTTCCTACGTACTCCTGAGTACGATGATCTATTCTCTGGCGACCCTATCTGGGCAACTGAGTCTATGGGTGGTATGGGTCTTGACGGTCGTACGCTAGTTACTCGTACAAACTTCCGTTTCCTAAACTCACTATACACAATGGGTCCTTCTCCAGAGCCAAACATCACTGTTCTTTGGTCTGAGCAACTACCTGAAGGCTTCAAGAAGTTCTGTGCGAAAGTGTCTATCGATACTTCTTCAATCCAGTACGAAAACGACGACCTAATGCGTCCAGACATGAACTCTGACGACTACGCAATCGCATGTTGTGTATCTCCAATGGTTGTTGGTAAGCAAATGCAGTTCTTTGGTGCTCGTGCTAACCTTGCGAAAACTATGCTTTACACCATCAACGGTGGTGTGGATGAGAAGCTAAAAATCCAAGTTGGTCCACAAATGCCGAAGATCGAAGGCGATGTACTGAACTACGATGAGTTGTGGGAGAAAATGGACCACTTCATGGATTGGCTAGCGAAGCAGTACGTGACTGCACTAAACGCTATCCACTTCATGCACGACAAGTACAGCTACGAAGCGGCACTAATGGCTCTACATGACCGTGACGTTAAACGTACTATGGCTTGTGGTATTGCTGGTCTATCTGTTGCGGCTGACTCTCTGTCTGCAATCAAATACGCAAAAGTTAAGCCAATCCGTGACGAAGACGGTCTAGCAATCGACTTCGAAATCGAAGGTGATTACCCTAAATTTGGTAACAACGACCCACGCGTTGATGATATCGCATGTGAACTTGTTTCTGTATTTATGGGCAAAATCCGTAAGCTTAAGACTTACCGTGATGCAATCCCTACTCAGTCAATTCTTACTATCACTTCAAACGTGGTTTACGGTAAGAAAACTGGTAACACACCTGACGGTCGTCGTGCTGGTGCTCCATTTGCTCCAGGTGCTAACCCAATGCACGGTCGCGATGAGAAAGGTGCCGTAGCATCACTAACTTCAGTTGCAAAACTGCCGTTTGCTGACGCACAAGATGGCATCTCTTACACATTCTCTATCGTACCTAATGCACTAGGTAAAGACGAGGGTTCACAACGCGCTAACCTTGCTGGTCTGATGGATGGTTACTTCCACCACGAAGCGGGTATCGAAGGTGGTCAACACCTAAACGTGAACGTTCTTAACCGCGAAACTCTAGAAGACGCCGTTAAGCACCCAGAGAAATACCCTCAGCTAACAATCCGTGTATCTGGTTACGCTGTTCGCTTTAACTCTCTAACTGCAGAGCAACAAGCTGACGTAATCGCACGTACATTCACAGAGTCTCTATAAGACTTTAATGAAATAACGTTTTAGTGATACAACAAAGGCTGATGCTTMKAAGCATCAGCCTTTTTTTTATTTCTTGAATGAAAGTTGTGATATTACGAAAGATTTTGCCCACATTCTTACGTATGATGCGAAAAAAGTTAGTAAATAAAGTATATGAAACTCAGTAAATTAATTGTTCTTACTCTTCTTTCTCCAGTTGCGATGGCATCCACTAAGTCTACGGTCTCTTTTACACTCGACAATGATGGTATTTTCGGCGTCGACCAAGACTACACAAATGGTATTTTTCTTTCCTACGCAACAGGCCAACTGAAACAAGAAAGCCAATGGAAATGGCTGAGTCTGGCTGACTCAGAACACGCCAATATCGATAAAATAGAGTTGGTTCTTGGCCACAAAATGTGGACTCCGAGCGACATTGAAGCGGATTATCCACTGGTCAATGATCGCCCATATGCGGGTTATCTACATACTGAGATCAACTATCTTTCTTTGACTGATGATAAGGCCGTCCGCTACAACTTCACCATCGGTGCAACAGGTGAAAGTTCGCTTTCAGAAAAAGCGCAAGAAATCGTTCACGGCATAACAGGCTCGACTGACCCACAAGGTTGGGATTACCAGATCGACGATAAAGTGGCGTTTAGCCTTGGCTACCGCGTATTTAATAAATTGATGCGCAGCGAAGAACAAAAAACGCAATGGGAAATCACCAACATTAACGACATCAATGCAGGTAACTTCCGTAGTGATGTCTCTCAAGGCGTCATGTTTCGTTGGGGTACAAACCTAGCAAGCAGCATCGGAGCCGCCAATATTAGTGTTGAGAGTCCGTTCTCAGCGAGTATGCTCGCACAGGATACTTCAAGCTGGTTCTTATTTACGGGGTTTGAAGGTCGTTACCGTTTCAATGACATGACCATCGAAGGTGATCGCCCTGGTATTCCTGAGCCATCCGCGCCATACGACGTCACACTGCAAAATTGGCAAGCAAGCGCCGTAGCGGGTGCAACTTGGTATAACCAAAATTACGGTGCAAGCCTAACCTTTACGATAAAAACGCCAGATTATGAAGAATCCCAAACTGATGTTTATGGGACAGGCTCCTTCTCTGTGTTCGCCTTTTTCTAAAAGCTGACTTATCCCTGTATCCGTACCAATCTAAATACAAGGCAAGTTCTCTCGTTTGGTATTAACCAACCCTGTGATCAAGCATTTATTTAGATTGGTCTATCTATTTTCTTTCTTCACATAACCTTGCCTTTAGTACCGACAAAGCTGTTTTAACCCTGCTTTTTGTAATAAAATAACAGCTAGAATTTACTAGTAATGAGAGCAAAAGATGTCAACAACTGGTCGTATTCACTCATTTGAGTCATGTGGTACCGTAGACGGACCTGGTATTCGTTTTATCGTCTTCTTGCAAGGTTGTTTGATGCGCTGTAAGTATTGCCACAATCGCGATACATGGGATACGCATGATGGCAAAGAAGTTACGGTTGAAGAGATCATTTCCGAAGCGAAAAGTTACCGCCACTTCATGAATGCATCAGGTGGTGGCGTTACTTGTTCTGGCGGCGAAGCGATGCTTCAGCCTGAATTTGTACGGGACTTTTTCCGCGCGGCTAAGGCAGAAGGTATTCATACGTGTCTAGATACGAACGGTTATGTTCGTAAACACACTGATGTTATCGATGAAGTACTGGATGCAACAGACTTAGTAATGCTTGATATCAAGCACATGAAAGATGAAGTGCACCAAGATCTCATCGGCGTATCGAACCGACGTACATTGGACTTTGCTCGTTACTTGCAAAAAATCGGAAAGAAAACTTGGATTCGCTATGTAGTCGTGCCTGGTTACACAGATGACCCAGAAGCAGCACACATGCTTGGTGAGTTTATTAAAGATATGGATAACATCGAAAAGGTCGAGTTACTTCCTTATCACAAATTGGGTGCCCATAAATGGGAAGCATTGGGCTTAGAATACCCACTCGAAGGGGTAAACCCTCCACCGAAAGAAACCATGGACGAGATTCAATCCATTCTTGCGCAGTACAACGATAACGTAAAATACTAAGTGAACAGCAAGACTAACCTCTTTAAAATACCAGCAATATGCTGGTATTTTTTTAACTATACCTAAGTACCTTCAATGAATCTCTATGAAGTGATTTAGGTATAAAAAGAACAATAGAAATGATTGCGTCATGATCGCATAGGAAGGTAGTAACATGGATTGGTTTAACTTGGGCTCGCTGGTTGTCATACTTTGGATAGTAATCGCCTACTGTTTACCAGATTGGAAAAAAGTCGTTTGGCCCAAGCTTGAAAAGGAAAAAGCATTTCAGCACCTCGTTTTTGCAACACTCTTTTTTTTCAGCATCCTATGGGCAACTCAAGCAGGCGTAAAAGAAGGACTACAGATTCATTTTCTCGCGCTAACAACGCTGACGATGATGTATGGTTGGCGTATGGCCTTTCTAATCAGTATCCCCGCAATGCTGGTCAACCACCTGCTACATGATGTGTCGTTGTTGCAGTTACCCACGTCTTTAGTATTGTCTGCCCTGCTTCCTATCTTCATTAGTTACCTCGTCTTTCTTTTGAGTTATCACTACTTGCCAAGAAACATTTTTGTGTTCATCTTCGTTGCAGGTTTTTTCAACGGCGCGATAACAGGAAGCCTGCATCTGCTGATTAACTCCTTTTACCATTTATCGGTTGGTCATTACGATTGGGAAACCATTCAACATAACTACTTTATTTTTGTACCGTTGCTTGCCTTCCCTGAGGGCCTATTAAATGGTATGTCACTGGCGGTTTTAACCGTATTCAAGCCAGAGTGGCTAAGAGTATTTTCAGACCGAGACTACATATACAATCATTACCATAAATAAGTGTTTTTAAACTGGTCAAAAGTGACAGTTCTTGCCATTTTTTAGTATTAAATATGTGTTGAGATCATGTTTCACTCATGTCTTAAGCGTTAACCTAAGCACATTAAAAATGTATTAGATATCTAGTGAGGTCATCATGGAAATGTCAAACGCTCAACGTTTGATTCTATCAAACCAATACAACCTTATGTCTCAACTTGATCCAAGTAATGCGGCCAAATACAAACGCTTACAAACGATCGTTGAACGTGGCTATGAGCTACAAATGCGTGAATTGAATAAAGATTTCGGCTGTCTGTCAGAAGCGGAGTGTCGTGAGATCATCGACGTTATGGAGATGTATCACGCGATGCAAGAATCTTACAACATGCTCGATACCGAAGATCGTAACAAAGTGGATCAGCGCCGCTTGCAGTTCCTTGGGTTTGATATTGCTTCAGAGGCCCAACAAGTCCATTACGTACGCTTCCTTACTGATTCTGAAGGTCTGTACCCTCAATTTGATAAAGCAGACCATCACTTTAACAGCCAAATGCCAATGCTGGATAAATACCGTCGTATGCTACAAACTTGGCGCAACTGCCCTCGTCAGTACCATTTATGCGAAAACGAGCTTGCACAAATCTTCAGCGCTTAAAATATTCGTCTACGAAAAGGAAAGCACTCGCTTTCCTTTTTTATTTGCCCTGTCACAACCTTACCGCTGCTTTTTCACCTTCTTACGCTTCCCTTGTGCGATGTAGAGCAATGAATCACTGAGACTCTTCTGTCTTTGCCAAATATCTGATTTCTATTGCACCTATTCACGACATAAATTCATCTTCAGTGAAAGAGTGATTCAAATGTCACTTTTGCAATAAATTCATAATTGTTAAGCAAAATTGCAAATCCCCGACTAGGCTTAAGTAGAGAAAGGCTGTGATTGAAAGATTCATACCCACCGCTCACCGTTGTAATGAAAAAACTGTCCATAAAGCAAAGTCTTTGGTGTCGCCAATCTTACATTCTGTACGAACCAAATGTGATAACAGGACGTATATTCAAACAACAAGGAGCATAACAATAGGTGGGAAAGCCTGAATCAACGTTCGTCGGTAGACTGACTATTAAAGGGGAAAGCGACATGAGTATTTTCGACCACTATCAATCAAGATATGAAGCTGCAAAAGATGAAGAGATGTCGTTACAGGAGTTTCTAGCCCTGTGTAAGGATGACAAAAGCGCTTATGCTAATGCAGCAGAACGCCTACTGATGGCGATCGGTGAACCAGAGATAATTGATACGGCAAAAGACCCGAGATTGAGCCGCATCTTCTCGAATCGTGTTATCTCTCGTTATGAAACCTTTAAAGATTTTTATGGTATGGAAGATGCCATAGAGCAAATTGTGTCTTACCTAAAACACGCGGCGCAAGGTTTAGAGGAACGTAAGCAGATCCTTTACCTACTCGGTCCTGTCGGCGGTGGTAAGTCCTCACTTGCTGAAAAACTTAAGGCTTTGATGGAACAGATGCCTATCTATGTTCTTACTGCTAATGGCGAACGTAGCCCAGTGAATGACCATCCATTCTGTCTATTCAAAGCCACGGAAGACGGCGATATTTTGAAAAAAGAATATGGCATCGAGCAACGTTATCTTCGCTCGATTATGTCGCCATGGGCCGCTAAACGCCTTCATGAATTTGGCGGCGATATCACTAAATTTAAGGTAGTGAAAGTTCGCCCTTCAATTCTCGATCAGATCGGTATTGCTAAAACAGAACCAGGGGATGAAAACAACCAAGATATTTCATCACTGGTTGGTAAAGTCGATATCCGTAAACTCGAACATTACTCGCAAGACGACCCAGATGCCTACAGCTACTCCGGTGCGCTGTGTAAAGCAAACCAAGGTTTAATGGAATTCGTTGAGATGTTCAAAGCGCCGATCAAAGTACTTCACCCACTATTGACGGCAACGCAAGAAGGTAACTTCAACGGTACTGAAGGTCTTTCTGCGATTCCATTCGACGGTATGATTCTGGCTCACTCGAACGAATCTGAGTGGCAGACTTTCCGTAACAACAAAAATAACGAAGCCTTCCTCGACCGTGTGTACATTGTAAAAGTACCTTACTGTCTCCGCGTATCCGAAGAAGTGAAAATTTACCAAAAACTGCTCGAAAACAGTGAGCTGTCTCAGGCTCCTTGTTCTCCAAGCACGCTAGAAACTTTAGCGCAATTCAGTATTCTTTCACGCCTGAAAGAGCCTGAAAACTCATCCATTTTCTCAAAAATGCGCGTCTACGATGGTGAAACACTCAAAGACACCGATCCAAAGGCAAAAAGCTATCAAGAGTATCGTGATTATGCGGGTGTCGATGAAGGCATGAATGGTCTCTCTACACGTTTCGCCTTTAAGATTTTGTCGCGCGTATTTAACTTCGACCAAACCGAGGTGGCAGCCAACCCTGTACACCTGTTCTATGTGATTGAACAACAGGTTGAACGTGAACAGTTCCCTGCTGAAACGGCAGAGAAATATCTCGAGTTCTTGAAAGGCTACCTAGTGCCTCGCTACGTTGAATTTATTGGTAAAGAGATTCAGACCGCTTATCTCGAGTCTTACTCTGAATACGGTCAGAACATCTTCGACCGCTATGTCACCTACGCAGACTTCTGGATTCAAGACCAAGAGTACCGAGATCCAGAAACTGGTCAGCTATTTGATCGATCTTCACTCAACGCTGAGCTAGAGAAGATCGAGAAAACCGCTGGTATTTCTAACCCGAAAGATTTCCGAAACGAAATCGTTAACTTTGTGCTTCGTGCGAAAGCGAATAACAATGGTCAAAACCCGGTTTGGACCAGCTACGAAAAACTGCGCACAGTAATCGAGAAGAAAATGTTCTCCAATACCGAAGAGCTACTTCCGGTTATCTCATTTAATGCGAAAACCTCTTCTGAAGATCAGAAGAAGCATGACGACTTTGTCGCTCGCATGATGGAAAAAGGCTATACCGAGAAACAGGTTCGCCTACTTTCTGAGTGGTACCTACGAGTACGTAAGTCATCCTAACCCAGTATTGAGTTAGGTCGCTTGTGAAACATGAAGAGGGCTATTTCATGGCGCAATTTATAGACCGAAGGCTCAATGGCAAGAACAAGAGCGCTGTTAATCGACAGCGCTTCTTGAAGCGCCACAAAGAGCAAATAAAAGAGTCGGTAGCAGACGCAGTGAATCGACGCTCGATTACGAATACGGAAACGGGCGAAGACGTCTCTATCCCTCACAAAGACATCAATGAGCCGATCTTTCATCAAGGCAAAGGTGGTGTTCGCGAACGAGTTCATCCCGGCAATGACCAGTTCATTACTGGTGATAAAATTGAGCGTCCCAAAGGTGGCGGTCAAGGTAGTGGCTCGGGAGAAGGCAATGCCAGTCCAGATGGAGAAGGCCAAGACGAATTTGTATTCCAAATATCAAAAGATGAGTACCTCGATATTTTGTTCGAAGATCTCGAGCTGCCTAATCTAGAAAAAAACCAAATTGCCAAAATTACTGAATGGAAAACGCACCGCGCAGGCTTTCAAACTGCTGGTATCCCTTCAAACATTGCGGTAGTACGTTCGCTGCAACAATCTCTTGCACGACGTACGGCAATGACCGCGGGTAAGAAACGTCTTCTCAAAGAGCTAGAAGATGAACTTGCTCGCATCAAAAACATTGAACCCGCTCAGCAGTTTGAAGAGAACCGCTTGAAGGCTGAAATTGAAGAGCTGCGTAAGAAAATTGAGGGGGTTCCATTTATTGACACCTTCGACTTACGCTTTAAAAACTATGAAAAACGCCCTGTACCTTCTAGTCAAGCTGTGATGTTTTGTTTGATGGACGTATCGGGCTCGATGGATCAAGCAACAAAAGACATCGCAAAACGTTTTTACGTTCTGTTATACCTGTTCTTAACTCGTACTTACGAGAATGTAGACGTTGTCTTCATTCGCCACCACACCCAAGCGAAAGAAGTGGACGAACACGAGTTCTTCTACTCGCAAGAGACCGGGGGCACTATTGTATCCAGCGCATTGAAACTGATGGACGAAATCGTAAAAGAGCGCTATCCAATTGGACAATGGAACATTTATGCTGCGCAAGCATCCGATGGCGATAACTGGGCAGATGACTCGCCAAGATGCCGCGATCTATTAGTGAACAAACTACTGCCAAACTGTCAGTACTACTCCTACATAGAAATTACGCGACGCTCGCACCAAACTCTATGGCATGAGTACGAAAAGCTTACCGATGAATTTCCGAACTTCGCAATGAAAAACATTCGCTCTGTGGAGGATATTTTCCCAGTCTTCCGTGAACTATTCCAAAAAGAAACGGCGTAAGGAGGCTAGCGATGAGTACCGCAACGAAAAACCTCTCAGGAGAGGCGCCTAAGAAGCGTAATAGTAAAATGCTGCCAGATGGACCGGATTGGACATTTGAGCTGTTGGAACGCTACCACAAAGAGATTAAGCGTGTCGCACAACACTATCGCCTAGACACTTACCCTAACCAGATAGAAGTGATTACTTCCGAGCAAATGATGGATGCCTACTCAAGTATTGGTATGCCCATCAATTACAACCACTGGTCGTTTGGTAAGAAGTTCATCCAAACGGAGCAGAACTATAAGCATGGTCAAATGGGGTTAGCCTACGAGATTGTCATTAACTCCAATCCGTGTATCGCTTATTTGATGGAAGAAAATACCGTGACAATGCAAGCGCTGGTGATTGCTCACGCTTGTTACGGGCACAACTCTTTCTTCAAAGGTAATTATCTGTTCCAAACCTGGACGGACGCTAGCTCCATCATCGATTATTTGCTGTTTGCCAAAAAGTATTTAGCTGAATGTGAGGAGCGATATGGAGTACAGGAAGTGGAAAAACTGCTCGACTCCTGCCACGCCTTAATGAACTTTGGTGTGGATCGTTACAAGCGACCAGAGAAAATCTCCATTACCGAAGAGAAAGCGCGACAAGAAGAACGCGAGGCATACTTACAGTCTCAAGTGAATGAATTGTGGCGCACAGTACCAAGAGCCAAAACCAAAGAGGAAGATCTTAAAGAGCGATTCCCAAGCGAGCCTCAGGAAAACTTGCTCTACTTTTTCGAAAAGCATGCCCCGCTACTAGAGCCGTGGCAACGTGAAATCGTGCGGATTGTACGCAAAATCAGTCAGTATTTTTATCCGCAAAAACAAACGCAGGTCATGAACGAAGGCTGGGCAACATTCTGGCATTACACCATTCTCAACCATCTTTACGATGAGGGTTTGGTATCCGAAAAGTTCATTCTAGAGTTCTTACATAGCCATACCAGTGTAGTAGCTCAACCGCCTTATAACAGTCCTTACTTTAATGGTATTAATCCATACGCCTTGGGCTTTGCTATGTTCCGAGATATTAAACGTATCTGTGAAGAACCCACTGATGAGGACAAGGAGTGGTTTCCGGACTTGGCAGGAACCGATTGGTTAGATGCAGTACATTTCGCGATGCATAATTTCAAAGATGAAAGCTTCATTAGCCAATACCTTTCTCCGAAATTAATGCGTGATTTCAAGCTGTTTGCGATCAACGATGATGACCACAAAAACTTTATTGAAGTCGCCGCGATACACGATGAGATGGGTTATAAACGCATTAGAGAAACCTTAGCCGCTCAGTACAACTTATCTAATCTTGAGCCAAACATTCAGGTATTTAATGTCGATGTTCGTGGGGACCGCTCACTCACGTTGCAATACGTACCTCATAACCGAATCCCGCTTGATGACAGTTATGAAGAAGTTCTTAAACACGTATACCGATTGTGGGGATTTGATGTCATTCTGCAAGAAGTAAAAGACACAGGTCACCGAGAAGTCTTAGCGACCTGCCCTAAACGAAACCAATATGACACAAACATCTAACTAATACTTGGATATAAGCAACAAAAAGGCTCCTAATTCAGGAGCCTTTCTCGTTCTTAATTCAATGTGACCTTTAGTTATGCTTGCTTCGCCACAATAGCGCGCACCGCCTCTAGATCTTCTGGCGTATCAACGCCGGCTGCTGGCGCTTCTTTCGCTACCGCTACATGAATTTTTTCACCGTACCAAAGCACTCGTAGTTGCTCAAGGCACTCGATCTGCTCCAATGCGCTCGGAGCCCAGTTTACATACGTATTAATGAAACCAGCTCGATAAGCATAAATACCAATATGACGCATTAATGGGTTGGCAATGATTTTGTCTTGTTTGGCAAAGTTATCGCGATCCCAAGGGATAGTTGCTCGGCTAAAGTACATCGCATAGCCTTGCTCATTAGCCACAACTTTAACTGCATTCGGATTGAACACTTCTTCTTCCGAGTCTATTTCTACGGCTAATGTCGCCATCGGAGCGTCACACCCCGATAAGTTATCAGCAACCTGACGAATGATAGACGGTGGAATCAAAGGCTCGTCCCCTTGCACATTAACAATAATGTGGTCTGCAGGAATAGCCATCTTTTCAACAACTTCAGCAAGGCGTTCAGTACCTGATTCGTGGTTAGGAGAGGTCATACAGACTTTACCACCAAACGACGAGACAGCATCAGCAACACGCTCGTCATCAGTTGCCACGATAACATCTTCCGCACCCGCTTGTAGCGCTTGCTCGTAAACCCACTGAACCATAGGCTTACCGCTAATATCCGCTAACGGTTTACCAGGCAAGCGGCTCGATGCGTAACGCGAAGGAATGACAACCGTAAAAGACATTAGCGTCCCTCATCCATACTCATAGTACGAGCCTCAGGCTCGAGCAGAACGGGAATACCCTCTTTGATTGGGTAAGCGAGGCGATCCAATTTGCAGATCAACTCTTGATTCTCTTTATCGTACGTCAGCTTACCTTTGCAAACAGGGCAAGCTACAATCTCAAGCAGACGGTGATCCATAAGCCGCTTTAACCTCTTTTATTCTCTTTAAAATTTGCTCTGCATCGTTTGGTTCAAACTGGGCAGATACAGGCAGATACCACCAATTATCTTGCGCATAATGGCTGCACTTGACGGCATCTTTCTCGGTCATAATCACATTGGCCCCTTGTTGAGCCAATGCTTCTAATTCTTGTTGGTCAAAGTCTTGATGGTCAGCAAAACCTTTTGTGACTTTAACATCTGCGTTCATCGAGTTTAGTGTATGAAAAAATCGTGGTGGATGCCCAATCCCTGCAAATGCCACTAGCTCTTTTAACTCAGAAACTTCCACAAGTTGCTTAGTCTTGAGATTAATGGCTTTAGATGGCGCTAAAGTCATTGCGATTTCGCCCGTATGTGCTTGACCGCCATTGGTGATGATAAAGTCGACTTCAGCAAGACGCTCGACCCCTTCACGCAGTGGGCCAAGCGGAATGAGGCTTTCATTCCCAAATCGGCGATTCCCATCCACAATCACTAACTCAATATCACGGCCTAACGCATAATGTTGTAACCCATCGTCCGTAATAATGATATCCACACCTGACTCAAGCAGTGCTTTCACTGCATTTGAACGCACCGGGTCTACCGCAACAGGCGCTCCTGTGCGTCGATGAATCAACTTAGGTTCATCACCACAATGTTTCGCAGGCGTATCTTCTTTTAGCACTAACGGATAGGCAGGAGCTTTTGCTCCATAGCCACGAGAAACGACCCCTGGCTTAAGTCCAAGCTGTTGCAGTTGCTCAACAAGCCAAACCACAACTGGTGTTTTGCCATTACCACCAGCCGTGATATTGCCGACAACAATAACAGGGATAGGCGCGTTGTAGGCTTGCTTACGGCCTGTTTGATATTGCTTTCGCTTAGACTTACTTATTGCTCCAAATAATACACTCAGTGGCCACAAAAGCGGCCACAAGAGGTATTTTATTGGATGGTTTTCAAACCAGATTTTTTCAACCACCGCGTCTATTCACCAAACTGAATACGGTGCAATTGGGCATACGCACCATTTTTTGCAATAAGATCGGCATGGTTGCCACGCTCAATGATGGCGCCATCATCAACCACAAGAATCTCATCGGCTTTCTCGATAGTTGACAAGCGGTGCGCAATCACGAGTACCGTTTTGTCTTTCTGCAGCTCATCTAATGCAGCTTGGATAGCGCGTTCTGATTCCGTATCCAAAGCAGAGGTCGCCTCATCAAGAATCAATACCGGTGCATCACGCAATAGAGCACGTGCAATAGCGACACGTTGACGTTGACCGCCAGATAGACTCGCGCCATTTTCACCAATCATGGTATCAAGTCCATCATCCATTTTGCTGATGAATTCCATAGCATGCGCGAGTTTTGCCGCTTTCTCGATATCACTACGCTCGTATTTTCCATCCGTTGCGTAAGCAATATTGTTTGCAATCGTGTCATTAAATAAATGAACATTTTGTGATACTAGCGCAAACTGCTGACGCAAGTTCTTTAGCTCGTATTCACGAATATCATGTCCGTCTAATGTGATAGAGCCACTATCAACATCATAGAAACGATTGAACAAGTTCGCGATGGTACTTTTACCGGAACCGGAACGACCAACCAGCGCAACGGTCTTCCCTCTTGGAATATCGAAGCTGACATTTTCCAATGCTGGCTTTTCTGCGCCAGTATAAGTAAAGCTTACGTTTTTAACTGAAACATCGCCATTTGCGCGTTCAACTGTCAACTTACCTTCGTTTTTCTCAGGCTCAAGATCAATCAACGCAAAGAGCGTTTGGCTCGCGGCCATACCACGTTGGAACTGAGAGGTAACGTTAGTAAGCGCTTTAAGCGGACGCATCAAACCAAACATCGCAGAGAAGACAACGGTAAATGTACCTGGAGTCAGTTGCTCTTTAATCGAGTCAATACTTGCTAAGTAAAGAACGGCAACAATAGCAAGTGACGCAATCATTTGGATGATAGGGTTAGCCGCCGCTTGAGCCGTCACCAACTTCATGCTTTGTTGACGCATTTGGTTGCTGACCTTCTCAAATCGTTGACGCTCAATATCCTGGCCGCCGTAGCTCAGCACGACTTTATGGCCTTTAAGCATCTGCTCTGCTGACGCAGTCACGTTGCCCATCATTGTCTGCATATTTTTGGATATTTTTCTAAAACGTTTAGAAACGACACCAATACCCCACGCGACAACGGGAGCAACAGCAAACAGCACTAACGACAACTGCCAGCTGTTGTAAAACATCAGGACTAACAGGCCAATGATACTTGCACCTTCACGAACGATGCTCACTAACGCTTGGCTGGTTGCCGCAGATACTTGCTCTGAATCGTAGGTAATACGTGACAATAAATTGCCCGTCTTTTCCTTATCGAAGTAAGACACAGGCATATGCATAAAGTGATTGAATACCATGCGGCGGACTTGCATAACCACATTGCCGGATACCCAGCTCAAACAGTATGTGGAGACAAATCCACTTATGCCACGGACAAACATCATGGCAAAAATAATCAATGGAAGCGTGCGTAGAAAATCAGATTCAGCGTTCCCAAAACCTTCATCTAGTAATGGCTTTAATAGGGAAATCATATAGGTATCTGATATAGCATTAATAACTAATGCAATGACTGCAACGACAAGACCTGACTTGTAAAGGCGAATAAATTGCCATAGACGCTTAAACGTCTGCCAAGTCGTTTCATCAGTATTTATCGACATAGAAGTGCTTTATTTTCTTACATTAAGACTCTCATTCTACTCCCTTACGCAGCATCTGCCTATACCAAGGCTCAAATGTATCGCTACGTTTGGTTTCTGAGCGCCAATTATCACGGTGAATAGAGAAGCTTACCTGACCATATTCCCCAGTATCAAGCCAAGTAGTGTCAAGCTTGCGATATGCTGCAACAACATGTTCTGCCGGCATTCCCCATTGATTATTTTTTGCCAAAGAAGCAACGGCCACACTCGGTTTTACCGCCTCAATAAAGCGAGGATTCGACGAACTTTTACTACCATGATGAGGGACCAACATCACATCACTTTTTAACTTTTCAGGCTCCCTGAGCAAGATCCACTCGCTAATGGCCTCAATATCACCAGTAAAAAGCATACTGAACGTAGAAATAGGGTCGGTAAGACGTAGCACACAGGAGTGCGGATTATATGCACGTTGAACAAGAGCAGGAGGCCAAAGTACTTCTATATTTAACCCTTGCCATTTCCAATGTTCGCCGCGAGTACAAGACTCATATCCGATAAAATTTTGGCTACTGAGTTTGCGCTGTGGCGAAAAGGCATCTTCAATGAACAAGCGTCCTCCTGCATGGTCATTGTCGGAATGGCTGAGGAGCATCGTATCGATGCTTTCATAACCTCGTTTATGCAAGACCGGAGTGACTACCTGCTCCGCAATGCTGCCATTTTGCCATGCTTTACCTGTATCATAGAGCAACACTTTATCGTCTTTTTCTACAATCACCGCAAGGCCATGGCCCACATCTAGTACATCAATGCGCCAATGTTGCTGATCATATTCCGATGTGAGCTTAATACTAATTACAATGCCAAGTAACAAACACCACCCGTACTGAAACATGAATCGTTGAAACACCAAGCAAATAATTCCCGCCAGAATCAACCCTGTCATTTCTATACTAATGGGTTGCCAGGAGCCTATCGCGTACTGAATTGACGTGCTCAATGGCTGCAATGACCAGTCCACCAACTGCCACAGAGGCTTTGCTATCATTTCAAGAAATAAAGATGAGAACAGGGCCAGAAACATCAAAGGCACAACGATAAATCCGAACCAAGGAATAAACGCCAAGTTGTATGCAATTGATGACAAACTGAAACCAGAAAAGTAATAGCCACTAATAGGCACGATTAAGACACTCAACATCAATTGAGTAAGCAGTAGCACTTTTAACTTCGCCTTCCAGCCCCCGTTTTGATGCCGAATCAAATTGATTGCGAACAACACTGCGCAAACTGACAAATACGATAACCAAAAACTCATGCTATACGATGCAAAAGGTTGAACAAGCAGTTGTAGCGCTACCGCGAGCAAAAGTACCCGCCAGGAAGCCCAGTGCACTAAGGTATATTTGAGAACGACGTAAATAATACATACCGACACCGCGCGGGTAGTAGGTAATGAGAAGTCAGCTAACCAAGCATAGGCAACGGCAAACATCAGCCCACATAAGCTAGGCAATAGCTGGTATTGAGGTAACGCATAACGAATGGCACCGCCCACCACTAGCCCAAAAGTGAACGCCATACCAATATGTAAGCCCGAAATCGAGACCAAGTGCAGTAAACCACTGTCTCTGAGTGCTTGCCAATCCTCCTTAGATAACCAAGAGCGATCGGCAAAAACTAACGCATTTATTAACGAGAAATGATGAAGGGAGGACACATCCTCCGAAACATCAGCGATAATGGCTTGGCGCAAAGATGTAGTAGAGCGAATAATCCAGGTAACATCCTTATTAACAACACCGCGTGCGATAATGCTTTTACCCATTGCGTGCTTTTCGGCATCAAAACCAGCTTCGTTGCGTAGGCCTGTAATCGGCTTTAACGAGACGGATGTCGTAAACTCACTGTTAACATCGAGTGGAAAACGCGTAATAAGACGGATTTTAGGTTTAAGAAAAGGTAACAGAGTTTGAGAATTTACCTTTTTTAGAGCCACAATGCCTTCATATCCGTGACTTATTTGCGTAAAAGGGCTGTCAACTTTACCAATTATGGTAATATTCTCCCCTGCTTGAAAAAGGGCTTGTCTCTGAGACTCCAATACATTGCCGTGGACGATGACAACCATAAAGCCCGCAATTGCGCCTATGCTAATTAAGCCACGACGTAATTTGATTATTGAGCCAGTGGTTATTATTCCCAGCAGCAGCCAACGCCAATCTGGTATTGTCGGCCACCAAGCTGACGAAATTACGCTCGCTACAAATAACGCCAAGGTCCAACTTTTTTCTGAGAGAGTCATGCTGTCCTATGCCTAGAAAGCTGATAAAACGCTTCATGCCAGATCATGAATTGATCAAACGCCAAAAAGCATTGAAGGTCTTCGGCAATGTGTTGTACAACCCGAACTTGTGGTGTTTAAATCGTCGCTCGGCGTCTGGGGCTTTTGCTGTCGGGTTATTTATGGCATTTGTTCCGCTACCAAGCCAAATGATCATGGCTGCAGGTTTGGCAATCATGCTTGGCGTCAATTTACCTCTCTCCGTCGCTTTGGTATGGATAAGCAACCCCATCACCATGCCTGTGTTATTTTATTTTGCGTATAAGCTTGGCGCTTTAGTGATGCATGTTCCTCCGCAACCTTTCCACTTTGAACTTTCGTGGGAATTCATCATGCAACAGATGAGCACTATTGGCCCTCCATTCTTATTAGGCTGTGCTATCTGTGGTGTCATATCCGCGATTATTGGCTACTTCGGCATTAGAGGACTTTGGCGCTACTCAGTGGTTCGGAGCTGGCAAAAACGCAAAATAAGATAAGACGTTACTGCATAAAAATCAGCATTTGCGCTATCAGTTGAGGGGCACCTAACAGTTAGAATGAAACACGATGTCGCTCAAGTTGGATAAATACAAAAAAGGACCGAATTCGGTCCTTTTCGCTTTTCTCGTATTGTAAAACGGTTGGTTATTTAGAACTCAGCACCGCTGCCGGATTTAACTTCGCGGCGCGAGAAGCGGGATACCACGTTGCAAGCAAACTCAAAACGATCGCCGTCACCGACACCAATGCTACGTCTGGCCAGTGTAACTGTGATGGTAAGAAGTCGACGAAGTAAATATCACCCGATAAAAACTGATGACCGATTAAGCTCTCTAACCCTTTAATTAACGGAGTCAGGTTTAACGCCACTAAGACACCAATAACACTGCCGATGAGACTGCCAAATACACCAGAGAACACGCCTTGCCAAACAAAGATACGTTTGATTAGGCTATCTTTTGCTCCCATTGTTCGCAAAATTGCAATTTCTGCGGCTCGATCTTTCACTGCCATCATCAGCGTAGACACAATGTTAAAACATGCCACACCAATCACGAGTACCATCACCAAGTACATAATGGTGCGTACGAGCTGAATATCGCGATACAAAAAACCAAACTTTTGCTGCCAGCTTTTCAAATACACGTAAACATCCACCATGCTACCTACCTCACGAACAATAGAAGGCGCATTGAGAACATCATCCGTTTTTAGTGAAATGCCAGTGACCCCTTCCCCTAACCTCGCGTATTGCTGAGCATCCGCTAATGGCACTAACGCTAAAGAATGGTCTATTTGGCCATTCAACGTTAAGAACCCAGACACCTTCACGCGCACACGCTTGGGAGCCTGCACTTTGTTTGCGCCGCCAGTTTGCGGAATCATCAACGTAATGTAATCCCCCACGGCGACATTTAGCTCGTTTGCAACACCTCGGCCTAAGATCACTTGCTTCTGACCGGCATAAAAGTTTTGCCAAGCTTCTTGGTCAATAAAATTCGATAAGCTCGACACCGCTTGCTCGAAAGTAGGCTCTACGCCACGAACTTCTATCGCTTTTAGCTTACTGCCTTTTTCTGCTAACCCCGTAAAACGAACGTACGGCGCTGCCGCAACAACATCTTCATGGTTTAGGGCTTGATTCATCGTTTTGGTGTAGTTATGAAGCGGACCATTAACGCCTTCCAACTCACCGTGTGGAATAACTGACAACACACGCGATTGCAGCTCGCGCTCAAAGCCATTCATTGCAGAAAGACCGATAATGATCACGGCTACACCAACCGCAATGCCAATCGTTGAAGAAAGCGAAATGAAAGACACCATCTTGTTGCGCTTTTTCGCTCGACTGAAGCGACCACCAATCATCAATGCTAAAGAGGTAAACAAAATTAGCCCTCCGCAAACGCAGTATCAGTCACAAAACGATCCACGAGCAAACCATCTTGCATGTGCATTTGACGATCCATTTTCGCCGCCAGCTCTTTGTCATGCGTGACAACCAAAAATGCAATGTTTGACTCTTTATTGAGCTCGCGCATCAAATCATAGATAGACAGTGCCGTATTGTGATCTAAGTTCCCCGTTGGTTCATCGGCCAAGACCAGATCAGGTTTATTCACCAATGCACGCGCAATCGCAACACGCTGACGCTCACCGCCCGATAACTCGGAGGGTCTATGTTGCATCCGATGACTCAAACCAACTTTATCTAACAGCGCTTTAGCCGCCTGTTTTGCATCCGCTACTTTAGCACCGCCAATCATCAGTGGCATCGCCACGTTTTCAAGCGCAGTAAAATCAGCTAACAAGTGATGAAACTGGTATACAAAACCAAGGTGCTTGTTGCGTAAAGCCGCCTGTTTATTCGAACTTAAAGCTGATAGGTTTTGCCCTAGAAAATCAACTTCACCATGAGTTGCGTCATCTAACGCCCCTAAAATATGCAATAAGGTACTTTTCCCAGAACCAGAAGAGCCAACAATAGAAACCAGCTCCCCTTTATCGATATCGAAACTTACGCCTTTCAACACTTCCGTATCTAATGAACCCTCTCGGTAGACTTTACGAATATCACGACATTCTAATAGCTTATTCATAGCGAAGTGCCTCAGCAGGTTTAACAGAAGATGCTCGATAAGAAGGATAAAGAGTAGCAGCGAGGCTAAGAGCAATCGCCAACACCACCACTAAAAGAATTTGCAGTGAATCAATCAAAATAGGTAGATGACCACCGAAACTGAATAGCGCCACACCGGCAGATTCAAGAATAGCGTTCAGGTTAAGTGACAAGATCACGCCCGCAGCACCACCAACAATCGCGCCAATTACACCACTGCTTGCACCTTGCACCATGAAAATGGTCATCACTTGAGATTGAGTCATGCCTTGAGTTTTCAATATTGCGACTTCTGATTGCTTCTCCATCACCACCATGATTAAGGCGGAGATAATATTGAATGCAGCAACGCCCACTATCAGACCTAGCATGAGTCCCATCATGTTCTTTTCCATTTTCACCGCTTGGAAAAGCTCACCACGCTGTTCGCGCCAATCACTCCATTGCCACCCGTCAGGCATGGGTTGATCAGCAAAATCCGTCACCATAAATGGATCAGAGAAAAAGACACGCCAACCAGAAACCGTGTCTTTCGGAAAACGCATCAGCTTAGATGCATCCGTCATGTTAACAATCATTAATTGACCATCAACGTCCGATCCCGTATTGAAAATACCAGCGACAGTAAAATTGCGCTGGCTAGGAATACGGCCAAGTGGGGTAAACTGCGTCGCGTTGGTCACCATTAAGCGCACTTTATCCCCCATTGATACCTTTAGAGAGCGCGCCAAACTATGACCTAAAAAGACATTGTAATCGCCCGCTTGAAGTGACGATAATCGCCCAGCAATCAAATGGTTGCTAATCGGGTCGCCTTTCTTTGGTTCAATGCCAATGAGGTAACCTGCCGTCAGTTGCGCAGAACTCTGAATTACAGCCTCTCCACGCACGATAGGCTCCGGTTCAGATTCACTCGACATCGCTTGAACAAATGAAGGGGCAGACTCGGTCAACGGCGTTTTTCCATCGTGTTGTGAAACAACAGCGTGAGGCAGCACACCTAAAATGCGCTCTTTTAACTGCGATTCGAACCCATTCATCACAGAAAGAACCGTCACCAACGCCATTACACCGATCGTAATACCCGCCGTCGACATATAAGAAACAAATCGGCTGAACCTATCTCCAGAGCGTCCCCGAAGATATCTCAAACCAATAAATAATGAGATAGGATGATACATATAAGACAAACCAACTGGTTGTTTTGATATAAAGCTTTAGCAGATTATCTTACCTTACTCTTCTCATTAAGAAGACAAGAGAATCGCTAAATTTGTCAACGACATGCAATAAGTCTGTATTTAGGGCAAAAAGTTCAAGGACAAATCAGGTAAACTTGATAACTTCATTCAGTTAGCGATAATCAGTGCCCTACTTCTCTTTGTTTGTTGAGTGAACAGGGAGCGCTCGCTGGCAAAAGGACCGACTATATGACAGAGCAAGAATACTTTACCGTCCATCATAATCTCACTATCAACGTCGAAACGTTGAGTGCGGATTTTGCTTTGCCAGATGAAGAAACCTTTGTCTCCGAAATTCCAGCACCGTTTATTGTTGCCAGCGAATTTAGCCATCTAGATATGTTGGCAGACAATGCACGTCTAGAGCTAAAAAACAAAGATTTAAAGCATGTGATTAACTTGCTTGATACGCAAAACGCGAAACTTAACCTCTTGTTGAGCTTTATGCTTTCACAACAAGATGATGCCTCCATTCGATACCAAACCACGAAGTTTGGCGCCAGCCAACTCAGTTACCGTTCAGATACAGCGCTATCTGCCCAACAACTCGTTCGTGTTAAACTGTTTCTCGATCATCCTGCTGCAGCGATTTACGGTTACGCTCAAGTAGAAGAATGTGATGCTTCAGAGCAAGATTTCATTATCACTCTTAGATATAAGATGCTACGTGAATCTGACCAAGATTTGCTGATAAAGGCGGCACTATATCAACAACAAAAACTTTTACGTCAGCGCTCGATGGAGCGAGATAAAAAATAACTCCTATGACAAAAGCAACGATTCTTTCCGTCACCAATCCTTCTGAGCGTGGCGACAAAAAACAGCTAGGTAATTTACCGGGCGCGGCTCTACCTCTAGCTATTGCTGAGCTAGCCAAGCAGCATTCGAGTCACTCGCTACTCGTCGTGCCTGACCCGCAAATCGCTTTAAAGCTTCAAGCGGAGATTGAACAATTCACCGACCAAACAGTAAGCCTGTTCCCTGATTGGGAAACGCTGCCTTACGATAACTTTTCTCCGCATCAAGAAATCATCTCTGAACGTATCGCGCGCCTATACCAACTGCCAAGCCAACGCAATGGTATTACCATCGTGCCGGTCAGTACAGTATTGCAACGCCAATCGCCACGTGATTTTCTGTTGCAACACACTTTAATGGTGAAAACCGGCGATCAACTCTCGCTTGAGAAACTACGTGTACAACTTGAAAATTCGGGCTACCGCCACGTAGACCAAGTATTTGGGCCAGGTGAATACGCGAGCCGTGGGTCGATTCTGGATCTCTTTCCTATGGGCAGCGATGACCCGTATCGCATCGACTTCTTTGATGATGAGATAGATACCATTCGCACGTTTGATCCAGAGAACCAACGCTCTATCGACGATATTCAGCAAATCCAATTGCTGCCTGCACATGAATTCCCAACCACTAAAGAAGCGATTGAGGATTTCCGTACACGTTGGCGCACCCAATTTGAAGCACGCCGAGAGCCAGAATCGATCTACATGCAAGTGACCAAAGGCACTTGGCCCGCTGGTATTGAGTATTGGCAACCGCTGTTTTTTGACCATACCGAGACTTTATTTGAATATTTGCCAGAAGACTCTCAAGTCATCACATATGGTGATATTGAATCTGCGGTCGATACTTTCTTAACCGATGTCGAATATCGGTACGACCAGAAAAAAGTTGATCCACTACGTCCTCTTTTGACTCCTGAACAACTTTGGCTGAAAAAAGACGAACTCTTCAGCCAACTAAAACAGCTCCCTATGGCTCAATTGAGCCTAGAGAAAGTGGTTAAGCGTGCTGGTCGTCAAAACCTACCAGTACAATCATTAGCCGAGCTTGGCGTTCAGCAACAAAATAAAGAACCGCTTTCGCGTCTTCGTCAATTCAGTGAGCAATTCAGCGGCAAAATTGTTTTCTCGGTAGAGTCAGAAGGTCGTCGCGAAGCACTAACGGAACTGTTGCAAGGCATCAAAGTTCGCCCAGTCGTACATGGCTCACTTTACCAAGCTCTAGATTCGGGTGATCGCTTCAGTTTGATCTTAGGCGCTGCAGAGCATGGTTTCATTCACGAAGAGCTGAACTTCGCTCTGATCTGTGAAAGTGATCTACTTGGTGACCGCGTTATCCAGCGACGCCGCAAAGATAAAAAAGCAGTCAACAGTGACACCGTTATTCGCCACCTTGCGGAATTGAAACCCGGTCAACCCGTGGTTCATATTGATCACGGCATTGGCCGCTACATCGGTTTGCAAACACTTGAAGCTGGTGGCATGAAAACGGAATACGTCACCCTTGAGTATCAAAACGATGCCAAGCTCTACGTACCAGTTTCATCACTAAACCTTATTAGCCGTTATTCAGGCGGTGCTGAAGAAAGTGCCCCACTGCATAAATTGGGTGGCGAGGCTTGGGCAAAAGCACGTCGTAAAGCGGCAGAAAAAGTGCGTGATGTCGCGGCCGAGTTGCTAGATGTTTACGCTAAGAGAGAATTAAAACCGGGCTTCAAATTTGAGCTAGATCGTGGGCAATACGCAACGTTTAAAGCAACGTTCCCATTTGAAGAAACGGATGACCAAGCGATGGCCATCAATGCCGTCTTGTCTGACATGTGCCAAGCAAAAGCGATGGATCGCCTAGTGTGTGGTGACGTGGGCTTTGGTAAAACGGAAGTCGCTATGCGCGCAGCATTTGTCGCAACGGATAACAGTAAACAGGTCGCCGTACTCGTACCGACAACCCTGCTTGCTCAGCAGCATTTCGAAAACTTCCGTGACCGTTTTGCCAACTTACCAATCCGAGTTGAAGTACTGTCTCGCTTTAAGTCTGCCAAAGAACAAAAAGTCATTTTGCAAGACGTTGCAGATGGTAAAGTCGATATTGTCGTCGGTACGCATAAGCTGCTTTCAAGCGACATTAAATTCAAAGATTTAGGTTTGTTGATCGTTGACGAGGAACACCGCTTCGGGGTTCGTCAAAAAGAAAAAGTCAAAGCAATGCGTGCGGATGTGGATATTCTTACCCTCACCGCAACACCAATTCCACGTACCCTGAATATGGCCATGAGTGGCATGCGCGATCTGTCGATCATCGCGACACCTCCAGCGCGTCGTTTAGCCATCAAAACCTTTGTTCGTCAAAGAGAAGAATCTGTGGTCCGTGAGGCGGTACTGCGTGAAATCATGCGTGGTGGTCAGGTTTACTTCCTGCACAATCAGGTAGAGACTATCGAGAAAACCGCGGAAGACTTGCAAAAGCTTATTCCTGAAGCACGAATTACCGTGGCACATGGTCAAATGCGTGAGCGCGAACTGGAGCGCATCATGAATGATTTCTACCACCAGCGCTTTAATGTGTTGGTGTGTACAACGATCATCGAGACCGGTATCGACGTACCAACGGCGAATACCATTATTATGGATCGTGCAGACAACCTTGGTTTAGCGCAACTGCACCAATTGCGTGGCCGTGTTGGACGCTCTCATCATCAAGCCTATGCTTACTTATTAACGCCACATCCAAAAGCCATGACCAAAGATGCTATCAAGCGTCTTGATGCGATTGCTTCACTGGAAGACTTAGGCGCAGGCTTTACTCTAGCAACTCACGACTTGGAAATCCGTGGGGCTGGTGAACTGCTTGGTGACGAGCAAAGTGGGCAAATTCAATCGGTTGGTTTTACACTGTACATGGAAATGCTGGAACAAGCAGTCCAAGCATTGAAAGAAGGTAAAGAACCTTCTTTGGACGAGCTGCTTCGTGAACAAACTGAAGTTGAAATGCGAATCCCAGCGCTCTTGCCAGACGATTACATCCCGGATGTGAATACACGACTGTCGATGTACAAACGTATTGCGAGCGTTACGAGTGGTGAAGAACTCTCAGAGCTCAAAGTGGAACTTATCGATCGATTTGGACTGCTTCCAGACGCGACGAAGAACTTACTTGCTGTCTCAGAATTGAAAATTTCGGCTGGTAGCCTAAAAGCGAAAAAGATAGAAGCCCATGATAAAGGTGGATTTATCGAGTTTTACCCTGATGCTGACATAAATCCAGCGTATTTGGTTAAACTGCTGCAATCACAGCCGCAAAAATTTGCAATGGAAGGTCCAACTAAGTTCAAGTTTAGCGTACCATTGGCGGACCGACGTAAACGCATTCAGTTTGTTCAAGACTTACTGAATGATTTTAAACAGAATTTATTACCAACGAGCTAATAGTCGAATGAGAATACTGATCCCGTTATTGCTTCTATGTGTCTCAATGCCTTCTTGGGCACAGCGTCAATTTGATATTGAAGTGATCATTTTCAAGCGAGCAGTCGACGCTGAAAGCACCACTGAATCTTGGCCGAATCAACTGCCAAAAATCGATATGGAAAATGTCGGCAGCTTAGAGAGTGAATCATACCGTCGCTCTAAAGGCGTAACACTACTGCCACGCTCATCTTTCCGCCTGAATGCGCAAGAAGCAGCATTAAACAACCACGCTGGGTTTAAAGTGCTTAAACACGTAGCATGGCGTCAAGGTGACCGAGGCAAATCTAGCGCCCCAATTTTCCGTATTGTTGGTGGACGAGATTTCTCTGATTCTTATCACGCAGATGGTAGTCCAATCAATGGCAGTACTCAGACATTTTCCACTGACGGTTACAGTGAAGAAACAGTCAACGGTCCTTTGTATGAACTAGACGGTCGATTCCAAATTTACGTGCAGCATTATCTATTCGCTGAAACGACACTAGACCTGCGCGAGCCAAGTGTTAGAGAAGTGCGTTTTGAACCAACTTCAACCGAGCAATTGGCGGATGATTTAGGTGAGGTCGATGGTAATGTTCAAGTGGGTAACTTGGCGGAAATCTCCCCTACAATAACAGAAGAAAAGTTCCTCAAGAGCTATCGAATGGATCAAAAACGCCGTATGCGTAGTAGTGAGACTCATTACCTAGACAACCCATTGATGGGCATGATCATTCAAGTTCGTCGCGTTCGATAAGCACGAGTGATTCAACAAAGCGCAGCATTTGCTGCGCTTTGTTTTTATCTGTTATGTCTTCAGTTATTCCTAACCAACGCAGAGCAAGGAAAATAACTGCGTTACAGTATGAAGTAGACAGTTTTCAAATTACTTAAACTCAACATGGAAGTCGTATCAGTTCATGAGTCCAGATTTTGAAATCATTGCGCCCCGCTTAGCGCTCAAGCTCATCCCTTCTGAAGAAGCTCACTTACTACAACGTTTGCTTGCAGAATCCCCTTCCCTACACCAGTGGCTAGATTGGTGTAATCAAAACATTACGTTGAAAGATGCACAGGACTTCCTGTTGGCAACCCGACTTAACTGGGTAAAAACAGAAGCTTTCGGTTTCGGTATCTATGAGCGACAAAGTAACACTCTAGTAGGAATGGCCGCCGTAAACGAGTTATATCACACGTTTAATATGGCAAGTATTGGCTACTGGGTTGCTGACCGCTATCAACGACAGGGCTATGCTCAAGAAGCCGTTAGAGCCTTGGCTGAATTCTGCTTTGCAAAGCTGAGTTTAACTCGACTGGAAATTGTCTGTGACCCCGACAACGAAGCAAGCCAAACCTTAATTGAGTCAGTCGGTGCACAAAAAGAAACCATCGCCAGAAACCGGTTTATTTTTCATGGTAAGCCTAAGGATGGCGTTGTGTACTCACTTTTACCGGCAGATCTAACATAAATAAAAAGCCACCGACTTGCGGTGGCTTTTTATATTTCGAAGATACAGCATCCGCGCAATCCGCGTAGATGTGAATTTGGCGTCTTAGTGAAGCTTAAGGTTTGGACGCAGTACTCGGTTGATACGGCCCACGAGCATCATCAGTCCGGTTTTAAATACGCCGTGCAACGCCATCAGGTGCATTCGATATAACGAGATATAAACGACACGTGCAATACGGCCTTCTACCATCATCGACCCTTTGGTTAGGTTGCCCATCAAGCTACCAACGGTAGAGAAACGGCTTAGAGACACCAATGAGCCGTGATCTTTATACACATAATCTTTCAGCTCGCGTCCGTTGATCTTCGCAACGATGTTGCTGAATGCTTGGCTTGCCATTTGGTGCGCAGCTTGCGCACGTGGTGGAACAAACGAACCATCAGCCTGAGTACATTGTGCTAAGTCACCAATAACGAAAATGTCATCATCACGCGTCGTTTGTAGTGTATTTTTCACTACCAGCTGGTTGATACGGTTCGTTTCTAAACCAGCGATATCTTTAATAAAATCTGGTGCTTTAATACCCGCAGCCCAAACCATGATTTGTGCCGGGATCTTCTCACCATCTTTCGTGGTGAGGCCATCTTTTTCAGCTTTAGTCACCATGGTTGCCGTGCGTACATTTACGCCCAACTTCACCAGCTCCTGATGAGCAGCAGCCGAAATACGTGGAGGAAGCGCAGGTAGAATACGCTCACCCGCTTCAATCAGGTTGACGTTCAGCTTGCTAGAGTCAAGATCGCCAAAGCCGTAAGTACGCAGCTCTTTAACGGCATTGTGTAATTCTGCAGATAGCTCAACGCCAGTTGCACCAGCACCAACAATCGCGATATCCACCGTACCGTTACCGTTTTTCGCGTGCAGTTTTAGGAACTCATTGTTCATTTCTGTGCGGAAACGGTGCGCTTGTTCTGGACTGTCTAGGAAAATACAGTTCTCACGAACGCCAGGAGTGTTGAAGTCGTTTGATGTTGAACCAATCGCCATGACCAGAATGTCGTATTCTAGCTCGCGGCTTGGCATCAGAAGCTCACCATGCTCATCTTTAAGCTCACTTAAGATGATCACTTTACGTTCGCGGTCGATGTCTTGAAGGCTACCCATTTGGAAGTCGAAGCTGTGGTTTTTTGCATGAGCTCGATAACTCAGAGCATCCACCCCTTCGTCCAAAGAGCCAGTTGCAACTTCATGCAATAATGGCTTCCACAAGTGGCTCGCTTTACGATCTACTAGCGTAATTTGCGCACGGTTCTTGCGACCTAGAGTTCGGCCAAGCTTAGTTGCCAACTCAAGACCACCAGCACCGCCGCCTACAACGATAATGCGTGTCACAATGATTTTCCTCTACAAAAATGAATATATGGGGTTCAGCTCGACATATGGCTCACAGGCATGCTGTGCTATACATCCAACCGATGAATTCTTGGTTCTTAGAGGTGTCTCAATTTATTTGGATTAAAAACTGCTGCCTAATTTTATTCTTTATCTATCAATAACTTGTTAGGAATCAGCATATTTGTCTGGTACGCATACGACGCCAGAGATTTTTGGGCAAGTTTATTACTCGCTCTCAATTTTTTTTGATATTTATCAAATTATTTTAGTCTGGTTCATTATATAGAGACGTACTTTGAAGGCAACCAAAATCCGTGTGACGAGTACGGATTGACTACTTTTCGACTACTCTACAACAAGGTATTCGTGCCACATAGGATGGAAGTAAGAAAACGGTAAGGAGAACACAATAATCTAAGCGCTAAACCAAAAAAATGAGGCCTTTAAAGAGAAAGGGACTCGGCATACTCACAAGAGGGAGTCGCAGCAAAGCAGCCGATAAAAAATGCCGCTTTACTGTTCACACTCAAACACTCTTAAGTATTTTTAAATGCCTTCATCGCTTGTAAATGGTGAGAGATCTTTTTGAACTTGTGGGACTGCATTTCGTCCCAAATGATTTGATAGTATTTTTCTAACTCAGCTGCAGTTTTCGCATTGTCATGCACTTCATCATCTTTGGATAAAATCACTAAGCAGTGCGCCTGATTTTTCGCTCGGAACTGATCAACACATTTTGTTGCGATATCTTCGTACTCTTCTGGGCGATCGATTCGACCAGCCATCGTTTTTTCTGGGTGCAAGTTCGGGTTAAACATGACTTGCTTGATACCGCATAGAAAACCAATTCGTTCAGACCAATAACCACCTAAACCAACCCCACAGATTAACGGGTTTGGATCATCAGATTGATCGATAACTTTAGACACCTCTTTTAACAAGTGTTGCATGTCGTGCTTTGGGTGAAGGGTGCTGTAATTGATAAAACGAACGTCGTCGTCGATGAATTGCAGTTGAAGAACTTTTTCGTGGTTACCCGGGCTTGTACTGTCAAAGCCGTGTAAGTAAATAATCATGTGTACCTCTCCCTGTGTGTATCTGGTACTTTTATTAAAACTACCACTATTTCCTTACTGTTAAAGGGGAAAATATCACGAGTTCTCAAAACAGTGATCTTCCATACACAATGAGCCTTTCAACTCATACGCACTGTTTAAGTATTGCTCATCTCCCCACAATTTATAGGCCAGTAAATACCAAAGCATCGCCATCACTAAGGTTCTTGGCTGCCACGCCTGTACACCACTTAACCAAAGAGACGCATCTTCGATACCTCGAATTTGGCAATACTGTTTCACCGCCTCTTCCACAGGCGCATCCGCGACTTGAATAGTCAAGGTCAAATCAAGCCTAGGGTCAGCAATACCAGCATACTCCCAATCAATGACTTTCACCCCACTCTCTCCCCGAACGAGGTTGTAACACCCCAGGTCAAAGTGACAAAGAGCTAGTGGAACCGGCACTACACTCGGTTCCGTGCGCCACTTCATGTATAGAGCCTCAAATTCCGTATCCGCATACTGACCATCAAGCTCAAGCCAATAATGATCGATGCGAGAAATATAAGAAAATGGAACCAAAGGGAGCGCGCTGATCGGGTGCTGATGAATAGTCGCCGCAATGGATAATAAATCTCTTACTGGTAGCCCTACATCCGAAAGTGCTTGCCCTTCGATCCATTCCACCAGTAAACCTTGATCGTGGATAAACACTGGCTTGGGGCCAATTTCTAACGAAGAGATAGCATTCAGAACTTGATATTCATTGTGGCGAGAAATTGAAAAAGCCTTGCAAACATTACTGGTCGGTCGCCAGATGTATACAAGGCCTTGAGAGGATTCCAACCGCCAACAGCGGTTGGTTAGCCCCCCGGTAACGGTTTGAACTTTTACCGGAGGCTCAGTAAAGAAGCCATCGAGAGCATTAAGACTCGGATCTAACTGTTTTGCTTGTTGCCAAGAAAACCATGCCATTGATGACTTCTCCATCAGTATCGATTAAAGACCGAATAAGCTCTTCGATTGCGCTTTACGAATTTCCGTTTCATCCGCCCACTCAATCAAACCTGTTTCTAGGTCCATTAGGCGCATGGTCATCTTGTAGTATACATCTTTATCGCTACCTGCATTTTTGACGATGCTAGATAGGTTACCGTAAAGCATGTATTGCGCACCCACCATTTTACCAAATTGGATCGCTGTGCTTTGGTTAACCAGCTCATCCGTGTTTTGGAAGTTAAGCTGTTCACGCACAGACTCAACACGATCCATATCAACAAAGCGGAACTTACCAGAGTTCAGCATCTTAGTAGAAATAGTGTCGGTAATGGATTCAGTGTCAATGTGTTCACTGGTCTTGTTCTTAATTCGCTCAACAAAAACGATAGGACGTTGATCACGAGTAATTGCTGCTACAGAACCCGACATCATCATGCTATCAACCATTTCAGCCGCGATTTTTTGTAAATCTGTTGAGCCAAAATCGATAGTCGTGGTTTCTGTTGCTTGCGCATCGCCGTAAGAGACTTTGTTAGAACAGCCACCCAAAATGACGGCAAGACCTAAAAGAGCAATAATACTTTTTTTCATGAGAGTTCCTTAGTTTTTCAATACCAGCGCATCGTTAGCGCGGCAGCTTCGGCAAAGCCGTTAAGATTAATTGTCTTGTGCTTCTCTAATTTGAACACGGAATTTGGTGCCATTTGGATTCACAGTAACTTCAGATAACGTGACTTGCTCAAACCCTCGCACAATCATTTTGCGCCATGGGCCAGGCTTGGTATTCACTTCTAAACCATTATTGTCATACCAATAGAAGCGGTAAAGAATGTGCTGGTCACCTTTATAGTTACTGCTTAGTTGCACCACTCCACGTGGACGATCATCAACGTAAGTGGTGGTGATGTTGTCAACTAATAAGCGACTACCCAAAACGTTATCATTAAAAAATACTTTTTGCGTTTGACCATCAATTCGAATACCAGCCGTGTTTTCGGCGCATCCAACTAAACCAATAGCCATTGCTAAACAAATAAGCCATGCTTTCATTACAGTCTCCCTAGCTGTTTATGCCACACGGTTGAGTGTGTTCCCTGACGAGATACCCATACCAATGTAGTCTGCTGTGCAGGCACTTCAAACTGATAGGTTTGATCACCCAAGTTTAAACTTTGTGTTCCCGGTTTCACGACTTTTGATGCCGTTTTCACTTGCGCTGGTAATGTTTGCCAACTTCTCGTATCCGGCTGCTCGGTCAATGTGTTCCATACATTGAAAAGTATGTTACCCACATCATCGCCTTTTTTCGCCGCCTCTTTTCGGATTCGATCTTTTGCCCAAACGCGAAGCGCTTGACGGATCACCATTGTAGTCAGACGTTCATTAAGATCGTTTTGTGCCATCGCATTAACATCAGTCAGCGTGCTAGAAGGCAATACCTGACCATTTAAAACCACATCGCTAAAACGTTGAGCACCCCGATTCGGATAATAAGGAAGCGCCAACGAATAAATGGCCCCATTATCGCGACTGTCGTAAATCGGTAGATCAATACGCCAACCTTTCAAAGCCTCCACAACGCCTTGTTCATCAATAACGATGACTCGACCTTGAGACTGAGTTAACCCAGAAGGTGCTTTACCATACCGTTTCTCTAGCATGCGTAAGTCTTCACGCATGCCTAGTTTCTTAGCGGCGTACAGCGTGCTTTCAACAACTTGTTTGTTGTCTGGCATCACAGCGAGTGCTCGTCGGTAATCAACATAAGCACTGTTTAAATCTCGTGACGCTTCATATAACAAGCCAGAAAGATAGAACAAATAGCCGTTTTGTACTGCGCTTAGTTTTTTACCAGCATCAGGGTAGCTCGCCAACACACTGCCTAAATTGGCAGACATGCCTTGCTTTTTCAGGTCTTTTTCTGCTGCTTTTAGTTCTTTTTCACGCGCCTTTCTTGCCGCTTCCTGAACTTGATTGGCTCGACGCACTTCAACAAGCGCCCCTTCCAAATCGTTTTTCTGTAAATAGTTTAGCCCGAGATAAAGGTGCAGAAAGCCAAGTTCATAATCGGCGGGATGATAATCTTGGAGATTGTCGTTCACTGCGAGAGAGCCGACGCTCGTTGCCGTTTCTGACACAGAAATAATCGCGCGATCTTGCTGAACACGAACGGCACGATCACCATTTTCCAGTGCTTTCAAACTTGTCGGGTAATCTTCAGCAAGAAAAGAAATACGGCCCTTTTCAAAGTTGCCAAGTATCTCGCCACCCACTTCGCTCGATTGAAGTTGTTTCGCTTTCGCATATTCCCCTGCAACAACGGCTTGATAAACTTCTTGATTCTGGTTGCTGTAGTGACTAAACAGATTGCCCGCAGACAAATTCGCGCAGCCAGAGGCCATTAAAGCCCAGCTCATCAGCCCTAACAGCTTTACACCTAGTTTCACATTTATCTCCACAAATGTGTCATTCGACAGGAAAAAGAAGTGGGTGAACTGCGCCACCCACTTTTTAAAGCTTAGCTCAATACCATTGGACCTAGAGGACGACCGCCTAATAGGTGCATGTGAATATGGTAAACCTCTTGGCCACCGTGCGGGTTACAATTAACGATCAGGCGATAGCCGTCTTCCGCAATGCCTTCCTCTTTCGCCAGTTTTTTAGCAACAGTGAACAAACGCCCCATCATTGCTTCATCTTCAGCTTCAACATCATTCGTTGTTGGGATCAATTTATTCGGAATAATGAGAATATGGCTCGGTGTGCGCGGGTTAATATCGCGAAACGCAGTCACCAACTCATCTTGATAAAGAATATCGGCTGGGATTTCCTTACGAATAATTTTACTAAAGATCGTTTCTTCCGCCATGAGGACTCCATTTTATAAAGGTAATTAGACCCCAATTAGTATGCGCCAACCAAAAGCGGAGCTCAATAAAAACAGTGTTCACTTAACATTATTAATCAAACGCTAATTAACGAAGCTTTTTTTGTCGTGTGCGTCATAAAATGCGCGTCACAAACTCAATACAATCCAATGAATTTTGTTACTTTTTTAAGACAATTATTATTTTTATACCCAAGTAAGCTCAAAATTCTTGGGTAGCTTGTCTATTTTTGGGAGAGGAAGCTCACTTATGCGAGGTTCAGTTATTAAAAGGATGTATGCGGGCTTTGCTCTGATCATCATCCTATTTGCCGTCACAATTGCCATTATGATGGGAGGAATGAGTGATATTCACGGGAAGTTTGGCACCGTGTCTAAATCATCCCTACCACTGGTATCGTTATCTAACCAAACCAGTGTTGAACTGCTTTCTGCCGACAAATCGTTTAAAGATTTTCTGACGACAGAGAATAAACAACGCATGGATGAAATGCGTCAGGAGTTTGCTAGATCTCAACAACGTTTCGAATCCACTTTGGGTCAACTGGAAACTGCGAGCCAAATCTATCCCTCTCTTGCCGAACCGTTTTCACAATTAAAAGCGTTAGAGCAGAGCTATTTTACTGAAGCTCTTGAAGCCATGGACAACTACGAAGCGATGTTCGCTGCGCAAGAAAAAGTGCAAAAATCGTCACGTCGCTTCCAAAAGCTGAATACCGAGTTGTCGGTCGGCCTTAAAGAATATGTGGCAGATCAAACCAGCATTTCTGTCAAAGTCATGGCGAAGAGTTACTTCATTAAGCTAAAAGATGCCGAAGTTATAACCTCTGATGCCCTCGCCAGCTCTGATCCTGAGTTTGTTACACAAGCCGTGACCAAAAACCGCAAAGCAGTGACTCATTTGAACTATGCTTTCCGTGGTTTAGTTACTCAATTACCTGAACTAAAAACAGCATTTGGTGAGTCGGTAGAACAATTCACACGCGACGTCGGAATGCGTGGAGGTGTCTTAGACCAGCACAATAATTACCTCAATGCTCGTGCAGCGCTATACAACAACATCGCCAACCTAGCGAATAAAGTTGATTCAACCATGGCGATTCTTGAGCAATTTACGACAACCGCAACGGATAAACTTAATGAATCGTTAGCAGACGCTGGTGACATTTATTCTGCGGGTGTGACAAAAGCCATCATCATTGGCGTTGTTGTCGTGCTACTTGCCACAGCGATTGGCTACCACATCGCGCACAGCGTTCGCGAGCCATTGACTCGTATTCTAAAAGTGCTTGAAAGCCTGACTGAAGGTGACATGACACAACGTATCGATATTCGCTATAACAACGAGTTCAGCCGAGTGAGTGGACACATTAACTCACTCGCCGACAGTCTTCACGAGATCCTAGTGAAACTCAACGAAGCGTCAGAGAACCTATCTTCGACCGCAGCAACAAACGAAAGCACGTCTTCGCAAGCGCAAAGCAAATTAAGCTCACAACGCGAGCAAACAGCAAACGTTGCGACCGCAATGACGGAAATGTCTCACTCAGTGCAAGAAGTCGCTCAAAGTGCACAAGGTTCACTAGAAATGGTGCAGCGTGTCGAATCAGCCTCTGAAGACGGCAGAAATGTCATGAGCAGCAATATCTCGACCATAAATCAACTGGAAACGCGTTTGAACGAATCCGTTTCCGCTGTCTCTGAACTTCAAAAAATGAGTGGTCAAATTGGTTCTATCCTCGATGTGATTCGCAACATTGCTGAACAGACTAACCTACTGGCATTGAATGCAGCAATTGAAGCGGCTCGCGCTGGCGAACAAGGTCGCGGCTTTGCGGTAGTGGCCGATGAGGTGCGTGTGCTTGCATCCAGAACCACTCAGTCCACCACTGAAATTGAATCGATGATCAGTAATCTGCAATCCAGCTCTCAGTCAGCAAATCAAGTAATACAAAGCTGTATGAGCGATATGGAGATGTCTGTTGAGCAAGCATCAAAAGCGAACAGCTCAATGGAAGAGATTCAAGCGCTAATCATCGAAATCAGCCAAATGAGTACGCATATTTCGCAAGCGGCAGCAGAGCAAAGTGAAACCTCAGCAGACATTGCAAGCAGTATTGAAGATATCAATAGTATCGCCGATGAAAGCTTCCAAGCTATGTCGAGCATCGCACAGACCAGTGAATCCCTGACTCACTTGGCTCATCAGCAGAATGAATTGGTTCACCGCTTTAAGTTATAAATAATTTATAAATTTGAGCATTAATTAGTGCAATCAACTGTATAAGGGCGACTTTTTGTTAAGTCGCCCTTGTTTTTTATCAGCCATGTCTACATATGATTAATATGGCCAGCTCATCCCCTTGCACATCTCTTTTCGAGCGGCCTCATAAAAAGGAAAATCTATGGCTGTTCATGTTGGTATTATCGACCAAGACCCAGTGAGATTGGTCACTCCTCTATTAGATAATCGTACGCTAAGCACACATATCGTCTTCATCGGAGACAAGAGCCAGTTAGATATATTTGACCGACTGAGTGCCGTTTTAGAGCAACGAGACATTACTTCCGAATTTTTTGAAATCCCATCCGCCGTCAATACTTCGCTGATCAAACAAGCGATTCAAAAACTGGCAAAAGATCTCCATGAGCGCGGCGAAGATGTGAAATTGAACGCCAGTTGCGGTCTTCGTCATCGCTTATTGTCTGTGTACGAGGTTTTCCGTACCTATCGCTGGCCAATTTTTGTGGTTGAGCCAAGTAGCGATAAGCTTTGCTGGTTATACCCAGATGGCAAAGAAGATACTCAAGTCGAAGACCACATTACGATTGCTGACTACCTCACTATCTTCGGCGCACGCGGCGAGTTCCACCACGTTGATTTACCTCCTCTTCTTGATAAAAAACTGTATGAACTTGGTGAACGCTGGGCCTCAAATGCGCTTGAACTTGGTCCAGGCTTAGCGACTCTTAACTACCTTGCAACCACATGCCGCAAAGAGCAAAAACTTGATGTGGAGCTTTCTGAAAAGCAACAAGGCTACCGTGAGCTCAACATGCTGCTTTCGGACCTAGTGGAAGCGCAAATCGCCACTTATGAGAATGGCGTTCTAACGTTTGCAGATGAAGATGCACGCCGCTTTTCAAACGGTGAATGGTTAGAGACTCTGGTACACAGCACGGTCAAGCAAATTCAAGATACGATGCCGACGATTCAAGATCGCTCTTTGAATGTTCAGGTTTATCGCAAACTTGGTGAAAGTGAAGTACGCAATGAGTTGGATGTTGCAACAGTGGTAAACAACAAGCTCCACATCATTGAGTGTAAAACCAAAGGTATGCGAGATGACGGCGATGACACCTTGTACAAGCTAGAATCCCTCAGAGATCTGCTAGGTGGTTTACAAGCACGTGCAATGCTGGTGAGCTTCCGACCGCTTCGTCACAATGACATTACTCGTGCAGAAGATTTGGGGCTAGCTCTGATTGGCCCTGATGAGCTTAAAGACTTAAGAACACACCTAACGGCTTGGTTTAAAGACGCAGGTGGCTCGGACGAGATCTAGTATCAGTGATAAAAGCTAGAATTCAAAATGATCAAAAGCAGCGTTACAGGCTGCTTTTTTCATACCTAATTTTTAAGTGTGGGTTTAGATAGGTAGAAAAAAACCAGAGGCGTGCCTCTGGTTTTTCCGTTTGTTTAAAATGCCAATTATCGCGGCTTACAGCATTTTACGCGCTGCTTCTACTACCACCTTAATTGAACGAGCTTCCGTCTCTTTCAGAGTTGAATGATCTGGAATCTCTTTTTGTGTACGGTTGATGATTACACCCGCCACACAACCTGCTTTTAGACCAGAGCTCGCACACATTGTTAGCAATGTCGCAGACTCCATCTCAAAGTTAAGTACGCCCATGTCTTGCCATTCTTGCATAGAACCTTGGAAACGCTTAACAACGCGACCAGAGAACGTGTCGTAGCGCTCTTGACCTGGGTAGAAAGTATCACTTGAAGCTGTCACACCCATGTGAACCGCAGCGCCAGACTCTTCTACTGCCGCTTTCATTGCAGTTGCTACTTCAAAGTCAGCAACTGCTGGGAATTCCATTGGCGCAAAGTGTAGGCTCGCACCGTCAAGGCGAACTGACCCCGTCGTTACGATCATGTCACCTACGTTTACATGCGGTTGAATTGCGCCAGTTGTACCAACACGTAGGAAAGTACGAACACCAAGCTGCGCGAGTTCCTCAACTGCGATAGAGGTAGAAGGGCCACCAATACCTGTAGAACAAACCACAACAGGTTTACCGTCTAATTCGGCACGGTATAGCGTGTATTCACGGTGACTTGCTAGAAATACTGGGTTTTCCATTTGTTCTGCGATTTTTTGAACGCGCGCTGGATCACCAGGAATGATGGCTAGAGTCGCACCATTAAGATCAGCTTCAGTAACACCTAAATGAAATACAGCTTGAGACATAAGTCGCTCCTTATTGTGGCTTATTTTATGAACAATAAGCTCATTAATCAGTTGTTGGGTACAAATGCACTGTAGCGAACCTTTCACCAACATAGAGTGATCACAATCACAATGAGAAAATGTAATGAAACTATAATTTCACCCAAAACAAGCAATGATCACACTTTTGGAGAGTTTGGCTCATTTTGTTGCATAGCGATGCGTGATTTCAAAAACAAACTAAGACATCTTATTGAATTTCGTCGATACGGTTAAAAAAGCCCGAGACACGAATGCCTCGGGCTTTTTATTAGCTAGTTAGGTAGGTCACTTGGCCTGCTTGGACTCAAAACGGAGTAATCTCAACGCATTTAACGTAACCAGTGCAGTTGCGCCGCTGTCGGCTAATACTGCCACCCATAGACCCGTAATGCCCAATAAACTTGTCACCAAGAAAACGCCTTTCAAACCAAGCGCTAACGCAACATTCTGACGAATATTACTTAACGTCGCACGCGATAGTTCTATCATGGCAGGTAACTCAATCAGACGATTGTGCGTTATTGCCGCGTCGGCCGTTTCCAGCGCAACATCCGTACCGCCTCCCATCGCAATACCGATACTCGAAGCTTTCATCGCTGGCGCATCATTAATACCATCTCCCACCATTGCAACGGTGTGTTGCTGTGATAGTTTCTCGACGTAATGCACTTTATCTGCTGGTAATAAGCTTGCTTTATAATCCAAGCCTATTCTGGTCGCCATTGCTTCAGCACTTCTCGGGTTGTCACCGGTTAGCATCACCGACGTTATCCCAAGCTCCTTCAACGTAGCGATAGCTTCTTGGGCATCTGGGCGCAATGTATCTTGCCATGCGATCACGCCAATGACCTCGTAATCGTAACGCACAATAACAACCGTTTTACCTTGTTGTTCCAACGTCACCACTCGCTCTTCGGTTTCTTGAGAAAGTGGGAAATCGGCCTTAGAAGGCGTGACTACTTGGACTATTTTCCCATCGACGTAACCTGTGACACCAGAGCCCACTTGCGCGGTTTTATCTAGCGCTTCAGGAATAGGAAGCCCCTGCTGTTGCACTTTATTAACTAAAGAAACCGCGAGAGGATGGCTTGAGCCAACTTCGATTGAGGCTGTCAGGCTAAGTAACTTGTCTTCATCTACATCAAAAGCAAAGACGTCGGTCACCTGCGGCTTACCTTGCGTCAATGTACCGGTTTTATCAAATGCGACGGACTCCACCTTACCAAGCAACTCAAGCGCCGCACCACCTTTGATTAATGCCCCCCGCTTCGCCGCAGCCGCCAAGCCAGAAGTAATCGCTGCAGGCGTTGAAATAACCAACGCACAAGGACAGGCGATCAGTAACAGGGCAAGTCCTCGATAAATCCACGTTTCCCACGGTTGAGCAAACAACAGTGGTGGCGTGACGATAACCATCAGGGACACCAACATCATCAGCGGCGTATACCAACGGCTGAATTTATCCAGAAAACGTTCTAATGGTGCCTTACGAGATTCTGCTTCTTCAATCAAATGGAGAATTCGGTCAATCGCATTCTCGCCTTGACGAGAAGTCACCTGTAAACGAACGACTTTATCGACAACCACAGCTCCGGCCATCACTTTGCCACCCGTTTGGTGCTCAACGGGAACGGATTCTCCCGTTAACGCACTTTCGTCAAAACTCGCAAGCGCATCTTGCAACACACCATCCGCTGGCAAACGACCACCGGGGGCAACTTCTATAATATCCCCCGGCTTAAGCTGAGCTGCAGGCACCTCTTTACGCTCACCATCAACAATTAAAATTGAATTTTCTGGGACTAAGTCCATTAGCGCTTGGACACCACTTCGAGCGCGGGATGATGCATATGCTTCTAACTTTTCACCAATAAGGAAAAGCAATAACACCATTGCCGCTTCAGCGGTTTCACCTAAATATAAAGCGCCGAGCGCTGCCACACTCATTAACGTTTCAATCGCAAAAGGCGTACCGCTACGCGCCAACTTGAACGCTTTGAGCGCAATTGGGTATAAACCCAGTAAACAGGTCAACGTGAATAACCAAGTGCTTATTTGAGGGTCGATCTTAGAAATTATTGCCGCGACAACCATCGCACTAGCAATAGAGAGAATTTGAATGTTGTCTTTTACTACCCCACGCCAGCCCTTCGTTGCGGTATTTGGTTTTGGAGCATCGAGTGAAGAAAGTGGAAAACCTGTTTGTTGGGCTGTATGCTCTATCGTAGAGGTCAGCTCGCGATCGTCAAAATCGACAACCAGTTTTTCTGTTGCAAACAAGACTTTTGCTTGGCTAACACCTTCCAAAGACGTAATAGCCTTCTCAAGCTTTTGTGCACATGAAGGGCAATCCATACCTGACACAAGCCACGAGTTTCGAATTGAGGAATCATTCTCCCTTGAGGGCTCTTCTTCCTCACCTGGGTCGGCGCTACAACTCCCTCCGCTGCAACATGAACTTTCAGACACTTCTACGCCAGCTTGAGAAATGTTGAGTGAAGATTTTACTGGTGCGCAGCACGACTCGCTCGCGCCAAGCGGCACCGCAGTTTTGATTTTGCTAGATTGGCAACCTTGATGTTTCGTACACATAATTTATTTTCCTTATTGGTGTAGGCTCTTTGCCTATGACTAAGGATAAACCTTAGAGCTAGCTCCAAGGTCAAGGTGATTTTTTAAAAACTCGTCGATTGAAATAAAAAAGACGCCGAAGCGTCTTTCCAAATGACTTATTTAAAAATCAAGCACCTATGATATTTGATCAGAAAGGTTAAACTGGATGCTTAAAACATTCATTTAAAGTCATCCCGATGGCGCGCAGCACATCTCGCCTAGTGATAACGCCGACCAATTTACCTTTGCCGTCAACCACTGGATACATTTTTGGCTTACCAATCTTCATCATGTCAGCCAACTCAATCACTGACATGTCTGGAGAAACAGATAAAACATCGTCATGCATACACTCTTGAACGGTATGCGTATCTTGGCAGTGATAACTCGCTTTCACCAATTTATCTAACAAGTCTTGCTCTGATAAGAATCCAACTACCTTTTCATTCTCATCAATGACGGGCCCACCTAATGTGACGCTTTGCATGACTTTATTCAAAGCAGCCGAAAGTGACATATCTTTAGTGAAGGTCACCGCTTGCAACGTCATGTAATCTTTTACTTTTAATGAATGCATTCTTATCTCCTTAAGGGCATTTTATTGCGGCCTTTAGATAAGTGTCGCCTAATTTCCTGAATTTACTAAATGGAAATGAGTAATTTTATTTATAGGTGCAGCCTATTGATCTGAATCAAAATTAAGTCATCCTCGGCATTCACTGTTGTTTAATTGAGTACAACTTGCAAATGGGCTCATTTTTGACAGGTGGTAAATACAACAAAGCCAGTCAAATTGACTGGCTTCATTATTGGCGCATAGTTACATTAACAATGATGTCGACGCATATTGTCTAAAATAATACCGGTTGCCATTGCGACATTCAGCGACTCAGCACCACCAAATGCCGGAATCGTGATCTTATTTGTTACGAGCTTCGCAGCTTCTTCACGTACGCCGTGGGACTCGCTGCCCATCAACAAAATACCTTCAGCAGCGAATTCCGTTTTATGAACGCTCTCCCCTTCCAGAAACGCGCCATAAACTGGCAAGTTGGCTTCTTCTAAGTAACTTGGCAAATCCACCAGACTCACTTGTACGCGGCCAAAACTGCCCATGGTCGCGCTGATCGTCTTAGGATTATACGGATCAGCACAATCTGTACTCGCAATAATGTGCTTGATGCCATACCAGTCTGCGACACGAATAATCGTTCCTAGATTACCTGGGTCAGATACGCCATCTAGCGCAATCATCAAGCCTTTTGCTTGAGGCACTTTTACACTCGGGATTTCAACCACTGCAATGGCCGCGTTATTGCTCACGAGAGTGCTCGCTTTGGTCAGGTCGTCAAGCGATGCTTCAATGCAATCAAAACTACTTAGCGTACTAGCGTTTTGTTCGAGAAATGCCTCGGTTGCGAAGACATGCTTCACCTTTAATGAACTACTTGCCAGCTCTAAAACGTTCTTTTCACCCTGAACTAGGAATAAGCCATGCGCTTTACGCTGTTTCTTTTGACCTAAAGCACGAAGCAGTTTTAATTGGTTTTTTGAAATCATTAAAGTATCCCAGGTGAAAATGGTTATTCGGCGAATGTACTCGAAACAATCTTCACGACAGTTCGGTATCAAGCGCGTGAGATTATAAATTATACCTAAATAACCTCAAGAAACTTGATTCATCAGAAGACTTTGAAGAGCAAACGCAGTAAAAGAGGGTTCAAAAACGAAAAAAGCCCTGCGATATACGCAGGGCTTTTAAAGGGTGGGACCCCAGCCACATCCCGGCACACAAGTCACCCGCTGCGGCTGCTTCCTTCCGGACCTGACCGAGTTCACGAGCTATTGTTGCGAGAGGACCAGAGCCCCATAATTCTTTTCGAGAGGACTTGCCTCAATCGATGGGGCGATTATTCAGTATCAGCCCTCATAATGCAAGAGCAAAAACCTTGAATTTCGTCATTTCATTACCGTTTGGACAAAACTCGATCAATTCATTCCTCTACGATTGAGCCACGTAACGATGAGAAGAAGAATAGCGGCGTGTTGACTGCTTACTTGAATACATATCTTCATCAGCTAAATGCATGGCTTGCTCTAAGCTCATGTGCTGTTCTCTTTTTTCAGAGACACCGATAGAGATACCCACAGACTCTAACTCACTACACAGTTTGCCTTTTACATCAATTCTGCTGAGCTCTTTCATTGCCCTATTTAATTCTGCTTGAGTCGGGTAGCCCAACAAGATGAACTCATCTCCCCCTATCCGGTAACTTTTCCCTGACCATACATAATGAATTTTTAGCGCCAATAATTGCAACACCTCATCACCAGCACGGTGACCGTACGTATCATTGATTCGTTTGAAGTGGTTAATATCTAAGTAAAGTATGGATAGCTCTTTGTTTACGCCTTTTCGATGTTTTACTTGCAACGCGCGGCGATTTCTTAACCCCGTTAAATTGTCGGTATTCGATTGACGATAAAGATAAAGCGAAACGCAAATCGCAAACAACAATACAAAGACAAACACAGCCTGCGTTTGCGTTGCCAGCCGAACCTCATATTCAAGCGCGGTACGCCAATCTGGGCGCAGGTCGTACTGGGCAATGATCTTATCAACTTCCAACATCGCTATCGCTCGACTGAAAAAAGGAGCAAGCATGGCACCTTTCTCGTTCGCCACCAATCCAACAGAAAGTTGTGACTGATAAAACTCACCAATCGCCGTGTCCTGCTCTATCGGAACCAACTCGCTCAGACGTAAAAAGTGGTTGAGCATCGCGGTATCCATCGGAATGTAATCGACCTCTTCATTCAATAAACCCTGAATGAGTTCTTGTTGGGTACGATAACGTTTCAGCTCTTTTAGCGGTAAAAGTTGTGTCATCATTTGGTCGAAAAAGTCGTCCTCAACCACACCAATCCGCTCAGAGATCAACTGTGACACATGAGAGTAAGTGTTCGGCTTGTAACCTAAACGCTTGACCATAACGGATGCTGGTGAGTAATGGGGCTTGGGAAAGTAACTAAATTCATGTCGCTCGCGACTGACCGTTAACGGCGCTAAAATTTCAAAGCTCCCCTGCATAAACTCGTGATACATGGAGCCCCAACTTTCATTTGGCTCACTAATGATCACGCAGTTTAATGCCAAGATCTCACAGCTTCTCAGGACGACATCTGCCGTCATCCCTTCGATACTGCCGTCTTCGTTGTAAACAACATATGGAAAGATAGATTCGAGCTTGATCCGTATAGGCTCACTAAAATCGAGAGGTAATAAGCGAATAGATTCTCGCAATGCCGCTCGCCTTAATTCAAATTGATACTGGGAGATCTCTTCACGAAGTTGCTTTTGCACTCCTTCCCCATGAATAAACGTAGCGAACGTATCCAACTCTTCGAGATGATGATCTTTTTTACTGATGATCGATACTGGCTTTATCGAAATCTGATCATTTAACATCTTAGCGTCAAAGCCCTCCAGCAGCATCGGCTTAAGCTGATTGATGGCATCGACTACGCCTTCAACAACGCCTGATCTCAGTAACGTTACCGCTTGCTCATGACCTTGATAAGAGACCTGTTTTAGCTCCGGGTAGTATTGTTTAAGTAATTCAGCGTAAACCGTATCTTTAGGGACGCCAACTCGTGAAATGTCACTCAACGTCGAGTCTTTTAATCCAAAAAGGTAGGTATATTCGATATTAGTTGGACGGGAGTAACTAAAGCGTTGAGCACGCTCTTCTGTGTAAGTGATATTCGCAGCAAAGTCCGCTTCCCCATTCGCGACGGAATTTAGAATGGCATCAAAGCTGGAATAGTTCACATATTGAACGGTAAAGCCGAACTCTTTCGATGCAGCATTAAAAAGAACACGGGTGACGACATCATCCGCTTCTGTCGCAACTTTATAATGAGCAATTAAAGGTGATTCAGCTTTTACATTCAAACTCAGTAGGCAACAAGTAAAAAGCAACAGTGTTCGAGCAAAGGTAGTCATGACAAACTTATCTTAAATCAACCACTTATAATGTGGTTATTATTATTGGAAGTTTAGTAAATATGAAATGAAGAACATATACTAATCTTCATTTTGTTCCACAACCAATTCGATAGTCTGCCGCACGTGTCACTTTTTACCTGACGAAATACTCATAATTCTGCCTGTTCATCGCTGCTACGTAAGATATAGTCCGTCATCCAAGCCGTTCCTAACAAACAGATCCAAACAACAAAAACAGGGTTTGGTACATCTGTAGTCGGACTTACCACTAAGGCAGCAAAGCCAACTGTCGGTAATGTCCAGCACAATAGTTTACTCCAACGAATGGAGTGTTTGAGCTTCGCGAGGGTTTCCATTGAAGCCAGCATTCCTGTCACGCTCAGTGCCACAAGAACGGCATATGGCAAGCCAGCAATCCATAATGGGAACAACAACAGCATCGGCCACCAGCTGTGCTTATTGGATGGGGTCCAATGTACAGCAGACCACCACATCGCCATGACAGCGACAGTTTGAACCACTGTAACCCAAGCGGAGCCATCTAGCTTCCCACCTTGTTGCGTGACCATAATACCGACTTGTAGAGTAAGTACGATTAGGCCTGCGGTGAGCAGAACGCCCAACGAACTTCTACGAGAGAACACTACCATTAAAAGTGGGAAAAGGATCAAAATACCAATCGATAGCGCGATTGGTTGCATTGAGAGCGTAGCGCCAAAAGCCATCATTGCGCCCAGCAACACCAAGCCTGCAAACCCGCCTTGTGGCAAGATCCACAACGCCGGGATCATGAGTGCAAGAACGGGAATATCTCCCTCGCTCAAACTCATCGCTCGAACGCACACCACTGCGAGTAAAGTCGTAATGAAAAATTGAAGTGTCGATAAAATCATAGCGCCTCCTGGCTTCCCCACCTACTTGGTAACTCAACGGCAAAAACTGGGATTAAAAGTCGTTGAGAGGGTCTAGATTCAAGCTTAGCTTGTGTTTGTTTTATGCTTTTTAACGCTCATTAACATACGGCACGACTGAAGAGAAAATGTGATCAACAAAAGTCAATCGCGGGCAATATAAACGTTAAGAACCGTTAGCAATATACAAGTCCGATGGTTTACCATTCCTTAGTAATCCACAATAGACACTTTTGAGTATGGACCAATTTTTAGCGCAAATCTTTGCTGTAATTCACCAAATTCCAAAAGGAAAAGTCTCCACCTACGGGGAAATTGCAAAAATGGCAGGTTACCCGGGCTACGCAAGACATGTTGGTAAGGCGCTTGGTAATTTGCCAGAGGACAGCAAACTCCCGTGGTTTAGAGTGATAAATAGTCAAGGAAAAATATCCTTAAAAGGCTGTAATTTAGAACGACAAACAAAGAAATTAGAAGCCGAAGGAATTGAAGTATCTGAGATTGGAAAAATTTCGCTAAGAAAATACAAATGGCAGCCTTAGGCTGCCATTTTTTGTTCGCTGAGTTTGATATTAACGCGTACCAACTAGACGAATATCCAACTGGTGAGTTTGTGCTTCATCTGTGATTACACCGTTATGTGTATCGCTGATAAAACGCAATTTACCATCCACTTCAATACGCGCACGGACGCTGTAACGATGGTTTGGTTTGATTTCATTGTTATCGTAGTTCAGCTCAAAAGAAAGAGGAACTTGTTTGCCTTCCGTTTCGAATGTCTGCTTTGCTAGTACTTTTGCTGGCGCATCAGCCAAAGACACATCTTCTAACGCAACGGTAACCACTGCGTTTGGCGGCAGAGCAATACGCTCACGGTAAGCCACTGTACCTGTAATCGTCTTCATTGACGCCTCTGCAGATTCCATTTCTGTATTTTGAGAAGTTTGGCAACCCACTAACGCAGCCCCAAAGAGTAAAGAAGTAACAAGCAGTAGTGTTTTTTTCATATCTTCCTCGAAAAGAGTATTAAACCGGAGCAATTATAGGTGTGGAATACAAAACTGTCTGCTTCCTGTCAGCTTATTTGACAATAGTTTGACTGAGTTAGAATTTATCAAACAATTGATTTTGTTTCATAATCGGAACAATACTATTTCTAAGTTACTCAATAGTTCTTAACTATGGTACTTCACAAGAGTGAGACTGTTGAGGTAAGTTGGAGTGAAAGACAACGGTGAGGAGACACAATGAGTAAACCATTACGAGAATTGCTCAGCCTACTACAACTCGAAAAATTAGAAGAGGGCTTGTTTCGTGGCCAAAGTGAAAACCTAGGTTTGCCTCAAGTGTATGGCGGCCAAGTGATTGGGCAAGCGCTTTCTGCTGCGCGCTACACCGTTGAAGAAACACGCGCGGTGCACTCCTTCCATAGCTATTTTTTGTACCCTGGCGATCCAGAAAAGCCCATCATTTATGATGTAGAAAACCTAAGGGATGGCCGTAGCTTCAGCACCAGGCGCGTTAAGGCGATTCAAAATGGACGCCCTATTTTCTACCTAACGGCGTCTTACCATGGCGATCAACCTGGGTTTGATCATCAAAAGGAGATGCCAGACATTCCTGGCCCAGAAAACTTCGCCTCTGAGAGTGAGCTTGCTAGCCATATAGCCGAATTCCTGCCAGAGCGACTACGCAAAACATTTTGTGGTGAAAAGCCAATTGAAACCCGTCCTGTTACGGTCATCAACCCCCTAAAACCCAAAAAAGCAGAGCCTAAACAGTATCTTTGGATTCGTGCCAATGGTGAAATGCCAGAGAACCTGCTTATTCATCAGTACCTGTTGGCCTACGCATCAGATTGGGGATTCCTCGTGACAGCAATGCACCCACATGAAGTGTCATTAATGACGCCAAACTTCCAAGTTGCCACCATTGACCATTCAATCTGGTTCCACCGTCCGTTCAAAATGGATGAATGGTTGTTGTACGCGATAGAAAGCCCAACAGCGAGCAATACTCGTGGGTTAGTGCGTGGCGAAATCTATAACCAGCAAGGTCATTTAGTGGCAACCGCAGTGCAAGAAGGTGTAATGCGCTATACCAAGTAACCGCTAAATCTTAAACGACAAAAGGAGTGCTCAGCACTCCTTTTTTGTGGGTATCAAACGATGATTAATTTGGTTGATACTTCATAGTAATGACCGACCATTCGTAAAGTGATTTCGGGTAGCCGTATTCGCTTTTCCCGTAAACGACATTTGGGTCAGCATAGAATCCACCTTTATCCGTTGCTAAAAATTCACGCACCCCACGACGGTAAGTAATGATTGGTGCAGCCAACTCATACTCTATGTCTTCCAAATTAGAATCATCAATCACTAAGAACCGAGTCATACGGATAGTGCTACCGCTGGTGCAATACCCTGGATCATCATAACCAATTGCATTAAAAGGCTTAAGGTCATCAGCAAATAGCTCTGATGTACATCCATCGAATCGAGCAACATGCACCCACGCTGCCTTTTCTTGTCTTCGGTCATCGCTACCAACTGGCTTAAACATAAATAGCACAACCTTACCTTTACCGTGTTTTTGCAACTCGTCATCCGTCGGTTCACGTACCGAACGCGAACCCAAGATACCAAATTCACTCTCTTCTAAATTGGCAAACTGTGGGGCACTAAGCGTGCTCACAATAACGGTTTGTTCGCTATTAAGTTGTGTGTATTTATCTGCAACACCCGACTCTGCCAAATCGACACTAACCGTGACTTTTGTTCTTGGTAACGCTTTGTAATCTCGCGATTCACTCTCAGAGATATCTAGCGCAATAGAATGGTATTGAGAATAATTGGTTAGCGTCAACTCAGCATTCGCATTGTCTAACGTGGCAAGATCTTTGCTCACAGTATCGCCAAATGAGTAAGTGCGAGTACCGACCGTTCTACCGAAATCTAAGTCAATTGCCTTGAAAGGCGTAAACTCAACGGTTTGAAGTTTCGTGGTAAGACCGGGATGATCCGCTTTATTAATGGTGCCGTTAACCAATACGGTTTTAGTTGTATAGTTACGTGCAGTTAGCGTCACTTCTAATTGGTACTCGCCTGCGTGCAAAATCTTCAAACGCCCCGTTTCAGAAGAGACTAACTCAACCACAGGATCTTTTTGGTTAATAAGACGATAGCTGGCTTTCGCCTCTCCTCCACTCATCACTGGTGAGATAATAGTACCCGCTGAAAAGTCTACCGTTGGATAAGCAATCGATACAGGGTTTGTGCCCTGTTTGATCGTTACAGAGAAACTGCTTTCACCCGGAGTAAATTTATCGTCCCCTGCATCCGATACAACAACTCTTGTGCTGCCAGCATTGAGGATGCGCATCTCGCCCGTTTTGCTGTCTAGGGAAACCACATCCGTTGCTGCATTTTCTGCAAATCGATACGAAACTTCGCCAACCGTACCAGAGATGGTCGGTTTTTGAACATAAGGCTGGCTGGTTTTCCAAGTCTCTTCCACATCGGATTGCACATCAATCCGACTCGGCGCACTCAGAATATTAACGTACACTTTCTGATCTGGACCCGCAGTATAATTCGCGCTCTCCTGTCTGCGAACTGTTAACGTCGCTTTACCCGCTTTGTAAACATAGGCACGTCCATCCGCAGTAACCTCTATAACATCTGTAGCAGTGTTATCAACGAGTTCTACATGATCGTTACTTGTACTTAAACCAAAGTCACGACGAAGATCAAAGCTATAGTCTTTGCTATACACCATTTCATAATCTTGTGTCACCATGGCTTGTCCCGCAGCTTTCGCTACTTTGATGACTACATTAAACTGAATTGGTTGATATAAATCCCCACCATCATCTTCAAACTTAAGACTATATTCACCAGCCGTCTCTACTTCTAATTTGCCATCGGTCATTCTTAAACCATCCGGTAAACTACCGACTAGGCTTACGTTGCCTTTTTGTCCTGAAAATGCCAAAGGAATTGAGAGGCTAGGCTGATAAATAAGCGACATTTCAATGTCGTTCATCACTGGATGAGGCGCGCGATTAACTTCAACATTGAAGCGAGCTTTGCTTGCAGGATAATTACGCATTTCATGCTCGTAGATTTCAACTTCAGCCGTACCTACACCTTTGATCAGCAGTGCTTCACTGCTCATAGATTTAGCGATAACATCTGTGCCGCTAATAATTCGCAGTGAATAGTCGCCGCGAGCGTTCGTCACCTTAGGGAAAATTCGGCCACCTTCCTCATAAGTTTTCACAACATCCGCTACGCTGATTGCTTCGCGTTGACCTTGTTTTACATCCACAACAAATTGCGCCGTTTGCTGCTTATCTAAAAAGGCATCGCTGTAAGTTGCTGTCGCTTCAACGGTTAACTGCCCAACATTATGAACAAGGAGCACACCTGACTCAGGGTTGAGTAACTCGGCAACTTTGTTGTCTGGTTCGCTGCGAATGATTTTGTATGTGATGCTTTGCGTTTGAGCTTTATCTAAACGTGCAGGTTCTAACGTCAGCCCTTTTCTATATTCGTCTTCCAGCAAGGCGAATTGAAGTTGCCCGGATGCTACTCCATGAAGCTTCACCGTCGCGCGAACTTGCTTCGGCAGATAAAGCTCGTTACCTGAGTCAGTAATCAGTACCGACGCCTGACCAATTGAGCCTAATGAATATACCGAACCGTTCTGATCAACCCGAATCAAGTTATGACCACTTTCTACTTCATAACTCAATTCACCTTTTTGGCCACGAACGGTCAGCGCTTTCCCTTCAGATTCGATTGCATTGAAGTTTAGATCACTAACCGAAAGGTCTGTGTTAATACCTCGTTCCACAGTGATAGAAAATCGTGCTTCAGAGGATTCATAAGCAGAACTGCTATCCGTAGCCAGAATTGTTGCCGTTCCTGGACGCAAAATTTGTAGCATTCCAGAGTCATTAATTTTCACAACATTTATCGGATTAGAGTCAATGACTTGATAAGACACCGAGCCATGTACATTGCTCAATTTTGCCTCTGTAACGGTTCCCACGCCCTCAAACTTCAATACCGTGTCTTCAGCTTTTAACTGTGGACGACTCTGCTTTGTTATCGTAGTTGGTGTCTTTGTATTGTTCGTTTTAGAGTCACCTCCACCACCACAACCAGCGAGTAAAGCCGCAAGAAAAAGCAAATAATATTTTCTGTTCATTTTTAGAAACACTTTGTCACAAATAAGTGCTAGCGATAATAATACGATGTTTTATTAATCACTATATCCATTTTTGAGTACTTTATTACTTAAGTATTTGCTACTGTATTACGCATAAAAATAAATGTTCAGAAGTGGTGACTAAAATACACAAAACAACACAAAGCAAACGTTTAAATTAAACCAATTAATTAATTTAGTAAGAATGAATATTCAACAAAAATAAAACACGAAAAATAAAGAGAAAAAATTGCGTTATTTTTTCATGCATTTTGCTGTATTAGCGCTTGGTGGAGGATAAAAAACAAACAGTTAATGCGGAAATAGAAGAGAGAATAAATATCGTTTATATTTATTCCAATCCAGTAAAAAGTAACCTAGTTAGAATAACCCTGCTACCTGTTAACACTTAAAATGCTAACAGGTAGAGTAACCATTAAATAAAATTCGTATAAAGCTATTTAGTTGAGAAGTGGTAACTCAGTCGTATATTTAATGGATTCCATAGCAAATGTTGAAGTCACATTAGACAATCCCTTTACACTATTAACTAAGCGCTTATAAAACTCGTCAAAACACTTCATATCTTTCACCAGCACTTTCATCATGTAGTCGTACTCGCCGGCCATACGATAAAACTCCATCACCTCAGGGAAATCACTCACTGTTGTGACAAAGTGGTGATACCAATCTTCGGAGTGATCGATGGTTTTTAGCTGAACAAAAGCGATAAAAGACAGGTCGAGTTTTTCTGCACTCAGTAACGCCACGCGCTTTTCGATGTAGCCTTCTTCTTCCAACCTTTTCAAACGCTTCCAACATGGCGTCGTTGTCAGATTTACCTGCTCTGCTAACTCATTTAATGACAAGGTGCTGTCGGTTTGTAACAACGCAAGCAGCTGTTTATCGACTCGATCCAAACTCACCCTATAAAACCCACGAAGTGTAGAAAACTTTTCTACCATAACATCTATTACCAGCAACTATAGCAAAGTTTTTCTCTCATATTATAGGTAAATTATTCCCATCTAATGCTTATCTATCGATTTCCAAGGAGAGACGCCATGTGTACTGACCACAACTGGATCAACAATGCAGTGCGTAAAATTGAAGCAGACTTTCAACGTTCTGCTGATACTCATTTATTTAAACTCGAACTGCCTTCTCTTGATGGTATCGATATCTACCTAAAAGATGAGAGCACGCACCCAACAGGCTCTCTGAAACACCGATTGGCACGCTCGTTGTTTCTTTATGCGATTTGTAACGGATGGATTGGTCCTGAAACCACAGTGATTGAAGCGTCCTCAGGCAGCACTGCCGTTTCAGAAGCGTATTTTGCTCGCTTGCTTGGCTTACCGTTCATTGCCGTTATGCCGAAAACCACCGCGCGTAAAAAAATTGAACAAATTGAGTTTTACGGTGGTACAGCGCATCTTGTAGAGCGCTCAGATCAGATTTATGACGAGTCTCGACGTTTGGCCCAAGAGTTAAATGGTCACTACATGGATCAGTTTACTTATGCTGAACGTGCGACTGACTGGCGCGGCAACAACAACATTGCGAACTCTATCTTTAGCCAAATGGAACTAGAAGATCACCCAATTCCTAATTGGGTAGTAATGAGCCCAGGAACTGGTGGCACGTCTGCAACCATTGGTCGTTTTATTCGTTACCAAAAATACGACACCAAACTTTGTGTGGTAGACCCTGAAAACTCGGTGTTTTACGACGCTTTCCAGTCAGGTAATCACTCATTAAAAGGTGAGACCGGCAGCAAAATTGAAGGCATTGGTCGACCACGTGTCGAGCCAAGCTTTATTGCAGGTGTTATTGACGAGATGCGCAAAATTCCAGACGCTGCCAGTGTGGCAACTGCACATTGGGTTTCTCAACTGATTGGGCGTAAAGTCGGTGCATCAACAGGGACGAACCTCTACGGTGTGCTTCAACTGGCCTGCGAAATGAAACAACGCGGTGAAACAGGCTCTATCGTGACACTTTTATGTGACTCTGGTGAGCGTTACTTAGATACGTATTACGACTTAGCATGGGTAAAAGAGAACATCGGTGATATTCAACCTTACCTCGCGCAACTTGAAGTCATTCAAGCGAAAGGCTGTGTCGAACCGGCATGTTGCGGTCCAATTACCGCTTAAGATGCAAATTCGAATGTAAAAAACAGCCCGCTTATTTGCGGGCTGTTTTTTATTGATTGGGGTTACTTTTTCTGACGCGCTTCAAACGCGGCCAATTGTTCTGGCGTTGCTGCTGGTTGATGGTTTTGTTTCCATTCATCGTAAGTCATGCCGTAAACACGTTCGCGAGCGTCATCAATATCTAAATCCACACCGAGATTTTCCGCTTCAGCTTTGTACCATTTGCTAAAGCAGTTGCGACAGAAGCCCGCAAGAATCATGAGGTCGATGTTCTGCACGTCTTTATTCGCGTCTAAATGCGCCAATAAACGACGAAATGTCGCCGCGTCTAACTTATCTTGTTCTTCTTGAGTCAGATTTTTATATTTGAATTCAGCCACTTTCCTTTCCTTCTCTCTTATTTGATTGACGTTAGTCACCATACCGAATAGTAAGTTCTCCAGCCTAGGAAGTCTGCTTTAGCGCAACAATTCCCAGTCTAAATGACTACCTTTGCGTAAAAGCTGATATGATAAACGCCATCTATCTTATTGATTAATTTAATATTAACATAAATCATTACAACGGTCTTTTACAAAGGTTATCGTCAAGTTATGAAAAACGCCATTCTATTATTGTCTGCCTTGACCATCAGTGTGCCGACTTTTGCTGCTCAAGAACAAACTCATCAATCTTATTTTTATCTGGGTACTGGTAACGTCGGTTTTGATACACCCTATTTTGGCTCAGACAGAGACAATGAGTGGTCCACACCACATATCACTGTTGGTTGGGGCTATCATGTCAATCAATACCTTGCGTTTGAAGGTGTGCTTCGCTATTCCCAAAACGAACTTAAGAACGACACACTGAAAACAGATTTGGATTTGCACTATTACCAAGCGGGTATGTCAGCAGTATTGACCAGTGATAACCTTGGCGATACGCCACTTTCTTTGTTCGGCCGCGTGACCGCGTTAGGGACTCAGGCAGAAATGTACGTTCCAAACCAACAAAAAGTCACCGATGATTCAGGAGCACTATTCAATATCGGTGCTGGTGTCCATTGGGATATGAGCAAAGACATCTGGTTGCGCGCAGAGTACATCTATAATGTCGCAGATATGGGCTTTGAAGATTTTTACGACAGCTACGAAGGTGTGCAAATTAGCTTAGGGAAACGCTTCTAACATTAGGTAGCACCAAGTTACCAGAATTGAAATACAAACAAGCCGAGGTTTTTACCTCGGCTTGTTTTACAATCTACGGTGTGTCATCAGTTACTGAGCGGAAAACTTTTCTGTTGTCTCTTGATTCACATGGCTACTTGGTTGACCGGCATCGAGAGAGTGTAAAATGCCATCTTGACGATCTTTTAGTGCATTCGTTAACGTCGGAAGTGCAGTGGTCGCTAACAACGCCATAACACCCGCAACTAAAACCATTTCTACCATGTAACTACCACGTACTTTTTTCAAGAGAACACCTCAAATAATAATAGGTATATGCTGCTTTCCCGGCATGACACCTAACAAGACCCGACATTCAGTCAATACGATGAGCGAGTCCTGTGCCCCTCGAAGAAGTGGCGAAATAATAAACAAAAATAATCATTAGATCTATAAGTAATCACTCTCAATATAAAAAAACACCGAACAACWGTTGTTCGGTGTTTTCAATCAAAGCTTTACGTACAGCGGCTAAGGATGAGCAATACGGCCTTTTGTATCGTGGCTGAGTGCTTTGTTCAATTCAGCTTCTACATGACCTGGCGCCTGTGTTTTCGCCGAAATCAATCGGTACATAGCCGGGATGACAAATAAGGTCACCAATGTTGCAAATCCCATCCCGAAAAAGATCACGGTACCCACGGCAATACGGCTCTCATAACCTGCCCCTGTCGATACAATCAACGGAATAGCACCAGCAAGCGTGGTAAATGCTGTCATCAAGATCGGGCGTAGACGTCGCGCAGCTGCATCAATAACCGCTTTTTCGAATTCAACACCACGGTCACGTAACTGGTTGGCAAATTCGACAATCAAAATGCCGTTTTTCGTCACCATGCCGATCAACATGATCATGCCGATCTGGCTGTAAATGTTCATGCCTTGCCCCATCACAACCAAGCCAAGGAAGCCACCAAATACGCCCATCGGCACCGTAAACATCACCACTAACGGGTTCACGAAGCTTTCAAACTGAGCCGCCAACACGAGATACGCCACAAGCAATGCCAACGCAAATACGACAGCAACACTCGCTTGGTTCTCTTTAAAGTCTTTTGACTCGCCAGAATAACTCACCGAGATGTCACCTGGTAAGTTGTCTATCGCTTGTTGATCAAGGTAATTCAGCGCGTCTCCTAACGTGTAGCCTTCTGACAGATTAGCCGTAATAGTGATGGATTTCTGTTTGTTGTAGTGAGATAGACGAATAGAAGCTGCCACTTCTTCAATTTTAGTGACCGCGTCTAACGTCACTAACTGCCCACTATTAGTTCGCAGATAAATCTGGCTTAAATCCGCTGCATTATTAAAGCTGTTTTCATCACCACGAAGATACACATCATACTCTTCGCCACGCTCAACATAAGTCGTTTCACTTTTACCACCAAGCATGATTTCTAGCGTATCAGAAATGTCTTTGACACTGACCCCTAGTTCTGCGGCACGCTGTCTGTCGACCGTAACCAATAGCTCTGGCGTTTTCTCTGAGTAATCGATCTCAGCACCTTCCATCATTGGCGATTCTTCTGCTTTGTTTTTCAACATTTCAGCCCAGACGAGAAGTTCATCGTAATCAGAGCCACCTAACACAAACTGAACAGGCTCACTCGAACCACCTTGGAAACCAGGCATGAATGGGAACACTCGAACATCAGGTATGCCAGCCAGTGCGCCACGCACTTTGTTAAGCGCTTCCTGAGCTGTTACATCTCGCTCGTTCCAGTCTTCTAGAATCATGATAACAAAGCCGGTTTGATCGCCTGCCTGTCCACCAAATGCAGGCGTTTGAATACTAAACGACTTCAGATATCCTTGCCCAAGTAATGGCATCAATCGGTCTTCAACAATGTCCATATTGGCTGACATACGATTGTATGACGTAGCATCAGCCCCGCGTACAAACGCAAACATCACGCCGCGATCTTCTTGAGGGGTCAACTGGGCTGGCACTTGGTTCATCAAGAAGTAACTGCCGCCCAAACACGCCAAAATCACCAGCGGTGCAGCCCAACGCATTTTCAATGCGCCTTTCAATAATGAGCGGTAACCACTCTCAAGTTTACTAAATAGGCGATCGACCACTTGATTAAATCGATTTGGTTTTACATTCGCCTTCAAAATCTGACTACCCAATACAGGAGTTAATGTTAGGGCGATCAAAGACGAGAAAATTACTGACATCGCCAACAAGACAGAAAACTCAGTAAATAGCAGACCTACCATGCCATCCATAAAAGAAATCGGCAGGAATACCATCACCAGCACTAGCGTTGTCGCGATAACGGCAAAGCCTACTTCCCGCGTGCCTTTATAGGCCGCAAGCAAAGGCGATTCACCACGTTCGATATGGTGGAAGATGTTTTCAACAACCACAATCGCGTCATCCACTACCAAGCCGATAGACAGGATCAACGCCATCAAGGTGATTAAGTTGATAGAAAAGCCAAAGTAATAAGCGGCAATGAATGAGGAAATCAGCGATACCGGAACCGTAACAGCTGGGATCAAGGTTGCACGAGCTTGACCAATGAAGATGTACAACACCAAAATAACCAAACCGCCCGTAATAAATAGCGTGCTATATACCTCTTCTATCGAGCGCTCGATAAACACCGTCGCATCGTAGTCGATAGCAAGCCGCGTTCCTTCCGGCAAGAACTTCTGGATGTTATCAACTTCAGCTCGAACCAATTTTGCTACTTCTAACGGGTTCGCATCAGACTGAGGAACAACCCCCAAACTAACATTGACAACGCCATCGCTTTTAAAGGTCGAGTTTTCGTTTTCTGCACCGATAAAAACATCAGCGACATCTTTCAAATAGATAGGCGTGTTGTCGCTCGCTCTTTTAATTACGAGGTACTCAAAATCTTCCGGCGTGTTATAGCTACGCGCTGTCCGTACCGACATGACTGTCGAGTCATTGCGAACTTCACCACCCGGACTTTCTAAGTTTTCACTTCGCAGTGCCGATGTAATGTCCGAAGCCGTGACTGAGCGCCCCGCCATCAGCTCTGGCTTAAGCTTCACGTACATCACCTTGTACAAACCACCAGAGAGATCAATGGAGCTCACCCCAGAGATCAAGCTAAAGCGATCCATCAGTACACGTTCTGCATAATCCGTCAATTGAGTGCGGTCCATCTCTGCAGAGCTGAGGTTAATATAGAGGGAGGCCTGACCTGAACCGTTATTCTTGTAGACAATTGGATCGTCCGCTTCATCAGGTAGCGAACGTTGAGCGCGAGCCACCGCGTCGCGAACATCACTAACACCCGTATTGAGATCGTAACCTAGCTCAAAAGTGATCGTGATACGCGAACTGCTGTTTCGCGTCGTCGAACTGATCTCATCGATTCCGCTGATACCTGAAAGCTGATCTTCTAATACAGACGTAATTTGACTCTCGATGATCGTCGCGGAAGCGCCCTCGTAACGCGTACTGATGGAAACGACCGGACTTTCAATGTCCGGCATTTCTCGCACCGCTAGTTTCGTAAAGGATACAAAACCAAATACACACAGCAGCATACTCAATACCAACGCTGCGACTGGGCGTTTTACAGAAACGTCAGAAAGTAACATTAGTTTGCTTCCTTAGCCGCTTCGTCTTGCGTGCTTTGAACACCTTGATTACCAGTTGCGTTAGCTGTTTCTGACTTTCCTGGTGCGACAATTTCCTTAACTTCAACACCATCTCGCATATTAACGATGCCCTGTACAACAATTTTGTCGCCAACTTCAACGCCTGATTCAATAACGACTTCGTTATCGACACGAGCACCGAGAATGACTTCTTGTCGAGTCGCTTTATTGTTGTCATCGATGACGTATACGTAACGCTTGGTGCCAGAGTATTCTAGTGCTTGAACCGGGATAATTGGCGCTTCAATCGCAGGGAAGGCCAATGATGCATTCATTAACATGCCCGGCTTTAAGCGGTTTTCAGGGTTCTCAAACTCAATACGCACACGCAGGTTCAGCGTTTCTGAGCTAATCCGCGTATCAATGCCTGTGACTTGACCAGTAAACGTCTGTTCACCCCATGCACTGGTTTTGGCAATGACTTCCATACCAATAGAAAGCATCGATAAATAGCGCTCCGGTACTTGTAAATCCAGCTCCATGACGGAAAGGTCATCCAAGGTCAACAGCTCTGTACCCGCGCTAACCATTTTACCGCGACTAAAGTCAATGAAACCAACAGTGCCAGAGAATGGAGCCGTAATATGAAGATCGGCCAAATTTGCTTGAGCGGCGTCCAGCCTTGCTTGTGCGATTTCAACGCTTGCTTTTTGTGCGTCGATCTCAGTTTGGGTGATAGCATTTCGCTTAACCAAACGTTGAAACTCTTTTAGCTTACGTTGTTCATCTTTAAGGTACGCCTTTGCCTCAATCAAAGCGGCTTGAGCCTTATCATCATCCAACTTTATTAACAGCTGACCTTGTTGGACATTTTGATTCGCTTTAACAGCGATTTGATTCACTTTGCCGGCGACTTCCGATGCAACAACCACAGACTCCGCCGCTTCTAGTTTACCGATAAGCGATAAGGATTGATTGATCTCGTGCGTTTCTACTTGTTCAGTTACGACGGTAACTGCTGAGCCTCGCATAGCTGCGAAAGCTGATGGAGAACTCATTAATATAGAAAGCGTTAAAACAGATAACGATAACGTGGCTTTCATGCTCATGATATTGACTTCTAAACGAATAAACTTATGTCATTAAACTGCTTACATTTTATCAGTAGATACGTGGTTTAACGTCAAGTAGTGTAAATTCAAGTAAAAAGAGCGTTTCTCTTCTGTTCAAAGGACACACAAAACGCTGACTTTCTACCATCTTTGCCCAAAAAGACAGCATTCAACGTAAAAACGCAAGAAAAACGCTTTACAGCCTGAGCGAGTTTGCTATGATTCGCTCCGCACTTGGGAGATGAGTTGGGAAAACATCTTGCTAAGTATAAAAATCCTCTGGAGGGGTTCCCGAGTGGCCAAAGGGAGCAGACTGTAAATCTGCCGGCACTGCCTTCGATGGTTCGAATCCGTCCCCCTCCACCATATTCTTTCTTGTGTTTTTCCTTTAAACATAAGAACAACTTGGAA
>NZ_JAWJYE010000013.1:0-125511 GCF_032970445.1 Vibrio sp. T13N
GGTTCAGAAGCCCCTTACGTAGCATTAAAAATTTTACAAAAAGAGTTTGCATCTCAACCAGAGACTGCACGCATGTTGATACGTGAAGCTCAGCAAACACAAAGATTAAGTCACCCCAATATTATTAGGGTTTTTGATTTTGGTGTCGATGGCGAAATATATTTCTTAGTGATGGAATATATTAATGGGGAAACATTAGAGAATTTAATACAACGATCTAGGCCGCATGGGCTGAAGTTTAATGCAACTTTATCGATTCTAAATCAGGTACTTGACGCCCTGTCTTACGCCCATTCACTTGGTGTCGTGCATGCCGATTTAAAGCCCGCTAACGTCATTTTAACGTCTGAAGGTAATGTTAAATTACTCGACTTTGGTGTATCTAAAACTCATCAATTAAAGCAAGATCAATACGCAGCTAAACGTAAATCCGAAAATGTGGAGACTCTTGGTTATACTCCAAACTACGCATCGCTCAACTTGTTGTCGGGTAAAGAGCCAAACTTAAGCGACGATATGTTTGCGCTATTTTGTATTGCTTACGAGTTATTGAGTTGCAAGCATCCTTATTCAAGAACTCCTGTTAATGAAGCTCTCAAAAAGAAAATGAAGGTCTCGAAACCTGCTAATATGCCAGCATCTAAGTGGCCTATCTTTGCACGCGTTTTTTCAACTGGCATCATCCCCGAAGACCTTACCCCAGAGCAGTTAAAACAAAAGTTGAACATGCGATATTGGCCTATCGTTAGCGGTGTAGCTGCAAGCGTACTATTGGTTACCGGAATCGTATTTGGCTATCAACAACAACAAGAAACCATCTCTGATTTAGAAATAGCTATTAACAAGCAAAATGATCAGATTAATGGGCAGGAATGGTTGCTTGATACACCGCCAGAAAAAATCTTGTCACTGATTAATAGTGAGAAAAACTTACACCCGGTGATTAAAGCTGGCTTACTACGACAGCACAAGAGCTACCTTCTAAGTGAGTTTGAATCTGAGATTGATCAGGTTCTGAATTCTGATGCTAACAACTATCCAAATTATGATGAAATCGAGTCTGTACTAAACAAAGCAAAAGCCTACTACCCTGACTCACATAAAATTGAAGTTCTGGCGTTAGATATTCAATCAAGCAAGCACTCCACATTGCTTTCGATAGCCAGACAAATCAATAGCCAACTAGAAAAGTCTCGATACAGTAAAGAAGAAGACAGTAAGTCCATCTATGAACTGAAAGATGAGTTAAATCAAATTCATCAGGATTACCCATTTACACCAAGCTCATTATCTAGCGATGTTTTTGGTAAACACCTAACTGAAGCACTCAAAAATAAAGATGCTGCAGCACTTGTTGCGCTAATTAAGGTTGGGAATACTTTCTTCTCGAACGTTGAAGAGCATCAAAACAACTTAAAAATAAGCAACGCGATGAAAGATGCAGTCCTCGAGATGAAACTGTATGAGACCGCGCTAGACTCTAACGATCCTCTACCATTTCCGGACGAGGCTGCTCGAATTTTGTTCCAAGAGGAATTTGAAAACTTCTATTACCGCCTAGAAAAGGCAAGAACAACAACTCACCTCGATAACTTAGTGAAAGATGTTGATCAGTTTTCGAAGAACTTTCCTATCGGTTTTCAAGATATTAACGATTTGAGATTCAAAACTGCAGATAAATACCTGCGCTTCTCCGACATACTGCTTAATAAGAGAAGGACCACAAGCGCAAGGCGCGCAATGAAGAAAGCGAACGAGTTAATGAGGCAGGTAGAACAGGACTCCAAGCAAAGTTAATTGTACAAAAGGGGCTCAAGGCCCCTTTTTTGCGTCAAGCTACTTGCCATTATGCAACTAGGTTGCTAGCTTGTATTTGTACTCGATTAGGAGAGTTAACCTTGACTGAAGGAATAGTCAAAGTTGGCGAGCGCTTGGCTTACTTATTTGATGATTGCTTTAAACTAGGTAGACAAGATTGTTCCCAACCTAGCATTTTATTTGGAGCCCACTATCACGTAACTTGTGTTGCCACGACACGAGTGCAAAATGCTTTGCACAAAAGATTAGATCATAGACTCTTGTATATAAGGCAAAGTGTACCGAACAATAACTTTGTTTTTATGAGTCTAGCTCAAGTGATAAGCACACTGTTCAGCGCTCAACTCCCCCCACTTCAACGTTCCTATCCGATACATTTTTCTACCTCGCGGTTAGTCAGAGGTAAACATGATTAATTTTGATGTTCTCAATAAATACATGGAGAACGACGTAGATCTTATCGTCACCGTTTTTTCCACATACTTAGAAGACCACGCCAATGACATACAGCGTATCAATGAGTTGTACGCAAACAAATGTTGGCCGGAACTCTACTTATTGGCTCACAGTCTAAAGGGCATTCTAGAAAGCTTTGGTGAAGAAACCGCTGTCATTGTTTTCACAAAAATAGAAGCAGAAACAAGAAACGATAACGAGCCAGATAGCTCAGATATAGCTATAGTTACTAAAGAGCTAGCTGCCATTAATCAACAAATCTTTGCTTACTTGAAGAATATGCAATAAAACAAATTAAGGCTTAACTGGGGGAAATATGGCAATGAACAATAGCAATTTCAAGGAGCTGATTGAGTCTCTCAAAGACTTAACGCCAACTCAAAAGAGGTACTTGCTTAGTCGTACAAAGATGGCGTTAGATGATGAGAGCAATATGCTAAACATCAGTGATATCCTGACACCAGAAGAGTTGGAAGCATTATTGTCGCCTTCACCAACCACAAATACAAAATAACAATAATATACAACGTAACCGTCAGATTAACGCTAGGGACCAGGTGGGGTGAATAGATCTTGCTTGGTTGTTAGTTTTTCTCCGTTCTTCTTCACTAAAACAAACGTGTTTTTTCCAATCTCTTTTTCTAACTTGAACTGGTCAGATAATTGAGCGACTAACATCAGTCCACGACCTGAAGCAGACCAACTATCATCATCCATTAAGTTAGGAGCCTCAATCTGTTTATTTTTATGTTGGTTGAATGTCATTTCATTGATTGACGCTCCGTAGTCAGAAACCCTAAGTTCAATGAAATCTGACATTTGGTCACATCTAATCCTACACTCCACGTCTATCGGCTTGCCTTCAATTTCACTGTAAGAATGGATGTAAGCATTGTTCATAAGCTCAACAACACAAAGCTCCAACGACTGAGCCGTACTTAACGATACTTGATTATCCATTAAAAACTTAGCAACCTCTTTGCTCGCACTTCGAGAGCGAGTAAGAGATCCACCGTAAGTTCGTTTAAACTCGCTCTGGAACATTCTTCTCCTTTATCCCTAGGCTATCAGCCACGCCACCTTACTTGTAAAAGACTCGCATCATCATCAAACTCATCTTTGTTCTGCCACGATTGTACTTGTTCAAAGACACATCTAGCCTGCACTTCTGCTTCTAATTGCGAAGTACAAACAGCTTTTATACTTGATGCCAACCTTTGTACTGAAAACATCGCCTCGTCTCGCCTCGCTTCTATCAAACCATCCGAATAAAGCCATACTACATCCCCCTCACTCAGAATAATTTGATTACCAACGTACTCCATCGGCTGCAAAGCGCCAATCATGAAGTTGTCTTCACCCGCCAGCTCTGTAGTTTCGGTGCTCGCTCGCCAAACAAGGAATTTAGGATGACCAGCAGTACAATAGCGAAGTTGTCCTGATTCTGTATTAAGAATGGCATAAACCATAGTGAAATAAAGCTGACTGTTTCTAGTTTGCTGATACCGTCGGTTTAGCCGATCAATAACGGCTGCTGGTTCACTGATACAGTAGTCGCCATCTCTTAGCTCCATGGTTATCGAATCAGGTCCCAGATTTTGAGATAACGTCTGTTGGATAGAAAAAGCCATCAAAGCAGACGAAACACCATGACCTGAGACATCGAAAACATAAAATGCGACATGTTGTTCATCAAGCTCAAAATACCCCAACATGTCACCACCAACCTGGGAGCACGGTTTGTAGGCGTAACTAAATTGCATGTTCTGGATAGACGACTCCGCTGGGAGTAGTTGCTCCATCAGGTGACTAGCAGACTGTAAATCTTGATGGATCATTCGATAGGCTGCATCTAACTCTTTATTTCTATCAACGAGTTTGTTGTGCAGCTGCAGAGTGCGAAAACCTGCTCGAATTCTCGCTTGAAGTTCTTCGACAGACGTTTTCTTATCCACAAAGTCATCTGCGCCAGCATCGATGCCTTTCACGATCGAGCTTTGGTCATTTCTAGAGGACAATAAAACAAAGAAAATGTAACGTTCGCTAACTTGCGATTTTAATTGCCGACACAGCTCAATACCATTAATGCCAGGCATCATTAAGTCACTAAGTACAAACTGAATATCTTTGCGATAAGTCAGCACTTCAAGTGCGGATTGTCCGTCTTCAACAGCAATAACTTCATAGCCCTGCTTTTCTAATGCACTACTGATATAAAGTAGTACTGTTTTACTGTCATCGACCAAAAGAATGGATTTCATTCGCCTCCTTAAGACGGTAGTCGGGCACGCTAACGCAGAACACTAGTCACTGATTGCTCATTTCTAAAACGACTATAATCTTCAGCTAATAACTGGTGTTGATATCGAGTGTAAGACAGCGCCTCATTGGAGATTAATATCTGATGCTCTTTCTCTATTAACTGACTTTGCAGTTTTTCAATCTGTTCATTCTGCTGTGTGTTATTGAGGTACAGCGCGACGAGACCAAAGACCGAAACCATTAAAAGAGCAATAAGAACATTATTGATAGTTTTAACTTGAATACGCATGACCTCTCCTTGTCTATTAATAGACTTCCCACTATGAAAAGAACGTCTACAGACTAAGAGCGCTAGGCTCTAAAACGCATTGAAGCCCATTGAGGTTGTTTTTCCAATTATAGGCGATAGGAGACAAAATAAGAAAAAAGCTGAAGAATTTGAATATCCTTGTGAATTCGAAAGGCAATAGCAGCGAGCAATGATCTACTCGCTGCTGGTACATCAACTTAGAAATGCAGGCCGAGCTGAAACTTGCTCATACCAACGCGCAATGTTTGGTGCAGTAGTAAGCACATCGATTTCTAGGCCTTTAATTGCAAAACCAATCAAAATAAAGCCTGTAATATCGACGATAGTAAAATGATCAGCGGCAATGAACTCGCTTTCACCAAGTCGCTTATCTAACAACGGTAAAAACTCTTGCACGCGTTGCTTGGACTCTTCGCCCCACTCTTTAACACAACGCTCTCTATCTTCATAGATAGCTGTGATGTTTCTAAATGCTTGAAAAGCAGCATACAGACCTTGAAACTCCACCACGCGATGCCACATTTCCACTTGCGCTCGCTCAAGTTGGTTTGCCCCAAACAGAGCTAAATTATTTTCAAACGCTTCATCCAGATAACGACAAATTGCGACGCTCTCACAAATCGTCGTGCCATCTTCAAGCTCAAGCAATGGCACTTTTCCATTGACGCTTTTTTGCTTGAAATCTTCCGCTAGATTTTCGCCGTCACGCACATTTAAAGCGATGCGTTCAACATCGCCACCAATTTCCTTTAAAAAAATGCTAACTCGCTTACAACTTGGAGTTATCGCGGTTTCGTAGAGCTTCATTTTATATCCTTTTTCTTTTTCTAACCGATTGGTTAGGATATACTGTATCCAGTTTATAAACGATCAGTCAAGAACTTCATTTCCCAAAAGTTGTTCAATAAGTTTAGGAGTGGTTTGAGAAAAACCGCTCAGGTAGGTACGCATATGGCAAGAAAAGCCAACTTCGATCGAGAAGAAAAACTATTAGTCGCTATGGACGTTTTTTGGCGTAAAGGTTTCGCTAATACATCCATTTCTGATCTCACCGACGAGTTGAACATCAACCGCTTCAGTCTTTACAACACCTATGGTGACAAGCAACAGCTCTACTACGAGGCGCTCGATACTTACTTGAAGAAGGTCTCGCTACCGTCACTGAATGATTTGGAAAAAGACGACGCGTCTTTACCTGAATTGGAATCGTTCCTTAAATCTTTTGCTGAGCTGCAACGCAAACGCAACTGTGGGTGTTTTATTCAAAATGCGTTGATTGAGCACGCTGGCGAAGACGATGACGTGCTGCGCAAAGGGCATTTTTTGTTTGACCATCTTATCGACATCATTGCGGATGCACTAACCAATGCGCAAAAAGAAACCTTAGTGCCCAAAACGCTGAAACCAGAAGAACTCGCTCGCTTTGTTCTCAACAACATGCAAGGCATGCGCGTACTTGGCAAAGCCAAACGTTATGCCGACTTGGATACCGCGCTTTCCTGCTTGCTGGTTTTGATTAGGAAATAATATGTCGATTGAAGTGATAGCAGTACGTCTTACCAAAGGCATGGACTTAAAACTGAGCCTAGCGAAATTGGTCGAGCAGCATGCTATCAAAGCAGGCTCGATTGCCTCATGCGTTGGCTGTGTCTCTGACCTCAACCTTCGTTTGGCAGGTGCAGAGAGTACGTTAACCAAACAAGAGCCATTTGAAATTGTCTCTGTGATGGGAACCCTGACGCCTGAACATCAACACGTTCATATCTCGGTGTCTGATCGTGAAGGACGAGTCTGGGGCGGGCATTTGCTGGAAGGCACAGTTATTGATACTACCGCAGAATTGATCATCCATTCTTACTCAGAACTTGAGTTCACTAGAGCGATGGACGACTCGACTGGCTATACCGAACTGCAAGTGAATCCTTCCAAATAGCAAAAAGCTCCAGAACCATACTGTGGTGTCTCTGGAGCTTTATTCGCTTGTCTCTTACGCTAAGAATTTACTCATATCGAGCAAGCTAATTTCGAGGATCATTCTTCGACTAAGTAACAAACCTGATTATCGTCGACCGTTACTTGCCACGTTTTTAGACAGTGCGCATCGTCTTCCAAACACTGCCCGCTCTTTAAGCTGAAATGCTGTTTGTACAGTGGTGATGCAATACACATCTCACCATCAATATCACCGACAATCCCTCGACTCATCACATAAGCCTTACCAATTGGGTCCCAATCTTGAACGGCGTAAACACCGCTATCAGGAATGTAGAATAACGCAACGTGCTCGCCTTCAATCAATACAGTGGCACCGATGAACGGCATTAAGTCATCAAGTTGGCACAATTTCACTTTGGTTAAAGCTGCCATTTACACCTCCTGTTTCACTGGAATACGCTGACCACGCACACGTTGGTACGGTAAGACTTTGCTGCCCGACGTGCTGTTCAAGAAAGGACGGAAGCGTTGCAATTTTTGAGGATTATCCAACGTACTCTTCCACTCACATTGATAGGTATCTACGATTCGTGCCATTTGCTCATCCAATGAATCACATAGGTTGAGAGAGTCATCCAAAATCACTTGTTTAAGGTAATCTAAGCCCCCTTCCATGCTCTCCATCCACACTGACGTACGCTGCAAGCGATCTGCGGTGCTTACGTAGAACATCAAAACTCGGTCGATCATGGTGATCAACTCTGATTTGGATAAGTCGGATGCAAACAAATCAGCGTGTCTTGGTCTCATGCCGCCATTACCACAAACATATAGATTCCAGCCGTTTTCAGTGGCGATCACCCCAATGTCTTTACTTTGCGCTTCTGCACACTCGCGAGTACAGCCCGATACGGCAAACTTAAGCTTATGGGGCGCTCGTAATCCTTTGTAGCGGTTCTCTAACTCAATAGCTAATCCGACCGAGTCATCAACACCATAGCGACACCAAGTAGAACCCACGCACGATTTCACGGTGCGCACCGATTTGCCGTAGGCGTGCCCTGTTTCAAAACCAGCATCAATTAAGGTTTGCCAGATTTCAGGAAGCTGTTCTAATTGCGCACCAAATAAATCCACGCGCTGACCGCCAGTGATCTTGGTGTACAGATCGTATTGCTGAGCAACTTCGCCTAGCACGATGAGTTTGTCTGGTGTGATTTCACCGCCCGGAACACGAGGCACAATCGAGTAAGAGCCATCTTTTTGCAGGTTAGCCATAAAGGCATCGTTAGAATCTTGCAGAGATTGATGCTGTGGCTCCATGATGTGTTCATTCCACAAAGAAGCAAACACAGATGCTGCTGTCGGCTTACAGATATCACACCCATGCCCTTTGCCATGCAGTGCGATTAAGGTGTCGAAGTCTTTGATTTGTTCCACTTGGCAAATATGGAACATCTCTTGTCGACTGAGCTCAAAGTGCTCACAAAGGTGGTTGTTAACCTCTACCCCCATGGCTGCCAATTGAGTATCCAATACCGACTTCACCATATTGCTACAGCCACCACAGCCAGTACCGGCTTTGGTGTTGGCTTTAAGGTCCGTCAGGTTGGTAGTGCCAGCTTGAATCTCGGCAACTAAATCGCCTTTTGTGACGTTGTGACAAGAACAGATGATGGCGCTGTCTGGCATCTCTCCATCCAGCATTCCGGTATCAAACAGCAGATTCGCCGCGTGGTCTGGCAAGACAGTTTTGTTCAAATAACACTGTAAGAGCGCATCGTAGTCGCTGTTGTCACCAACGAGAATCGCACCAAGCAATTGGGTACCACTCGCATCAACCACTAGCTTTTTGTAGATGCCTGTGACCGCATCTTGCAACACCATTTCCTGTGCGCCTTCGGTTTGCATTTGTGCATCGCCGATAGACGCCACATCTACCCCAAGCAGCTTGAGTTTGGTGCTCATGTCTGCACCTTTAAAACCTTCACTCGGCATCCCAGTCAAGACATCGGCGGTGGTTCTCGCCATGGTGTAACCGGGTGCAACTAAACCAAAGATCTTCTGCTCCCAAAGGGCACATTCGCCAATCGCGTAAATATTCTCATCGCTGGTTTGGCATTGGTTGTTAATCACAATGCCACCTCGCTCACCTACTTCTAGCTCAGCCAGCCTTGCCAACTCATCTTGAGGGCGAATGCCTGCGGAGAAGACTATCACATCAACTTCGAGAGGATCTTTGTCTTTAAACACCATACGATGCTTAGCCGTTTCACCATCGCAGATTCGTTCCGTACCCGTTGAGGTGTGTACTGTTAGCCCTAGCGCTTCAATCTTCTCTTTCAGCACTAAGCCAGCACCATCATCTAACTGTACGGGCATCAGACGAGGCGCAAATTCAATAACGTGAGTTTCTAGCCCCAATAGTTTGAGTGCATTTGCCGCCTCTAAACCCAATAAGCCACCGCCAATTACTGCGCCTGTTTTTGCGCCTTCACATGCTTTTTTGATTTGTGAAAGGTCATCAAGCGTACGGTAGACAAACACGTTGTCGCGGTCTTTACCTTCAATTGGCGGCACAAATGGGTAGGAACCGGTCGCGAGCACAAGTTGGTCGTAACCCAGCACATCTTCACCATCAAGCAGAATACGCTTTTGCTCTCTGTCGATGCCTGTTACTTGGCTGCCAAGTACTAGTTGGATGCCATGCATGTCGTACCATTCTTGGTTACTCAGCATCAAATCATCATGGGACTTACCCGCAAATAAAGAAGAGAGTTGTACACGGTCATACGCGATAAAACGCTCTGCACCAATAACGGTAATTCGGTGCTCTAAATGCGCGTTTTTCTGCACTAATTGCTCGACGAGGTGTTGCCCGACCATACCGTTGCCTACCACAACGATGTGGCTCAATGCGTTCTTTACTGGAATCGTTAAAGGACTGTTCATCGCTGCCTCCTTATGCCGTTTGCGCTGCGGTTTTGGGTTTGTCTTCTTTCGAAGCAGGAATCTCGACTTTGGATTGCTTCTCGTAAAGGAACTTCAGCACCGCTTGTCGACACTTTTGATACTGCGCATCATCCGCCAGTGCTACACGCTCGCGAGGGCGAGGTAGATTCACTTCTAACACTTCACCAATGGTTGCCGCCGGCCCGTTAGTCATCATCACGATTTTGTCGGATAGCAGCACCGCTTCATCCACGTCGTGGGTAATCATGATGACGGTGTTGTTTAGCTCGGCTTGAATCTTCATCAGTGCATCCTGTAAATGCGCGCGTGTTAGCGCATCCAACGCGCCAAATGGTTCATCCATCAATAAAACCTTTGGTTGAAGTGCCAGTGCTCTCGCGATGCCGACTCGCTGCTTCATACCACCAGAGATTTCATCCGGCTTTTTGTGCGCGGCATGCTGCATTTGAATCAACTCTAAATAGTGATTCACTTGTTCCTGAATCCACGCTTTGCCCTTTTTGCCGGCAATTTGTTTTACTGCGAGCTCAACATTTTGATACACGGTGAGCCAAGGCAATAGTGAATGGTTTTGGAACACAACCGCACGGTCAGGTCCCGGTCCAGCTACTTCTCGTCCATCGACGATCACGCCGCCGTCTGTTGGCATGTGCAGTCCTGCGACTAAGTTCAATACCGTTGATTTTCCGCAACCAGAGTGGCCAATCAGCGATACAAACTCGCCTTTATTGATTTGTAAATCGACGTTCTTAAGCGCGATGAATTCGCCATCTGGCGTTGGGAATCGCATCCCTAAACGCGTTAGATCTAATAATGCTTTTTCCATGATCTTTTCCCTTATCTCAACGCTTGTTGTTTATTCCAAGACAGCCACTTTTGAAGTTGCAGCATGCCTCTATCGAGCATCAAACCAATAAAGCCGATAGTGATGACCGCCACCATGATGCGACCCAATGATGCCGAACTGCCGTTTTGGAACTCATCCCAAACAAACTTGCCTAACCCAGGGTTTTGCGCGAGCATTTCTGCCGCAATCAACACCATCCAAGCTATACCTAAAGAGAGACGTAAACCTGTGAAGATCATTGGAATGGCAGAAGGCAAAACGATGGTGCGAATGTGTTGCCACCACGAAAGTTGAAGCACTTTACTCACGTTGATTAAGTCTTTATCAACGCTCGTCACACCCACAGCGGTGTTAATCAGCGTCGGCCACAAGCTACACAGCGCCACTGTGATCAGAGAGTTAATGAACGACTTAGCAAACATCGGGTCATCACTCACATAAGTGGCACTTACAACCATGGTAACGATGGGTAGCCAAGCCAAAGGTGATACAGGCTTGAGCAATTGAATGATTGGGTTGAACGCTTGATACAGCCCTTGATTAAGACCAAGCACGATACCAAGCGGAATCGCGATAACCGTCGCCAGCAGAAAGCCCGCTGTCACAGTCACTAAGCTCGTCACGATTTGGTCGAAGAACGTCGGCTTACCTGTGTAAGGACGAATCTTCACTTCCGCGTCTGGATTCTTGGCTAACTTCGCAGCATTTCGTTTTTCCTGGCGTTCGATAAACGCTTGTTCTTTTTCTCGCTCTTGCCAATGGTCATCGACAAGGTTGCTGAACTGCTGAAAAGTTTGCACTGGTCCCGGTAGCGTACCTAATGAAGTTTGCACTTCTCTCGCTGCTAAGTGCCACATTGCCAAAAAGATCAGCAAGCCAATGACGGGCAAAAGCACCAACCGACTTCGGTTCACTACCTGCTTAGCAGGAAACAGGGAAATGACATTACTAGACATACTCACTCCTAAGAAATTTACATCCTTGTTATTGCGGGCAGACTCACCTGCCCGCTGTATTTTTTGTAGGACTGCTCATCCTAAACTTTGTCTTTTCCTTTAAGCCCGATAGAGAACTTCTCTAGATATTTATTTGGCTCGCGACCGTCATAAACGATGTTGTCGATAAAGTGTGTTTGTGGCGCGCGAAAACCATCTTCAGCGCTGAAATCTGGGAAGTCTTTTTTGCTCAACACACCATCTTCAATTAGCGCTTGAGCTGCTTGTTGGTAGATATCTGGACGGTAAACCTCTTTTGCCACATCCATGTACCAATCATCGGATTTCTCGCTTGAGATTTGCCCCCAGCGGCGCATTTGGGTCAGATACCAAATCGCATCGCTGTAATACGGATACGTGGCGTTATGACGGAAGAACACGTTGAAGTCTGGCACGTCTCGTTTGTCGCCTTTCTCGTATTCAAATGTGCCCGTCATTGAGTTGGCGATAACTTCGGCATCCGCTCCAACGTATTCGCTTTTTGATAGCATCTTCACTGCTTCTTGGCGGTTGGCATTGTCGTTTTCATCCAACCAATGTGCAGCTCGAATCAAGGCTTTCACTACGCGAATGTGCGTGTTTGGATACTTCTCAGCCCAAGCTTTAGAAACACCAAACACTTTCTCAGGGTTGTTCTTCCAGATCTCGTAGTCGGTCACGACTGGCGTACCAATGCCTTTAAATACGGCTTGTTGGTTCCATGGTTCGCCTACGCAGTACCCTTTGATCGTGCCCGCTTCCATTGTTGCTGGCATTTGTGGTGGCGGTGTAACACTCAAAAGAACGTCAGCATCCAACTGACCACTGTTGTCACCGGATTCTGGTGCGTAAAAACCTGGATGAATCCCGCCTGCCGCTAACCAGTAACGCAACTCATAGTTGTGCGTCGATACAGGAAACACCATACCCATGTTGAACGGTTTACCTTTATCCAGATAGCTGTCCACAACTGGTTTTAAGGCATCCGCTTTGATTGGGTGAACAGGTTTGCCATCTGGTTGTTTTGGAATGTATTGCTTCATCTGCTCCCAAGTATCCTTGGAAACCGTGATTGCGTTGCCGTTCAAATCCATACTGAACGCGGTAATCACTTCCGCTTTTGTGCCGACACCAATCGTTGCGCCCAATGGCTGACCAGCAAGCATGTGCGCACCAGCAAGCTCACCATCGATAACTCGGTCTAAAAGCACCTTCCAGTTTGCTTGCGCCTCTAAAGTTACATACAAGCCTTCGTCTTCAAAAAAGCCTTTCTCATAAGCAACCGCCAGCGGTGCCATATCGGTTAACTTAATAAAACCAAACTTCAGGTCTTCAATTTCTGGCTCACCCAACTCTGCCTTTACGCTGACCGCGGTGAATACCGATAACGAAATTGCTGACACTTTCAGCATCGAACTCCATTTCATTGGTTTGCTCCCATAAAAAAAGCGCCACTACTCCGAAGAGCAGTAGCGCCGTTGCTAAGTCTACAATTACCGCCGTTGATAATTGAGATAAGCGATTCAACAATAAACCCGTTTTAACTAATCCAAGTACTGTGCCAACTTATTTTCTACTTTAAATACAGCACATTAGAGTTTACCCCGATTACCAAACAACTGTTTTTGCTTGCTGTTAGTGCAACACGCACCACGGTAGAATTTCTGCCATAACTCCAAAGTAGTAGAGAAGTTAATCCATTAACTGCAATGCCGTAATCAGATTCTTCGCCACTTGTGAGAGCGTTTGACTCGATTGCATGGCGGAGTTTCTTAACGCTTTATAAGCCTGCTCTTCATCAACGCTGTGCATCTTCATCAGCAGACCTTTGGCTTTTTCCACCAGCTTGCGCTCTTCGATCTTATGGGTCAGCAACTCAATTTCCGATTGCATACTTTCGAATTTCGCTCTCACTAATGTCGCATGTTCAATCCAGGGTTGAAGTGCAAACTCACTATCATGTGGCATGAGAACATAGTCCATTTTTTCTGATAACCGATTGATATCATTGGATGATAGTTGCTTCAGCACGATAAGGAGTGGTGCCGATTTTCTGCGACAGAAATCGACAATCAAACGCAGTTCCGCCGTCGGCTGCTGCCATCCGACTACAACGCTTGCAGTGCTCTCTCTCTGCATAAGCTTTTCTAGTTGTGCCAATTGGCAGCCAACGATGTTGTCGTAATCTTTGCTCAACAAGCCGGACAGTCGAGCCTGCTCTTGAAGGCTATCACAGCACACTATGATGGGTGTTTTTGACGTTGATCGAGTCATGCACATTCCTTGTTTATATCTCACTCACTAAGAGAGACATAACAAGGACTGTGCCAATTAAAGTTGAAGCGTTTTAACTAGAGGCGAGATGTTCTTTGAAGAAACCTAGTGTGCGTTCCCACGCGAGCGCCGCTTCTTCTGGTGCGTAGCGAGCCGTTGAGTCGTTATGGAAGCCATGGTTGACGTTTTCATACATTAACGCCTGATATTGCGCATCGTTCGCGATCAATTGTTGCTCATAGGCAGGCCATGTGTCGTTGACGCGCTTATCGAGCCCTGCGAAGTGAATCATCAACGGCCCTTTGACCTGCTTTTGAATCTCTTGCGCCGCTGGTGTTCCGTAGAAAGGCACACCTGCATCCAGCTCTTCTGGCATTACCGCTGCAAGCATATTGACGATGTATCCACCGAAGCAGAACCCAACTGCGCCCAATTTACCGTTCCCACCCTCGTAGTGTTTAATGAAATTAGCAGCAGCAATAAAATCTTGTTCGATCTTGGCTCTGTCCATCTCTTTCTGCATGGCGCGACCTTCATCATCGTTCCCCGGATAGCCACCGAGTGGATAAAGCGCGTCAGGAGCGAAAGCAATAAAGCCGTCTTTCGCGAGTCGTCTGGCGACATCTTTGATGTATGGGTTTAGACCTCGATTTTCATGAATCACCAACACTGTCGGCGATTTTAAGGTCTTCTTTTGTGGCACAACCAAATAGCCGCTACCTTCCCCATGTCCATTGGGCGAGGCAAAGGTTTCATAGGTTGCTTTGATCTCAGGATCATTAAAGGAAACTTGCTCTGCGAGTGCATAATTTGGAGTCAGAGCATCAACCAGGGCCGTCATACTAAAACCTAAAACAGCGAGGCCACCAAGACGGTTGAGAAACTCTCGGCGAGAGATTTTGCCATGTGCGTATTCGTCATACCAATCGAAAGCTTCTTGTGGAATGGGATGTGACGCCTTGTTGTTAGAATTTGAGTGCTTTAGAACCATTATCCTTGTCCTCATTTCTTATCGAAAAGTAAACTCGTCAGGCCTCACTGATGTTTGCCCCAACCAAGTGTGAGACACTTCAAGTGATAAATACATCACTGACAAGCTTACACAAACAATAGATAAAGGATTCCGATCCAACAACGTTTCACGGTTAGCTCGTCACAGGATTAACTGCCACAACAATAGTTTTCCCAATAAGTAAACGCACGTTCAAAGGCCTGTTCCCTATCGTGCACTTGAGCAAAGAGCACAACGGTCATCGTTGCCAACACCGTATTCGCCATTTGGTTCATGTCATCTTCTGACGTCCCAAACGGACAGTTCGTAGGCATTGGCACCTCAGACAGCATTTGCTCCGTCCAGTAGTGCGATGTCACGCCGCTTGTTTGGCTTAACCATACCGTTTGGCTTACTTTCGGGTTGTATTCTGATTCGCCCGATTGCCCTTTGAATGACACAACGGCGTGAGCGGTTTGACCGATTTCATATTCGACTTCTGCATGAAGTTGTTGGAAACCAGGATGGAAGCTACCACGAATACCAACCGTTGCTTGCCCCGGATTCAATGCTCGAACCACGGTATTAATCGGCGTTCTAAGCCCATAACGATTCTTCCAACCGATCATGGTTTCTGCTTGAGGAGCAAATGCACTGAGCGGTAGATACACGATGTTTTGTGTTTCTAACACACGCTTTGCGTCTTCTGCTGATTCCGCTTTCGTAATAGCAAACTTGTCGAGGTAATCTTCTGCGTGTAAACGTCCAGATTGACGGTCGTGATAGCCATGCATCAGCACTTTATGACCATTATCGGCAAGGATCTTCGCTGCCAACAGGTGCCAAGGCTGACCTGCCGCTTCACGTTTGCCTGCGTAACATGGCCAGTCGATGTCTGCACCAATAGCAGGCATGCGGGATTGGAATGCTTTTACAAAGCCAGCGATTTCTTGTTGAGTCTCGTTTTGTACGCGGATCAGCATCAGCAGCATTGCCATTTGATCATCATCGCACTCTCCGTTTAGGTATTCATCCATAACTAGAAACGCTTGATCAAAGTTCAGTGGTTTTCTACCACGTTCGCCACGACCGACTGTTCTGATACATTCCAAAATGCTGCTCATATTCCCTCGTATTCCGTCACTGACTGTACGGTTTCTATTAGTTGTTCGCGCAGTTTGACAACTTCTCCCATCACAATCAATGCTGGGCTGATGCCTTTAAGTGTAATCGATAACTCATTGAGCTGATTGAGTTGGGTAACATGAACTTGCTGCTGAGGGCTGCAACCATGAGTGATGACCGCAACAGGGAAATCTTGGTTCAAACCAGCGCCGACTAAACCGATTTGTATGTCTGCCGATTTTTCTAATCCCATGTAGAACACCAATGTTTGTCCGCTTTGCATCAGTTGGCTCCACGCTTCAAATGCGCCTGTTACCACTTGCCCTGTAACAAAGGTAACGCTGCGAGCAACGCCACGATGAGTCAGCGGAATCAAGCTGTTTGCTGAACATCCAATCGCAGCAGTAATACCGGGGATGACTTCGTAAGCGATAGAGTGTTTGACGAGTGCTAATGCTTCTTCGCCTCCACGACCAAATACAAAAGGATCTCCCCCTTTTAAGCGCACAACTCGCTTTCCTTGTAGAGCGAGCGACACCAACAAATTACAGATTTCTTCCTGACCAATACTAGGTTGTCCGCATCGTTTGCCCACGTAAATCCAATCGGCTTGTGGCGAAGCCAACTCCAAAATATCTTTGTTAACCAAACGGTCGTATAGCAATACCTCTGCCGATATAATCGCTTTCACTGCCTTCACGGTTAACAAGTCTGGATCGTGCGGTCCTGCTCCGACAATCGAGACAAAACCTTTGTGGTTCGCATCTAGATCTGCGGAGTGATTTTCTAGAAGTTGGTTCAGTTTGCTTGCTTGGTCATGCTTAGAAAAGCGAGACGAGCGTTCTTGATTCTGACTCGCTTGTCCTTTCTTAAACCAAGACTTTTGATAAGGCGCTTCCATGTACTTATCCTCTTTATGATTTACTTTATTTGCATCGCCAGACTTTGCTGGCTCGCTTGCTGTTTGCCCTTTTGATGCTGATGGCTGTCGACCATTTGTTTGATTTGAGAGACGCATGAGCCACAGTTGGTACCGCATTTGAGTTTGTTTTGAAGTTGGGTCAGTGAAGTGCAGTCTTGTTTCTCCATCGCGTCATGTATTTGTTTATCGGTGACACGGAAACAACTACAAACCAGTTTGGCGCTGCTTTGCGATTGAGTGATGGTAAGCAGTTGCGATAACTCCATCGGCTTGCCAATCAAGTGCGTAAAGTTGGTGTAATCGGTTTGAATCGGTTCACTAGACACCACCAAAACAGAACGAATGATACGAACGTCTCCAACAAGATCGTAATCCACTGCTAGCCAACCTTGGGCAATATCAATCGTGATCCTGCGGCTCTTTTCCGTTCGACAAAAACTCTGCTTTTTTGGTCGTTTATCGTGTGCGAAGCGCCAGATGCCCAAATTACTTTCTGCTTGAAATGCGCTGTAGAGAAACTTGCCGGAATCAAACTGTGTCCCGATGAACATACCGTAGGTTTTTACCGCTGCGTCTTGCACTTCAACATAAGACGACTTAAACGCAGGTTGCCCAGAAATAGGGTCTTTTGCGCTGTTTATTATCGCGTTAACACTGCTTTTACCGCCATATCGGCCCGCCCAGTGCATTGACATAAACAGATCCTGAAAACCTAAACCTTCATCAATGGCAACTTTGGCATAAATACCGGTGTTTGAAGTAGGCTGAAACAGCTTGGTGAGTTGTCCTGCTTTTAAGCGATTTTGAGTGGCGGAGAGTGTATTCATGTACACGGTTGGCTCTAACTCAGAGGCGGCTAGGTGTGCGATATGCCCTGTACGCGTCATGGTATGCCATTGGTCACGTTGCCTGCCCGTATTGAGCCACCAGCCTTTTGTTCTTTCTAAACGCGTTGGAGATTCACTGGTCAGGACAAAACGCGCTTTACCATCTGGGTGCGAATAGATTCCATCAGCAAAAGGACGCTCTCCTCCCCATTGTGTCGGCACCCACTCTTCGTATTCTTGCTCGGTTAAGTTGGCGTATTGAGAAAGATCTAGCTTCAATGGCGAATCGGCATTCATGCCTGTCATCGCCGCATATTCCCTGAATACCGCCCGCTCAGAAGTAAATGCAAAGCCATTTTGTGTCTTTTCCAATGCACACAGAGCTTGTCCGACTTGGCTTATCGCCCACCAATCTGATTTTGCTTCACCCGGAGGTGTTTGAAACTGGCGCTGCCTTGAAAGTCGACGCTCAGAGTTGGTCACCATGCCTTGCTTTTCACCCCAACCAGCCGCTGGCAATAAAACATCTGCATATTTAGCAACGTCCGACTCCGCGGTAATATCAGACACAATCACAAAAGGACAAGCCTCTAACGCGCGCTTAACCATCTGATTATCAGGCAAAGAAACCACGGGATTGGTTGCCATGATCCACAGAACTTTAATCTCACCACGTTCTACCGCCTCAAACAGCTCGACGGCTTTTAATCCAGGCTTAGTGGCAATTTCGGGTGAATCCCAAAACGCTTGGACTTGCTTTATAGAATCTGCGTCAAAAGCGCGATGAACCGCTAGTTGGTTTGCCAAACCACCGACTTCTCGCCCACCCATCGCATTCGGCTGACCTGTAATAGAAAACGGCCCACAACCTGACTTAGCAATTTTACCTGTCGCCAAGTGTGCATTAATGATTGCATTGCCTTTATCGACACCATTTTCGGCTTGGTTAACCCCTTGGCAAAACAGCGTGATTGCGGTTGGGCTTTGTGCGAACCATTGGAAGAATGTCGTGAGTTTTTCTTCTGAAATACCAATGGAAGACGTTAAGTTAGTGACATCGTAACGCAAATCAGAAACTTCTTCTGCAAGCGCATCAAACCCGTCGGTATGGGAATTTATGTATTCAGAATCAATACATTGCTGCTCGATAAGAAACTTGATCAGCCCATTAAAAAGTGACACATCACCATCGTTTTTAATCGGTAAATGCAAATCCGCTTGTTGTGCTGTGACCGTTTCACGAGGGTCAATGACCACCAGCTTGAGATTAGGGTTGTTCTCTCTCGCTTGTTGAATACGTCGAAATAAAACAGGATGCGTCCAAGCAGTATTCGCACCGCAGATGATCAATAGCTCAGTCTTATCAATGTCGTCGTAATTAACAGGAACCACATCTTCGCCAAATGCTCGTACATGAGCCGCAACCGCCGAAGACATACACAAACGGGAATTGGTATCGATGTTCGCGCTACCCACATAACCTTTCATGAGTTTATTCGCGACGTAGTAATCTTCAGTAAGCAACTGCCCTGAAACATACATCGCGACAGAATCTGGTCCAAACTCCGCTTTCGCTTGATGGATCTCTTGTGCAATTAAGTCTGTGACCGACTGCCATGACACTTCTTTTTCCCTTAGCTTGGGGTAGAGCAACCTTGAAGGCATTTTTAAGCTTTCTGCTAATGCGACACCCTTTACACACAGTGAACCGGAATTGGCCGGATGAAGCGCATCTCCAATAATCTTGTTATTGCTGATTTCAATTCCGCAGCCTACTCCGCAATACGGACAAGTTGTCTTTCTACACCCTTGTGACATAACGCCTCCTGCGCGACTAATCCTAAATTACAGGCAAAAAAAAGCCTCTCCCGAATCGAGAGAGGCAGCAATGCCTTTAACGCTGTTAGTACATTTTCAAAAGTAATACCCTATCCCGCTCTCGCTTGCTATAGAGAGCGGCGCATCGAGTTAACGATGAACATTTATCTCAAAGCAAACGAGGTGCCAAGATTGAAAGTCTTTAATTTACAAAACGTTAGAATGCAAACAACTATTGCAAAGTAATACCGCGCACTGATTGAGTGCAAGTTTCGTTCATTATCGTGCAGGGTTACTTTACTAATTCCATGACCAATCTAGACTCTTCGTCACCGAAATAATGCGCTTCTTCTTTTAATACTTTGAAGCCAAGGGACAGGTACAAAGACAATGCAGGCTGATTATTCGGATCGACCGTCAACTTCACACTTGAGCCCAACTTCAACGGCGCGATGACACTTTCAATCAGAGAACGCGCAATACCCTTACCACGATGTTGAGTATCGACAGCCAGTGACATGATCCAATATTGCTGTGCATTTGTGCTTGTCGTCAGCAAAATATACCCTGCGACTTGCTCCCCCTCTTTCGCCACTAGTAAGCTTTCCCCCCAACAATCAAAAGCTTGCCGAAAGAAAAATTGAGGATAGGCATGTTCTCCAAATAAAGTATTTTCAAGCGTATACACAGCCAATAAGTCGTCTTTATGTGCAGACAGAATGTCCATTCAATGATTCCTCCTTTAACATTTGTGGCGGCAGTATATACCTAAAACTCATCTAAATGCAGGACTCATAGACCTGCCACTTGCTAGCCCTCCAATATGCACCATGGCTCATTAAGTAAGAGCAAGCTTCTTTAGCATATACATCCATGATTAAGTTTTAACCACGAAATCAAAAACCACCCATTAGTAAAAATTTGAAATATAACACCAATTTATTACTTAAGATTTAGATTAAAATTCTAGTTTTTAAAAAAATTCATAGTTTGATAAGTTACAACCACCCCTTATATTCAGCATGATTCACCACACTTCCGATGTGATAACAAACACCAAAACCTATACCATTCTCCGCATTATTATTTTTATAAAAGCGAGTTTTAAGTGAAAGAATCTCGAAATGCGTTAAATTCCAGTGAATTAAACACAACAACATCTTGGTCAAAACACGATACACATTGGGTCCTTAGTCTGTTTGGAACAGCCGTTGGTGCAGGCATTCTATTTCTGCCGATCAACCTTGGTATTGGCGGGTTTTGGCCGTTAGTCGCAATGGCTGTGCTTGCTTTCCCAATGACTTATCTTGCCCACCGTGGCTTAGCTCGCTTTGTACTGTCTTCCAAGATCAAAAATGCAGACTTTACTGATGTAGTGGAAGAGCACTTTGGCGCAAAAGCGGGTCGCTCTATTTCACTGCTGTATTTTCTTTCGATCTTCCCGATCCTGTTAATTTACGGTGTCGGTATTACCAATACCGTAGACAGTTTTATGGTTAACCAAGCTGATATGGCTTCTTTGCCTCGCCCTCTGCTTTCAGGTGCACTAGTGTTTGCATTAATTGCCATTATGATGGCGGGCGAAAAAGTCATGCTACGGGCTTTTGCCATTATGGTTTACCCATTAGTGGCTATTCTTGCCTTTCTTTCATTTTACTTGATACCAAACTGGACCATGCCAATCATGGACGCCCCTGAAGCGTCTGCTTTTGCTAGCACTATGTGGTTAGCGGTTCCTGTGGTTATTTTCTCGTTTAGTCACGCAGCTGCGATTTCAAGCTTTGCAAATGTGCAACGTCGCCATTATGGCGATCAAGCGGATGCGAAATCCGAAGTAATTCTTCGACGCACTAGCATCATGTTAATTGCGTTTGTGCTTATTTTTGTCTTTTCGTGTGTATTAGCGCTGTCACCAGAGCAATTGGCTCAAGCTAAAGAACAAAACGTGTCGGTGCTGTCTTATTTAGCCAATGCAACAGACAACCCATTTATCGCAACGCTTGGTCCTTTGGTGGCTTTTGTTGCTATCACTTCCTCTTTTCTTGGGCACTTTTTAGGTGCACGCGAAAGCTTAAATGGTTTAATTACCAAACACTCTAAACTGTCTGAAAAGCGGGTTGATCGTATCAGCGTTGCAGTACTTTTCTTTTCAATCTGGGCAGCAGCGATCATGAACCCAAGCATTCTTGGTATGATGGAAGCGTTGTCAGGGCCTGTTATCGCGATGATCTTATTTATTATGCCAATGTTAGCGGTATACAAAATCGATGCATTGAAACAATATCGTGGAAATGGCTCAACTTACTTTGTTTTAACTGCGGGCATTGTAGCGGTAAGTGCATTTATTTTTAGCTTCTTCAGCTAAAAAGTAGTTATTAGGTTGGATTTTCAGGGGAATACCTTATACGAGATTAAGGTGATTCCCTGAATTTTCTTACTCTTAAGCGGGTAACCATCGTTACCATTGACTCTTAAATAAGAGCAAAAACGCCCGCAATCATAAGTACTGAAGCGATACAAGTGCGGCCAATAATACCGAAGTGTGAAGGTTGAATCATTTCATTATGCATAGTTAATCTCCTGTTTATTATAAAAGCCATTTTTTATTGGCTTAATAACACTATGTCTAATATCGAGTTTTTTAACAACCCATACAAACATTAAATATTTATGACAGAAAGATAATTTTTTAGCGAACCAGCCATCTTTCGAGATGCGAATCGCACCGACTAAATGATGAAACTTACACCACTAACAATGTTCGACACACTAGATTCGTCGCACTGTTTATCTTGTCGTTAAATCAATCTTTCCACTTTTGAACAGATTTATCATTATAAATCATAATATTAGCCTCACCTTTCGCGAAACTTTCTTCACAAGCCGTTTGTAACTCGGAATCCATCCGCACTTAGCCAATAAGAAGTGATAGACTTACCTAGTATTAGGGTTAAACGAGATCACATTTTATTAATAAGCTCATGCACTTTCCGATTAAAACGCTAACTTGCGCGCTGTTCTCAGTACTTGGATTCTTCTTCCATCCAACCCATGTACTTGCCAACACAGAAAAACAGAGCTACCTGGAAGAACACATTTCTCCTCAAAGCAGCTCCATGCTCAATCTCTATTTTCGTTCAATGGGTAAGCCGCGCTCAATTGAAGAAGATGAATTAGTTGCGCCACAGAATGCGTCAGCGGAATCTCTTGCGCTTTATTACTTTGCGCGCCTATACCTAAAGCGCTACGAAGGCGTTCCGCTGCCCAAAGATATGCCTGATTTAATTGAGTTTGGGACAGAGCATAATTTACCGTGGGTAGTCGCTGAAGCACAGCTTAATAAAGCGGTAACCATGATTGAACTAGACGACAATTGGAATGCAGAACTTGTACTCCATGACATCATCGCTGAAGCCCGCGATCTCGGCTATTTAGCGCTAGAAGGAAGAGCATATCGCTGGCTAGGGAACTTAGAGGTTTCACGGAGTCAACTACGTAGCGGACTCAAGTATTACCGAACCGCCTATGAGTTGTTAGAGAGAACCGTATTTGAAATGCAAGTTGCCATGACGCTGAATAACATCGGTACCGTCTATATCGATGCATCCGATTGGGCTCGCGCCAGTAGCTACCTTACGCAAGCACTCGATACCTATTTAAACAGCGAATATCAATATGACAACAGCCTTTTCATTGGGGTTATCTACGCAAACTTAAGTATTGTTCACTTAAGCAGTGGAGATAGCGAAAAGGCAGAATACTATTTTAATGAAGCAATCCGACTCTCAATGCAAACGGGGTCAGACGTCATCAAACACTATTCATTATCCAGCTTCTCACAAATGTTAAGTTCGATAGGGAAAATTGATGAAGCGTTGATGGTTGCACAGCGTTGCGTAGCTCTCCCTATCACGGGAAACGTAGAGGCGAAGAAAATGCCTTGTTATGAAGCATATGCAGAAGCATACCTCGCAGATGAACAATACGATAAAGCTATTTCGACAGCTATCAACGTACTTGAGCAAACTAAATCAACCGATGAGCTAGAAATACGACAGCGCATTGATATGCTGTCGGTCCTAGTAAACGCGAATCAAACCCTTAATAATTTTGAAGCGGCTTTTCGTTACTTGACTCAGTTAAGAGAGCTAGAAGCTGAATTTTCTCATCATATTCACGGCGAAGAGATGATTAATATTAAGTTTGACCTCGAAGCTAAGTTAGCTCAGAAAGAACTCAAGCTACTAGAAACTAAAAATGCGTTGCAAGCTTCAGAGCTGCGTTCACAACGCTATAGAGAAATGTTCTACTTTATCGCTATCGCAGCGATTGGTGTCGTTGGCTTTCGTTACGTACTGCGCGTTAGGAGTATTAATAAAGCACTCACTCAAGAAAATACTACCGATCCATTAACTCAACTGCACAACCGTCGCTACCTTCCCATTTGGCTGGATAAAATGGCTCGTAGAAGCCCAGATAGAACGTTTGCCTTAGCCGTATTAGATATCGATCATTTTAAAACGTTTAACGATGAATATGGGCATGATATTGGCGACAAGATGTTAATGCATATTGCCAGGTTATTTAATGAATCGACTCGCTCTGGTGACCTACTCATCCGTTGGGGTGGAGAGGAGTTTGTCTTATTATTTGAAGTAAACAGAACTGAAGATTGCGCTAAATTCTTGGATCGATTGAGATATATCGTGGAAAACACGCCACTAGTGGTTGACTCTAAGTCATTAAACGCGACAATTTCTCTCGGGGCTGTCGACAGACTGTCCGTAAAAACTATTCAACAAGAATGGGATCAATGGTTTTTCTTCGCAGATCAAGCTTTGTATGACGCAAAGCAAGCAGGAAGAAATCGCTTCGTTATTCACCCGACGTCATAAGAGCAAAATGAAAAAAATCCTAACCATCGCTATTTTTGCGCCTGCACTTCTCACTGCGTGTAGTAACCATCAAGCCTCTCAACTGGGAATGCGCAGCAGCAGTGTTAACGTATATGCCCAGCAAATGAGTAACACTCAGTTGTGCGAGACCCTCTACTACAACCGTGCAACCAACCAAACCAAAGTTGCGATTGGCGCTGAGTTTAACCGACGTGGTTTAAACAAGAAGTGGTGTGATAGTGAGTTCAATAAGCTATACATCAAAAAGTGGATTGATAACGTGTTACCCAAAGAAAAGGCCAAACCGAAGAAACCAATGGCGACAATTCAACCAGCTTCAACTAAATAATCCTTCCTCTCAAAGCAGACAGTACGACCGTATTTTCTGCTTTTTACTTTTCATGCATGCGCTATTCGACATTAAAAAACCCTATAATTTCAGTGAATTAACACTGACTCATGTTGTTCGTCGAACTTTTGACGTAAACAAGTTGTAAATGGTTTTCGTCCTTATTCTTTGTCGTTAGCTTTGTTTATTCCTGTTAGAGGAATATGAAACAGGAGCTAAAAAATTCCAAACAAAGACATGAGGTCAAAAATGGAAATACGCATTAACCGCCTATTTGCTGCTATGTTGGCAGTAGGCATTGCACCTGCCGTCACGGCGTTTGATCCACTCTATTCTGAACAATGGCACTTAGACAACACAGGGCAAACTGCTTTTGCAGCTAACCCAGCTGTTGCTGGGAACGACCTAAACACCAAGCTCACTCAAGCAATGGGTATTGCGGGTATTGGTGTAAAAGTCGCGGTCATTGATTCTGGAGTGCAGATCGATCACCCAGATCTTGCAGGTAATATAGTTACAGGTAGCAGAAACTTCGTCGAAGACTCTTCTTTCCCATTAAGTTATCCGGTTGATACCAATGGTCACGGCACTGCTGTCGCCGGTTTGATCAGCGCAGTCGGCAACAATGGTGAAGGTGGACGCGGTGTTGCTTCTCACTCTTCTCTTATTGGTTTTAACTGGTTAGCCAACCAGACATTAGAAGGCTGGCTAATCTCTCACGGCATGGACCCAGCCACACGCGATGTTCGTGTATTTAACCAAAGCTATGGTTTCAGCCCGATCAACCCAATAACTTTTGATGAAAGCGATCCTCAACTTAAACTTGAAATGGACGTGATAAAAAATGTCAGCGAGAGTAACTCATGGGGACGCGGTGCTGTATTTGTTAAGTCAGCCGGCAATGGTTATCGCTATTTCAATGCGGGAAGATTCTTCGTATTACCAAGTAACTTCTTTGCTGGTGGAGACAACCAAGGCTTGCCGATGCACAACTCCGCTCAGTCTTATGACAACGCCAACTATTTTAATTTAATCACCAGTGCACTACGTGCGGATGGCACGCGAGCGAGTTACTCATCGGTGGGGTCTAACGTGTGGGTTGCCGCACCAGCAGGTGAATATGGGCAAGACTTCCCTGCCATGGTCACCACCGATTTGATGGGTTGTGAAGAAGGGCAAAATACCAGCGACGGACTTGGTATCAATGGCTTACACGGCGGTACGGAGCTAGACCCGAATTGTAACTATACCAGTACAATGAACGGAACCTCGTCGGCTGCGCCAAACACGTCCGGTGCCATCGCGGCAATCATGTCCACAAATCATGCACTTTCTGCTCGTGATGTACGTGCTTTACTAGCAGAAACAGCAAAAGTAACGGATAAAACGCATCCAGGCGTACAACTTGAATTTACTAACCACAAAGGTGAACAGGTTAGCTACGAGGCTATTTCTCCTTGGCAGAAAAACGCTGCAGGCGTAGATTTCCATACTTTTTATGGCTTCGGCGCTGTCGATTTGGATGAAGCAATGCAACGTGCTCGCATGACAAATCGTGTTTTACCGCCTCAAGTTATTACGCCTTGGGTTAATAATGCTAAAGAAATCAGTGTACCCGATGCGAGTCTGGCTGGCGGTTCATCAAGTATCGCTATTACCGATGATCTGAAGGTAGAATCCGTTCAAGTGAAATTGACATTAGACCACTCTCGCCTGCCCGACTTAGCTATCGAGCTCGTTTCGCCATCAGGGACTCGTTCCGTTTTGCAAACACCACGTAATGGTCTTGTTGGTCAATCTCTTGACCCAACGATTACTGGCTACAAAGACCAATTAATGTTGTCTAACCAGTTCTATGGCGAAGATGCAAAAGGCGAATGGACATTACGAGCAATAGATACGAATGGCGACGAAGTCTTTTCTTACATTGCATATTTTAACTCTTCAACCATCTATGACGTTCCGATGGCAAACAACACTCAGCCAGGTGTTATTAAGAACTGGTCGATGCGCATCTTTGGACACTAAGGAGTCAATTACATGAAATACATATCATTTTCTATGCTGGCTCTTTCTATGATGACAGCTAGCGCATACGCTGAGCAACAACTCTCTCAACAACCCGCACCTGAACTGTTCGTGCCTTCAGAAGCGGTTGAGATTAATGGCCAAGATTATCGCAAGGTGCAAACGGGTACAGCTAGGAGCCTATACGAAGAAGTAAAACTTCAAGCCGGTGATGAAGTGTTTAAGAATGCGTTTAGCAATGTATCCAAGGCCACTGGACTGGTTTACATCACGGTAAACAACCCTAACGAAGCGAAATCGGTCGCCAAAGAGCTAAAGCTGGAAGTTGTCTTCGCAGAGGGAGAGTCTGCGGTGTTAAAAGCATCTCAAGATCAAGACCTACTGAGCATTAGCGACTATCTAAACGCAGACAGCCGGGTAAAAGCGTCTAAAATTGAACTAAACAGCGGTAAGTACCGTGCACAATAATTCTCTAGCAAGAGAAGTTGGCTGATAAAACCATGCCTCAGCGATTGCTGAGGCATTTTTATAGGTGGGTATAGAGACCCTCTTTTTCCTTTGTAGATTACTACGGAACTAGCATGATATTTAGGGGAGCGTGTCCGGCTGCGCCTGTCATTTCTTAAATAAAATAACTTCGGTTCTTAGTTTATCCTGCGTGGTTTCTTGCGGATTATCTAAGTAGCGCTCAATCCCTAATGGACTGATTTTGGCTTTCATACCGCTCTGGCGAACCAAGTTCATCGCTAAAGCCCAGGCATTTCCCAAAAACTGATACTCCCCGCGGTGCTCGACGACAAATGTTTCACTCTTAGGTATGGTACCGGAAACCGCTCCCTCTGGCGCAGTTACCTCGTTATCAAGTGGTAAGCAAGTGATAAACTCAAACGTGCCTTTCTGCGTATCCATCGACTGGTAATAACAAAATAACTCACCGTTCACAGATAAGCCCTTGTTATCAACTATCTGCTTTAACTTGTGAACTTGTTCTTCTATTACCGGACCTAATTCTGGAATGGTGGCCTCGCCTTTTATTCCGATATAGTGAACCTGAGGCAGGGTTCGATTACCAATTTCAACCAAGTCTGAGAGCACTTGCCCGGTTTCAAGTTTGCTTTTGAGCATGCGTAGCCCACGTTGATAATCCATCTCTATCATCGACTTAAACATACTTTTCAAAAAGAACAGATACCAAGGAACGCGTGATTGCATTTGCCATTCGACTAAACAACCATCTTGTGACGGCGTCACTATTAGAGTCACCTTTCCGTGACTCTTGATTGGGCGAAAGAAATGAAGCTCCATATCTAACCGATGCTCTTGAGTGCTTTCAAGTACGATGGCACCAGTCCCAATACGCTGACCATTCCATTGGTAACCGGCTCCAACGTGACCTTGATTATCGCTGAATGTCAGCTCGCAGCTCGGTTCAAGAATGATCCAAGGTGACCAATCAGGCCAGTTATTAAAATCCTTGAGATAGCCAATAATCTCGCTTTGATTCTTATTAATTTCAATACTTCTGCTGACCTGATAAGAAAGCATAACGGTTCCTCAAGTTTCCGCGTCACTAACTTCAGTCTAATTCAAATTCCAGTTTTTTCTTGTTTGACTGTGGGTTAGACGCACAAAGCTAGGAACAGAATTCCACTTTCGCACTAAATCGAACACCATCATCGTCCAGTATTAACGCCCATCCCATTCGTTCACATATGCGTTGTACGATAACAAGACCACAACCGTAGCCGGCGTTGTACGTCTCGTTACCATCGTGACGATTCAGGATCTTAAGAGCATGACCTTTCAACTCAATTTCAATATCCCCTACACTATAGCTAAAGGCGTTTTTAATCAGATTGTTGATAACAATGGTCACAAAACTCTCTGGAGCCGTCACTACACCACTATGTTGTTCGTGCAAAGCGTAATTCGAATCTTGCTTGGCAAATAAAGGAGCCAGCTCTTCCAACTGTTTTTGTAGACAAGTAAGAAGCGGATGCTCTCCGTAATGCTGAGGCTCTATTTTCTCTTTACCGAGCAAGAGAAACGCTTCTGTCAGTACGCGCATGTCTTCACAAGCTGACTGCATCCTCGCGATGGCTTTTTGCGCGACTCGAGGTTGTTCTGGAATACGCGTTAGAATGTCTGTTGAGCCTTTGATCACCATGATTGGCGTTCTCAACTCATGCGATGCAAAACGGCTAAATTCTTGCTCTCGTTTGAAATAGCCCGCGATATCGTTTTTATTATCCAGCAAAGTTTGCTCTATCTGGCGTGTCTCGCTGAACTTGGTTTCAACTTGGAAAGCGGGTTGATCCGGTGACATTTGGCTGATTTTGTCTTCGATTTGCGCTAGTGGTCGAGACAATATTCGCACCATATAAATGCCATACCCGACCATAACAAATGAAAATAAGCCACCGAGCAGTAGCGTAAACTGATGCAGCGAGCTTTCGTATTCGTCGAGGTAGTCATCGGAGTCATCTTGAAACACAATGTACATAAGCCCCTTCCCTGAGGGATGTTTCAATACGACAAAGTGTTTGTCTTCGTCACCAAGCAGATATTCATAAAAACCGGGCGAAGTAAAAGAGAGCAACCAATCCGGTGTCGGTGCTTCACTCCAATATGAGTTGAACTCCAATACGTTTGGCAATGGCGCATCCCAGCCCTGTTTCTCGAAACTCTCACTATAAAGTGCCGCTTCAGTATCAAGCCAGTGATGTAAACTCAGCACTTCAAGTTTGTTTTCTGCCACATAAATCAGCGACCAAAAAAGAGTAAACATCACAAACGTCATGCCCCCAAAACCCCAACGGATCTTGCGATAAATACTTGGATATTCGTTATGCTTTAAGTCGGTAACCTTGTCCATGAATAGTCTCTAATCGTGATTCTTCAAAACCTTTGTCTAACGCGGTTCTTAAACCATAAATATGGCTACGAAGTGCATCACTTCCGGGTGGTTCGTCTCCCCACACACTATCGATCACTTCTGTGCGCGAAACCGATGCTGGAGCACGTTGGAGAAGTAACTTTAAAATCTTGGTTTGAATTCGGCTCAGCTTAATTTCTTTGTCTTTTCTCGTCACTTTGCCTGTGCGCGCATCTAAACAAATGTCCGCAAACTTGAGCGTGCCAATATCTTGCCTTGGACCGCGATTAGCCAAAGCATGAACACGCAAACTAAGCTCTTCCATCGCAAATGGCTTCATTAAATAATCATCGCCTCCCGCTTTAAATGCCGCGATTTTGTCATCTAACGTATCTTTTGCGGTTAGGAAGAGGATTGGCGTTCCACAGAGCTCATCTTGTCGCAGTTTCTGTACCGTACTAATGCCATCGAGCTTAGGCATCATGATATCCATGATGATTACATCGTAATGATTATCCTCGATTAACTTCAGTGCGGCCTCACCATGATACGCACAATCGATAATCATGCCTTCAAGCTCAAGATAGTCCGCAATCGTCTCCGAGACATTGTGGTTGTCATCTACAATTAAAATTTTCATAAAAATCACATTTCTTCACGATCTCTTCACGATATGCCCAATAAGATACAGGCAATTTCCTAAACTAGCTCGTAAATTGAGGTTAATACAATGAAAAAACTCGCTCTTATTTCTGTAGTAGGTTTGGCATTGTCTGGTTGTGGTGGTTCAGGTGGTGGCAGCAATAGCGATAGCACACCAACTCAACCAGTAGTGAAACCAAGTGTAGCGATTGGCTCTGTTGAAGCGGTCAACGCTGAAGAAAACACGTTAACCGTCAATGGATATACATACCATGTGTCTGGGGTGGTTTATGGCGATACATCAATGCAATTAGCCGATGTAGAACCCAAAATGATGGTTCAAGTAGGAACAGATGTTCGTAAAGCGTCTGACGATGGCTTCTTAGTAACACTTGAGCCAACCATTACCGGACGTGTTACAGCAATTGATTATGTGAAGAAAACATTTACGGTAAACGGCGTAGATCTGCAGTTTGACGGTTTAAGTGATGATATAGAGATCAACGACTGGGTGATGGTGTCATCCTTGCCGACTGCGGATGCGGGTTATCGAGTGTTGTCTGTGGTCGAAATCGACGTAGATAACGATTACCCAACTCTTGGAAGCTACTACGAACTGGAAGGTCGCATTACTAGTATCGATGAAAATGCTGGCACGTTTAAGCTTGGTACAAATATAACCGTATCTTACGACAACATTAGCCAACTTAGCACCGGCCAATGGGTGGAAGTAGAAGGTGAAATGCAAAACGGCGTCTTCATGGCAAATGAGGTAGAAGTTGAAGGCTACGACGTCATAAGCAATGACAGCGATGTGGAAGGCATCGTGACTTGGGTTGCAAATGATTACAGTGAGTTTTCATTAAACTACCGAGGTGCATTCTTCATCGATAACGCAACACGATTTGAAGATGGCAGCAAAGCGAACCTAAAACAAGGCCAAGAAGTGGAAGTAACGTCTGTCATGAAAAATGGCAAACGCATCGCTACCGTTATTGAGTTTGAGCAACCAGACTTTGACGATAACAACCAATGGCGCGGTAAAGAATTTGAATGTGAAGGATACGTATCAAACTACGATGCTGAAGCAAGAACATTTGACATCGAGCGTTGCGAAAACGACGCAGATCAATTGCTAAACAACACGACCGTTGTAATTGATGCACACACACGCTTCCAAGGTATCGAAGAACTTAACCTAAATGGTGCTCGTGTCGAAGTCGATGGTGTAATCATCAACGACCAAAATATTGCCCGTGAAGTGGAGTTGGACGTTTACGACAACTGATCCCTTCTACACTAAAGAAAAAGTGTCACTTCGGTGGCACTTTTTTGTTTTTCTATTTTTAAATCATCTCTCTTCTTTTGGCTCACTTTAGTAGCGAAACCTTACAGTAAAAAAAGAGCGCCGATTGACGCTCTTTCCGATCTCTAATTGATAACCAATTATGCGGCCTCTGTCTGACCTATCCAATGATAATGGTGGTTGGCTTTTTTACCCACCAAACCGAGCTCTGCCAATTCCTCAAACACCTTGTCTACCTCTTCCGCAGATAGCCTAAATTGTTTGGCAACGGCTTTTTTAGTGCACGTAATTTGATGCGTTTTAAGTGCATCGCTCACTTGCTCTAACAGAGTTTTCGGTTCTTTTGGCTCTTCAGGCTCCGGCGTTACTGGTATTTCTTGCTCTTCCTCCTCTTTGATATGAGGAAGATACCCCGCTGGCTCTGGATCGATATCGCGAACCGTTTTCAGTATCATGCCCTCATTTCGGCGGTAGAAATGTCTGAACCGTTGCTCTTCACCAATCAGGCCGACAAAAAATGCAGCAAAGAAATCCAACAGAATCGAAAGAAATACAACCAAGCCAAGCTGAGCTTGCTGAGAGGTGGTACCAAATGCGTTGGCTAAGCTATCAATCAAACCAATCACTGAGCCTTGCGTCACCGGTGGCAAACTATCGCGTTCCATAGCCAAGCGTTGCTGCTCTTCGCGTAAGGTTTTGTTTTGCTCCTGAATGCGAGTTACACCGGTCGCGATACGCTCCATCTCGATGTATTTCTGCGCCGCCATATTGTTGAGCTCAATCTGTTTATCGATTGCCGCAATCTGGCGATTAAACGCTTCCACTTTCGCCTGCTCTACCGAAATATGACTTTGTGCGCTGTTTGTTGCACTGTTAATGCCACCAATACTACCGCCAATGGAGATCGCAGCTAAGACTAAATAAAACACGAGAGCGGTTGCCGCCCCTGTATAGTTGCGATGGGCTCGGCGCTCACCGTATTCATACCAAGCGTAGAACTTACCCGCTTCAAAAATAATCGCTAAACCACCAAATAAGGTTTGCATCATCGGGTTTTCGTCGATCGACAAAAACAGCAATAGAGAAAAAATAGTCGATGCTAAAATCGCGGCACCAGTGAATGCGTATACACTCACCATGGCAAATCGACCTTTAGGGTATCGATATCCAATCTGTTGTTCGTATTTCATTTGAGAAATTTCTTAAGATTAATCGCCCCTCCGACTAAGTAGGACGGACGTTCTGGCATGTACAAAGGAGCGCAGAATACCGTATCCTTTATTAAATTACTGTCATAATTCCGTTAATGGAAAACAAGTGAAGATTCGGTGTGCATTTTGAATCGATATCAGCCAAATCTAGCACGTAAAAACACCACCACGACACCCACTAACCGAAGCTTCAGTGACATATAAGAGAGATTAATTCGGTATCTTCAAAAGCGACTAGACAAGACTGACAAGTTGAATTGGAGGTTGTGAATGCCAGCCGAATCAAGACATTAAAGCGTTAATAACAGGCAATAAAACAAATAATGCACACTTGCATCACCTTTTAGTAAACTGATAATTACATTGTTTGGTTAATTTGTTAGTATCCCGCGCCGAAGAAGATAAGCACTCAATTGTATGGAAAACACTCTAATACAGCATAAACACCATCGCTTGCACGCTATTGCGGTTATTATCGCGGTGTTGTTTCAGTTGTATTTAGCGTCCACAGCGACTCTTAACCCAACACAAGTTCACAGCACAACCTGGCTTAACAAAGTTCAAAGTGAAAAGGTCTTACTGTGTACCGCAGATGGTTTCAAATGGGTGGATATCAATACGCTGATTGAAGCTAACGCTCAACCTTCTTCTACGCTCATTCAAGATCTTAATTTACATGAAGGCTTTCAGTTTGAGTGTCCGCTTCTTCAAGCGGTTCAATTCTTTCTTTTGGTTGCGATTGGGCTATACCTGACTACCATCCATTGGCTGCGCCGAGTCAAGAACGCCCTGACGCCTTACCGATTTTCAAAATGCGATAGGCTCGTTTACAAACACATCGCGCCTAAGCACTCTCCGCCGAGTGTTTTTCCTGCCTAACAGGCATCTAATCATTAACAACTTTATTCAAAAATAACGATGACTCTGTTTGTTGTCCATTCAGAGAAGCCATTCATTCAAAAGGAAAAACACATGCTTAAATCATTTAAAACCGCCGCTATCGCGCTTATTGCTGTCATCGCTAGCCCGCTGAGTTTAGCGCACGATTATGAAGCAGGGAAAATTCATATCGATCATCCATGGAGCCGCGAAGCGCCACCAAACGCACCTGTTATCGGTGGTTTTTTTCAATTAACCAACCACGGTAACAGTGAAGATGCATTGATCGCAGCAGAAAGCCCAATCGCAGGACATGTCGAAATTCACACGCATAAGAAAGAAGATGGTGTGATGAAAATGATTAAGATTGACGAAGTGCGCGTTCCCGCCAATGACTCAGTGTTGTTTAAGCCAGGCAGCTTCCATTTAATGATTTTCAATCCAACACAAGCGCTCAAAGAAGGTGACCGCTTCCCTATGACGTTAACATTCAAAAACGCGGGTAAAGTGGAAGTAGAAATGGCGGTTGAAAAACAAGGTCACATGGAAAAACACATGCACCATTAATGACGTAAACAAAAATGCCCGCTGATTTAGCGGGCATTTTTATTTCAGCTTAGTAAAAATCATTATTCCGATAGATCATAACCCGATTCTTCAGAATAATGGCAGCGAGTTGCGCTTAGCGAGACGAAGTCATATACATAACAGCATGCTCGGACAATAGATCTGAATCACGCTCGTCCCTCATTGTTCAGAATGACATTGAAAGATTTAAGAACCCTAACAAGGTTCCCTACTCGCATGAAACTCAATCTCTCAGCGAAGTCTTCCAACCATCATTTGATAAGCCTAAGCGAAGCCATAAATTTGGTAACAATGCCCATAGCGCAATTAGTTTTCTTTCTACTTGAAACAGACCTCAGCCCAACGAGCTAGGCCAGCAGTTACCGAGCCAAAATAATTTCCACTGACGACCGGAATATTTGGCAGTACGGTTTGCACCGCATCGCGCAAAATTGGCGAGCGTGCCGAACCACCAGTCATAAAGATAGCATCGGGTTTCACCCCAGCTTGCTCTACCGCTTCTGTCACCAACGCCGTCATTTTATTCTTCGGCGACTGAATCGCTTCGATCATTTCGTCTCGTTGCACATCGACTTCAATCAGTTCTGACAGTAAGTTGATGCCAGTTCGGTAAGATGCTTGTTCTGAAAGCGCCACTTTCGCTTCTTCGGCACGGCGAACAATGTTATAGCCTAAAGACTCATGATACACCTCTAGCAAACGAGCAAGCTTTTCTGGCTCTTGAGCCTGCTTTTGAAGCAACTTCAACGCGGATAGGTTCTCTCGCGAATAGAAATCACTCTGCGCTTCTACATTGTTGATTGCTATCGGGTTCCAGAATTGGGTGGTCGGCATCACAATACCTGACTCCATTTTGCTTTCCATGCCAAACGGGAACATGAGCTGCTTAAATGCTAACGCGATATCAAGATCATTCCCGCCGACGCGCTGGCCACTATGAGCTAACAAGCTTGCGGTCCTATCCGCTTTGCCACGCCAAGACGGCCCCATTTGAATCAACGAGCAGTCCGTTGTACCACCGCCAATATCGACCACTAGAATGGTTTTGTCTTCGCTGAGTGTCGCTTCATACTCTAGGCCCGCCGCGACAGGCTCAAACTGAAACTCCACATTTTGGAAGCCCGCACGTTTCGCTGCCCGCAACAAAATGCGTTCAGCCTGAATGTTAGCCGTTTCACCGCCACGCCCATGGAAGTTAATTGGTCGGCCGATAACAGCATCGGTAATACTTTGCTGCGCATCGTTTTCGGCTTGCGACTTAATATTGTCCATCATCGCGCAGACAAGATCTTCGAAGAAAGCCAATTGCACGTCACGCAAGCCAGAAGCGCCAAGAAAAGACTTCGGCGACTTTACGTAATAGATATCACGAGGATCTTCCAAATAGAGATTAAGCGCCGCCTGACCAAATGCAATGTCGTCAGATTCGAGATCAATACTTTCTTCTCTGTTTAAATTGATTGCCCGGCGTAAAACCTGCTCACCAACTTGATCTAATGGTTTAATATCTCGATGGCGAAATAAGTGCTCGGATACCGATTCACGAGTCGGTGCAGCAAGGGTGGAAGGAATAAATGGACTGCTCCCTTCTAGGTTAAGCATTACTGGCTCACCCGATTCCATTTTCGCCACTGAACAGTTTGCAGTGCCATAGTCAAAGCCGATAAACATAGTTCCTCCCACTAATAAGGGTCTGTAGACCGTTAAAAAGCCGGCAATGCTAACTTAATGGCATAGGAATTACTATCCTAAAATCGTGTGTAATTTAACGTGGCAAGTCTATCTAAGGTTTATTGCTCTCTTTTTTCATAGATGGCAAAACAACCGCAACCAATAACGCTAATAATAAGAATACAGGAGTAAGCGTTAACCCGTGCCAGATCGAATAACCGTCATGGAACAACCAGAAAATACCAACAGTCAAGAGATACGCAAAGTAACTGCAAAACACTAAGCTAATCGCAACGAAGCGCGTTCGATTGATAATAAGAATCCGCACTAGATACTGACTAAGAATACCAGAACAATGCATGGCAAGCTGCCAATTGATGATAAAGAAAGCAAGCGCAATAAACCCAGCAACCACTAGTGAATCGTGAGTATTTAAAATAAAGTAGCTACCAAATCGGCTTATGATGATCGGGTAATCCCCTTCATATACTGTTGACCAAGATATCGCGTTTGCTGCTGCAATGTAATTCGCAAAATAAGCGATGGCGTAAAAAGTCGTTTGAGAACTGAACGGCTGAAATACATCCGTACAATATCCTCGCCATTCTTCTTTGTTGGCGGTCGGTCCAACCCAGTTACGTTTTTGATGAGCGACGCGTTCGGCGAATGCAGGTCCGTTGCGAAACAACAACCAAAATATATACAGTGAAAGTATGACCAAGAGTATCGAAAACATACCCTTCCCCCTCAGAAATTATCGGCTCCACTGCCAATGGCGTTGGGGTCGTAAACTGCACTTCCCTGCTATACCTATTTCATTTATCTGAACTTATTATTTTATTGCTGCCAAAACTTATTTAACGACATGCTAAACAGAAACATGTTCTCACTTGATGCTTAAGCCCAAAAGCCTACTTGTAGGTTTAGCACACAAAAACAGGGGATGCAGAATGGAGAAAAGGAAACCGCAACTTATTAACGAACATGAAGACGCTAACTTGCTACGGTGACCGCGATGAGGGGAGAAGCATTCAAAGCGGTCATACATGCGGGAGGAACAGCTATTTCTCTAGCTTCTCTTCAAATACACCAATCTCTCTACCCAGCCAAATAGCGCGTTCCGTATGATCGAGCAACTCTTCTTCACTCACAGGATGGATAAGCACAGAAAAATCACCTCGAATCGTATCGAGCCAAGCCAAAAACTCTTCACTCAATGACTCTAGGTGAATTTCAAACATCGGCATTTTATGTGGGCCAACCAATCTTCCAACCAAAGGAAACACACGCAGCACATCTTGACGCTCTTGACGGATGATCTCGTTCAAGGCTTGCGCTTTATCTTGTTCTCTTAAAGGAAAATAAACATGAGCGTGATACATAATTTCTCCATAATCACTTCGACTTGAGCGCCATCTACTGTTGATAAGCTCAAGGACCGCCGAGGGTATACATTTGTAATGCCGTCACCCTACCCTGATTCCACTCTGTTGGGAAGAAGTTATGTATTCTCATAAGGCCGGAGTTTCGGGCACAACAAAAAATCTCAATACAACACATAACAACTACTTGAGTTGATTCATTAATAATGACTCACTTTGTCAAATTTTACAGCCAAATTTTGTTGCAAATATGTTTCATTCAATAGCAATTAAATTCGAGTTTAAAAATGCCAGCAATTAAAAATCAGCATATTACTCTACAAAATCAGGGTGTAAGCAAAACTTTACTACTGGTCAAAAGTCAAAATGAAGCACAATTTAACAATTTGTTTACACTTATTGTATCTGGCTATACCACGATTTAGTTAGAGGGTTAGATGCAGAAAAAATGTTTCTCTGTGTCTTGCGATGAAATAGCCGCAGCGGTGTTATCAAAAAATAGTTTAAAGGACGTACAGATGCCTACAGCTATAGAAAACACAAGCAACCTTAGGTATGGCCTTTGCGCTGATATCAGAGTTTGAGTACCCATACAAACTCTGGTTTGATATGAACAGCTGCAGTCCAAAAGACACGCAGCGTCAAAAGGAGCTTGAGATGAACGTTCAGGCATTACCCATGCATCGGTTTATCGACCATCATGGGGACCTAGTCGGCCAACTACCCAACTGGGCTGACACTGAAACTTTGGTCGGGTTTTACCGAGACATGGTATTAACTCGCACTTACGACAACAAAGCCGTTGCGTTGCAACGCACCGGCAAGTTAGGGACCTACCCTTCGCACCTAGGTGCTGAAGCCATCGGCATTGCGGTCGGCAGAGCGCTGAAAGCCGATGATGTATTTGTCCCTTATTATCGCGATATGCCTGCAATGTGGTGTCGTGGTATTGGCATGGAGAAGAATCTTCAATACTGGGGCGGTGATGAGCGCGGTAGTGATTTTGCTCCAGAGGACAGCCCAGTTCCTAGCCGAGATCTTCCATTCTGTGTCCCCATTGCGACGCAATGTACGCACGCTGTCGGGGTGGCTTCCGCATTGAAAATTCAAGGTAACCATGAAGCTGCGCTAGTCATGTGTGGCGATGGCGGTACATCCAAAGGGGATTTTCTAGAGTCAATAAACTGTGCGGGTGCTTGGAATATTCCACTTGTTTTCGTCGTGAATAACAACCAGTGGGCAATTTCAGTGCCGCGTAGCCTTCAATGTGCTGCCGATTTCTTATCAGAAAAAGCGCAAGGCGCTGGTATACCGGGCATTACGGTAGATGGTAACGATGTCGTCGCCGTTTATGATGCAACCAAGACCGCACTTGAGAGAGCGAGAAAAGGGAAAGGCGCAACACTCATCGAAGCGGTCAGTTACCGATTAAGTGACCACACTACTGCCGATGATGCGACTCGTTATCGTAAAGAGGACGATGTTCAAACCGCATGGCAATACGAACCTATAGCACGTCTTAAAACGTATCTCCTTAATCAAGGTGCTTGGAGCGATGAACAAGAGCAACAATGGCTAGAATACTGCAAGGAACAAGTGGAACTGGCAGTTGAACGCTACCTCAGCTTACCGTCACAAGCACCAGAAACTGGGTTCGATTATTTGTATGAATCGCTTCCCCAAGAGCTTCACGCTCAAAGAGATGAACTCATCAACAAAGCAATGCGAATGCAGGGAGGCAAACATGGCTGAGCTAACGTTAGTTGAAGCAGTAAACCTCGCTCTGCACCACGAAATGCAACAAGACCAAAATGTTGTCGTGTTAGGTGAGGACGTAGGTGATAATGGTGGCGTATTCCGTGCCACCGTAGGGCTCAAACAAGAGTTTGGTCTCAAACGAGTGATCGATACGCCACTCGCTGAAGCGTTAATCGGCGGTGTTGCGGTCGGCATGGCAACGCAAGGATTACGACCTGTCGCCGAATTTCAATTTCAAGGTTTTGTTTTTCCGGCAATGGAGCACTTAATGTGCCACGCGGCACGCATGCGTAACCGAACTCGCGGTCGCCTCACTTGCCCTGCGGTTTTTCGTGCGCCATTTGGTGGCGGTATTCACGCTCCAGAGCACCACTCAGAAAGTGTAGAGGCGCTATTTGCGCACACTGCTGGCTTTAAAGTAGTGATTCCTTCTTCACCTCAACGCGCATACGGCCTGCTTCTCGCCGCGATTCGAAGTAATGATCCCGTCATGTTCTTCGAACCGAAACGCATTTATCGAACCGTAAAATCTGAAGTCGTTGATAATGGCGAAGCACTTCCACTCGACACCTGCTTCACCTTACGTAAGGGGCGCGATATCACGCTTGTTACTTGGGGCGCATGCGTCGTAGAGTCACTTCAAGCCGCACAGACCTTATCTAGTCAAGGGATTGAAGTCGAGGTGATTGATTTGGCGAGCATTAAGCCAATTGATACCGCAACGATTTTCAGCTCACTAGAAAAAACCGGACGTTTACTCGTTGTTCATGAAGCGAGTAAAACTTGTGGTGTGGGCTCTGAGCTTTTAGCTCGAACAGCCGAACACGCCATGTGCTTACTAAAAGCCCCACCTAAACGAGTAACTGGAATGGACACCATTATGCCTTATTACCGTAACGAAGATTATTTCATGGTTCAGGAAGAAGACATTGTGACCGCAGCGCGCGAACTCGTGGAGGATTGGAAATGAAGACGTTTAACTTACCCGATCTCGGCGAAGGCCTCGCTGAATCAGAAATTGTAAAATGGCACGTTAATGTCGGTGACATGGTTAAGTTGGATCAAGTGATCTTAACTGTCGAGACAGCAAAAGCGACGGTCGACGTTCCCGCCCCCTACTCGGGCCGTGTAGTCAGCCGCCATGGGGAAGAAGGTGATATCGTCAATATTGGCGCATTGCTACTCGAAATTGACGAAACTGGCGCAGAGCGGGGGGCAACAGTAGAGAAAAAAGAGACCGCTGACGCCGCGACCGTTGTCGGCAACGTTTCTCATCAAGCGCATCACGTTAACGTCGATGACTTCTGGATTGGAGGCAATCACAACACGACTGAGAGTAATCTAGTTACTGCTCTACCGTCGGCTCGTCTATTGGCACAAAAACTTGGGGTAGATCTTAATCTCGTGTCAGGCAGTGGTCCAAACGGTCTTATCGTTGATGCCGACATTTACGACGAAGCCGGGAAACAGCGTCCGGGCACAGAAGTATTGAAAGGCGCTCGACGTACCATGGTGTCCTCGATGACTGAGTCACACGAGCACGTTGCTGCCGTGACCATTACAGAAGAAGCGTTGCTGGAAGACTGGCTGCCGAACGAAGACATCAGTATCCGCCTGGTTCAAGCGATTGTTCATGCATGTCAGGAAGAGCCCGCTTTAAATGCTTGGTTTGATGCAGAAACCATGACGCGTTGCGTGCACAATACGGTTAACCTTGGTATTGCTGTAGATAGCCGTCATGGCTTGTACGTACCCGTATTGCGCCACGCAGATGAATACGAGCCACAAGATGTTCGTCGTTGGCTCGATCAAACTGTTGAAGGGATCAGAGAGAGAAAAATCGGTCGAGAGCAATTACAGCACGCGACGATTACGCTTTCCAACTTCGGGGCGATTGCTGGCATTTACGCGACACCTGTCGTCACACCTCCGCAAGTCGCTATTGTTGGTGCTGGTCGAATACTCGACCGAGTGGTGATAAGAAATGGTCAAGCAATTTCGGTGAAAGCAATGCCGCTATCAGTAACGTTTGATCATCGCGCTTGTACTGGTGGTGAAGCAGCAAGGTTTACTAAAGTGCTTGCAGAACACCTGCAACGCCCGAGCGAAAAGTAACTGGTAAAAACCAAATGATAAAGGCTTCCAGTTCGGAAGCCTTTTGTTTGAGAGAACAGATTATATCTACAGCTTCTCTAGCAACTCCGGCATCACCTCAAATAAATCGCCGACCAACCCATAGTCAGCGATGTCAAAAATAGGCGCATCGGGATCGCTGTTAATTGCGACAATCACCTTTGAGTCTTTCATTCCCGCTAAATGTTGAATAGCACCAGAAATTCCGACAGCAATGTATAATTCAGGTGCAACAATTTTACCAGTTTGCCCGACTTGATGGTCATTAGACACATACCCCGCATCAACCGCCGCTCGGGACGCTCCTACCGCTCCACCTAGCTTATCAGCCAATTGTTCGACTAAAGCAAACTTCTCTTTACTCCCGAATGCACGACCACCCGATACCACCACTCTAGCCGCTGGCAATTCTGGTCGCTCACTTTCTGGCGTTTGCTGCGAAATAAACTCACTAAGTTTGTTGATAATCACTGTATCGACTTGAGTAACCTTAGGGACAACTGGTGTGTCTGACAGATCTAGGGCATCAAAAGCCGTACTTCGTATGGTCATCACTTTAAAGGGATCATTCGACGCGACTCTCGCCAATGCATTCCCGGCATAAATGGGACGAATCACCGTATCGATAGACTCGATGGTCATCACGTCCGAAAGTTGCCCTACATCGAGCAACGCCGCCACGCGAGGCATCACATTCTTACCAAACGTACTGGCAGGAGAAAGAATGTGTGAGTAGTTTTTGGCTACTTGTGAGATCAAAGGAGCGATATTTTCCGCTAACCCATGCTCGTATTCCTTCGCGTCAACCCAGATAATTTCTGCAACGCCCTTAACGCACTTCAACTCATCCAAAACCGATTGGCACTGATAACCAATAAGCAATACAGAAATAGGAAGCGATTTAGCATCATCCTTGATATCAAATGCCGCTTTAATTGCACACAGCGTCCCTACAGCCAACGACTGGTTGTCATGTTCCGCAATGACAAGTGTTGCTAATGGTCGGTCGTCCATGGTCATGCCTCGTATAACACGTCAGATCCATTACTTGAGCTTAGTTCACTTTACGTTAACGTCAACTGAGCTATAGTTTTCTGTATAGAAACCAAAAACCTGTCACGCAGATGACGATAATAGAAAGGAAGCAGATAGATGGAACGAGAATGTATGGAGTTTGATGTCGTGATCGTGGGAGCCGGACCTGCGGGCTTAAGTGCCGCTTGTCGTCTAGCTCAACTCAACCAAGATAGTGAAGGTGACGCACTTTCAATTTGCGTTGTAGAAAAAGGCTCAGAAGTGGGCGCACATATTTTATCTGGCGCTGTTTTTGAAACTAGTGCCTTGAATGAGCTTTTCCCCGATTGGAAAGAAATGGACGCCCCGCTATCAGCCTCAGTTCAGCAAGACCATTTCCTTTATCTTACTACTGAGCAAAACCATATTCGCGTTCCTCACTTCCTTACACCGCATCCAATGATAAATGGCGAAAATAATTATGTAATTAGCCTTGCCAACCTTTGCCGTTGGCTCGCTAACCAAGCAGAAAATCTTGGGGTGGAAGTTTTTCCTGGCTTTGCCGCTGCAAGCATCAATTATGATCAGACTGGCGCCGTGACAGGCATTAATACGAGCGATATGGGACTAGATAAGAACGGCCAAGCCAAACCTAACTTTGAGCCAGGTATCGAGCTAAAGGCAAAATACACCCTTTTTGCTGAAGGTTGTCGCGGACATCTGGGTAAAGAACTTATTCAAAGGTTCGACCTAGACGCAGGCAAGCAACCTCAGCACTACGCGCTTGGCTTAAAAGAGATATGGGAATTACCCTCTGACAGCAAGGATGTATCCGGCAGTGTTATCCACTCCGCTGGCTGGCCTTTGAGCGAGACAAATACCACTGGCGGCGGTTTTCTATATCACATGGAGAACAACCAAATCGCGGTCGGTTTGATCGTAGATTTAAACTACAGCAACCCTTACTTAAGCCCGTTTGACGAGTTTCAACGCTTTAAGCATCATCCAGCTATCGAGCAACACCTAAAAGGTGCCCAACGTATCGCATATGGTGCAAGAGCCATTGCAAAAGGTGGACTTTCTTCTCTACCGAAACAGCAATTCCCCGGCGGTTTATTGATTGGTTGTGATGCAGGCACTTTGAATGTCGCTAAAATTAAAGGCAGCCACACCGCCATGAAGTCCGGAATCATTGCAGCAGAAGCGGTACATACGGCCCGACAAACTGGGGCTTCTGAGCCAGACTACCAGTCATTGTTTGAATCATCATGGTTGTATGACGAGCTCGCCGAAACACGTAACTTTGGTGCGAACATCCACAAGTTTGGCAGCATACTGGGCGGTGCACTTTCGACCTTTGAGCATAACCTATGGCAACCACTGGTTAAGAAGCCGTTACCTTGGACTGTCAAGGACTATTCGTACGATCACGAACAGTTAAAACCTAAACAAGAGTGCCAACCAATTACATACCCAAAACCAGATGGTGAAATCAGTTTTGATAAGCCTTCGTCGGTATTTTTATCGGGAACACAGCACGAAGAGAACCAACCTTGCCACCTTGTTCTGACTTATCCTCACATTCCAATTGATGTGAATTTGGGTATGTATGACGAGCCGAGCCAGCGCTATTGCCCCGCTGGGGTTTACGAAGTGGTGGAAGTTGAGAGTAAGTTGAAGTTTCAGATAAATGCCGCCAACTGCGTGCATTGCAAAACCTGTGACATCAAAGATCCTTCACAAAACATCACATGGAAAGCGCCAGAAGGTGGTGGCGGACCAAGCTATCAAAACATGTAACCAAAGAACCACTTAAAGTGCGAAGCAGTGCATTTACTACTGCCAATTTTTGAAGTGGTTAGGCAAAAAGTCGGTAACTAACAACAGCAGAAAAGAAAAACAGCACCTGATGATTCAATCAGGTGCTGTTTACTAAAATAACTTTATCTTCAGGTAATACTAATCCACGTTAAAAACTTGGTGATGGAACAGCTGATCAACAATTTCATGAGATGTCGCTGACGACCCTAGCTCCAACCCTGATAAATCAAAGTTCTCTAATGCCACTGATATTGTGTTGCTGCCTTCTCCAGTAATCGTCAAATTCAGAGTATCTTGGGCACTATCGTAGTCTGCGCTTACGTGTTCCAACAAGTTATCCATATCCGTTGTGTCGTCACCGACAAACTCAAGAATGTCACTCAAATCCAACTTGTCTTCATCCAGCCTAAAGTCTTTAATCACATCTCTTGATGACGTCATGTCCAGTGATTCTTGAGTAAAGGTGAAGGTGTCAATACCCTCTCCACCTGTCAAGATGTCACTGCCTAGACCTCCCGTCAGGATATCGTTTCCAAGCCCACCAACCAGAATGTCATCGCCTGCGCCACCACTCAACGTATCTTCACCTGCTTGTCCTAGCAAAATATCAATGCTTTCGCCACCAGTGATACTATTCGCAAACTCATCTCCCACCGACGCATGGCGCTCAGTTTGGGCAATATCGGTGCCAGAATCGTTCAATGTAAGTGTAAAGACGTTTTCACTTATGCCACCTTTACCATCAGACACTTTAAACAAGAAATGCATATCCGCCTGCTGGTCACCCTGTAGAGTAAGCTCATCGCTTTGAGTAAAGCTATAACTGCCATTGGATGACACTTCCAAGGTGCCGAACGCTGTCTGGATATGAAGCTGACCATCTACTTCACTGGATGAAGAAACTAACGGCTGATTTACGCTTACACCGTGCAGATCTGCACCCAACAGAGTGAAATCGCCTTCTGCCAAAGAAACGGTCATGCTATCACCATCAGCGTCCTGGCTTCCCGCCAGTAACTCACCGGCAATTGGATCGGGAGAGAACTGGTTTAGGTACTGCCCCAAGTCTTCACCTGAGTCGATAAACACCACTTTGTCGCTAAGCTCATCTAGAGCCTCTGCTGCTTTGACATTATCAGAGAGAGCAATACCAATCCCATATACTTTGGCGTCATGAGTCTGTTTGTAATCCTCCCAGCGCTCGGCTAGATCAGGAGAAGTAACAGCGCCCTCGCTAGGGTTGGGTTCGCCATCTGAGATAAAGAATATGGTGTCCTTACTCTCAGACGGTTTTTCTGGACCGAAATAATCCCAACCATCCTGCCAAGGGTAAACGGCATTACTTGCCTCACCAGGCTCCATTACAGCCTCTAAAGCTTTATCGTAATCCGTATTGGTACCGTATTCTACGTCACACCAGTTGCGCACATATTCTGAAACTTCATTTTGGAAACTTAAATCGTTTGGATCACGGCCATTCATCTCTGGTGGGCGTGTCATCAACTCAACTTCACTCAAGGTCAGCCAGCTATGTGTGGATGTATCTCCGTCGAAACGTACCAGGCGGATATAGGTATTTGATTCTCCTCCATCGGCAATCATGTTTTCAACCATGGAATGTAACGCTGCTGCTGCTTTGTAAGCTCTCGATTCAGTTTTCGGTGCGGTTGCATCACGACCCACGGTATTTTCACCGTCAAAGGTACGGGTCATGCTGTTCGAGTGGTCGAACACTACCGTCACTTTATTGATCGGTAAGTCTTCAATCTGAGCAAAGCCCTGAACTGGAGATGAGGTTGGGGCATGGTTCTCAGTGACATTCAGGATAACCTGAGTTGTATCGGTATCCACACCATCGCTTGCAGACACTTCCAACTGATACGTTTGCTGAGTCGAGTGATCCAGTTTTACACCATCTTTCAGCCAAATCTCACCACTATTAGAGTCAACACGGAATAGATCAGCATCACCACCACTCAATTCATACTTTATGGTGTCACTGCCATCCGGATCAAACGCTTCCACCTGGCCGACTAATACCCCAACTTCTTGCTCAGCGACGTCAAAGCTTGCTGTATCTTCTGTTGGCATACCGTTGGCATCGGTGCCATGGGTTTGGTCTGTATCACCGACACTGATGAATTCTGGTGCGCGATCTCGGATATCAATGGTAACTTCACTATTTGTAGTATCACCGTCAGCATCGATAACCGTAACGTCAAGCTTCTCTTGTTGATGACCTACAACATTGCTCGCTTGATAGTCGTAGTGACCATTTTCAAAGTTAATGGTCAGCTTGCCGTGGTTGGTATCAATTTGCGCCAGAGAATGATCCGATATTTTCGTGCCATCGCTGGTAGTGACATCACCGTTTATTTTGTTGTAGTAATATATCTCGCCATCGATAGTGATGTGATCTACCCACTGAGCATCACCGCCAATGCCATCCAGAAGGTTACCTTGCAACTGGCCTGAGACCGTTTTGCTAAGCAAATCCCCAATCTGAGAATCATCTACAACGACAATAGCACTGCCTTTATCTGTCGCGATCGACTCCAGGTGTTCCAGAGACGCACCATTACCGATACCGACAGACCAGATATTTTCAACATCCTGACCGCTACTGCTGATGCCATTTTCCATCGCATTTTGCAGAATGATGCCCTCTTCTTCAGAAGTAGGCTGAACCCGACCATTCACTATGTCCTGATAACGCTGTTCACTTTCAAAATCATCTGATGTTGACCACTTAATCAAGTTTTCACGGGTTTGAATTTCTCCCACGTTCGTTTGATTTGTCCAATAGGTAAAATCGGAAGGTCGACCATCTGAGATAAAGTAAAGCTGGGTATCGGTATTACTAAGCAATGCATCATCTTCTGGATCACTAAGTATTTCATTTATTTGGTCAACGGCCTGGTTATATGGCGTCGATGCATATGGATGTATACCAGAGATAAAGGAATCAATGGCCTCGGCAGAATCTAGCCACTCAGAAATCTGGCCAGATGGTTGTCCGCTGTAAGTTGCAATTCTAAAACTTACTGGACCCAAATCTTGGTATTGCTCAAACATTGACTTAATGGAGTCTTGAGCAAGTTGCCAGCGAGTAACATATTGTCCGTCTGCATCTGTTACCCAGTCGAGCATTGATTCTGACGCATCAAGTGCAATCACAACACTATTACTTTGTGAATCAACATCATTTATTTCGTAGTGAGCTGAAGACGATGACGGTAATGAATCCGTCACATTCAGATGCAAGGTGGCACTCTCAGACTGACCTCCGGCATCCACCTCGACGCTAGCGCGGATATCCAGCATGTCCGCCCCCTGCTCCGCATGATCAAGAGGCATATGTTGATCAACTGTGAAATGACCCGTTTTGCTATCTATGTTGGCTTGAACCACTTTAATGCGGTCGGCACCTGTTCCAGTATAACCAGTTAGAGTGCTCTGATCTGCACTCACTTCAAACACGACCTCTTTACCATCGCTGGTGAAACCACCTAGGTTTTGCTCGGCGTTGAAGTGATATTCAGCCTCCGTTGCAGACCCGAGGTTTGCGATAAAGTTGCCTTCAGCATGTACGCCAGTATCCGTGCCAACTTGAGATTCATCCAATGCTGCGTGTGCATCACTGAGCGACATAGGCTCACCCATCACACTAACGGTAACTTCTGCTTTATCAGTCAGGCCGTCGTCATCACGGATGGTGTATTCGAAAGTATAATCTTTCACTTCACCCGTTTTCAGGGTTTGTTGATCAGCTGGCAGTGACTCTAGGTACTTGGCCGCATCAAAGACCAATTTACCATCTTGCAGACTAAGGAAGCTTTCTGATGGATAGTCGATAATAGTCAGAGCGTCACCATCCGGGTCGCTGTCATTCGCTAGAACATCCAGCTCTAAAGTGCCTGAGCCGTTGGTCTGGTAAGCTTCATCAAAGGTCGTCAGGTCCGCTGATACCTGAGTAATAAAGTACTCTGAGCCTTTAGGATCAATGACACCGTCTTTATAGCTGGTAGTAGACATTTCAATACTATCGAAGAAACGCCCATCTGCATTGATGTTGACTACTTGATTACCACCACGGGTACCTTCAAACACACCTGTCGCAACCAAGTCACCTTTGTAGTAAGCCTTCCAAACACCGCGCTCAATACCAGGCTCCCAGCTACCGTTCGAAGTGTCTGTCCATAGGTTTTTCACTTCAACTTCAGCATGATCGGCAACCTGACCATTAGCGAAGGAGAAGCGCATTGCTTCACTTTGTCCAGTTGCATCATCATATCGAATCTGACCGTCTTGAACCCGGTCTGAGCCGCTGTCTAGCGCAGAACTAACGCCATATTTGTGGTCACCGTCACCAATATAATCAGCTTTCGATGCATCAGAAACCTTGTTTCCAGATCGAGTATCAATCACATAGTAATCGACTGTGATATCAGCACTGTCATCCCAGTTGCTCTGGTCAAGTGTCTTGGTTGTTTTTTCAATGCCCTTATCATCTTCAGCAATAGGGGCTTCATTAATATCACGAACCAACACTTCGACCTGAGCGGTGTCTTTACCGCCAAACTGGTCACGAGCTTCCACTTCTAGCTGGTAGTTATCGATAGATTCATGGTCCAGATTTGCACCATTTTTGACACTGATCTCACCAGTAAGACTGTTGATTTCAAACAGTTCGCTATGACCGTTTAAGTGATACGTTATCTGACTGTCCTGATCGACATCGAATGCATTTACTTTTCCAATTACACCCGATTGACTGTTTTCATCAACGCTAAACTGGTAACTATCGATGTCGGTTTTACCTTGAGCATCCAGACCAAAGTTGTCATTACTCCCACTAACAAATTCAGGAGCATCATTAGTGCCCGTAATATCAATCACGATCTTTTGTTGGGTGCCATCGGTCGCCGTGAGAGTGATGATGTCTTGCACCTGGTCACCCTCGTCCAACTGTTGAACCAGGCTTTGGTCCAGCGTATACGTCCATTGCCCATCCACCAATACCAGCTCACCGTAGGTGCCCGTCGCTGTAGTGTTGCTAAACACTGGCTCATCGCCGTTATCAACATCAGAGATGGTGATGGTGCCTGTTGCGGTCGCGACATCACCGAGATTGCCTTCGGTCACCTTGCCTGTGAACGTACCGTCAACAATAGGCGTGTCTTCGGTGCCCGTAATATCAATCACGATGTTTTGTTGGGTGCCATCGGTTGCCGTCAGGGTGATGGTGTCTTGCACCTGATCACCCTCGTCCAGCTGTTGAACCTGGCTTTGGTCCAGCGTATACGTCCATTGCCCATCCACCAATACCAGCTCACCGTAGGTGCCCGTAACGGTAGTGTTGCTGAACACTGGCTCATCGCCATTATCAACATCAGAGATGGTGATGGTGCCTGTTGCGGTCGCGACATCACCGAGATTGCCTTCAGTCACCTTACCGGTGAACGTGCCCGTCACGACTGGCGCGTCTTCGGTGCCCGTAATATCAATCACGATGTTTTGTTGGGTGCCATCGGTCGCCGTGAGAGTGATGATGTCTTGCACCTGATCACCCTCGTCCAGCTGTTGAACCTGGCTTTGGTCCAGCGTATACGTCCACTTCCCGTCCACCAATGCTAGCTCACCATAGGTGCCCTTAACGGTGGTGTTTGCAAAAATCGGATCGTCGCCGTTATCAACATCAGAGATAGTAATGGTACCTGCTGCGGTCGCGACATCACCGAGATTGCCTTCGCTCACCTTGCCAGTAAACGTACCGTCAACAATAGGCGCGTCTTCGGTGCCCGTAATATCAATCACGATGTTTTGTTGGGTGCCATCGGTCGCCGTCAGGGTGATGGTGTCTTGCACCTGCTCACCCTCGTCCAGCTGTTGAACCTGGCTTTGGTCCAGCGTATACGTCCACTTCCCATCCACCAATACCAGCTCACCATAGGTGCCCGTAACGGTGGTGTTTGCAAAAATCGGATCGTCGCCATTATCAACATCAGAGATAGTAATGGTGCCGGTTGCGGTCGCAACATCACCGAGATTACCTTCAGTCACCTTGCCGGTGAACGCACCGTCAACAATAGGCGCGTCTTCGGTGCCCGTAATATCAATCACGATGTTTTGTTGGGTACCATCGGTTGCAGTGAGAGTGATGGTGTCTTGCACCTGCTCACCCTCATCTAACTCTTGAACCAGACTTTGGTTCAACGTATACGTCCACTTTCCATCCACCAATGCTAGCTCACCATAGGTGCCCGTAACGGTAGTGTTGCTGAACACTGGCTCATCACCATTATCAACATCAGAGATAGTAATGGTGCCGGTTGCGGTCGCAACATCACCGAGATTGCCTTCGATCACCTTGCCGGTGAACGTACCCGTCACGACTGGCGTGTCTTCGGTGCCCGTAATATCAATCACGATCTTTTGTTGGGTGCCATCGGTCGCTGTGAGAGTAATGGTGTCTTGCACCTGTTCACCCTCGTCCAGCTGCTGAACCTGGCTTTGATCCAGCGTATACTTCCACTTTCCATCCACCAATACCAGCTCACCGTAAGTACCCGTAACGGTAGTGTTGCTGAACACTGGCTCATCGCCATTATCAACATCAGAAATAGTAATGGTACCTGTTGTGGTCGCGACATCACCGAGATTGCCTTCGGTCACCGACCCCGTAAACGTGCCCGTCACAACGGGCGTGTCTTCGGTGCCCGTAATATCAATCACGATGTTTTGTTGGGTGCCATCGGTTGCCGTCAGGGTGATGGTGTCTTTTACCTGATCACCTTCGTCCAGCTGTTGAACCTGGCTTTGGTCCAGCGTATACGTCCACTGACCATCCACCAATACCAACTCACCGTAGGTGCCCGTAACGGTGGTGTTTGCAAAAATCGGATCGTCGCCATTATCAACATCAGAAATAGCAATGGTGCCTGTTGCGGTCGCGACATCACTGAGATTGCCTTCAGTCACCTTGCCCGTGAACGTGCCCGTCACGACTGGCGCATCTTCAGTGCCCGTAATAGAGATCACAACTTCATGCTCAGTGCCATCTACAGATAAAACGGTAATACTTCTGATGATTGGGTCACTGTCATGATCCAAAGCCTGCACTTCTTCGTGCTCATTATTCAGCTGATAATTCCAGTTACCGAAAGCATCAATTGAGAAGACGCCCCAATAACTATCTTGAACCTCACTCTGTGATTGGAATAACGCTTCACCTGTATTTGGATCAGTAACACTGAGGTTGCCAGAAGTTCCAAGCGTCACGTCTTCTTGAACGGCACCTCTATCTTCACCATCAATCAACGCTTCAGTTTCACCAAGCTCTGAGGTTGTGAATCGAGAAATATTAAATAGCGTTGTACTTTGCTCTGTCGTCACGCCGGCGGTTTCAAAAAAAGTACTTGCTAGTACTTCTGCCCCCGTTCGTTCAACAGTACCAGAGGCCGTCAAACTTGAACCCGTAATTTCACCAGCTTCAGTAGCATATTCATCACCTAGTTGACTCGGGTCTTGTCCTTTTTCGATGGCCTCTAATATTTTCGCAAGCTTGTCGGTAGAATCAGTTTGAGCTTCACCTTCTGTGTCAGCAATATATACATGCTGAGGTTGGATCTTCCCCTCTACTAATTCAACGACCACTTCTCCCGGTAACAAGTTTTCTTTAGACGCAAAAGCTTTAATTTGACCATCTAGGCCGATTACAACATAGGTTTGTGCGGTTAATTTTGATGGTCCAACCAAGAGCTTATACCTCATTTAGTAAATACAAAAATCTCAAAGTCCATAAAACTAAGAAAGTAATAAGACTTATTTTCAAGAAGCGATATACACAATTGGGCGTAAGCTAGCATCAATTAACCCACCTAAAACACGCAATTATCCTATCAATAATTTTCATGTTTTAAATTTGTTTTATTTTGCACCGTAAAAACATATGTTATGCGACCTATTTTTAATATTCTTTAAACTTGTCATTAAATTTTCATTGAAATAGCAGCTTACATTCCAAAAAAGCAAGCAAAGGGAAACGTTTGCCTTGGGTAACATTAGTAATCTTTAATATTTATTTTTGAAAAATAACTGGCGTTAAATTATTTGGGGAGATTTTAGTGAAGCTAAGTAATATTAGTATCGCGTGTTTTGGTTTGCTAATACCACTGGTTTCTAGCGCACAAACTTTAGAACAAGCAATAGCGACAACATTTGCAACGAACCCTGATATCAAAAGTGCGTTTAACGAGTATATGAGTAGTCGTTATATTATCGATAAATCACGTGGAGCATATAAACCTAGTCTCGATATTGACGCGGGTATCGGTTACGAGAGCATTCACCCTTCCGACTCTACTGGTAAGAGTGATACCGAGATGACCCGCAAAGATATGGCAATTACTCTTACCCAGTTGATCTGGGATGGTTCAAAAACCCTATATGACATTGATCGTACCTCTGCAGATGCAGAGTCTGTGCGTTATCAGTTACTTGCAGATGCCCAAAATGTTGCGTTAGAAGTCATCAAAGCTTATTTGGATGTAGTAAAAACACAAAAGCTGACTGCGCTTTCCACTAGCAACCTAAACACACATAAGCGAATTTATACTGATATTAAAAAGCGTACAGAGTCAGGAATTGGCTCAGTTGCCGACCTTAACCAGGTTAAAGCTCGTTTAGCAAAAGCTCAAAGTAATGTTTTAGCTGCACAAAATAACCATAAAGACGCTCAAACAGCATTCTTTCGCTTAGTTGGTGAAGCACCAACTAACCTTATTTTTCCGCACGCAGACCAAAACTTTATCCCCAATTCTCTAGACGAGGCCCAATCGCAGGCTTTTGACAATCATCCTGTCATAAAAATAGCACTCGCAGATGTCGATTCTGCCAGGTTCCAATATAAACAAGCAGATGCAAACTATTTCCCAGTCATCTCATTTGAAGCGAAACAAAGCTGGAACGATGATGTAGGAGGAGTAAATGGTCTCAACTCTGAAACACAAGCAATGCTCCGTGTCCGATACAACCTTTACAACGGTGGCCGAGACTCTGCAAACAGTGACAGTATGGCCTACCAACTCAATAAAGCGAAAGACCTCAGAGAGCGAGCATACCGAAGTGTGGAGCAAGAGCTCCGCCTTTCTTGGAGCGCTCTTGAGCTGACTAAACAACAAAAGTCTTTTTTAATACAACACGTTGATTCCATGTCAAACACCGTTATTGCATACCAAAAACAATATCGTATTGGAAAGCGCACCCTACTTGATCTGCTGAACACTGAAAACGAGTTGTTTGAATCACGCAAAAACTACTTAGAAACGCAATTTGCGCAGCAATACGCACAATATCGAACCCTGACTTCAACCGGGCAGCTTTTAGACGCATTGCGCGTCGACATACCGGAAGAGTGGACTCAATCGGTGGAGTACTAAATACAATGAAAAAGAATCTTCTAATCACTCTGGCTTTGGTCATAATGAGTCATCATAGTGCATACGCAAAAGATGAGCTGGCGTACATTCCTATACCAAAGGCGAATCAGATTGCTGACCTAAACGACTTGGACCAAGATGGTGTGATAAACGCTCGTGATATTTGCGCAGGTACTCCAATAGGGGCAGAAGTGGACAATGATGGTTGTGAAACCTATTTGCATAAAGAAGAGCAATACCAACTTAAGATTTTGTTTGATAATGACTCTGCTCTTATTAACCAAATTTTTAAAAACAAGATAGATGAGTTGGCTGCATTTCTTAAAAAGTATCCAACCACTTCTATAGAGATACAAGGATACGCAAGTAAGGTAGGACGCGCAGACTATAATTTAAACCTATCTCGCCATCGTGCAGAGAATGTACGCAATCTATTGATAGAAAAGGGAATCCCGGGTGACCGCCTCGCAATTATTGCTTTTGGCGACACACAGCTAGCAGAGCCGGGTATGGATCGTGTCAGCCACGCATTAAACCGCCGCGTTACTGCCACTGTTGTCGGCCAGCAAGGGATGGTTAAAGATGAGTGGACGATATTCACTACCTTCCCAGAAGTAAAATAAACTTATACCCCTGCTTATTTACATAGATGAGTGGGGGTATTTTCATGTCATTACGCCTAACTAATTAGACACAACTAATAAAACAAACACTAACATTAATCATAACTCACTAATATTATAGTAAAAATTAAAAAGTGAGCCTTTGCTCTATATTAGTAGTAATATATTAGAGTCAAAATGAAAACCACCAATACTTTTAAATGGGAAGAAGATAAGCCAATCAATAACACTGAGGGGTTTAAGCAATCACCTTTCTTCACCACAATATGAAATCAATTTATTATATAGCTTTAATAAATCAATCATCTATTGAGGAAACATAATAAAACATGACAGAAACATGTCTTCGTAGATTGAGCCAGTTATTAAAACATTACAAACACTCTCAAACGTATCAGGTAAACCTCGACGATTTAGAACTGGTTTTTTCAACTTCTAGACGCAATATATCTAATATACTGAGAATACTTGACAGCTACAATTGGATCCATTGGGAGCCAGGTCGTGGCCGTGGGAAAGCCAGCACACTAAAAGTGACGGTAACAATACATCAAGCCCTCTACTTTACGATTCGTAATGAAATCAACAATGGTAGCTTTGACGTCATCTCGAGGTTACTTGAGCATTACCGTAGCACTGCTGTAAGCGCACTTAGCCAAGCACTCGCAGAAGTTTCAGAAGAAAACAAAGATTCAAATACACTCATCGTCAGCCAGTATCCTTGGGTAGATGAGCTAACCCCTTCACTGACTTATCGCTTTTCAGAACTGCAGGTAATACGCAGCTTGTATGACACCCTATTTACCGTTGATCACTACGGTCAATTAAAAAATCACCTCGCTTGTGAGTACAAAAATGAAGGCAGTTGTATATATATTTGGCTCCGCCCTGATATCTACTGTCACGATGGGCTAACATTACAAGCAGAAGATGTCGTACACTCTTTAAATAAGCTCGTTACAACAGATGGCCCCGTCCAAAAATTACTTCAGCAAGTCACTCGTATCAGCTTCGATAATGCCAAACAAGCTATACGTATTGACTTAAAGCAGCCTAATAACTTATTCATTTACTGCTTAGCAACCGCAAATGCGTCTATCACTACTCGACGTCAGAAGAGCTTTAAAGGTCGCAGTATCACAATAGGTACTGGCCCATTTGTACTTAGGCATTGGGATACCGACAAAATAGTACTGAAGAAACATCATAACTATTTCGCAAAAAAGGCATTATTGGAGCAAATCACGCTCTCTCATCAAGGGACTGAGCTGGCTCAATACATCAGTTATAATCAGGAAACTGACGATACCGAATGTTATATGATTCAGGCATTTTCTTTTCTAGCACGTAATCGTCGCGCCGAGTGCTCACTAAGCGAGCAAACTTGGCAGCGCCTATTTTCTTTTATCGAGAGTCGTAGATTTAAATTTGCCAAAGCGAATGGCTTGGAAACAATGCACATTCTCGATGATAGCTCTCACAATGAGAATATTCCTCAGCTTGAGGGAACGTTGGTCATAACCCATCCAAAGTGGACGATTGATTATTTAAGTAAAGCGAACCAATGGATCGTAGATTTAATCCGTCAAACTGGGTTGCATGTAGAATTTGTGGAGCTAACTGACGCTAGTAATCCTCAACTTGTAAAAGAACAAGCCGACTTGCTCTTTGTCGAAGATGTCATTGAGCCACCTTTAACCTATGGAATTTATGAGTGGCTATTAACAGGTACTGGTATTCGATTTGCTCTTCACTCTGATGAATTTGAGCAGCACGTTAATCACGTACACGATGCAGTCTCTGATCCCACGCCTGAAAAACGTTTGGAGGGAATACTCTCGGAGCTCAGAGCTGATACAACAATCTTACCATTGTTCTGGGGGCAAGAAAAAATCACCAGAGCGAAAGGTGTAAGCGGTGTTCAACTCCGTAAATCTGGGTACAGTGATTTCTACAAACTAAGAGTCAGAGCCGGACAAGACTAATCTGTTAGAAGCTTCTGTTTGCTAATTACTTTGGTAATCTACGAGGTTAGTTTTCAAAATAATGCTTAATCGCATTAAGCGAGCACAAAATTGAACTCACCGACGACTCGACCATCAATGTTGACAGGCTCAAACTGCAAATAATCACGGGCTTTTCCGCCCCACCACTCGTTACCAGTTCGCCCTTTCAAATAAAGCTGAGTCGTTAACAGCTCTTTCTCTCCACTCCATAGTTTGACGTGGATGTGGGGAGGTCGAGAGCTATATGGAACCGGAAATAACGTTTGAAAAAGGTAATTCCCATCTTCGTCAGTTAAAACTGCACCAAAGCCTGCGAAGTGAGGATCAAACTTATTATTGTTAGGTTGATTCGGGTGTTCATAGATGCCTTGTCCATCACATTGCCATATTTCTATTTTCATTTCAGACAATGGGTTTCCTGCTGTATCCATTACCTTACCCTGAAGAAAAATGGGCTCACCAATCAGACCTTTCGACTGCAAAATCAAACTTTGACGAAGTGGCACTGGAACCACGGGATAAAATGGCCCTTCCGTTTGAGGCGGTGTCGGCTTCATTGGGCTAGCGGATTTTAGCGAAGGCGCAAATATTAGCGACCATAAAGCTAAGAAGTGTCGACGTTCCATATCATCACCAGTGATTGTTTACCTTACTTAAGTTTGGTGATTCTTGATGATTTTTCCAGCGTAGCAGTACACTAAAACAAACATGCCTCTGTTCAGGGCAACGCTTGAACAGAGGCATTTACAAATTAGCTACTAATAATTAAACGGCTTCAAAGGCTAGTGCTTTCTTCTCTACCTGACGGAAAATGAGAGTTAGCACACCATTTACCGTTAAATAAAATGCGCCCGCAATACCAAATACCGTCAACGTATCGTAAGTTTGTGCGTTAATGCGCTGCGCGTAACCCATCAGATCCATGATCGTGATCGTGCTCGCTAATGACGTGCCTTTGAAGACCAAAATCACTTCGTTCGAATAAGCCGGAACGGCACGACGAATAGCGTATGGCAGCAGCACTTTTAGCGTTGCGGTTTTGTTCATCCCTAGAGCTCGACACGCTTGCCATTGACCAGAAGGAATCGCGTTAAACGCGCCTTTAAACAGCTGAGTGCTGTACGCCGCGGTATTAAGCGCTAACGCTAACATCGCACAGAACCAAGGTTGGCTTAACCATGTCCAAAAAACACTTTCTCTCACTGCATCAAACTGACCCGGACCGTAGTAAACCAAGAAGATCTGCACCAATAAAGGCGTACCAGTGAACAAGGTGATGATGCCACGGCTTACCCAATGCAAACCCGGAGTACGTAGGATCAGAGTCAGCGTCATCATCAGAGCTAAGAGGCAGCCCACAACCAAGGAAGCGGCGGTCAATTGGAGGCTAGTGCCCAAGCCATTCAGCATTTGCCAAACGTATTGTTCGTTCATGCGGTTGCCTCCTGTCCCATGCTCATGCCTTGAATTGAGAACTTCTTATCAATCAGTTTGACGGCACGTTGTGTAATCAAAGTGATGCCTAGGTAAATCGCCGCAGCGGTTGCGTACCATGTAAAAGCTTCATGCGTCGCAGCAGACGTTAGCTGCGCTTGTTTCAACAAATCCGTTACGCCAATCAGTGATACAAGCGCGGTATCTTTCAACAGAACCAACCATTGGTTAGTTAAACCTGGTAGCGCGTGTCTTACTGCTTGTGGCAAAACAATGCGAACGAAAGCATGTGCCTGACTGATGCCTAGTGCACTTGCTGCCTCTCTTTGCCCTCTTCCAACGGCTTTCAATGCGCCACGTAGAGTTTGAGAAGCGTAGGAAGCGAAGATCAATGACAACGCCACCACGCCAGACAAAAACGGGCTAACTTCAATAAAGTCGCCGGTGATTAAAAACAGAACCTGCGTCGAACCAAAATAGATGAACAACACGACAAGGATTTCTGGCAAGCCACGCACAATCGTCACAAATGCCGTCATTGGCCATTTAACGAAAACGCGGCGAGACATTTCACCACTGGCGAATACCAATGCCAGAATCAAACCGACTAAAAGGCTTGTGAAGGCTAGCTGGACAGTCATCCAACTAGCTTGAACAAGCGATAAAGAGTAACCCGTTAGTGCCATATTACTTACCGAAGTACTTGTTGTAGATTACGTCGTATTCGCCGTTCGCTTTCACTGTTTTCAGTGCCGTGTTCAGCTTGTTCACTAGCTCATCGTTACCTTTGTTTACTGCGATACCGAAACCGTTACCGAAATATTTAGGGTTGGTTACGTGCTCGCCCACGTATGCTAGATTGTCTTCTTTCTTGAACCATTCAGCTACGACAGCTGTATCGCCGAATACAGAATCAATACGACCGTTCTTCATATCGATGAATGCGTCTTGGTAGCTAGAGTAAGGAACCGCTGTTACGCCCGGCATTTGCTCAATCAGGTAACTTTGGTGTGTTGAACCGTTTTGAACACCAACGCGCTTACCTTCTAGTGCTTTTTGATCAGCAACTTTTTCTTTGATAGAAACAAACGCTGCTGAGTTTTCATAGTATGCATTCGTGAAATTCACTTGCTCCAAACGCGCCTCAGTAATATCCATTGCAGAGATAGCCGCATCGTAACGTTTGAATTTTAATGCAGGGATCAGGCTGTCAAAAGATTGGTTATGGAAGGTACATTTGGCTTCCATTTCTTTACATAGTGCGTTCGCCAGATCCACGTCAAAACCTTGGATTTGGTTATTTTCATCCATGTATTCGAATGGTGCGTACGTCGCTTCCATCGCGAATTTGATCTCTTCTTGTGCTGCTGCGTTTGCTGCCATAGTTGCAGAAGACAGGCCGATTAGTGAAGCTAGTAGAATCTTTTTCATTGCAATACTCCGTGTGTACTTAGTGGGCTGACACTCGCAATGACAGCCGAGCTTATCTGTTAAATAGACTGAACTTTAAAAACGTAATTTAGTGATTTAGGTAGTCAGCAAACTGGGCGGTTTGCGGGTTAGAAAACGAATCATTTGTGCCGTGCTCGACGATGTGTCCTTTTTCTAGATACAGTACGTGGCTAGCGATTTTTTTAGCAAAATCGACCTCATGCGTTACTACGACTTGGGTGATGCCAGTTTCGCTTAAATCTTTAATAATCTTAACGACTTGGTTAGTAATTTCCGGATCAAGCGCTGCGGTCGGTTCATCAAAAAGCAAGACTTCCGGTTTCATCATCAATGCACGAGCAATCGCCACACGTTGTTGCTGACCACCAGAAAGCTGCATCGGCCATGCATCCGCTTTGTCTGCCAAATGCAGTGTTGCGAGAATTTGCATTGCTTGGTTCTTCGCTTCTTCTTTATCCATGCCAGATACTTTTACCGGAGCCTCAATCAGGTTCTCCATTACTGTCATATGCGGCCATAAGTTGTACTGCTGGAACACCATGCCTACTTTACGACGAAGTGCTAAACCTTGTTTCTCTTTGATTTCAGTAGAGAAATCAAAAACATCATTTGCGATGTTTAGCTTGCCGTTATCCGCCCCTTCAAGAAGGTTAAGAACACGCAGTAGAGAGCTCTTACCTGCGCCACTTGGACCAAGTAACACCAGTGTTTCCCCGCTTTCACACTTAAAGCTGACATCGTGAAGCACTTGTGTCTCACCGTAGGATTTATTGATTCCGCTTACCTGAATAGTCATGCTGACATACCGCATTAATTGTCACTTGGTATTTATATTACTCAACTGGACTTTTTATGCAATAAAAATGTATAAAAATTTAATTTGTTAATTTTTTGTATGATCTGCAACCACCAAGACAGAGTATCTGACTGGTTTGAAGAGTTAGTTTTAACTGAATTTGTTGAAGAAAAATCCAACAACATGGTGACGACCGAAACAAGGTTAAAATGGTGGTTACTTTTGTGCTGACGTGTAGAGGAAGTTTTGAGTCGATGAGGATGATCTATTCCAAGTACACCCGCTCATTTTTGCACAGCATCCCCCTGTTAGTTTTCCTGTAAAGTCCTCAATCGGCGGGGTACTGATTACGACTTCGCGAATGGACTATAATTTCTCTTTGTACTCTGACTCTTAATTTGAGTCATCTAAGTATTAATGGGATAACTCCATGTTGAAGTCGCATTGTTTTTCTCTCGTTACACTCGCTTCTCTGAGCTTGCTTTCTATACCCGGCGTTTGGAGTAGAACAGCAATCGTGTTACCTGGATTGCATGAACAGGGTATTGATCTTCAAGATAAGCCTATCTCTGCTGCCGCTGCACTTGAATGGGAGTTGGATAATGCCGATATCGTGTTTGGAGCTTACGAAAATAAGAGTGATAACGAGCGTGTAAAAGCGCTTGGTTACATGTACAACCAAAAGCTGGAACTTAACTCAGGTTGGCTGGAAAACGATATACGTAACCAAGCAGAACTGAATGGAGTTGACTACGAAGATTTCTTTCTCCACTTTTCTGAAGACACTATCATCGCAGAGGTTGACTCAAGCCATGGCGAGAATACTCTGCTCAATCGAAAACCGATGATTGTTGGTTATACGGCTAGTGCTGACCACGCCGGTTTTTGGCTATATCAACCACCGCCATGGGATGCTGATGTATTCGGTCAGGCGAATAATGGTGGTGCCCTCTATGTTTATCACTCAGAGAAGTTCGACCGCTTAACCCTTACGTTTTCCCAGTTTGCTCAAGGTGGCAACTTCATAATTGAATACCCTTCTGCCATCGATTCATTCGGTCTGGTAACAGAATGGAAAAACTTCTCAATTAAAAAAGACAAGACTGAGAGCATGACTAAAAACCAAACGGTAAACTGGTCTGTTCCTTCGGATTGGGTTCGCGCTACGACACACGATGGTAGCGGACAAACCTATGGTGGCGGTCAGTATTTTGGGTCCACTTTTTTACGCGACGGCGGCCGCCTTTACGTTGCGAAAATTACTTGGCATGACGACAACATAGAAAACCGCCCACGCCTCGAAAACATTCAACTCAAAGATAGCTTCCCTGTCGCCAATGTCTCAGGAGCACCAACGGAGACACCTGAAGGTCAAACCATTCAACGCTGGCGCAAAATTCGTGGCTTCGACAAATCTGCGGACCTAAACCAAGACAATTATCTTTCTTGGAATGAATACAAAAACCGTTCGAATAAGAATGCAACGGCACGATTTCGTTGGGAGTCACGCGTTATTCCATTTGGTCGCATGTGGAATCAAACCTCTTCTTGGGCATTGACTAATCTCGGCAATCCCGATTTTGCCAATACAATGCGCCACTATTATCAAGCTGAATGGGCGAAACAAGGTTTAAACGGTGCGTACAACGATGATACGAATAAGTTACTCGGAGAAAATCAGTTCTACGTTTATTCTGGTGGTACGGTGGATGAGCTTGGTTTGGTGGCGGGAAGCCAAGCCGCTGATGATGCATACAAAGCGCAATTCTCGGCGTTCTTAAACAAATTGGCGACGCTGGATGCGGATGCGTTAATTGGCCTCAACATAGGCACGGCCAACTTATTCGGTCGTAACGGCCAAAACCACTTGGTTGATGCTGGCTCCTTGTACTTGCGCGAGCACTACCTTTTCCCTTCCACTGGCTTTAGTGGCTATGCTGGCTTGGCTAAGTTTTGGGATAACTCTGCTCTCGCCAAAGTTGGCCAGAACGTGATTTATCAAGCAACAACGCGTTATGGTCGCGTCCAATACTTTGGTAACACAGAAAACAGTTGGAAGCAGGACCAATATTCTGCACTAGCGGTGTTCTACTTAAACTATCACCCTGAGCGCAGTTACTTTAGTCAGTGGAATAATGGTTACGTATATGGAAGCAATAACACCACCGTTAACAACTTCTGGAAGGCAGGCGTACCAAAGAATATTGCTTATCAACCTAGCACCTTGCTTGCCATCGATTTAGGTACGCCTGCCAATCAAATCCCAGATGGGTATCAGGCGACTCCGCTAATGATGTCCACCAGCACGCCCTATTCCGCCGATTACACGATGATTGGAGATGCTTCTATGAGCAAAGTGGCTCATCCTGACTTGCCTAATGGCGCTATCGATTTGTTACCAACCCATACGTACTTTGCGTATCGCTCAGAAGATACGGTAGTGATGCATGGCCCTACGGAGATGGTGTTAGCTCGCGAATTTACTAAAGGCCGAGTGCTGTATCGGACTGATTTCTTTGGCAAGAATATCGATTATTTCTCCTCACCGAAGATAACTATCGCACTTCCAGAACCTATGCGACCTGTAGATCAAGACGGTAACATCGGCGATTATGTTTCTCACATTGAGATCGGCGGCTACGAAGGGGTGTTCTTGCTGTATTAACTCCCTTTCAACCACTCTCACTAAACGCTTCATAAATCGCCGTTTTTATGCTTAACGTCACTGAAAAAACCTTGTTCACTGAATCTTTATAAACCGATGTATATACTGAAGTAAATGACAACGACAAGGAAATTCAGTCACATGAAGACGACACCTTCAATGCTCTCTGTTCTGCTGCTATCAGCATTATCAACTCATGCAAATGCAGATGAATGTGGAAAAATAACCATCGCGGATATGAATTGGAATTCGGCCAGCTTAATGGCGCACATCGACCAATTTGTCTTAAATGAAGGCTACCAGTGCGATGCGGAATTGATCCCTGGTGATAGCGTTCCTACGGGCACCTCTATGATTGAAAAGGGACAACCTGACGTTGCGCCAGAGTTATGGACAAACGGTATTAAAGAAGCGCTTGATAAAGGCATTGCTGATAAACGCTTGCGCATCGCTGGTGAGTCGCTTGTCAATGGTGGTGAAGAAGGTTTTTGGGTTCCCGCCTATCTGGTAAAACAGTATCCAGAGCTCGCGACGATAGAAGGCGTCATTAAACACGCCAAGCTGTTTGAACACCCTGAGGATGATGACAAGTTCGCCTTTTATAGCTGCCCTGCTGGTTGGACATGCCAAATCACCTCCGGTCACTTGTTTAATGCATTAGGGTTAAGTGAGCACGGCTTTGAGATGGTTGACCCAGGCTCTGGCGCAGCATTAGCTGGCACCATCGCCAAAGCCTATGATCGCAAAATGCCTTGGTTTGGTTACTACTGGTCACCAACACCCGTATTGGGCAAGTATGATATGGTCAAAGTGGATTTTGGTAGCGGAACAGATTTGGAAGAGTATCGCAACTGTACCACCCAGCCTGATTGTACTTCTCCCAAAGTAACAATGTACCCACCTTCTCCAGTTCGCACAGTAACAACTGAGGCATTTGCGAACAAAGAACCCCAAGCATTCGCGTACTTGCAGAAACGCGGATTTACCAACGAGCAAATGAGTGAAATGCTGGCCTGGATGGAAGATAACTACGCAGATGGTGAAGAAGCGATGTTTTACTTCTTTAATACCTACCCTGACTTATGGAAAGGTTGGGTATCTGAAGACGTAGCGATGAAGATCGAAAAAGCGCTCTAGTGATTGACGTCTAACTCGTACCAAATAATTTAGCCTCCCATACCGTTTGAATAAATAGTATTGGAGGCTAATCAACGATTCGTTAATACATGGTGTGACCATTCAATGTTTCTTTAGGAATCTCTTGCAGAGCGTCCCAATGTTCGACGATTTTCCCATTATGATCAAAACGAAAGAAATCCATCGTCACGTATTCAATATCATTAGGCCATGTTTGGTGAGTGTGTAGTGCCACCAAATTCCCTTCAGCAATGGCTCGCACAAACGTAATGTCTTTATTTGGATACTCGTTTTGCATCCGCTCAAAATACTCGATAAAAGCCTCGGGGCCGTTTCCAACTAATGGATTGTGCTGGATGTACTCATCGCCAACGTAGTCTTCAACCGCCTTTCTTGGATTACCTCGATAGGCGGTTTCGTAAAACGCAATGGCATTTCTTTTGTTCTCTTGCAGGTCCATTTTTCTTCCCTATGTCGCTCTACTTGGTATTTAACGATAATCATAGCCTTAGAACCTAAGAAGTGACCGAACATCGCGCACAAAAAAGGCCGCTAAACCGCAGCCTTCATCACTTGAAACTTGGAATCACTGTCCCTTCAGAGCTTAAACCACACCACCAGCGCCCTGCATGGAACGCTCACTGTTCTCCACCAGCAACGCGGTTGCGGTTTGTTTCAGTGTTTCCCACTCTTGGTCTTCGACAAAAATACCATTTTGCCAAGAGGCTTGTTGCGTGTTGCTTAACTCATCGCCTTCAATGTGAATGGTGTATCCTTGTGCGCTTTTCTCGATATCGAAATCGTTCACAGAGAGTTCGATAACCATACTATGCAAATCCGTATCATGCCCATCAAACTGATCCGAGAAAAAGACTTCTGGCGCGATTCGTCCACGATTTAACACATAAAGCGTTCGTTTTGGACTAGAGCCATTGACCCATTGTGCACGGCACGCAATGCCTTTTGCAGAGAGCTTCAACAACTCACTAAAACCTAGCCAACGGTTATGGCACTGTTTCAACGTGATAGTAATCGACTTACTGTTGATCATTTTCTCAAGTGCGAAATCCAACACGGCGGGTAAGTGGCACGCCACACTGCCATTGTGCAAATCCATCTCGATACTCGATGGCGTGCTGTTGGTCACCGATACGGCGCAGTCCGAATCTAACCCAAGAAACAGGCTGGCGTTATTAAAGTGACGCACCCCGTGCAAGCCAGCCATTTGCAAGTCCGCCACCATGTTCGCAATGACATCCGCCTCACCACAGTGACGGCGCATGCCAAGAAATGCCTTATTAACCGCGGCCACCAATTCGTTGTGAGAGACGATCATAATGCAAATCCTCCGTTGATTTTTTGATTGTCACTTTGTGCGATTTCTTCTCGTTCCGGCATGCTCGGGAAAATCCATGTGTCCGCCAGTTTAGGATCGTGAATTTCATCTAACAGCGGCGCACCTTGGAAGAAAGTTACTCGAACCCAACGATCCGAGCGAGGATCAAACTTAGTCGCACCAAAGATCGCCAACTTACAGCGCAATAAGTGCATTGGTAACGCATCTTTACGCAGCACGTTCATTTGAATATCACCCATTGCTCGGTTGCCTAACGTCCATACGCGACGTGTGATCGAACGGTAAGTTGGATTTTGCAACAGAAACTCTGCTACGGACATTTCTTCATCACAACCAAGCAAGGCGTGGTACAAGCGATTCACTTGTCTGCCGATATCAAGCGGCAGCTCTTTTTCTTCTCCTGCTTCCTCCCCACGAACACCAAGCCTTGGCTCTTCTTTGTCTTGCGAGCGATACCAGAACCAGTAGTTGTTCTCGGCTAGTGAGTAATCCGCATCAATCGCCCAGCGGTATTTGCTTTGCAACACTTCCAGTAAATCTTGGATCTTTTTCCCGCCCGGAATAGATAACGTTTCATCCGTATTCATTTGGCTAGCAAATTCATCCACTAAAGATGGGTAGAGTTCGATCAAGCAAGAGGTGAGGATTTCTTGGGCTTCCACACTCATTGTTTTCTTATGCTCGACCAAACTCGCCCAGTTCGGATGTAATGCCATTAACGTTGTTAGCTCCGATAGCAGTTGTTTGATGTCTGCTGTCGCTTGATGATTGAGCCTGTCTTGATGTTCATTGATGGTGATGACTTGCTCTAAATGACGCTGCGCTTTTTGTAGTAATCCTTGCAAAGGAGCATGGAATGAAGCTTCACACGGCATCGCAAAGACTCGCGCTACTGCACGCTCGCGAGAGGTCATCCATTGGTCAACGATGCACGGGTGATTAATCAAGTATGGAGCCATGCCTAAGCCAGTAGCATTTCCGACACCAAGGTAGCGCTGCAAGCCACGGTGCAATGCCACCGCGTTGTCGTGACCTTGCTGAAGTGCTAGGTAGTGCACCCAATCCAAGCTGAATTCACGCAACATATATACTGCGCACATTTGCGCACTAAAAGACTGGCTGAAATCTGAGTTGTTCTCTAGCAGTTTGAAATCGGCGATGCCAAACTTGCCGTTCCCATAAACAGCTGTGGTACGCAGGATATAACCCACTTCCGCCAGCTCTTTTGGCTCGGGCTGCTTGCCTTGAGAAAGGGCGCTAACAATGTGTTCAAACACACGCACGCTTTTGTTTGCGCGAGCCAGAACAAGCACGTTATTCGGATTGCGTCCCGCTTCTTGCAGCGGTACATTTGCTCGCAATCTTTCCAACAAAGTAACATCAACATCGCCTTGAACCAGTGCGAATGTGACGTCCCACTTTTCAGCAATGACGCGGTCATTACGCTCGTCATCAGCAATTTCATCACAGAACACCACCAAATGATAAACGTGCTCTGGCGTGGTCAACTTGTAAATAACGTGACCATAACCACGCGGACAAAGTTGCCACTCATGCTTGGTTACTTGCCAGTTTTGGCTTGCCATATTACGAATCAGACTACGAACAAAGCTGATTCGGTTTTGGTGCATTGCGCCAAGCCTTTCGGCTGCCATGACAATCGCTGCATCGCGCATAGTTGCTTCCGTATAAGTAGAACGATGTGCATCCATTTTGCTCACCACCTATTTGTTATTGTAAGAATACTAGGGTTTGTGCGGATGCAGGAGGAAAACACCCGCACAAGCTCCACGTTGTTTGAATTAGATAATTGTTATAGCCCTTGCTCTTTCGCCATTTTGATTGCGATTTGCGGTGCATTCCAAAGTGACGGCAACAGAATCAGAGAAACCGGAACCGCGGTAATCACAATGAAAGATTGCAGTGCAGAGATGCCGCCAGAGCCAAGCGAAATCAGGATCAGAGCTGTCACACCCATCATTACGCCCCAGAAGGTACGGATGATCGCATTCGGCTCCGTTTCACCACTGATCACGACACTGATTGTGTAGGTCATTGAGTCGCCCGTCGTGACGATGAAGATCGTGGTTAAAACCAGAAATAGAATTGAAGTCAGCATTGGCATTGGTAGTTGCTGAGTCACCGCAAGCAAAGCACCTGGCAAGTTAAAGCCTTCAAACGCCGCACTCACACTACCCGGCTCAGCAATTTCAAACGCAAGGCCAGAGCCGCCTACAATCGTGAACCAAAAACAGGTGGTGAGCGGAGCCACAATACTGATGGTTGAAATAACTTGGCGGATAGTGCGACCTCGGGAAATACGCGCAATAAAGATCGCCATCATCGGACCGTAACCAAGGAACCAGCCCCAGAAAAATACTGTCCACCAGCTTAGCCAACCTTCGTCACCGCGATAGGTCGCCATTGGGATAAAGTTATCCAGCATGCTCCCTACACCTTGAATGTATCCGTTAAAGATAAAATTCGTAGGGCCAAAAAACAGGATGTAAACCATCAATGCCATTGCCAGAATCACGTTGTAACGACTAAGCAGTTGCATGCCTCGGCTTAATCCACTGAGTGCTGACAAGGTGTAAAGCGCAATCGCAAACAAAATGATGATAAGCTGAGTCGTAAAGCCATCAGGAATATCAAACAGCGCATTTAACGCGTAGCTAACCTGCAAGCCCAGAAACCCAATGGGACCGATAGTGCCCGCGGCTACCGCGATAATGCAGCACGCGTCAATCAATGCACCGAGTTGGCCTTTAAGCGCTCGTTCGCCCAAGACTAGGTAAAGCAAAATACGGGGTTTTAGTGGCAAACCTTTGTCGTAATGCAGGTGCATCACCACGATAGAAGTTAAGCTACCGACAATCGCCCAAGCCAAAAAGCCCCAGTGCATAAAGGATTGCGACAACGCATTCACCGCACCTTGCTGCGGGTTATCTTGCGCGCCGTATAGAGGAGGTGGGCTAACATAATGCGCGATAGGCTCAGCCGCAGCCCAGAAAACGCCACCACCAGCCAATAAGGTACAGAAAATAATCGCCATCCAGCGGAAAGAATCCATTTCTGGTTTCGCAATCCCGCCCAACATCACCTTGCCTGTTCGCCCTGCAGCCAAGCCAAGACCAATAAGAAAAGTGAGAAGCAGCAGTAACTGCCAGTAAGGACCAAACACCTGAACTGCCCAGCCAAAGCCGGCGTTAACGATCGTAGATAACAACTCGCCGTCATAAAGTGCAATAGCAACGAACAACGCGATAAAACCACCGCTATACCAAAAGGCCGGGTTATTCAGTCCTAATTTGTCCGTCGTGTTTTCTGTTGTTGATGTGTTGTGTGTTGCTTTTGACTTGCCCGATGACACGCTCATCGTGGAAGCTTTCATGCTATTGGTTAAATCAGACATACTCTGGCTCCAGAGGTTCTTTGCAGCTGCCAAAGACTGGCTACAAATGTGAGTTTTACGCCTGCCGTATTGTTGTTATGTAGGCAGGCGGTTCCTAATTTTGGGAGTACTATGAAATAGGCTCTAATCCTTCTTTGAGGAAGTTGAACCAGTTTTCACCCAATATTTTTCCTGCCTCAGATTCACTAAATCCGTGACGCATTAATCCGTTGTAGATGTTCTCCATCCCTGCACTGCCGCAGAACCATGGCAGCGCATCTGGCCATCCCGAGTTACTTGCTGAACCTTCGCCGTAATCCATCGCTTTTGACCAACGACCGTTGCGCATCCACTCCAACACTTGTTGCGGCTGGTTTAAGCACAAATCGCTACCGATACCTAAATGGTCAACGCCAAACATGTCTGCGGTTTTCGCAACCATCTGGCAGAAATCATCCAGCGTGCACTGGCTGCCATTTGGCAAATGGAACGGATATAAACTGAATCCAATCAAACCGCCGCGCTCCGTCAGTGCTTTGATCACGGTGTTGGACTTGTTACGCAGTGCGTCATGCGCAAATGTCGGGTTAGCATGGCTGATACAAATTGGACGCGAAGAGAGCTCGATAGCTTCCAACGTTGAACGCTCCGCGCTGTGGGACATATCAATGATCATCCCGACTCGGTTCATCTCTTCAATCGCTTGCTTACCAAAGCGAGTTACGCCGGAATCGTTTTGTTCGTAACAACCTGTCGCCAGTAAGCTTTGGTTGTTGTAGGTCAGTTGCATGATCAGCAGACCTTGGCGGCGCATCACTTCAATCAGGCCAATTTCATCATCAATTGGTGAGCAATTTTGCGCGCCGAAGAAGATGCCGACTTTGCCTTCTGCTTTGGCTTTTTCTACATCTGCCATTGAATAAATAGGCATGATGAGGTCCGCATTTTGCTCGAAGCGCAAGTTCCACTCAGCAAAACGCGTTAAGGTTTCGCGCGCAGTTTCGTGGTAGACGATGGTGGCATGAACGGCGGTAATGCCACTCGCCTTGAGTGTTTGGAAGTACTCTCGCTCCCAATTGCAGTACTGCAATCCGTCAATCACAATCCGTTGTTGGTACATAACCACTCCTTAAACAATTTCTTAGCCTTTCAGTGCGGGTAGCTGACACCACCAGCTACCCTGCTGTTCTTAGTAAGGGCGCTGATAAGCGGTTTTCACCACGGTGTAGAACTCTTTGGCGTACTGACCTTGCTCACGAGGACCAAAGCTAGATTCTTTACGGCCACCAAATGGGACGTGATAATCTGTACCCGCAGTTGGCAAGTTCACCATGACGCAGCCCGTTTGGACTTGCTGTTTGAAGATCGCGCTATTGCGCAGGCTTTGCGTAATAATGCCGCCTGTCAGGCCAAAGCGCGTATCGTTCGCGACTGCAATTGCCTCATCCAGATCAGAAACGCGAATCACGCTTGCCATTGGTGCAAAGACTTCTTCTTGGTTCACTTCCCAGCTGTTTTGTGTGTTCAAGAACAGGGTTGGTGACATGTAGTACCCGTCATGCTCTAGGCTCAGACGCTCGCCACCAAAAGCCAGCTCTGCGCCCGCTTGGCGAGCGTTTTCAATCCACTCAAAGTTCGCATTCAGCTGGTTACCATCAACAACAGGGCCCATAAATACGCCCTCTTCTAGTGCGTGACCCACTTTAAGTTCGCTCATGCGTTTGATTAGCGCTTCAACATACGCGTCGTGAATTCCGTCCATAACCACAAGACGAGAAGACGCAGTACATTTTTGACCCGCACCCGAGAATGAGCCTGCGATTGTGGCTTCAACGGCAATTTGAATGTCTGCATCATCTGCCACTACGAGCGCGTTTTTACTGCCCATCTCTAGCTGACAACGCACAAAGTTTGGTGCCGTAGCCGCTGCAACTTTACGGCCAGTGTCCACAGAACCAGTGAAGCTAACGCCGTTCACGTCTTTCGAATTGATAAGGGTATTACCTACTTGCGAACCGCTACCCAAAACGAGGTTAAACGTGCCAGCAGGTAAACCTTGGCGATGGATAATCTCAGTCAGTGCAACGGCACTTGCTGGAGTTAGGTTGGCAGGCTTCCAGACGACACTGTTGCCAAACGCAAGTGCTGGCGCGATTTTCCAAGCCGCTGTTGCTGTTGGGAAGTTCCAAGGAGAGATAATGGCGATAACGCCGACTGCTTCGCGAGTAACTTCAACGGAGACACCTGGACGGACGGAAGCAGCGTTATCGCCAATTTGACGCAGTACCTCAGCAGCAAAATATTGGAAGAATTGGCCAGCACGGTAAATCTCACCTCGACCTTCAGCAAATGGCTTGCCTTCTTCACGCGAAAGCAAGGTGCCCAATTCGTCACATCGTGCAATGAGCTCATCACCAATCGCTTGCAGCACTGCTTGTTTACGCTCGATTGGTGTTTTTTCCCAATCTGGCTGCGCTGATTTAGCCGCTTGAATCGCTTGCTCTACTTGCGACACACTCGCTTGTGCGAAATCACCAATGTTTTCGCTGATATCAGAAGGGTTAATATTGGCGATGGTGTCCATGCCCGATTGCCATTCACCTGCTATATAGAGGGATTTTTCTGCTTGAACATTGTTAATAAAAGTCATGGTTCTTTCCTTGTTCTTCCGATTTGTGATGGCAAGCCACCCACTCACTGATCTCAATTATTCTTGTTGGATTTATTCTGGTTGGCTTGCCGACGCGTAGACGACAAACTCCACCAACATTTCTTCTCGTGCTAACCCTGCAACCACCATGGCGGCGCGATTTGGGTACGGCGCTTCAAAATATTCCGCGTACACTTGGTTAACGGTTTTTAAGTATTCTCTGTCGGTCACGTAAATCAGGACCTGCAATACAGAGTCCAAAGACTCCCCTGCACACTCCAGGGTGTGAATGAGATTGTTAAAGGTTTGACGTGTTTGTGCTTCGATGCCGCCTTCCACAACCGCACCTGTGTCATCAATAGGAATTTGAGCCGTATATAGGGTTCCGTTGTTGACTATCGCCCATTCAAGCGGCGCTTTAGAAGCAAATAGACTGGTTTTAACTGGGTGTTTTTTAGTAGGAGTATTCACGTGCCTTTCAACCTTTGTAACAGCTTTGTTTCAATATGGTTAAATGATGCACATTGACAGGCGATAAATCTAACGGTAAATTTTTTACATTTGATAAATAAAACTTATCACTTCATTGAGAATAACGTAAATAAAGGGATTAAGAGGCATTAGGGATGAGTATTAAGCTTCAACAATTAATGCATTTTGTGATGGTAGTCGAGGAAGGTGGGTTTCGAGCCGCTTCACATCGTGCAAATCGATCTCAGGCTGCGCTCTCCACGTCGATAAAAGAGCTAGAGAGAATGCTAGGACAAACGCTGTTTGAACCCGGCAACAAAACCAAATTAACGCCTTTTGGTGAGATTTGTTTGCCCAAGGTGGTTCAGTTTCTCAATATCTACAGTGCGCTGGACAACGATCTCAAAGCTGCCGCGGCCGGACAGCAAGGGAGAGTGCGAATTGCGAGCGTTCCTTCTGTTGCAGCGAAACTCATCCCGAGCGTGTTGGGTGCCTTTTGCGAGCAGTATCCAAATGTAGAAGTAAGCTTGATCGATGATAACGCGGCGGGCGTCGAGGCTCGCTTACTCTCCGGTGAAGTCGACTTGGCGCTCGGTAACCCCTCTCACCTTGATGAGGGCGGCATTGACTTTACGCCGCTGTTGTCCGACCCCATTGGCGTGGTGTGTTTAAAAGATAACCCTATTGCCAATCAAACAGAGGGAATCGAGTGGCAAACTTTGCTCGAACAGCCTTTTATTCGTAACGGCACCTGTACGCTTCTCGATCCAACCCCAGCCAGAGCGCTGAGTGAGCAAGCGCTCTATTCGGTCGAGAATATCACTTCGCTGTTTTCTGTCTTAGAACTTGGGATTGGTGTCACGACCCTACCGAAGCTTGCTTTCCCAACCAATGAAACACGCTTGGTTTGGATCCCGCTTATCGATCCACCCCTTGAAAGGCAAATTGGTATCTTTACGTTGACTGACCGCACGATCTCGCCTCAAGCAAAAGCGTTTCATGATTTGTGTGTACGTTATCTAAACTATCAAGATGAAGAGACGTAGTTCGAAGGTTTTAGCTAACAGTGGCTCCATTAGATTTTAGAGCCACTGTTATTTGATATTAAGTGACAGATCCGGTCATATGAAATGACGACGCTCTTATTGCACTTATTCTGGCTTGATATTCTGATTCATTCTGAACAAGTTATTTGGATCAAACTTCTTCTTCACTGCTTGTAAACGCGCAAAGGTGGGACCGTAGGCAGACTCTGTACGTTCAGCTTCGTCTTGTGTAAGGAAATTGATATACGCTCCGCCACTTGCATAGGGCTTAGTCTTGGCAAAAAATTCCCTTGCCCAGCTGATGCAAGCTTCATCATCTTCTGCTAAATCCCATCTTCCATGCACATTTAATACATAGTTTGCATCACGGCTAGAATAAGCCATAGACTCGGGCTCAGGTCTAGAGGCAGCGCAGCCAAGAGAGGCGATAAAAATCTCACACTGAGGCGATGGTAACTTACCTGCGTATTCTATCGCTGCATCAATCACACCTTCGCTTAGCGAGTTAAAATTGTGCGATTTCCAATAGTTACGTGCGCCCGGAGTAAGCAATGGATCAAACGCTTGCTGCCACGCCGCAAATGGCTGTACACCAACGTGCTCACCATGTGCATCACCAAACTCTCTCAACGGTGCAATTAACTTCTCACCTTCAGCCGGGTCACCCGCATAACATATCGCGAGTACAACTACTTCTTTACCGTGAACGCTTTCAGGTAAGAATGGGAGTGGCGGCGCTTTCCGACTCACCATCCAGACACTTAGGTCATCAGGGGCCGACTCAGTGAATTTCGCAAACTGGGTGATAATGGATTTCGCTTGCTCAAATGGAAAGACAATGAGACCACTTAACACCTCTGGACCGACAGGATGTAGCTGGAATTCAAAACGCGTAACGATACCAAAGTTACCGCCGCCCCCACGTAACGCCCAGAACAAATCGGCATTTTCTGTCTCATTCGCGAGCAGTTGACGACCATCTGCAGTTACGACATTTGCAGAGACCAAGTTGTCTATCGTCATACCATATTTTCGGCTCAACCAACCAAAACCACCACCAAGCGTTAACCCCGCAATTCCCGTGGTTGAATTAATGCCGACAGGCGTTGCTAATCCATATTTTTGTGTGGCCTCATCGACATCAGCCAACGTACAGCCAGGTTCAACGAAAGCCCTTCTTTCGCTTTCATCCACTTGAACATGATTCAAAAGCGACAAGTCGATCATCACACCATGATCGCAAACCGCATTGCCCGCAATATTATGCCCACCACCTCGGACCGAAAGTAGCTGATTGTTATCCCGAGCAAAGTTAACCGCCATCACGACATCATCGGCAGACTTGCAGCGAGCGATAACACCGGGACTGCGATCTATCATGCCATTCCAGATTTGACGAACTTCGTCGTACGTAGGATCTCCGGGCAAAACAACATCACCCTGAAATTGATTTTTGAAGTGTTCAATGGTTGCATTTTCTAGACTATTCATATTAGTTGCCTCTCACGTTTTACATGAGGCTTGCAAAGCACAATGCAACGACAAGCTAATACAAGTCCCTCACAATTAAACGTGACGTTTGAGTAGCTATTTTCAGCAAATAAACAAGGTCCCACAGTAACGATACCGTAGGGTCACAAATTCCCTTACTCTCTTGGGTTCGATAAAGCTGAAACACAGTTATAAAAATCAGATAGTTATCGCAATGATACCGCACCTCAAAGCACCTTCTGTATTCTTTACCCTGCGTGACACTCGCACCTAATTATTAATAAGTTCATTGTAAGTTTAGAATGCAATTTAGTTTCAGATATGAAACTTTGTCTTATAATTAATATTTTTAATAATTAATTATATTACCTTTATTTATCAATTAAATAGGATTATAAAAATATTTCGGACTGCGAATAGTGAATAGCCGTTAGAGGCAGTGATATTGAATTAAATTGAATAGCCTTCTTAGTGTTTTAGAAGACTATTGCACTATTTATCAGTGACATACCGTCACTTAAGGTGGGTTATTTACGACGATTTCGGTTCTTATACACTACGCAAAAGTTACCACGTTTGGTTCGGCATTTTGAGCAACGCTCGCAATCCACTGGCGCTCGATTACCCTCTTTCCAGCGCTTTATTAACTGAGGCTCAGCCAATAAAGGACGTGACACAGCGAAAAATTGGATATCTGTGTCTTCTGCAATTTTCTCAATCGCATCAATGTCACTCAATCCGCCGACAGTAATCACCGGTATGTTAACGTCCTGACTGATCACGTGCCCATATTCGTGAAAGTAACCTTCTTCTTGTAATGTATAACCATCGAATGTTTCACCAACAAGTTCGTTTGCTTTGCCGTGAATATTGCCAGACACGATGATCGCATCAACGCCCACTTCTTCGAGTGTCTTACAAACGACGCGAGTTTCATCGAACGTTAAACCGCCGTCAAAGAATTCTGTCGCGGTAAGCTTCACAAGGATTGGGAAAGTATTCCCAACCAGCTTTCTGGTTTCAGAAAAAATTTCTAAAAGGAAACGCATGCGATTTTCTAAGCCACCACCGTATTCGTCTTCGCGACGATTATAGTACGGGCTTAAAAACTGGTTAATTAAGTAAGTGTGTGCCGCATGTATCTCTACGCCGTCAAAACCAGCGTCTTGAGCACGTTTACTCGCCAATGCGAATGCCTTTACGATGTAGTCGATTTCGTCCGTAGTCATCACTTTGCCTTGCGTATTCGTGCCACGCTCAGGCACGTCACTCGGAGCGAAGATGACACGCTCACCGACGTTGTAGGTGGTTTTGGTTCCACCGTAAGCAATTTGCATTACGATTTTAGAATCGTGTTGATGTACTAGCTCTGTTAGCTTTTTGTATTCTTCAATAAAAGAGTCGTTGTAGATCCCCATCATCCCAGCGTTGGGTTTCTCTTCTTCCACGATATTGGCATAACCGGTAACAATTAGACCCACTTCACCTTTCGCCAACTCTTCGTAAATATCGTAAAGCTTATCCGTCATGTGGCCATCTTCAGTCGCCATGTTCTCCCACGTTGCGCTGCGCACAAAACGGTTCTTTAGGGTCATGTTGCCAATGCGGGCTTCGGAAAACAAAATGCTCAAAACCAGTCCTCTTAATGTTGTCTTTATGGTTCTATCTTTTCCCAAGTAACCAAGAACAAAAAAGGAACAGCGATACCCAACGTATGGCTGTTCCTTCTCTGAATCCGTGAGACCTGCAAACTACAGGCGCACCTTAATGCCTCGGAGACGACAAAACTTTAATCTGGGTTAAGGTTTAGTGAGTTTTTAGATTATGTAAAAGGATGATTCTTAATCGTGTTCATTTCACTGGAGTTAAGATGCTTCCTCACCCACTTTCAGTCGTAAAACTTTTGTATTTCGCTAGCTGGTGATTCAACTCAAACATTCACATTGTTAGTTTGTATGCTGCCATGGGAACTAGCACTCCCCCCCCCAAAAAAATGTTTACATTACAAACTATCGATATTGAATTTTCATATGGCAAATAGAGTTATTGCGCTGTTTATACTTTTTAGCTCAATAGTCGCTATCTCTTGGCATTATTACGCGTCAGCGGAAACGCGCGATCCACTATGTTTTACACACTGGTTGTTTTTGCTTTTAGATATGAATACGTGATAGTGAAGCTAGAGGAGAAACAGGAAAAACAGGGAAAATAAAGGACAATAGAAAGTTAAATGACCTTACTTCTAGGTAAGGTCATTCATGCATTCAGCAGCAAAAGATATTAGCGCGTAGCAAACGCTTAGGTCTGGTTGTTACAGAGCTAGAGGAATCAACTCGACACCAAGCACACCACTAATCCCCATCACCACTAGCAGTGAGACTTTAAACACCGACTTTGACCAAGCGATGTAGTTGCTGTCATCAATGCTGCGAAAAGTCACTTTCGTCCACATAAAGCAAACGACCGCTGCAACCGCTAAGTATTCATACCCGGCTTCACCAAGTAAAAATAACCCCAACGATACGGCCCCAAACGCCACGACATACGCTTTCATGTGTCGATGCGCTTTATGAATGCCCTCTTTAACTGGTAATACGGGAATCCCGGCTTCTCGGTAGTCTTGCATGCGGAACATGGCAATCGCGTACGAGTGCGGCATTTGCCAGAGACAGAACATGGTAAAGAGTAAAATCGCTTCCAAGCTAATAAAGTTTGTTACCGCTAAATAACCCACTAATGGCGGGACTGCACCTGAAATACTTCCCACTAAGGTTCCATACACCGAGTTACGTTTGTACCACATCGTGTAAAAGAACACGTAATACACGTAGCCAAGCAAAACGACGACAGCGGATAGTGGGTTCACTCGGATAAATAACAGTGCGGTTCCTACCAGCAATAAAGCAAGCGCATAAACAAACGCAATATCGATATTGATGTTGCCTTTCACTGTTTCACGATTTCGTGTACGTGCCATCTTTTGGTCGATATCACGATCGAAAATATTATTCACCACACAACCTGAAGCGATGACTAACCCCACACCAACTAACGTTGTAACGAACAACATTAGACTGGCTGGTTCTGTTTTTGCGGCGAGGAAGAACCCCGCCGCAACAGAAATCAGGTTGCCGAAAATAATGCCCGGTTTGGTGATAGACAAATAACTTTTCAGCATACCTTGGCCTACAACTTCATGTTGACGTTCATGTTGTAGATGATCCATACCGAGCCAGCGATAAGGATAAGTACAACAATGGCGGTAAACATCAGTGATACAAGGTTCCAACGTCCGTCGGATGTTTTTGTTTCCATGTGCAAGAAGTATTTAAAGTGAACAAATATCTGCACTAATGCACATCCAAATAGAATCGCATAGGTCGTTGTATCTGGTAATGATTTCGTCCAAACAAAGTAGAACGGAATTACCGTCAGAATCAGTGAGGCAATAAAGCCTTTCACGTAATCTGACGAACTGGTTTCTACATGTTGATCCATTACATTACCCCCAGTAAGTAAACGATGGTAAAGACACAAATCCAAACGATATCTAGAAAGTGCCAGAATAGGCTTAAGCAGTTAAAGCGCATTGCCATATTGTCGTTCAGACCTTTCGTCGACAGTTGATGATACGCTACCGCTAACCAAATCAGACCAAAGGTTACGTGCAGGCCGTGCGTACCAACCAACGTAAAGAATGCCGATAGGAATGCACTTGTTTGTGGCCCATAGCCTTCTTCAATCAGGTGATGGAACTCATAGACCTCCATACAGATAAAGCCAAGACCAAGCGCGAACGTGACTAACATCCAACGTTTGAGACCAGCAACGTTGTTGCGCTTCATCGCGATAATGCCAAAACCAAATGTGATACTGCTAAACAGCAGCAGCATGGTTTCGACAAACACGAATGGGAGTTCGAAAATGTCTTTACCTGTTGGGCCCGCAATTGAATTGCTCGACAGCACAGCGTAAGTCGCGAACAAGGTCGCAAACAATACACAGTCACTCATCAGGTAAACCCAAAAGCCAAATAGCTTGTTGCCATTCGTGTCATGGTGGTGATCATGGTCGTGATGTGCTGCGATATTAGTTTGCATACGTCACCTCCAGATCATCTTTACTTTCGCTGTCTTTCACTGAGTTTTTCTTCGCTTCTTCAAGCTGAGCTCGACGCTCGGCCTCAATTGCTTTGATCTCTTCAACTTCCACGTAGTAATCCACGTCATCGTTGTAGCTGTGCTGAATACACGTCACGATAATACCGACCAAACTTGCTGCCGCTAGCCACCAGATGTACCAAATCATGCCGAAGCCAAATAGGAGCGACCAAGCCGACACGTAGATGCCTGTTGCCGTGTTTTTTGGCATATGAATACGTTCGTATTCCACTTCTTTAGTTGGATCGAACTCGCCACTTTGTTTCTGGTACCAGAAGGCATCCAGCACATCACCTTTTGGCAGGTGTGCAAAGTTGTAGAACGGCGGTGGAGACGATGTTGCCCACTCAAGAGTACGACCACCCCACGGATCACCAGTTAGGTCACGGTTTTGCTCGCGGTCACGGATACTCACGTAAATTTGGATGAACTGAGACAATACGCCCAGTGCAATCACAACCGTACCTGCTGCGGCAATCGACAACAGTGGGAAGTATTCAGGGTTGATGTCTTGGCTTAAACGACGAGTCATACCCATAAAGCCCAGCGCGTAAAGCGGTAGGAACGCCATTAAGAAACCAATAATCCAAAGATAGAACGCACGTTTGCCCCAAGTTTCATTCATGGTGAAACCTGTCGCTTTCGGGAACCAGTAAGTGATCGCAGCGAAACATCCAAACACCACACCACCGATGATAACGTTGTGGAAGTGAGCAATCAGGAATACTGAGTTATGCAGAACGAAATCTGCGCCCGGAACAGCCATTAGTACGCCTGTCATACCACCAACAGTAAAGGTGATCAGGAAGCCCACCGTCCACATCATTGGCGTCGTAAAGCGGATGCGGCCTTTGTACATGGTGAATAGCCAGTTGAAGATCTTCACCCCAGTTGGGATAGAAATGATCATCGTGGCAATACCAAAGAAGGCATTTACGTTCGCGCCAGACCCCATCGTAAAGAAGTGGTGTAGCCAAACGACAAACGCAAGAATCGTGATAACTACGGTAGCCCAAACTAGCGATGTGTAACCGAACAGCTTTTTACGTGAAAAGGTTGCGGTGACTTCTGAGAACACACCAAAAATTGGCAAGATCAAAATGTACACTTCTGGGTGGCCCCAAGCCCAAATCAGGTTGACGTACATCATTACGTTGCCGCCAAGATCATTGGTAAAGAAGTGCATGCCTAGGTATCTATCCAGCGTTAGCAGAGCGATAGTCACCGTCAGGATTGGGAATGAAATGATGATCAAAATGTTTGCACATAGAGATGCCCAAGTGAAAACTGGCATCTTCATCATTGGCATAGACGGTGTACGCATACGCAAAATGGTCGCGAAGAAGTTCACGCCTGTTAACGTCGTACCAACACCTGATATCTGCAGCGCCCAAATCCAATAGTCGACCCCGACTCCTGGGCTAGCCTCAATACCTGAAAGCGGCGGATACGCCAACCAGCCGGTACGACCAAATTCACCTAAGCCGAGAGACATGTTTGTTAGGATTACACCAACAACAAACAGCCAGAAGCTCAAGTTATTCAGATACGGGAAAGCTACGTCACGCGCACCAATCTGTAATGGCACGATGATGTTCATCAGACCAATAACCAATGGCATCGCTACGAAGAAGATCATGATCACGCCATGGGCAGTAAAAATTTGATCGTAGTGATGCGGTGGTAAGTAACCTGCTTCACCCGCAGAAGAAAGGAGTTGCTGACTACGCATCATGACTGCGTCAGCAAAACCACGAACAAGCATCACCATCGCTACTGCGATGTACATGAAGCCAAGTTTTTTATGGTCTACTGAAGTAAACCATTCATTCCACAAATATTGCCACTTTCCGGCTTTGGTTACCGCGTAAACTACGGCTAAACCAACCAGCGCCACAACCGCTAAGGTGATGACGATAATAGGTTCGTGGAATGGAACTGAATCAAGAGTTAATCTTCCAAACATTACGATTATCCTTGGTTTTCAGGCAAACAGTTCATTGAACCAGGATGCTGAGTCACAACGTCGGTGAACAAGAACGGAGGAACGCTAGAGAACAAAGTGACTGGCTCTGCGATACTTGGCGCTGCCAGTGAGCTGTATTGCTCCCAATCTTCAATACGATCAGGGCTCGCCTTCACTTTCTGCACCCAATTTAGGAACGCAGCACGATCAGACATTGCAGATGCTGTGAACTTCATTTGCGAAAAGCCTTCGCCGCTGTAGTTCGATGCAAAACCCTTGTAGTCACCTTCGTGGTTCGCTATCAGGTTGAGCTTGGTTACCATGCCTGGCATCGCGTAGATCTGTGTACCTAAGCGAGGGATGAAAAACGCGTTCATGATGTTGTCCGAAGTCAGTTTGAACTGCACTGGCACGTCTTTCGGGAACGCCACATAGTTCACCGTCGCAATGTTTTCTTCTGGATAGATGAACAACCATTTCCAATCGAGTGACACCACTTCGATCGTCATTGGTTTAACATCACTTTCCAATGGTTTGGAGGGCTCTAGTTCATGAGTCGAACGCCATGTGATCGTCGCAAGAATCGCAATGATGATGATTGGAACTGTCCATACCACCACTTCGATTTTGGTCGAGTGTGACCACTCGGGAGCGTACTCTTCTTCAGTGTTAGAGGCGCGGTATCGGTAAGCGAAGTAAATCGTCATTAAAATCACAGGGATTACAACGATCAACATCAGCAAAAGAGCAGTAATAATTAGCTCTTTTTCCTGCACACCAATGGCACCTTTGGGGTCAAGTAAAGCTGAATTACATCCTGAGAGCATAAGTATGACGGACGCCAAACTTCCCCTCGACAAGATGCGTTTATATCTTGAGGCTTCCATTAACTTTCTCGATGGTTGTCTGGTTTCAAAACAAATGCCAATCACAGTAAATAAGAGCTCAGAAACAGCGCAGGGGAAATGTTTGATAAAAAGGCAAAAATTTTGATAAGTAGTTATTCTACTCACAAATTTTTCAGCGCCGTTATCAAGCATCTTAACCCGCTAGAATGAACAATTACTTGCTACGATTGGTATCAAGCTAAGAACCAGTTGTTATAGTCATTAGAATGTTTATGTGTTGAGCATGAGTAACGTCGGGATCAGAGCGAAACAAAACGGAATTGAGTGGAGATCAAAACCACACTATTAGTGTGAGTTTATTGTTACACTTTGAAACACAATGTTACATTTGGCGCATTATGAGGAGTAAAAAGTTAAAGCTCATTAGCCACAACTGGAAACTAACCTTCCATTAATGAAACCCACACACTTAAAATAGGAGATTAACCTCAACACGAATTTCACGTGTTTCACAGTTAATGTCTTTTGAAACAGACAGTTGCAAATTCATTTTGATGAGACTGACTATCAACTGCATTTACATAGATAGCTTGATTACGAAGGGGAAATTAAAAGTGGAAAATTGTGATCAATGTCAAATTAATGATTTCACTTAGTATTTGAGTGGTATTTACTTCTCATTATTTACTTTTGGTAAACCATTCGCAGGGCGAATCCAAACATGAGTAATAAACACACTTACGTTGCCCAGAACTGGCTCTCGGCAAAATAGGAAATGTTGAAAGGGAAAGAAGCTTATCATTCCGGTCTGTGGGACCTAACCCTAGAGCTTTTACATACGAATGCCGCCATCCACTTCTAAAACTCTGCCAGTAAAGTAATCACTCTCAAGAATGTATTTTACTGCATGCGCGATTTCACTTGTTTCACCCATCCTTCCAATTGGGATCATCTTTTCTAGCCGTTCTATGGCTTCTGGTTTCATTTGCTCTGCCATCGCGGTATGTACCACACCTGGTGCAATCGCCGCCGCGCGGATACCGTATCTTGCTAACTCACGGGCCCACGTTGTCGCCATGGTTGCGACCGCCGCTTTAGATGCAGAATAATTGGTTTGACCGATATTCCCTGCTCTCGCGACACTAGAAATATTGATGATAACGCCTTGTGAACCGCTCTCAATCATCTTGACGGCAGCTTCACGCCCACACAAAAATGTCCCCGTAACGTTGACGTTCATGACCAAATTGAATTTATCCAAAGACATCTTACTGATCACGCCGTCTTTTGATTTTACAAGTAACCCATCTCTTAGCACGCCAGCGTTATTGACTAGCCCATTGAGTTGGCCAAAATCTTGGATAACCGCTTCAAACGTGTTTTCAACATCGATTTCGCTCGTTACATCCACTTGATAAGTCAACGCTTTTGCGCTCAGCATTCGGCACTGCTCTTGCGTTTCCATTAAGCCGCTAGCGTTTACATCTAATAACGCTAAATCTGCACCGGCTTGAGCAAGCGTAATTGCCATCATTTGCCCAAGTCCCTGCCCTGCACCTGTAATGGCAATGACACTATTTTTAATATCCATAGTTACTGCACTCCGTCGCTAATAATGTTCCCTATTTCAAGCCTGTTTAGGAGGTCCGAAATGATGAGTTTTACTTCACCATTTCAGACGGCTTTGTAGCAAAACTCAGTCTAGCCCTTCTTACTCTTGTAAAACTCAAACAAGCTTGAGAAGTCGAGCTCGCCATGGCCGCTCGCGTTGTGGAAAGAATATAAATTACGCGCCAGTGAGCCCATCGGAACCGAAGAGTGTGTTTGTAACGCCGCATCTAACCCCAAACCGAGATCTTTCAACATGAGTTTGCTCATAAAGCCCGGTTGGTAATCGTTGCTGGCTGGTGCACTGTCCATCACTCCTGGGCAAGGATTGTAAAGCTCCAATGCCCAATTTCGGCCAGAGCTTTGCAGCATGATGTTTGATAACACTTTGGGATCGAGCCCATGATCGATACCTAGATTTAACGCCTCGCACGTACCAGACATTAAAATGCCGAGCATCAGGTTATTACAGATTTTCGCCATTTGACCATCGCCCGCTTTACCGGCATGGAAAACATTTTTACCCATGTACTGCAAAATGGCATTGGCTTTAGAAAACGCTTCATCCGAGCCACCAACAATAAAGGTTAATGTCGCCGCTTTAGCGCCGGCAACGCCACCCGAAACGGGCGCGTCGACAAACAGCACGCGTTTATTTGCCGCTTCATTGGCGACTAATCGCGCAGAGTCCGGATCAATGGTTGAACAATCAATCATCAAGGTACTTGGCGAGACAAGATTGAGGACACCTACGCCGCCGTGTAAGTCACCAAGATACACGGAACGAACGTGAGAACCTGCTGGTAGCATCGTGATGACTGTGCTTGCACCATCCACGACTTCCTCAATAGAGCTCGCCACCACCGCACCAAAAGGTGCAAGTTGCTTTGCCGCTTCGCTATCGACATCAAATACTTGCACGTTAAATCCAGACGCTAATAAGTTTTGCGCCATCGGATGCCCCATTCTTCCTAAACCGATAAATGCGATGGTACTCATGATCATTCTCCTTCTTGACCTAGTGTTTGTTCACCCAAATCAGCAAGCGGATGTTCGTCATCCGGCCAAAGTGAGGTAAACAAGGTATCGATGACATCTTCATCGACTTCACTGACACTGTTAAACATCCAGTTAGGTTCGCCATCCCGGTCAATAAGCCGAGAACGGACGCCCTCTTTAAACTCACCTAATAAGGCGCTGCGAACCGATAAACTCAGCTCCAAGCGGAAGCAATCTGCAAGTGGTAAGCTGTGGTATTCTTTCACTTGTCTGAAGCAAATATGCGCGGTGATCGGACTGCCCGCGGCGAACGTTTGTTTCGCGTTTTCTATCCACTGACTGTTCCCTTCGATAGCCATGATTCGCTGTGCTATTGCATTAAGATCAAAGCCTTTGCACGCTTCCTCTATCTGATCTAAGTATGGACAAATTTGCGTGGTTGGTTTGCTATCAATAACCTGTTCTTCCATTAATTGTAGTAGCGCAGTTACCAACTCTTTCGCATCTTCTTTGCCCCACTGGAGCCGCTTTAGCTCATCCAGTAAGGTGGGATACTGCTCTTCCAACAGTAACCAATCGGCCAAACCAATGGTGACAGCGTCACTTGAATTCACCATTGAACCTGTCAATCCGAGGAATAAACCCACTTGCGGATCTATCTGGCTTAAAAACCACGTACCTCCCACATCAGGATACAGTCCGATATTGATTTCTGGCATAGCAAGGCGTGATGTTGTTGTCACAACTTTATGGCTGGTTCCCATAAAAAGCCCCATCCCACCACCCATGACAATACCTTCTCCCCAGCCGATAATAGGTTTGTTGTAAGTGTGGATGAGATAGTCACACTCATACTCCAACGAGAAATAGTCCGTACAGAACTCTACGATTTTTTCTTTACTCTCGTTATGCATGACGTGATACATAGCTCGAACATCGCCACCAGCGCAGAATGCTTTTTCTCCAGCGCCGGTTAGTACCACACAAGTCACATGCGGATCATCTTGCCACTTGATAAGCTGATCGTTGAGTTGGACCAACATGTCATACGTCAATGCATTCAATGAAGCGGTGTTGTCTAACGTTGCGATACCAATGCGGTGCACGCCATCTAAGCACTCTATTTCACTAATGGTTACCATCCCTGCCATGTGGCCTCCTATCGGTTTTTCCATTGCGGTGGGCGTTTTTCTAAAAAGGCGCGAACACCCTCAACTTGATCTTCCGTATCAAAAAGATTCAGAAACAACTCTCGCTCTTTCATTAAGCCGTGCTTAAGTGGCGCAGAGCGCATATTTTGAATGAGCGCCTTACATGCGGCGACAGAAGATGGTGACTGGTTCGCAACAGATTCAGCAAGCTCCAACGCTTTACTTAAAGCTTCGCCTTTGGGAACTAACTCCTCAGCCAAGCCTAGTTCTTTTGCTTTGTCAGCGTTGACTTGTTCTCCACATAAAATGATGCGCTTTGCCCAGCCTTCCCCTACTAACGCTGTGAGGTTTTGGGTACCGCCAGCGCAGGGCAAAAGTCCAACTTTGGCTTCAGGTAAAGCAAGTATCGCTTGCTCTTCAACTACTCGAATATCGCAAGCTAATGCCACTTCTAAACCTCCGCCCATGGCGTAACCATTAATGGCGGCAATGGAAACACCACGGAATTCCGAGAGCGTTTCAAAAGCTTCACCAAAGCATCGCGCCATGTCTAACGCAACCGCTTTGTCACCATCAGAAAATAGCTTGAGATCCGCACCAGCAGAAAAAAACTTTTCTCCACTGCCGGTTAAAACCAGTGCATAGACCTGCTTATCATTGTTAAGTGTGAGTATGAGCGACTTCAATGCCTTGAGGCTCTCTGCTGTCCACGTATTGGCTGGCGGGTTGTTCATCGTCACCACCGCAACGTGATTAGTGATCGTATGTTGAATGGCTTCTTGGGTTAATGGCATATATGAATCCTTTCTCAATGAACAAATCCAATACTTCGCTACAGCAAGGTCGACTCCTCAGAGAGCAAACGGCGCGCGATGATTAAACGCATAATTTCGTTCGTTCCCTCCAGAATTTGATGCACACGCACATCTCTGAAATGACGTTCCATTGGATACTCTTTGATATAACCATAGCCGCCATAAAGCTGCAGCGCTTGGTCGCAAACCTGAAAGCTCACATCGGTTGCGAACCGTTTTGCCATCGCGCAATAAGCAGTGGCATCTGGGTCATTTCGGTCGAGCTTACTGGCGGCATAGCGCACCAACTGCCGCGCAGCCACTAGCTCTGTCGCCATGTCTGCCAATTTGAATTGTAAGGCTTGAAACTGCGCAAGCGGCTTGCCGAACTGCTTACGCTCCTGAATGTACCGTGCCGCCTGATTAAGGGCCTGTTGAGCCGTACCGACGGAGCAGGTCGCAATATTTATACGCCCTCCATCAAGCCCTTTCATCGCAAAGACAAAACCTTGCCCTTCTTCGCCCAGTAAATGGCTAGCTGGAATAACGACATTCTCAAAAGTAACCGCTCGTGTTGGTTGACTGTTCCAACCCATTTTGGGTTCTTTGCGCCCATAGCTGATGCCATCTGCTTGAGCAGGAACGACAAATGCAGACACGCCTTTGGCACCCGCTTCTCCAGTTCTCGCCATCACGACCAAAACATCTGTCTCTCCTGCGCCAGAGATAAAGGTTTTGCCACCGTTGAGCACATACTTATCCCCCTTTTTTGTAGCGGAAGTGGTCAGTGCAGCGGCGTCTGATCCTGCGTTGGGCTCGGTTAAGCAATAGGAGCCTAACCATTCCCCCGTAACTAACTTCGGGCAGAACTGCGTTTTGGCTTCATCGGTAGCAAAACTGGCTATCATCCAACTGACCATGTTGTGAATCGTCATAAACGCCGTAGTGGACGTACATCCCATGGCCAGTTGTTCAAAGATAATTGAAGCATCCAAGCGACTCAGCCCTAGGCCACCTTGCGCTTCTGGAGTGTAGAGGCTCAGGAAGCCTAACTCTCCAGCCTCTCTCAATACGTCTTTGGGGAAGATCTGTTTTTCATCCCACTCCGCCGCCATCGGCGCTAAACGCTCATCGGCAAATTGCTGAGCGGTATCGGCAAATGCACGTTGATCTTCATTAAGTTCAAAGTCCATAAAAACTCCTTCTATTCACTCAGCGCAGTTGGATGGTCAAATTGGGCCCCGTTGGAATATCGTCATCAAACCAACGTGCCGTCACCGTTTTAGTCTCGGTATAAAAACGTACCGCTTGTTTACCATACGCATGCAAATCGCCATAGAAACTGCCTCTCCAGCCTGTAAAAGAGAAAAATGGCAAAGGTACCGGAATAGGCACATTGATCCCGACCTGACCGACTTGAATGTCATGCTGATATTTTCTTGCAGCAGCGCCATTAGCCGTAAAAATGGAAGTGCCGTTCCCGTATGGGTTGCGATTCACCAACTCAATGGCCTCTTGCAACGTTTCGACTTCCATACAAACTAAAACAGGGCCAAATATCTCTTGCGTGTAAATCGACATATTCGCTGTTACACCGCTAAACAAGGTTGGGCCAATCCAGTTTCCATCGGGAAAGCCTTCCACTTCACACTGACTGCCATCCAGTTCACACACTGCGCCTTGTTGTTTGCCATCTTCAATTAGGTCCAATACGCGTTGTTTAGCTTGCTCACTGATCAGTGGGCCATAAGCAGCTTGCTCATCGTCCCAAGGCCCTGGGTGTACTTTCGCCATTGCCTGTTTGAGGTCTGTAATCCATTGTTTTGAATCGCCGACAAATACCGCAACAGAAATTGCCATACAACGCTGCCCCGCCGCCCCAACGGAGGCCCCCACTAGGTTATTCACCACTTGTTCCTTGTTCGCATCAGGCATGATCACCATGTGATTTTTAGCACCAGCAAAAGCTTGAACGCGTTTAAAGTGTTTCGTACCCGTGGTGTAGATATAACGGGCAACAGGAACCGAGCCAACAAATGACACCGTTCGAATGTCAGGATGAGCCAGTAGAAAGTCGACTTGGTCTTTGCAACCGTGAACGATTTGCAACACTCCTTTCGGCGCGCCAGCTTGCTCAAATAGTTCGGCTAAACGAATAGAGGTCAACGGCACTTGTTCGGAGGGTTTAAGCACAAACGTATTGCCCGCAGCGATAGCGATTGGGAACATCCACAACGGAATCATGGCAGGAAAGTTAAATGGCGTAATGCCGCAACACACACCTAGGGGCTGAATCATTGAGTAACTATCAATGTCCGTGGCAACGTTTTCGACGGTTTCGCCCATCATGTTGCTGGCAATGTTTGCAGCCTGCTCAACAACCTCTATGCCTCGCCACACATCGCCTTTAGCATCCGCTAAAATCTTACCCGTTTCATGAGAAAGCAGTGTGGCAAGCTCGTCATGATGTTCTTTGAGAAGGTGCTGATAACGAAGCATGACTCTGGCACGTTCGGATACTGCCACTTCCTTCCAGGATTGGAATGTCTCTTTCGCATTATCAATGGCGGCTTCCATCTCGTGATCCGTTGAGCAGGGAACGTACGCAATGACATCATTAGTGGCAGGGTTGGTCACCTCAACCCAATCCGAAGTTTGAGATTCACGAAACTCGCCACCAATAAACAAGGGAACCAAACGAGTCATCATTTACTCCTTTCTGATTTCAATTAAAGCGGTATTTCAATGCCTATCGCCGTTGCCTCTCCACCACCGATACAAAGTGTCGCAACGCCTCGCATCACTTTTTTGGCGTCTAGATCACCGTCGGTACCTAAAGCTTGTAGCTGACGCAAACTATGAATCAATGTCACCAGAATTCGTGCGCCACTTGCGCCTATCGGATGCCCGAGTGCACACGCTCCGCCTTTAATATTGACTTTGCTCATATCAAGCCCAAGTTCTGCTACCGCGATTTGTGTCACGACAGCAAAGGCTTCATTGATTTCCCACAGATCCACTTCGTCAATTGACCAATCCAACTGGGACAACAACTGTTCAATCGCATAAACGGGAGCCAAAGTATATTCAGCAGGTTTTCTGGCGTGTGTGGCGTGAGACTTGATAACGGCGAGTGGCTCAAGACCTTGGTGGATCGCAGTCTCTTCATCCATTAGAACAAGCGCTGCAGCGCCATCGGAAATCGCACTCGAATTCGCAGCGGTCACCGTGCCTTTTTTATCAAATGCAGGTTTGAGTTGAGGGATTTTATCCAGATCAATCGAGCGCGGGTGCTCATCGTAATCCAGCGTTCCTTGTTCAGACTTGGTGTTGAATTCAATCGGTGAGAGCTCGTCTGCAAATAAGCCTCGCTCTTGAGCTTCCAACGCACGTTTTGCCGACATCACTGCCCATTCGTCCATTTGCTCTCTGGTAAACTTAAGCCTGTCTGCGACGTGCTGAGCATAAACACCCATTAAGTGCCCTTCGTACGCATCTTGCAATCCATCGAGAAACATGTGGTCATACGTCGACTGGTGGCCCATGCGCATTCCCTTTCTCGCCTCTTTCAATAAATACGGCGCATTGGTCATACTCTCCATACCACCAGCAATGGCCGTTCGAATAGTTCCAGCTTTGATAAGATCGTGCGCCAACATGACGCTCTTCATGCCGGAACCACACACTTTATTGATAGTCGTGCACCCTACACTCATGGGTAAATCCGCACCAATTGCCGCTTGTCTCGCCGGGGCTTGCCCACAACCCGCAGGGAGCACACATCCCATGAAGACTTCATCTACAGATGTCACATTCACTTCGTGCATTGCCGCCTTGATCGCCAGTGCGCCTAATTGGGGAGCGGAGTAAGTTTGCAACTTTCCTTGAAAGCGCCCGATCGGCGTTCTCTTCGCGCTGACAATCCAGATGTCTTTTTCCATGATTCGCATTCCCTTGAGGTATATGTGAACACTAGACTGACTGATAACGCCCTTGCATGACATTGCTTACCAAGTGCTACGCCAGTCTTTGTCGCCCTTTCTCACTGACAAACTTTCATACTGCGATTTCTTGACGTTTACGTAAGCATAGCACTAGCCTTTACAATGAGATGAAAAAACACACCAAGTAGGCGTTTATCTTTCAAAATTTGCGTTCGGCCTTTCCGTTGAAGGTTCGATTTCCAGAAACTGGATTTTTATTCGAGGTAAGTATGTTATGGAAAAATACAAGATCAGTGACCTCGCCAAGGAGTTTGATATTACCACTCGCAGTATCCGGTTTTATGAGGACGTAGGTCTGATTGAACCAGAGCGAAAAGGCAACATGCGCGTTTATCAACGCAGAGATAAAATTCGTCTCAAACTGATTTTAAGAGGGAAACGGCTCGGTTTTTCACTGGCAGAAATTCGTGAACTTTTCGAGCTCTATGACATGCAACAAACCGAAGGACAGTTATTGAAAATGCTCAATATCATTGAAGAGAAACAAGCCGTCCTACAACAGCAACTCAATGACATTAGCGTCGTAATGGCAGAGTTGAATGCCGCTAAAGAACGCTGTATTCAAACACTCAAAAGCAAAGAGACATAACCGCTATACTCAAATAGCGACACTGCAATCGGCTTTTCCACCTTACCTCTGATATCGGGAGACGTTATGAAAAGCACCTACGCCCCACTGAATTTCGGACTTGGTGATACCATCGATATGCTCCGAGACCACGTTAATGCCTTTGCTACGGAACATATTGCTCCCATCGCCGCAGATATAGACCGCGATAACCAGTTTCCGAAGCATTTGTGGCCTTTGTTTGGAGATATGGGGTTGCTCGGTGTCACCGTCGATGAAGAACTTGGTGGTGCAGGCATGGGATACCTTGCTCACGTTGTAGCGATGGAAGAGATCAGCCGAGCCTCTGCCTCCGTCGCTTTAAGCTACGGCGCTCATTCTAATCTGTGCGTCAATCAGATCTTTCGCAATGGCACGCCTTCTCAACGCAAGAAATACCTTCCCAAACTCATCGATGGTACACACGTTGGCGCCCTAGCTATGAGTGAGCCCAATGCAGGTTCAGACGTGATAAGCATGCAACTGAAAGCAGAGAACAAGGGCGACCATTTTGTACTGAATGGCAACAAAATGTGGATCACCAACGGTCCCGACGCTGACATAGTGGTGCTTTACGCTAAAACGGATGTCAATGCAGGTTCACGAGGTATTACCGCATTCATTGTTGAACGCAACGTCGAAGGTTTCAGCCATGCTCAAAAGCTGGACAAACTAGGCATGAGAGGCTCGAACACTTGCGAACTTGTGTTTAACAATTGCGTAGTGCCGAAAGAGAATATTCTTGGCGATCTGAATCAAGGCGTCGAGGTGTTAATGAGTGGACTAGATTACGAGCGCGTCGTCCTCGCTGCCGGACCACTCGGGATAATGCAAGCTTGCATGGACATTGTGGTCCCGTACGTACATGAACGAGAGCAGTTTGGAAAATCCATTGGCGAGTTTCAGTTAGTTCAGGGCAAGATCGCCGATATGTACTCTCGAATGAGTGCAGCAAAAGCGTATGTATATACCGTCGCAGCGGCTTGTGATCGAGGTAACGCAACACGCAAAGATGCCGCAGGAGCGATTCTGTACAGTGCAGAACTCGCCACACAAATGGCACTTGATGCAATACAGTTGCTCGGTGGGAATGGCTACATCAATGAATACCCTGCTGGTCGTTTGCTACGTGATGCAAAGCTTTATGAAATCGGCGCGGGTACCTCAGAGATTCGCCGCATGTTAATAGGCCGAGAACTGTTCGAAGAATCTCGCTAAGGGAACATACGACAAGGAAGTCATTATGGCCATTATCAAAAGTAAAACTAAGCCAACTGACGAGTTATTTCTTTCCAATAAAGCTGCAATGGAAACGTTAGTCACTCAACTGAATCAACACATCGAGACCATCAAACAGGGAGGCGGTGAAAAAGCCATTCAGCACCAGAGGCAAAAAGGAAAACTCCCCGCCCGAGAACGCATCGCGCGCTTGCTTGATGACAACACTGACTTTCTTGAAATCAGCCAGTTTGCCGCCTGGCAAATGTATGACGAATCCATCCCCTGCGCTGGCGTTATCGCCGGCATTGGTTTCATAGCGGGGATTCAATGTATGGTCATCGCCAACGATGCTTCGGTAAAAGGCGGAACCTACTACCCACTCACGGTAAAAAAACACCTTAGAGCGCAAGAGATAGCCCAACGTTGCCAACTCCCCTGCGTATACTTGGTGGACTCCGGTGGCGCAAATCTCCCTCATCAGTCCGACGTCTTCCCCGACAAAGAACACTTTGGTCGCATTTTCTTTAACCAAGCGAGGATGTCAGCAAAAGGCATCCCTCAGGTTGCTGTTGTGATGGGACTTTGCACTGCTGGGGGCGCATATGTTCCTGCCATGGCGGATGTGTCCATTATGGTCAAAGAGCAAGGCACCATATTTTTGGCGGGACCGCCTCTAGTTAAAGCGGCCACTGGCGAAGTCGTGACGGGTGAAGAGCTCGGCGGTGCAGACGTGCATTGTCGTAAATCTGGTGTTGCTGATTATTACGCTGAAAATGATGAGCATGCCCTAATGCTTGCCCGAGAAGCCATTGCCAATGCCAATAGAGCGATACCGATTAAGCCGGAAAACACCGTGCTACCTCCCCGCTACGATGCTGAAGAAATCTACGGAATCGTGAATGCCAACTTACGACTATCATTCGACGTTCGAGAAATCATTGCCCGCATCGTCGATGATTCTGATTTTGACGAATTCAAAGCCTTGTACGGCAGAACGTTAGTGTGTGGCTTTGCTCGCGTTCACGGACACTTGATCGGCATTGTGGCAAACAACGGCATCTTGTTTTCTGAATCGGCACAAAAAGGCGCGCACTTTATTGAACTTTGCGCCAAACGGAAAACACCGCTTCTCTTTCTCCAAAACATTACCGGATTTATGGTTGGGAAAAAGGTGGAAGAAGAAGGCATCGCAAAACATGGCGCCAAGCTGGTGATGGCCGTCGCTTGTGCTGACGTACCAAAGTTTACCGTGATCATCGGTGGGTCGTACGGCGCTGGCAATTATGGCATGTGCGGCCGAGCTTATGATCCAACCATGATGTGGATGTGGCCGAACGCGCGTATTTCTGTGATGGGCGGAGAACAAGCGGCAGGCGTCTTAACACAAGTTCGAAAAGACGCGAAGGAACGCCAGGGAGAAGCGTGGTCAGAGCAAGAAGAACACACTTTTAGAGAATCAATCATAGACTTGTATGAAACACAAGGACATCCCTATTTTGCGAGCGCTCGGCTATGGGATGACGGAATTATTGACCCCAAACAAACGCGTCAGGTGTTGAGTCAAGCGCTAACTGCAGCATTAAATGCCCCCATTCCTGATAGCGAGTTTGGCGTCTTCAGAATGTAAATATCCAGAGATAAATTAAGGAAGTAAGTATGCAGGAAATGCAACCAAGCATTATTCCCAACGCCCAAAGACAAGATGATGTTCTTTGGCATGTCGATGACAATGGCGTAGCGACCATCACTCTAAACAGAACAGCCAAGCACAATGCTTTTGATGCTTGTACGATCGACTTGCTGATCCACCGCCTAGATTATCTCGCTTTACGAACGGATGTGCGATGCTTGGTATTAAAAAGTAACGGCAAGCACTTTTCATCCGGGGCCGACCTGAATTGGATGCAGTCGATGGCCGACAGCACGAGGCAAGATAATTTCGTTGATGCCCAAAACTTGGCAAGACTCATGGAAACACTAGATTCGTTCCCTCAACCCACCATCGCGGTTGTACAAGGCTCCGCTTATGGCGGCGCGCTGGGATTGATTTGTTGCAGTGATATCGCCATCGCGAGCCAATGTGCCAACTTTTGCTTAAGTGAAGTTAAGCTTGGTTTAGTTCCGGCAACCATTGCACCCTACGTCATGCGCGCGATGGGGAATCGACAAGCTAGACGTTATATTTTAAGTGGTGAAGTCATTTCAGCCGAGGATGCCGAACGGTTTGGTATTGTGCACGAAGTGAAAGAAGCCAAACAACTTGAAAATGCGGTCGATAGCGTGATCAAGACGTTACTACTTAATAGCCCAGATGCGATGCGTAAAGCGAAAACGCTCTGTCACCAATGTCATCAAAACCCCATCGATCAACAACTGATTCACTATACTAGCAAGCTCATTGCGGACATTAGGGTATCGCCACAAGGCCAAGATGGCTTGCAAGCGTTTCTTGAAAAACGAAGCCCAAGTTGGGTAACCAAATCACAGGACAAGTAATGCTGCCTTCCAAAGTAAATATTGTCGAAGTAGGTCCACGAGATGGATTGCAAAATGAATCTCCTGTTGCGACCCAGACTAAAATCCGGTTGATCAACTTACTCTCTGATACTGGGCTAACGCATATTGAGGCGGGCTCTTTTGTTTCGCCCAAATGGGTGCCACAAATGGCGGACTCAACAGAGGTCATGAAAGCAATAACAAGGCGAAATCATGTTACTTATTCTGCCCTGACACCAAACCTAAAAGGCTTCGAACAAGCCTTGGAGGCTGGTGCCAATCAGGTCGCAATTTTCACTTCATCATCAGAAGGATTCTGCCAACACAATATCAATTGCTCGATTGCAGAAAGTTTAACTCGCTTCGAGCCTGTAATGCGATTAGCCACCAAACACGGCATCCCTGTTCGAGGTTATCTATCCTGCGTTGCCGGTTGCCCTTACGACGGTCCAACAGCCCCTAAACAGGTGGCGAGCGTGACCAAATCCCTCATCGATTTAGGGTGCTATGAGGTGTCTCTAGGTGACACCATCGGCACAGGCACGCCAAATCGAATTGCTGCTATGCTGGAAGCCGTCATGTTGGTTACACCTCTCCCCCAGCTTGCTGTCCATTTCCACGATACATGGGGACAAGCGCTCGCCAATATTCATCAAGCATTGAGTATGGGCATCAATACCATCGACAGCAGTGTAGCTGGGCTGGGTGGATGCCCATACGCTCATGGTGCCTCGGGGAATGTCGCGACGGAGGATGTACTGTATTTATGCCAAGGATTAGGGATCGAAACGGGGATCGACTTGGAGCTGTTAGCAAAAGCTGGCTGGATGATCAGCGAAGAGCTTAATCGAGAACCCACGTCAAAAGTATCGCTAGCTTTGCGTAACCGTATGACACCTCTAACGTAAGACGTTTATTAAACCTCGTAGTTTGCTTTAATACCAATATCAAAATGAAGTGGCATCCGCCACTTTGATATAGACAGGAAACCCATAATTAAGCCAGACAACCCTGTCGCAATAGTCGCTACCGTCAGTATTTCGAAACAAAACGCAAAGGTTGCGATGGCAAGTAGCACTGGCACCGCTTTCAAGCCTGGAACTTTAAAACAAAAGGACTCTTTCAGCGCCACACCGGAAAAAGTGACAAAGACAAAACCAAGAGAAAGCCACACGCGGGATAAGTCTGGATCGCTCACCATGAAGAGCAGTCCCACCCAAGTTGACCAGCTGATGACAGTACGCACAGTTTTACTGTAGACATGGATATTTGCTGCAGTTAATACACCTGCAATGGCGATGAGCAGCAACACATTTCGATCATAAAATGCCGAACCTTCAATAAGGTGCAAACCCGATATCGTCATCGCGATAAGTCCAAAGGCAAATACGCTAATTCCTAAACGGTATAAACAGACACTTAAAATATCTAAAAAGTCTAGTGATTCCTTATGCTCAGTATTGGCCATGCTTCACTCCTAAATTGTTCCCTACCCACATTTCTTGAAGCTACCTAGGGATAGACAAACGAAATCGCCCGCCAGTACGGTAAATAATAAGAGAAAATAAGATAAGCACACAGCCCACTAGCTTATTTGCCGTTAGCACTTCGCCATACCACAGCACGCTCAGAATGACGGTCCAAACTGGCTCTAATATCATGATCAAGGCAGCATTACCTGCCTGAACAAATTTTTGACCCATGGTTTGCATTACGTAACGCAAGCTCGTCGCTAGCAAAGTGCTCAACGCGAACCACCACCAAATGGAGGAGTCAACCTCTGCCGGAAAAGACTCCATAAAGAAAGAAACCAACAAACCTAAACAACCAGCAGAAAAAAGCTGCACGCAAGTAAGCAGCAACACAGGTAATTTTTGAGAGTATTTACTGTTCACATTAAAATGAAGCGCAAGAACCAGTGCCGCCCCAAGAAACCAAAATTGACTGGCCGATTGCTTCCAACCGCCAACTAAAGAGAGACAGGCGAGACCTAATACCGCGATAGGCAAAGAGAGCCAGAAAATTCGTTGTGGTCGTTGACGAAACATAACCCACGCAACAATAGGCACAAATAGCATGGAGAGACTCATGATAAATGCGCCTTCCCCGAGCGTGTCGCTGATGGAGATGGCGTAAATCCATGTCATAACGGCACTGCCTAACAGGAGCCCGACACCACCAGCAGAAAGCACATCTCTCAAATTCGCTTTCAACAAAGGTCGATAGCACAACGGCAGCAGACAGAGCGATGCAATAGTAAATCGCGCCCCGATAAAGCCGAAAGGTGGTAAACCCTGTATTGTTTCCTTAGAAAAGATCCAACCAAGTGCCGCGATCATCGTTGTCGCAACCAGAATAACCGTCGCTTTGCGTTCTGAGTTAAACATAAGTACTCACAAAATATGGAACACAGTATCGCAGCAAGGGAAGTTTGCTGCGCTGTTGTATCAATTTGAAAGGAGTTTCTGTCGAGCGGAAGTGAAAGCCCAATTCTCTCCTGTGTTGTTAAGCAGATTGAAGTTCTGCGGCCGGATACATTAAAGGCAGGTAAAGTCTTAAGGCAAGCGTTTTCGTATACTAAATTGCCTAAGCATCTTATGCACTAAACAAACTGGCTAAAACTTGGACCGGATGTCGAACTACCTCCCCTTCAAAACGCTTAACTTGACTGCGGCAGGAATATCCCGTGGCTAACACACGCTCGGTGGGCAGGTTCTTTATATTCGGTTTCCAACTCAGCTGATAAATAGCTTCAGACGTACTTTTCTTATCCACTTCATGGCCGAATGTCCCTGCCATGCCACAACATCCCGTAGGTATCACTTGCAGCTTTAAACCAAAGTGATGAAAAATAGACTGCCAAGACTTCTCAGTCTCCGGTACTTTGGTCTTTTCTGTGCAATGCGCCATCAAATACCAAGGCTCTTCGTCTGATAAACTTACTGGCGGCCATTCATTGAGTGTATCCACCAGCCATTCATGAGCCGTATAAACTGTAAACTCGCCCCGCTTTTCTTTTAGAACCTGATGGTATTCATCACGATAACAAAGCACTAAGGCTGCATCGATACCGATCATAGGAATTTCAAGATCAGCAACTTGGTTGAGAAAGTCCGAGGTGTTTTGTGCATTTCTGGCGAATTTCTTAAGGAAACCTTTTACATGTTGAGCTTTCCCATTAGGTTTGAAAGGCAGAACAACAGGGTGTTTCCCTAACCGCTGCAATAACTGAATAAAGTCCGCAACCAACTCGGCTTCATAAAAGCTGGTAAATGGATCTTGAACAATCAAGACGTAATTTTGCTTCACTTCTGGGGAAAGCGATTCTAGATACGCAAAGTCGAACGGGCTCACTCCAAGTGCCTGACATCGACTTTGCAACGTAGGGATCGATAGCACTGGCGAATCAACAAAACCGATGGATGTCTCTAATACTTGCGTAACAGGCCTACTAGATGCAATTTGATTAACCAGCTTGGGAGCTTTTGCCATAATCGGCAACAGTTGCTCAATATTCGACAGCAGATAGTCGCGCAGCGGTCTGCGATAACGCGAGTGATAGACGTGTAAAAAACTTGCTCTAAAATCAGGCACATCAACTTTAACAGGACACTGACTCGCACACGCTTTGCACGCTAGACAGCCATTCATCACCTCATAAACTTCATGCGATAGGTCGTCAGATGTGGGGCGAGATATCAACTTACTCAGCTTCTGAGTCAAAAGCTTAACCGATAATGTTTGATTGAGAAGCTGTTGTTCGTTAGCGAGCAAATCGAAGCCACTGTCATTAAGGCGACGCAGCCATTCACGCATTATCCCAGCCCTCCCTTTCGGAGAGTGGCGACGATCGGCTGTTACTTTAAATGATGGACACATTGGGCTATCAGCATCGTAATTAAAACACAGCCCATTGCCATTGCAAGACAGCACGGGCTTAAGCGACTCTCGGACTTCTACGGGGATCTGACGATCATAGTAGCCACGCTTGGTCGCTGTGACTTTTACCATTTCAGCGTCGCTATTCAGTGGTGTGCAAATCTTCCCCGGATTCATTTTATTGTCGGGGTCAAACGCCGCTTTAATACGCCTTAATTCAGTAAAGAGCTCATCACCAAAGAAGGCTGGTCCATATTCTGAGCGATATCCTTTACCGTGCTCTCCCCACATTAAGCCATTGTATTTTGCCACCAGCGCGACTACATCATCGGACAGTTGATGCATCAACGCTTCTTGCTCAGGGTCACACATATCGAGCGCCGGACGCACGTGAAGGACGCCAGCATCCACATGCCCAAACATGCCATAATGCAGGTTATTGCTGTCTAGCAACGTACGAAACTCCGCGATAAAGTCCGCCAAATTTTCAGGCGGCACACAGGTATCTTCCGCGAATGCAATCGGTTTTGCCTGACCTTTGGTCGCGCCAAGCAGCCCAACCGCTTTCTTGCGCATGCCATAAATAGCTTGGATGTCTTGGGGTTCACGACAGACTTGATAACCGATGATACCACTGCGTCGGTGAGCCATTTCTTTATCGAGAATTGAAAGTAAGCGTTCAACTTTATCCTCAATATCATCGTTGTGACTGCCTGCGAACTCGACAAAGTTAATCCCTTGCATCTCTTTGCCCTGCACATCTGAGATCGCGTGTTTTACCGAGTGCCAGACAATGTCTTCTCTTGCAAGATTAAGCACCTTTGCATCAACCGTCTCTACCGATAGCGCCTCTGCTTCGACCATCAAGGGAGCATTTCGCAATGCAGAGTCAAAACTATCGTATTTAACGTTCACTAACCGTCGCGTGGTAGGTATTCGCGTAAGATTGAGCTTGGCTTCAGTGATAAAAGCTAACGTACCTTCAGAGCCACATAATATTCTCGTGACGTCAAACTCTTCACTCTTGTCGTTTATGGCATTTTTTAGGTCATAACCAGTAAGAAATCGATTCAGAGGAGGAAACTTATCCAGAACCTGTTGACGCTTGTCTCGACAAACTTCCTCCGTAATTTTTAACGCTCGCGATACTACATCACTGTTTAAGCATTTGTTTTGTTGAATTGCTTCGGTATCGAGAACCGAACCATCCGCCAATACGGCTTTGAGCGCCAACACATGATCCGAGGTTTTACCATATTGCAAAGAGCCTTGGCCTGATGCATCGGTATTAATCATCCCACCTAATGTTGCGCGGTTGCTGGTCGACAGATCTGGCGAGAAGAAATAACCATAAGGACGAACGATGTCGTTGAGTTGGTCTTTGACTATCCCAGTTTCCACTCTCACCCAGCCTTCCCGCTCGTTAATCTCTAACACTCGATTCATGTAGCGAGACAGGTCAACCACGATCCCCGAGTTCAATGATTGTCCGTTGGTGCCCGTTCCGCCTCCTCTGGGCGAAAAGGTCAGGTGCTTAAATTCATCACGTGCACTGACCTTGCCAAGTATTACCACATCATGATGGTTGGCAGGAAAGACGACCGACAGAGGAAGTTGCTGGTAGACGCTGTTATCAGTCGCCATGCTCAATCTAGTGGTATAGCGGGCATCAGTATCCCCCTTGAAACCAAGCTGTTTAAGGGTGTTAAAGAACTTGATAACCACAGGATCAGAGGAAACCTGTAGCGGAAGTGCAGGAAGCATAATTTGAATCAGTGCCTTACGGTTGTCTTTTTAGGTTCGTAACATAAATGCGGAGTTAAAAGCGGTAGAGGCGCTTGGGGTTATCGACCAGAATCTTGCCAAACAGTGTCGTATCTTGCGTCCAGTGCCACAAGGTATCTAACAGCTGGCCATCATTTGGCATCTCAGCGGCAAAACATGGGTGAGGCCAATCCGATCCCCAAACACACTGCTCTTCATTCGCTTCTAACAAAGCTTGAGCAAATGGAGAAACGTCATCATAAGGCGGTGATTGAGGCGACAAACGATACGGTGCCGACAATTTTGTCCACACTTTCCCTTCGGCCTTAAGCTTCAATAAGGTTTGAAAACCAGGATGAGAAATAAGCTTGTTTGTTGGCATATGTCCAAGATGATCAATCACTACGGGCACGGGTAAAGCCCTTAATCGGCGATATAAGTCATCAAACTGTGAAACATCAATTAAGCATTGAAGGTGCCAGTGTCGCTCTGCAAGGCGAGCCGCTAAACGTTCAACATCACGCCACTCAATACCACCTTTAAACAGCAGGTTCATCCGCACCCCACAAAATCCCGCTTCTTGTAGCTCATCCAGCATTTGCTCGGACACATCCGCATCCACGACCGCGACGCCTTTGTAGTCGTAACCTTGCTGGCGTAAATACCGTAATGTATCAAGATGCAACTGGTTGTCATTGCCATACACACTCGGCTGAACCAGCACGCCATGACGAATGCCTAATTGCTGATGCAAATGCAGGTACGCGCCGACGCTGGCATCGGGTGGCGTGTAGGTTCGCGTTTCACAGTACGGATAACGTGAAGAAAAAACGTGGGCGTGACAATCAACCGCGCCTTCAGGAATCGCGATTGTTGGTTTATTTACAAATGGGTCAGCCGCTTCACAAAATGGAATTATGCTCATAGAAAATCATCCTGTCAGAAAGGTAGAGGTGCCATCAACGAAAGCACCTCTTGAAGACTTAACTGAAGTTCTCACTCAACCAGTTCGCGATCACACCAGAAAACTGAATAAACTTAGGATCGTCGTCCAACATCCACTCGGTGTGACCACCTTCAGGCAGTAAGAATAGAGATTTCGGCCCAGGGTATTTCGCGTACAGCGACTTTGCTTCGGTCACTGGGTGAAGGTCGTTTTCTGCACCGTGCGCAATCAAGATTGGCGCGTCTGCAAATCGCTCGTCCAGTAGAGCTTCCGGTTTGAAATTGATGAGAGAATCCGCAAAATCCAGATCAGATGTCACTCCGTAGCCCGGCGCTTTGACCAGTTCAGTGAATACATATTCGCGGCTTACTGGATCAAGCGGGTAGATTTCAAATGGATCAATCCCCTGCTTTTCTCCACCAAGAGCAAGACGTGTACGCTCTTCTAACATAAATTGACGGAACGCTTTCCAGCCGTGCTCGCCACGTTGAGCAACCTGAACACGTACCGCATCATAAAAGCCGTTCATGGAGATAAGGCCATCAATCGCATCTTGGCAAACTCGGTAAGCATCAAGAATTAATCCACCCGCCATGCCCCAGCCAGCCAGTACGACTTTGCGGCCTTCCTCGTTAGCGCGCTGTTTCACAACCGCAACCGCATTAGCGATGTCGCGTACTTGTTCATCCAGAATAACTCGCTCACGAATACCCTCAGATTCACCAAAGCCACGGTAGTCAAATCCGAATACTGTAAAGCCCTTCGCAGTTAAGGCTCTCGCGTAACGTTCTGGGTGAATATTTTTTTGCCCAGTAAAGCCTGAGCAGACAATAACGATCGGTAAGTCTGGGTTGTTAACGTTCTCGTCAGTAAAGAAAGCGCCATCAAGGCGTAGACCATCACTAATTACTGGGGCTTTTTGTTCAATCATAATTATCTCGTCCAAATGAATGTGTATGCTCGACAAAGAACTCCTTGTCTTAAGTCACATCATGTTCGAATTTTGATAGCAATAATTTAACAATTGCGACATTCTTATCCAGAAATACGACATAGATGAACTGCCCACTTGGTGACCACAGAGAATGAAAACGACACACACGTATCGCATTGGTTTTTTCCTTATTCCTGATTTTTCGATGCTCTCTTTTTCGGCGGTTATCGAACCTCTTCGAATGGCCAACCGCCTCGCTGGTTGCGATTTGTATCAGTGGGATATTTATGGATTCGAAGATAAAGAAGTGTCGGCCAGCAATGGCGTTTCATTCTCGCCAACACAGTCAGTCAACGACATTGCTCATTTAGACTTGCTGCTGGTTGTAGCGGGTATTGGCGCCCACGTTGCTGCCGCGAGTGGGTCGGTGAATCAGTGGTTAAAGCAAGCGCTTCGTCAAGGTATCGCCGTGGGCTCGACTTCGACAGGCAGCGTGTTGTTAGCAAAAGCTGGCCTGTTAAAAAACAAAACGTGTACCGTGCATTGGGAGTCCGCCAACAGCCTGGCAGAGGAGTTTCCAAACATTAACGTGACCAGTGAGTTGTACGAATTCGACCCACGCACACCAACTTGTTCGGGCGGCTTAGCTGGTTTGGATATGATGCTTCATTTAATTACAAACCAACATGGGAGCGACTTGGCGAATCAAGTGGCTGAGCAATGCATTCACCCTGCGATTCGACCAGCGCATGATAAACAGCGGATGTCGTTAATTCGTAAGCACAACATCCGCCACCCGCGCCTGCTCGACGCTGTAGAGATCATGGAAGCCAACATGGAAGAGCCGCTAAAGTGCTATGAAATTGGCGAACAAGTAGGATTATCGGTCAGGCAGATGGAAAGATTATTTTTGCAATACTTGCAAGACAAACCAGGTAATTACTACCTTCAATTGCGCTTAGAACGCGCTCAACATTTGTTGTTGCAAACCATGCTGTCCATTACTCAAATCAGCACCGCTTGTGGGTTCAGTTCTACATCGTATTTTGCGCGCTGCTACAAAAAACGCTATGAAAAAACGCCGCGTGAAGAGCGACGTTTAGCTTAAGATTGAGTAAGAGAAAAGAAGTTCGATCTCTTCGATCTCATCGTGATGTGTCAGACGGCTTATCAGACAACGTGCCTTGGTAAAGCAGTGATAGCCAAGCAAGTACCTGCTCTTTACTGGCTTTATCAAGTTGCAAACAGCCCTCCTCTATCGCTGACACGCGCGAAGCGGACAATTCTTTCTCTGCCAAAGTGCGAAACTTACCTTGCATCTCGTCTCGACTGAGAGGATTTTCAGGATTACCTCGCGCAATACAGGGAGGCGAAGTCAGTTTGTCGCCATTTTTCAACGTCACCACGACATGCGCCCAGCGTTCGGCTGGAAACTTATCATTGTAAGCAGGCTCTTCAATTAACTTCATCCGCTCCGTAATTGCCAAGCGAGCAGGATCTTTCAGTCCTTTGGTGACGGCTTCTACCGTGACCGTATTATCCATGACCGCACTCGCGACTGAAAATGGCAAACTGTACTGAGCCTGCTCGGTTGTCTCTGGGCGCTTGGTATGCAGGCACACCGCCTGATGAAAGCTGTGAACTTCGATAAGTTCAATCTCATCAGGTTCTAGTTTATTTTCTTGTTGCAGTGCTCTCACTGCTTCAACCGCGGGTTGAGCCCAACGACAAACCGGATACGGTTTAAAGTATTGCTCCAGAATATACCAGCGCTGCCCTAAATCTGTCCACAAAGCGTGAGTTTGTTGGTCCAGCAGAGTCACGGCTGGCGCGCCAGTAAATCCTTCTTCTGCCAGCTCTGTACTGGCAAAGCCCGCCATCGCTCCCCAGCCAGAGCCGTCTTTGAGCATGGTTGGATGTTCAATACAACGCATCATTTGACTGCGCGGGCCATAGAACTCGGCAATGCCGAGCGCATGCCCTGTTTGTGCCTCCGTTAATTCTTTTCTTCTTGCAGACACCGCGGCGACGCCCAACGCATTCCAAGCACCAGAAGTATGGTAATCACAAGCGGTTTGATGCAGCGCGATTCCGGCGCGAGTTGCTATTTCGTAACCAATGACGAGGGACGTTAATAACTCTTCTCCCGTAACTGCTGACTCATGCATACTGGCGAGCAGCCCCGGCAAAACAGCGACGCCAACATGGCCTTTGGTCAGGACTTGGCCGTCGTGCGCGTCCATACTGTCAATCAACATGCCGCCATATAGAGTTGCCCCACAACCACTAGCCGTGTGATCAGAAAACAGCATCGGCGTATCACCGGCAAACTGCTTCTGCGCGAGTTTGGCTACCATGTTTTGCAGCTGCGTCGCTTTACCAGCTGCGGCGACACCTAACAAATCCAAGACGCAATATTTCGCTTGTTCAATAACGTCAGCGGGAAGCTGTTCAAAGGTTAATTCGTGAATAAATCGATGAATAGATTGCATCGTCTACTGCTCCAGTTTTAGCGTTTTGCCTTCGACAATAGTGTTGTGATCAATGGTGTATTGCTGTCTCGCATGGTAGGCAGCTCGAATCTGGCTTTATCAATATCGTCCAATGACAAGGTTGCAGTTATCAAGGTTTCACCGTCTTCTGCCTGCGCCAATAGCTCACCCGTTGCAGACAAAATACAGCTTCCTCCCCAAAACCACGCTTCGCCCTCTGGCCCGTAACGGTTGGCCATCAAAACTGGAGTTCCGTAGAGCACCGCATAAAATTTAACGTTAACTAACCAGTTGTCTTCATTGGAAAAATCTTTACTGACAATACTGCTGGCCGAATTGATCGGCGCGAGCAAGATTTCAGGCTTATCGAGTAGCGCGCAATGAACCAAAGGTGGATTCCATAAATCGGCACAAATTAAAACCGAGCCTCGCCAATTATCATCAAGAGAAACGCTGGTGGTTGCGTCACCAGAATGAAACCACTTGCCCTCTTCAAGCCCACCATAGGTTGGTAAATTGATTTTGCGATGCACAGCAACCACCGTACCACCGAGCAACCAAGCCATCGCGTTGTAGTACTCTCCCGGATCAGCCTGTTCAACAAAGCCGACAATCACGGACATGTGCGGTGCAAGTTGCGCAAGCTCTTTAAGCCGAGCATCATCACGCTTCATGGCAACTTCACGCACAGAAGATTGGAGCTGGTATCCGGTCAAGGAGAGTTCAGGAAATAGCAATAGCTGCGACCCCAAGGCCGCAGCTTGCTTTATGTAATCCTGATGAGTATTCAGATTGGCATTCACATCGCCTAACTGGGCGTTGATTTGGGCCACACTGACTTGCAGGATAGTCATGGTATTACCCCAAGTTATGCTCAGATAGGAACTGGCTTGCGACTTCTGAGATCGAACGTCGCTCCACATCAACTTGTTGATTCAAAGTCGACATCGTATCGCCATCGATCGCCGCAGAAAGCGCGTTCATTTGCTCGGCAAGCTCTGGGTTCGCATCTAGCGTTTCTTGGCGAACCACAGGAGTGATCGCGTAATCAGGGAAAAACTGTTTGTCATCCGTTAAAACGGTAAAACCGAATGCTTTGATACGACCATCTGTTGCGAATACGAGCGCAGCATCGACTTCTTTCCCTTTCAGCGCATCATAAGTTAACCCCGTATCCATGCGTTTCACTTGGTCTCGTGAAGCTTTGAATTTGTAGGTTTTCTGTAAAGGTCGGAAGCCATCTTTTCGTGCATAGAATTCCGCATTCAAAGCAATGGTCATTGGCGGGTCTTGGCGCATTTGCTCGGCGAAGTCGGATAAGGTTGAGATGCCACGTTGCTTCGCATCGTCACTGCGCATAGCGAGCGCGTAGGTGTTGTTCGCTTTTGAAGGGTTAAGCCAAACTAGACCTTTCTTCGCATCGAGTTCCTTAACGCGTTGATACACTTGCTCTGCTGGGAGCTTGTCTTTGACTTTGTTGTAAATGATCAGTGATGTGCCCGTGTATTCCCAATAAAGATCAATCTGGCCGTTTTCTTGCGCTTTACGCAAAACCGCACTGCCCATGCCCGAACGTTTATCAACGTCGTAGCCTTTTTTGGTTAAATATTGAGACGTGATTTCCGTTAAAAGCTGTTGTTCTGTAAAGTTTTTACCACCTACGACGATTTCCGCAGATGCGTGAAAACTTGAAAGCAGTACACCAACGGCCAGCAAGCGGCGAGTAATTTGCTTCAACATGTTTGACTCCTGTCTGTGTTCAATTTTTAGGATTGTTATTGTCTAGCTCTAATAGGGTTACAGCCTTTAGGTACAGTGACATAAGAAACGGCTCCTACCACACTGTCGATAGCGATAGCCAGCATCGCTGTAGGAATAGCGCCTGCCAGCATCATGATGGGTTCATCCAGATCAATACCGGTAAAAATGAGCTCCCCTAACCCACCGCCACCAATTAAGAAGGCCAGTGGAACGGTGCCCACGTTGACAGCTAACGCCGTGCGGATACCGGCAAAAATGACGAACAGCGCATTAGGAATTTCAACCTGAAACAACATTTGTAACTCGGTCATACCAATGCCTGACGCCGCTTCTTTTAAATGAGCGGGCACTTCTTTCAGCCCGATGTAGGTGTTTCTGACAATCGGCAACAACGAGGCAATCGTCAGCCCAAATACCGCAGGCACGGTGCCAATGCCAAGAAAGCTCATTGCCAGCGCAAGAATAGCTAAAGTAGGAATCGTGGTCCCCACATTCAAAACCTGCATCGCCGATTCTGCGACTTTCTGAAAACGAGGACGGCTGAGCAATACGCCGACGGGAATAGCGATTAGGATCGACAACCCACCAGACAGCAGCACCAGTTCAATGTGCTGAACCGTCAAATAAACCATGTCTTCTTGGTAGTAGAGGAAATCATCGATCGTACCCGCGCCTTGTAAATAAATACCCAACGCAAAGACACACGCCAATAAAACGAAATAGTAGGTTTGTTTTAGCTGATTGGTCACGATGCCTCCTTAGCCTGATGCAATGGCTGTGGCTCACTAAGAGAGGTATCGCGCTGATAAGTTGCGCCTAGATAATGGGTAATGCCGCGCTGTGTGACTTCGCCCACTAAGCGGCCACTCTCGTCAACACACGGCATCCAAACAATGTCGTGCGTGAACATCTTCGACGCGACTTTACGCAGATCATCCGTGGTTCGGGCGATTGTTTTCAGGCCGACATAATGTTCGCCGCAGTACCCCTTCATATTGATTGCGGTAGCTTTTGGCACATAGCCGATAGGTTGGTGTTGGTCATTCACTAATATCACGGCGTCGCGATACCCATACGCGTCAATTTTGGTTAAAGCGTCGGCAAGCGTATCGTTAGGTTTCACGTACGCAAAAGTGGTCTGCATGACGGATTCAGCCGTCACTAAGCGAAGACGTTTAAGTGCGCGATCATCTCCGACAAAGTTTTTCACGAAATCATCTTTCGGGTGTGCGAGCAAATCGTCAGGCGTATCGTACTGAACCAGGTGACCATCACGGAAAATCGCAATTCTATCGGCCATTTTGACCGCTTCATCAATGTCATGACTGACAAACATGATGGTCTTGTTGAGCTCTTGCTGCATTTTAAGGAACTCATCCTGGATTACTTCACGGTTGATCGGGTCAATCGCGCCAAAAGGTTCATCCATCAGCATGACGGGAGGATCCGCAGCTAGCGCTCGGGCAACACCAATTCGTTGCTGCTGTCCGCCAGACAACTCATTTGGATAACGATTAAGGAAGACGCTAGGATCAAGAGCCACCATCTCCAATAGCTCTTTTGCACGCGTCATGTATCTTGCCTTATCCCACCCTAATAACTTGGGAACCACCGCGATGTTTTCGCCGATCGTCATGTTGGGAAATAAGCCAATTTGCTGAATAACATAACCGATATTGCGGCGCAGAGTGACTGTATCCATCCCTGAAGTATCTTCACCGCCAAGATAGATCTTGCCAGATGTCGCGGGAATAATTCGGTTGACCATTTTCAGCGTGGTAGTTTTGCCACAACCGGATGGGCCAAGTAACACACAAATTTCACCACTGGGAACTTCCATCTCAATGTGATCTGCGGCAGTCACCGGGCCATTAGGCGTTTCAAAAATTTTGGTTAGCTTGTCAATTTTGATCATTTGAATGTCCCTATTATTTATCCTTTATCGAGCAGCGGTTAGGCCCGGTGGCGTTAATCTTTTTTGTAGTCGAATCAATCCGTAATCCGCGATGATAGCCAGAAGGCTGACGGCGATGGCACCAACGATCAGTTGTCGAGGATCACTTTGCGAGATGCCACGACTGATAAACACGCCCAACCCTCCTGCTCCGATATACGCGGCGATCGCCATAACGCCAATATTCATTACTACTGCCGTTCTCACACCCGCCATAATCACCGGAATCGCCAATGGAATTTCCACCATTTTCAAACGCTGAAAAGGCGTCATCCCGATGCCGCGAGCTGCCTCTCGGAGTGACGGTTCTACGTTGTGAATGGCGGTATAAGTGTTGCGAATAATAGGCAGCTGAGAATAAAGCAGTACGGTAATCACGGCGGGCACGTAGCCAATCCCATGACCAATGGTCGATAAGAGAGGAATCATCAAACCAAACAGTGCTATTGAAGGGATGGTGATAATGATGGACGCTACGTAAAGCACCACTTTCGCAACGCGCTCATTTTGTGTGATAAGAATGCCGATAGGTACGCCAGTTAGGATGGCAAGCCCAACAGCCAGAGCGACCAAAGAGATGTGCTCCATGGTAAGCGTACCTAGCAGTGCTAAGTTATCTATGGTGAAATTTAGTAAGTCCAAGTAGGTCTCCCCCAACTGTGATTCGTAACCAAGTTAACAGGAGATTAAATTACGCTACTTTTTATTAACAGTGTTGTAAAATAGCGACACGTTAAGATAGAAATACGAAATATTAAGGAGGGAAATAATTAGCTTTCTCATCACCAAAAAAAGCGCTTTATTGGCGATGAGCAGCAGTAGTAAACAAGTTGATTATATCGGAACTGAAAACAGCCATTGATAGCATGAAAAACCCACTACAATGAGCGGTTAAATTGCTCCACAGCCTCTACGACACGGCTAGCACCATCTTGTATTTCGTTCATCACATTCCCCGCTTTTTCTGAAAGTTCTAGCGTATCTAGTGCTTCTTTTTGACATTTGGCGATCAGTTGGACAGCATTATCGGTTCGCTCTAAGTTTTCAGTTACCATTGTGACAATTTCATCAGTGGTCGCATTGGTTCTTGTGGCAAGCTGTCTGACCTCGTCAGCAACAACGGCAAAGCCTCTACCATGCTCACCCGCGCGAGCTGCTTCTATCGCCGCATTTAACGCTAGTAAGTTAGTTTGGTCTGCAATACCACTGATGCTATTAACCAGTTCACTAATGCGTGATGAGTGCGCTTTGAGCTCGTCAATGGCCGTATTCGCTTGCTGCATCTGGTCAGACAGTGTTTGCACCTTTTCTAGCGTCGAACCTATCACTTGCTGACCTTGCAGTGTTTGTGTTCCGGTCTCTTGAGAAACTTCATTAGCCAATTGCGCAGCCTGAGCCATTTGCTGCTCTTGCATCACCTGCTGGGTGATGTCGGTCGCGAACTTGACTACCTTGTAGAGCTCTCCTCTATCGTTATGGATAGGGTTATAGGAGGCTTCTAACCATACCTCTTCACCGTAACGGTTAACTCGCTTAAATCGGTCTGAAGCAAACTGTCCTTTTGCCAAACGTTGCCAGAACTCGCGATAAGCTTCAGAACCAGCCTCTTCCTGATCGCAGAACATACGATGATGCTTTCCTTTAATTTGATCCAGTGTATAACCCATCGTACTAAGGAAATTATCATTGGCTTTTAATACATTACCATCTAACGTGAACTCAATAACCGCCATAGAGCGGCTCAACGCATTCAGCATGTCCTCTTGCTCACGCGATGTTTTGATCGTTCGCGTAAGCTCAGAAGCAAACACAAAAAAGCTTTCAACTTCTTGATGTTCGTTCAAAACAGGCTGGATAACCGTTCGTAACCACGCTTCTTCGCCGTTGCCTTTAAGTACTTGCATCGCGCCATTCCAAAATACTTTGTCTTGAACGGCTCTCTTCATTCGATGAAAGTGCTCTGTATTACGCGAATTTGACGGTACCAACTCGGTAATCGGTTTCGCTAAAATATCCGCATCAGTGAAAAAGAGTTGTTGCTGAAGTTTTGTATTTGCAGAGGTAATGCAGCCTTTCTTATCCAGCGTTAAGCGAAGCATTTCTTCATCTAAACTGTGTTGGATTTGCTGCAAGCGTTGCAGATCCTGCTTTAATCGTTGGTTTTCTTGCTGAAGCGACTTATTAAAAAACATGACTTTCTCTCATTTGACTAATCTTCGAACTAGTCAACGGTTTATTATTTATATACCCAATAGCCTGCAAAGATCCGATTTCGTTTGATCGTTCTTCAAACGCAATTCCTGTCTCCGAGCTGAGACACCTACATGACATAAGGCTATTTTTCTTTGGTATGACTTAAGCGCAGTATACTGAAATTTCTTCACCGCCCAAGTTGTTTATATATTTATCAATATTAAGGCAATTGGCAGCTATTAGAGATCCGTATTAATGCGAATAGTTGTATGGAGAAAGAATGTATTTGGATCAAAAAAAGCCCTTTCCATAAAGGAAAGGGCTTTGACTTAGTTCCCAAAATTTTTGCCGTTTTACAGCAGTTCCACCGACTGTTGAGCGATTACCCACTCTTCATTGGTAGGAATAACTAGTGCTTTCGCACCGAGCAACTCAGATGTTGCAATAACACCTGCATTGCCAAATCTTGCATCTTCGTTGCCTTTCTCATCTTCAACAAAACCTAGCAGTTTTAGGTTTTTCAAGATTTCACGACGAATTGGTAGTGAGTTTTCACCAATACCACCAGTGAAGATGATGCCGTCTAATGAATCCAGAGCAGCTAGGTAAGAAGTAATGTATTTCGCAACACGGTAAGTGAAGATTTCAAATGCCAACTTCGCACGTGAGTTACCCGCTTCCATGGCTTCTAGTACACCACGTGCGTCACTTGTTACACCGGATACACCTAAGAAGCCTGACTTCTTGTTCATCATCTCGAACACTTCGTCTTTTTCCCAACCTTTACGGAAAAGGAACTCGATAACACTTGGGTCGAGGTCACCACAACGAGTGCCCATCATTAGGCCAGCTAGCGGCGTCAAACCCATACTTGTATCAACACATTCGCCATTTTTAACCGCACTCACTGATGCACCATTACCTAAGTGCACGGTGATAAAGCTGCTTTCTTCAACCGGCTTATCTAGCATTTTCGCTGCTTCACGGCTTACGTAGTAGTGGCTTGTGCCGTGAGCACCGTAACGACGCACTTTATGCTCTTCGTAAAGCTCGTAAGGAAGCGCGTACATAAACGCTTTGGCAGGCATTGTTTGGTGGAAAGCAGTATCAAACACAGCGAATTGAGGCAGTGAAGGGAATGCTGCCATTGCTGCTCGCATGCCTTCTGCATTCGCTTTGTTATGAAGTGGCGCTAGCTCAGCAAGACGCTCAACTTCTTGAATAACTTTTTCATCGACTTTTACTGTGCCTTTAAAGGTTTCGCCACCAGCAACAATGCGGTGGCCTACAGCTACAAATTTTGAGCTCAAACCCAAAGTCTCGAGTAGTTTTACCACTCGCTCAACAGCGTACTGATGATGGTTACCGCCAGCAGGAATTGCTTCAACGGTTTTTTCTCCCTGATATTTCCAACTGATTTCAGCTTCAGGTAGGCCAAAACACTCACCAATACCTGATACCAAAGCTTCACCGGTTTCAGAATCAATAACAGCAAATTTTAATGAAGAGCTACCAGAGTTGATCACCAGTACAAACGAATTAGACATGAAATAGTTATCCTGTTGTAGAGCAGAGGTTGTAATAGCGCTTGTGCGCTGCGTACTTCTTGTTTGCCCCTCTATTATTCAATAATTTTTTAATCTTTCAACAATCTTTTAGTAAAAGCGATTTGATTGAACAAATTTTGTTGATCTGTAGCAAGTTTTGATTTTATTTGAAGACTAAAAAATATGACTTGTTAAACATAATTTATGAATAGGTCAATTTGTACAAATTCAGAGATATGAGCTACGTTGTTTATTGGGTGAACAAAAATAATAAACCAATCAATAAATCGGGGTAATAATGTGCCCACTATTGCATTTCTATTAGTGATCTTAGGTTTGATTTTGCTCTGCTGGGGATGGCAGATGACAAAAAACATCTGCTCGAGAACTGATGTACCCGGGTGGACTTTCCTATTGTTGTTAATCAGCTGTTTCATTTTTGCATATGCCGCTTTTTTACACGCTATAATGCAAAAACCTATCGCTTCCCTCTTGGAAACCGGAGTTTCTCTCATTTTATTCGGTGGCAGCATTTTTGTGGTGCTGGTTATCAAATGGAGCAACGACTCCATACTAGAACTTCATACCGTTGCTGAAAAAGAGAAGCGTAATGCCGTTCACGACGCACTTACTGGACTCCCTAACCGTAAATACTGCTTTGAGTTAATCGAAGATAGAATACAGTCTGGAGACCCTTTCTCAGTGATCCTTTTCGATGTCGTTAACTTTAAACAAGTCAACGATGCTATGGGACACTTTTGTGGAGACCAACTGCTGATTCAAATTGGGCAACGTCTCCAAGAGAAACTTAAAGGCAGTGACAAGATTTTCCGCGTTGGTGGCGATGAGTTTGTCATCCTCACCTCGTCAGCATGCGAGGAAACAGGCAAAAGTCTCATCGAAGAGTTAGATTCGGCACTGTCTAATCGCTTCCATTTAGATGAGTTTCAAGTCTCTTCCCGCGTTGTTTTCGGTGTCAGTACCTACCCTTATGACGCTCTGTCCAATGATCTATTGATAAAGCATGCGGACATTGCCATGTATCACGCCAAACGAAATGGCAATCTCTTTGCATTTTATAATGAGGACATGAACGTCGGGGCCAAGTACCAACTCGAAATCTCTTCTCGTATTCAATGTGCGCTGGAAAAAGAGGAGTTCCAGCTATACTACCAACCGTTGATTGATGCACATACTAACTTAGCTGTCGGCTTTGAAGCCGTGATCCGTTGGCATGATGAAAATGGTAAAACGATTTCGCCTAACGACTTCATCCCCATCGCGGAGCGAAGTAATCAAGTGCACAACATCACCATGTGGGTCCTCAACCAAGTTGAAAAAGATCTCCAGACCTTTATAGAAAAAGACATCAAGCTTCCTGTCCACGTTAACTTATCTGCTAAAGATCTCTCGTCTAATTTATTGTTTAACCGCTTGGAAACACTGCTCAAGGTAAACCCTCAATTTGCTGACCTTATAAGCTTAGAGATTACTGAAACGATGGCGATTGATAGAGTTGTTGAGCTCAACCCCCTGATTCACCAAATCAAAGGATTGGGTATTAAGATCAGCTTGGACGACTTTGGCACCGGGTATTCATCTCTGTCGCTTTTGAGAGATCTCCCAGTTGATCAAATTAAAATCGACCGATCATTTCTTTGTACCGCAAGCCGGACAGAGGGCACCCGCTCTATCGTTGAGAACACAATAGCGTTAGCGCATGGCCTAGGGTATTCAGTCGTCGCAGAAGGCGTTCAAGACATGGATACACTGCATTTTTTACGCAGTCGTGGCTGCGACATCATTCAGGGCTACTTGTTTTGTCCAGCCCTACCCTTAAACGAAGTAATAACCTGGGTAAATGAGCACGATGAAAAACAAAGCCGTATTCGACGCGCATAAAAAAGCCGAGCATTTCGCTCGGCTTTCAATTCTTGCGGCAATTTAATCAATTGCTCTAATCACTGATTCGTGATTATGCTTCTTGAGTGCGACGACCACGGCCGTGACCACGCTCACCACGGTGGTTACCACGGTGATCACCACCACGGTTACGATCGAAGCGACGTTCGCCACCTTCACGGTTACCATCGCGGTTGCCGTCACGGTTACCACGGAAGCCACCTTCGCGACGACCGCCTTCACGACGATCACCACCACGGTTGCCGCCTTCGCGGTTGCCACGGTAACCGCCGCCATCACGACGACCACCATCGCGACGACCACCGTCACGGCGACCACCACGAGACTCTCGGAAGTCATCGAAGTCACATACTACAGCACCAACATCTTGTTGACGGATGCGTAGTTTGCTTAGCTTGCCCGCAGCTTCAGAAGTCATTGCTTTTGGTAGCTGAACGAATGTGTGGCCTTGTGCTAGCTTGATCGCACCGATAGAGCCTTTACCTAGACCTAGTTCGTTCGCTAGAGCACCAACGATGTCTTTAACTTGAACACCTTGCTCGCGACCAACTTGAAGCTGGTAAGTATCCCAATCTTGGTTGTTGAAGTTACGACCGCCGTCACGACCACCTTCACGGCGCTCTTTACGACGTTGCTTATCACGCTCAATCGCTTCAACCATTGGGTCTTCGCCAATGTAGAACAGAGGACGTTTACCTTGCTGGCGCTTAAGAAGCATAGCAGCAAGCGTTGCTGGGTCGATGTCTAGAGAAGTTTGTAGTTTCTCTACCAGCTCAGCAAATTTGTCTAGTGCTTTGTGCTCTTTCTCTGCTTCAAGCTCAGCGCCTAGCTTAGCTAGACGAGCTTCAGCAACTTGGTCACGTAGAGGAAGTTGAATTTCTTCCATAGATGACTTAGTTACGCGCTCGATGGTGCGAAGCATACGGATTTGGTTAGTGCGAACGAGAAGGATCGCTTTACCTTTACGTCCAGCACGGCCAGTACGACCGATACGGTGGATGTAAGACTCAACATCGAATGGGATGTCGTAGTTGAATACGTGCGTAATACGTGGAACATCAAGACCACGTGCCACAACGTCAGTTGCAACTAGGATGTCGATAACACCTTGTTTGATGTGATCAACAGTACGCTCACGTAGAGACTGAGGAATGTCACCGTGCAGAGCAGCCGCTTTAAAGCCACGTGCAGATAGCCAATCAGCTAGACGCTCAGTGTCTTGACGAGTACGTACGAAGACGATTGACGCATCAGTTTCTTCTGTTTCAAGAAGACGAGACATCGCTTCATCTTTCTCTACACCCTTCACTACCCAGAACTGCTGTTGAACTTTGTCTACAGTGTGGTTCTTACCAGCAACGTCAACCATTACAGGCTCACGTAGGAAACGCTCAACGATTTTCTTAAGCATCGGAGGCATTGTTGCAGAGAATAGAACGCGTTGAGCAGACTCTGGTGCGTGTTCCATGATCGCAGTAACGTCATCAACGAAACCCATGTTTAGCATTTCGTCAGCTTCGTCTAGTACAAACGTGTTTACTTCATCTAGGTGTAGACGTTCACGGTTGATAAGGTCTTGTACACGACCTGGAGTACCAACAATAACTTGTGCACCGCTCTTAAGAGCACGCATCTGATCTACGATAGAAGCACCACCGTAAATCTCTAAAACTTTAAGACCCTTGATGTTCTTACCAAGGTTTTTCATTTCAGCCGCAACCTGAATCGCTAACTCACGCGTTGGCGCAAGAACGATAGCTTGTGGTTTACGTTGGTTGAGATCGATCTTATTTAGAAGAGGCAGAGAGAACGCTGCCGTTTTACCTGTACCTGTTTGAGCTTTACCCAGCGCGTCAGCACCTTCCAACAGGTGTGGGATTGCCGCAGCCTGAATTGGAGTTGGTGACACGAAACCCATTCCGTCTAGAGCAGAAAGGATAGAATCATTCAGAGATAAATCGCTGAATTGAATAACAGAATCTTGCATTGGGATCCTACTTAATTAAACAAAAAAACAGTCCCATATGCTCTTCCAATTCGATACTGATTCATCCAGTTACTGATTCCATTCAGACAGGAACACAGCACAGTACACAACCGCGATAAGCCATTAGGGACGACTAAGGGAGGCGGATTATTCCTTAAAAGCATAAAAAAAGCCAGAAAAAATTGAATTACATCACAATTTATTCTCAATAATGGCATTTTTAGCATATTTTTCCACCAGCCCCACCATTCCCCGTAGATTTGCGCAGCTCGCAGATGAGTTTTTCATCAATATTTAAGCCGATTTCCTGCAATTCGATCAGCAAAATTCACGGCGAAATTGCGCTCCACAGGTAGTAATAATAGCTCGCAATGATTATAGTGTGCCCAACTCCATAGGTAATTTAAGAAAAGATGTTTCAAGATAACCCACTACTCGCTCAGCTTAAGCAGCAAATCCAAGAAAACCTGCCGAAAAAAGAAGGCTCAATAAAAGCCACAGATAAAGGCTTTGGCTTTTTGGAAGTGGACAGCAAGACTAGCTTCTTCATCCCACCTGCGTACATGAAAAAGTGCATGCACGGTGACAAAGTCGTCGCCATTATCCGCACAGAAAATGAACGCGAAGTTGCAGAGCCACAAGAGCTGTTAGAACAAGCCGTGACTCGCTTTATTGGTCGAGTCAAAATGTTCAAAGGCAAGCTAAACGTAGCACCTGATCACCCACAGCTTAAAAAGCTTTCTCTTAAAGCGAAACTAAAGAAAGGTCTAAAACCTGACGAGTTCGCTGAGGGAGATTGGGTTGTCGCACATCTTATTCGCCACCCTCTAAAAGGCGATAACTCTTTCTTCGTGGAAATTTCTGAAAAAATCACAGACGCGAACGACAAAATTGCACCTTGGTGGGTAACGCTTGCTCAAAACGATCTACCAAACTCTGAGCCAGCAGGCATCGAGAACTGGGAACTAAAAGACGACGCCGATCTAGAACGCGTAGACATGACACACGTTCCTTTCGTGACTATCGATGGTGAATCAACCAAAGATATGGACGATGCGCTGTACGCGAAGAAAACCGAATCTGGCGATTTCGAACTGACAATTGCTATCGCAGATCCAACTGCCTACATCACACCAGAAGATGAAATGGATAAAGTAGCGCGTGAGCGTGGCTATACTATTTATCTTCCGGGCCGCAATATTCCAATGCTGCCTCGCGATCTAGCAGACAACCTATGCTCTCTGATTGAAGGCGAAATCCGCCCTGCTATTTGCTGTACCGTAACCGTAAATAAAGACGGCGTAATTGGCGACGATATCAAGTTCTTTGCAGCAAACATCAAATCACACGCACGCTTAGCATACGATCACGTGTCTGATTGGCTAGAAAACGGCAGCTCAGAAGCATGGCAACCATCTGAAGAGATCGCGACAATCGTTCGTGACCTTTACGACTTTTCCCTTGCTCGCGCAGAATGGCGTGAGAAAAACGCAGTGGTCTTCCCAGACCGTCCTGACTACCGTTTTGAGCTGAGTGAAGACAACGATGTGGTTGCTATCCATGCAGATATGCGCCGCAGTGCAAATCGCTTGGTTGAAGAGTCAATGATTACCGCAAACATCTGTGCTGGTCGTACACTGCGCGATAAATTTGAAACAGGTGTTTTCAATACTCACGCTGGCATTAAGACTGAGAAGATTGAAGAAGTGGTTCAACTTGTCAATCCAGAAGGTGCACTGGAATTCACAGCGGAGTCAATTACCACTCTAGAAGGCTTTGCTGCATTGCGTCGCTGGTTGGCTGCGCAAGAAACCTCTTACCTTGATAATCGTATTCGTAAGTTCCAAGCCTACAGTGAAGTAGGTAATCAGCCTCTTCCTCATTACGCTATGGGGCTGGATATCTATGCGACTTGGACATCACCAATTCGTAAGTACGGCGATATGATCAACCACCGCATGTTGAAGGCCGTCATCCTAGGCAAAGAGCCCGTGCAAAAACCTGATGATCAAGTCGGTGAAGAACTAGCTCTGCACCGTAAACATCATAAAATTGCTGAGCGAAATGTCTCAGATTGGTTATATGCACGTACGCTTGCTGATGAGCCGAACAAGAAAACTTGTTTCACAGGTGAGATTTTCGATATTAATCGTGCTGGTGCACGTGTCCGACTTCTCGAAAATGGCGCAGCAGCCTTTATTCCTGGTGCACTAATTCTTGATAATAAAGAAAGAATTGAGTGCAATGGCGACAACGGTACCATCTCTATCGATAAAGAGGTCGTATACAAACTTGGTGATACATTGGAAATTGTCCTTGCGGACGTAAACCAAGAGAACCGCAGTTTAGTTGCAAAGCCAACCCAGGTATTTGCTGAACAACCAGCAGCACAAGCAGAACAGACTGTAAGTGAATAATACCGAATGAAGTTAAAAGGCGCTCTATTGAGCGCCTTTTTTATTTGTTATGTAAAAATGATAAGAACGAATATGCCGAACATTGAGATCATTCGCTTTAATCACTTCACTGCGCGCAAAAGTGAGCGTTACACCGCAACACATAATGGCTTATATGTTGTTGAAGAAGGTGCCCTATTAGTTCATCAACCAAATGGTGAACAGTTTGAACTTAAAGCTGGAGATTTTACTCTCTACAACTCCTCTGATTTGAGCAGCGCAGAAGCCATTCCTAGTGAAGATGGCTTTAAAGCACTGGCTCTAGTCTTCAACCCAAATCTATTCTGTGACTTTAAAAAAGCCCACCCAATGCTACGCTCCAAGACAGAAGAAAGGCGCTTCTATCCTTTTTCAGCGCAAACCAGCAGCGAAGTAGCACAACTAAAAGACACATTGGTCAACTTAGCGAGTCGCAATGCTCCAGACTACACACAAGGTCATATCGCAATGGCACTGCTGTCGTTAATGGTGGAGGTAGAGCCAAACATCCTATCAATCATAGATGATGCAAGCAGCCTAAGCGACTCTCAAAAGGCCATCAAGTATATTGAGAACAATATCGAGAAAGATATCACTCTGGAAGGCTTAGCGGCTCATATGAGCMTGTCTATCGCGACCTTAAAACGCCGCCTCGCCGCAGAGGATCTTTCATTTTCACAGATATTAAAAGTGAAGCGGATCAACTTCGCCGCGACCCAGCTGCGCATGTCAGAAAAATCTATAACAGAAATAGCGTTTGAATCCGGATTTAAAAGTGCAGCGCATTTCAGTACAGCATTTAAATCGATTTACAACATGACACCGAAAGACTTTAGAAACCAAGTCGTTAAATCCAAAGCATAAATCATGGTGACATTGACAGCTGTTAGAGTTGGAGCGTTCCCTATTCCCAAAAACACGCTTGAGGATCGCTTTCCAACTCGGTGAGTAGGTCTTCGAGCGTTTGACTGTATGGAAGTGGCTTATAAGGTATCCACCTTAATAATTCGTTGCGGTACGTTGGGACGTAGAAATACCAAAGCTGATTGCCCTCATCAAACACGATCTTCGCGACGGGAGAGGTATATTCGCTGTGCTGTGAATCAAGAAGAAAATGCGCTCTATGAAGCTCGACACCATTCTCCACTGGCTCATATAGGCACTTACCCTGCTCGACAGGCAGGTTAGCATTACGCGCAGAGCAGAGCGATTGAACTGATTTGTATAAACGACTTGTCGCCATTTGGGACACTGACATCAACGTTCTCCCGATGGATGATAGTTAGAGCTGTCGATCCTAGTATATAACCTTTACACCACCATCGATGGTGATTATCTGCCTACCTCAAACAAAGGGTGGCTATATTCTCATTTACTCAGATTATCATCTCACTTTGCTTGGAAACGCTACCTACATCACCTCTTGGTTAGAAAGAATTCCCTTGTTTAGACCCGACAGTTCACAAAAGTGTAACCTGAACGCAATATCATAAACGCTGCTTTATACCGTATATGGAGTTTAATATGTTACGTTTTACTGTGGCGACGTTATTGGCCATAGCAGTCTCCCTCCCCGCCATTGCAAAAGAAATTAATATCTCTGGGTCAACCTCGGTTGCTCGCGTAATGGATGTACTTGCAGAGGAATACAACAAAACACACCCGGACGATTACATTGCCGTTCAAGGTATTGGTTCTAGTGCGGGTATTACAATGGTTAATAAAGGCGTAGCCGAGATTGGGATGAGCTCTCGCTATCTGACAGAAAGCGAAAAAGGTGAAGATCTCAACGTATATCCTATCGCTTATGATGGCCTAGCTGTTGTTGTAAACCGTACAAACTCTGTAAAAAACCTTTCCCAACAACAACTGTTTGATATCTACAAAGGTAAAATCAAGAATTGGAAAGAGGTTGGTGGTGCAGATCAATCTATCGCTGTTGTCACTAGAGAGGCGTCTTCAGGCTCACGCTACAGTTTTGAAAGTCTGCTAGGACTAACCAAAATCGTAAATGATCGCCTCGTCTCAGATATCAGCCCGAACAACTTGGTTGTAAATAGCAACAGCATGGTAAAAACCATCGTGAACCATAATACTCGTGCAATTGGGTTTATTTCTGTGGGGTCAGTAGATCGCTCAATAAAAGCGATTCAATTAGATGGTATTGACCCAACTTCAGCAAACATTAGCAATCACAAGTATAAATTGGCGCGGCCATTCCTAGTGCTCTACAAAGTCAATAAGATTAGCGAACCAGGTAAAGGATTCGTCACCTTCCTTCGTTCAGAACAAGGACAAAAAGCGATTGCTGATTACGGTTACACTCCAGTAAAAAGCTTTAATCAATAAAACCAAAAAGAGAGCATATTGATGCTCTCTTTTTATATGTTTTCTATCTGGCTCTGGAATTAGAAATGCAGTTGAATAACAGAAACGACAACAGCACCAGGTCGACGAATACCTTCGATTTCCACTTTAATTTCACGCTCGATCTCCAAACCTTTTTTGATCGGCGTTACTTTTGTTAACGTGCTGACAGCACGAACATTGTTTCCTGCTTTAACAGGGTAAGGGAAACGAACTTGGTTTAAGCCTAAGTTAACGACCATTTTGGCTGTTGGGAACATTGGCTTATCAGGGTCCACTGAGTCAGTCAATTTAGGCAACAATGCTAATGTTAAAAAGCCATGAGCGATGGTTGTCTTAAATGGAGATTCAACTGACGCACGTTCTGGATCTGTGTGAATCCACTGCATGTCTTCCGTTACCACACCAAATTGATTGATACGTTCTTGAGATACATGCACCCAGTCACCAGTGTGAATCACTTCACCAATTTTTTCACTTAACTCGTCATACAGCTTTTGAGCCTCAGGTGCCATTACGATTGGTGCAGGTTGAGGCGCAACCTCTTCGTTAACAGCTGGCTGTTGGTGATCACGAACTTTTGAGAAAAGAAAGCTATTCTGAGCTTTTCCCAAAAAGTCACTCCAATAATCGCGTAACGTTGGAGACATCCAATTCATAAACTCGGATTGATGAGCAGAAATCGCATCAACTTTGTCTTTAAATAGATTTGTGACCTTCATAAACACCCTTAAAAAATTTAAGCACAACTGGCTATACCAGTTAATTTTGAATTAGTTCACAAAGTCTTGCAAATACTTTCGGGCGAACACCTGTACCCTAAAAGCAAGTTATTTCTTGAATATCATAAAGATAACAATAAAACACCATTTTATTGACTTGCGCCAAGATAAAGTAAAAACTCTATAAATCGCTACTATTTGTCTCTTTTTTACCCCATTTTCAAACTGTTTAACATTACATCAGCGACTATAAAACGAGCAAACAGTACTTCTATTATAATTCAGCACTTTACAATTCGGACTATGCTCCCTATTATACGTTCCGCAACGGAGAGATGGCTGAGTGGTTGAAAGCACCGGTCTTGAAAACCGGCATACGTTAATAGCGTATCTAGGGTTCAAATCCCTATCTCTCCGCCACATTCAAGCCCTTGATTTATCAAGGGCTTTTCTCGTTTTAAGACGATCAAATGTCACCTAATACAAATAGGTGATACATATGTATTTGATTAAATTGAGCAATAACGTGTTTTATACACGTATTTCCACTCCAGCTATTCTGCAAACTTCTCTGGGTTATCCACGAGAGATTCGCCTCTCTCTTTTCACTAAATATCGTCGATTAGCTACCAAACGAAATGCTCAGCTTGTTAGCGCGATTCACACGCTACATGAACAAGCTTTAGCAGAAAATATCCCTTATACAGATTTTAAGATTAGCTTATATACAAAGGTGGCAGAGATTCGCCAACAGTTCTGCTCGAATCTTCCGCATGTAGACAACCCACAATCAAAATGTACCTCAATGAGTATTGAGACCCGAGCACTGTCTGCTCCTGCTCCTGCTCCTGCTCCTGCTCCTGCTCCTGAAATAATTGTAAACAACAGTATGGTTGGCAAACAAGAACTCACCACAGAGTTAAATAACTTTATTCATAGCAAACGTCTGGAGCAAGTCACACCATTGACTCTTACGCAGTTGAGTCAGCGTTGTACCAATTTCTTGGATTATCTAACCAAGCAAAACGTCAGTTTATCTGCCAAAGCTGCCAGCACCTACAGAGATCATTTGATTGAAAGGGGATTAAGTTGCAAAACAGTGAAGGAATACATCGCAGCAAATAAGCAGTTCTTTGATTACTGTGAACGAATTGAACTCATTGAGAAAAATGTCTTCAAAGCGATTAAAGCGCCGAAAAATCGTGTAGCTAAAGCATCACAGCAGCGTGATCGCTGGCAGTTAAAAGAGCTTAAAAAGTTATTTTCTAGTTCCGAATATCGTAAAAAAGACGCACAATTTAATTGGACAACCAAGATACAGCTATACCACGGTTGCCGCCCTTCCGAAGTTTGCCAGTTAACGACCAGTGACATTCAAATAATTGAAGGTGTCCCATGCATTACTATTTCAGACTCCGAAGCGGATCAACGGCTAAAAACTTCCAATGCTTTGCGTATTGTCCCCTTGCACAATCAATTGATAAACGAAGGGTTTCTTGAGTATGTGCAAGGACGCCAAGAGCAAAAGCAAAAACAGCTTTTTGATTACAAGCCGCATGGAGACAACAAAGATTGGTCATTTCGATATCGCACTAACTTAGGGAAGCTGCAAACAGCAATTGGAATGAAGCCGAATGCGCGACCAACGGCATACTCCTTCAGGCATACCTTTGTCGATGAGTTAAAGATTGCTGATACGCCTGAGCACATAGTGGCTGAGATCGTTGGTCATGCTCATCCCAACATCACTTATGGTCGTTATGGGAAAGAAGCAAAAATTCAGCAGTTGCACGAAGCAGTGAATGCTTTCCCAGTTATAGAGGTGAAGTATGCGTAAATTAGCAAACTTTGAGCTTAAAGCGATTCTAGAATCCATTGAACATGCTGATTTTACAAATAACTATGACTTCTTCAATCTGTTAACTTGTGGGATATCAATTGAACAGATTAGAGCAGTATATAGACTCAGATCAGCTTTGCTGCGGGACTCTTCTAAAACGATCTTCGATTATCCGTTGTTTATTGATCAAATTTACTCAAGTGTTGAGTCCTTCTACTCAGTGAAGGAAGCTCTTGGATACGAGGTTGATACCCAAGAAATAGAGCGGGAAGATAAGCTTATATTTCTTATGCAGTTTCTAGCTGAAAACAAAATGCAACTCAGTATTGACCGCCGTAATACACCGTACTCTATTGCAATAAATCTAGGCTAGGAAGGAACTTTAGTATGGAAGACATTCATGAACAACTAGGTGTCAGCAAATCATATCTCAACGATACTTTTGCAATGATACGCATCGCGAAAGATGGTGAAGTATGGGTGCAGTATTCAGATAAGCTCGATATACCTGCTGGCATAAAGGCTGTACGGATTGCAGCGGAAGTTCTAAAAATCATAGCTACTGAGTCAACTAACTATAACTAACAAAGTTTCTAAACCTAGATAAAAGCGGCTGTAACGAGCCGCTTTTAAGAATAGTTAGGACACGTCTGCGTTAGAAGCGCCAGCCGTGAAGGTTTTGGACAGAAACGTTTCATTGACTTTGCAAGTTTAGCCAAAAGCAGATTAACTCAACGACAGGCAAAAACAAGATGTGACTCCCAGACGGTTATAAGCGCAAAGTCACTCACGACCATCGTGATGGCTGTATGCTAAACACTGGTGTAATGAGAGTTTCGGGGATTTCCCTAGCTACACGTTGGGTGCTATGTATGCCGCGCAGTGTAAGGCTGTTATGAAGAAACCTGTAGATGTAGATCGAGCCATTCGAGAAGAATGGTTTAACACCAACTTCCAATTGGCCGTCAAAGTACAGTTGGAGCAAAGGCAGCTTACTAACTACTGATTAGCTAATAACACAAGCTACAGGAAAAATCCTAAATGTGAACTTCTTTAAGAACTATCTGATTGGCCGAAACTTGAAATAGAACTTCCATTGAAAAGCAGCCAGTTATTACTGGCTGCTTATGGGGCAATTAGATATGCTGAGCAGCTCCAAAATACTTATTGACGTTTGTACTTGGTTCAATTTCCTCATGAGTAAAAACAACTGCCATATTCTTGATAGCTCTAGATAACGAAACATACAACAAATTTCTTCGTTCTGTGTATTCGTCATTTTCTGTATCATCAAAAAAAGCAGATAAATAATCAGTTTTATTGTTAAATGAGTCAGAAAGGAAAACAATTACAGTCTCAAATTCCAAACCTTTTGAATTATGGCATGTCAGATAAATATCTTCGTTTTCAACGTTTGATTTAAGATAAGTAAACCAATTCTTAAACTCTTTTAAATTGATGTCAAATAGATCATTAATGATATTGGCCGCTGATTCAGCATCTTTAGATGAAGATTTTTCTAGTAAATCACTTATACCTCCGATGATACCATCTACAGTATAATCTGAATCAACACAAGAAATTACTTCGGATAGATACCCGATAAATAACCTACCGTACCCGCCTTCCTTTCCTAAAATAGAAGAAAGGTTTTCCCTTAATGAAAGCTCAGGATCTGCATTTAAACTCTTAAGTTCGTCATAATATTTATTTACTTCAGAAAAACTGATGCGGCCAATGTTATTAGGTAAAATATCAGAAAGATGTAACCCATCCCTATTTATAATACATACAAACTCGATCAAGTTATATATTTCCTTAACAGCTTCATTAAGTTTACTTAAGTCCTTGTTAATAATTAATCTTGGAGCATCGCTATAAAAAAATGCAGACTTCATTTTTCTGTAAAACTGGGGAAAGCCACAAATATCTGATATAGTATCATTCTTCAAGACAAGACAAGATACATTGGCAGTTCCCGTCAAACCAAAATCTTTCTTTATCTTAGAAACAAGATTATCTATATGCTGAGATTCATCACCTTCTATTTTAGATGAGTAATATTTGAACATTCCTCCATTACTATCTTCATATATCGACTTTTGAGATAAGCCATCATTTCTAAACCTGTCAAAAACATCTATTATCTCAGCGTATGACCTTCTATTTTGTTTCTTCTCTACTTTAATTAGTCCAGAATGAATTGAATCTATCTTAGATCCTACACCATCTTGGTATATGCTTTGTAACGTATCTCCAAAGTATCCAATGCACAAAGGTCTGTCTCTTTCTTTCGCTCTCGTGGATATCAAGCTTAAGGTTTTAATTACAAACGGGTGTGTATCCTGATATTCATCTACAAAAATAAAAGGAAACTTATCAATAAATATGTCAATCATTTTAGGATAAGAAGAACAAAGTTTATACACATACTCTAGTAAAGTGTCATGACTAATTTCCATCTTATCTAGACGATCAAAGTTAGAACGTATATTATACTTAATTCTAATCCCACGCTCTTTTCGAACGTCAGTCAATCCATTTTCTAGCTTCTTAAGCTTGGTTGCATACTTGAATAAAGACTCAAACTTCCCTTTGTTTCTTTTCATTATGTAGCCGTACTCTGCAAGTAGTTCTGTAAAATCTTCGACTAGAGTTTTACGTTTTTGACTCTTATAGAATAAGTCAACTGTGTCTTTCTCTACTAATTTTTCGTAGAACTTTTTCCTCAACTTTTCATTGGGTTGAGAATAGAACCAATCATAATGAGCCACATTAAGATGGCGATTGTGGACAAACACACAACACCATTGATGTCAGTGAATGATCCTGAATTGATGCTTGCTAAACCTGCGTCTCTTACTGCC
>NZ_JAWJYE010000014.1:0-99829 GCF_032970445.1 Vibrio sp. T13N
AGTAATGTTTGAATTGACTGTGCTGAATCCGAAGATTCAATGGTCACTTCGTTTCATTGAAACCTAATTTGAAACCGAAGTTTCTAATTGGATTATCATCAACGAGTGCCCACACAGATTGATAGGTCTATATTGTTAAAGAGCTTGCTTTACGAGAAGTTTTTCTCTCAAAGCGGAGGTGCATTCTAGCGATTTGGTTGTTAGTGTCAAACACTTTTTTCAACTAATTTTTCGTAGAACCTTTTTACCTCTTCGACATTGCTGAAGCCTTGTGGCGTCTGCCGTGTCGATGGATGCGCATTATAGGGAGAAGATTTTTTTTGGCAATACTAAAAGTACATTTTTTCTAAAAAAACATGCCAAGCGGATACTTTCCATCCAACCTAAAAATTACCCCGAAACAACACTCAAGATTTCTACAGCTTACCCACAAAAATCTGTGGATAACTACTCATCACTATCGAAGAAGTAAGAAATGCGTGAACGCGGATTAAGATACTCTTTGATTTTCTCCGGCAATTTAGACGGATGAATCGCGTTAACTATCTTTATATCCTTTGATGCAAGATCAATGATTGGCGCCTGCGTCCTTGGCACTGATGGGTCGTAAACCAATACATTTGGGAATAATAGATGCGATGCATTCACTGAGATAACCAAGCCCACCATATTATTGGAAAGCTGAACCACAGTGCCTGGAGGAAACACGCCCATAAACTTAATCAGGATATTCAGGTTTTCTTCTTTATATAGGTGTTTACAGTTCTTATATAAATGAGAGAGTGCGGTATAAGGAATTTTTTGCTCTGAGACTATAGGTGTATGACACAAGTTATCAAATGCGTTAGCTACAGCAATAATTTGAGCAAACTCGTTGATCTCATCTCCTTTCAGACCTTTGGGATAGCCAGACCCATCTCTTAGTTCATGGTGCTGTGCAATCACAACTCTTGCAACTTCGGGAAAACCTTCTATTTGGCTCGCAAGGTCTACTCCATATTTGGTGTGCAACTTTAAGTAGTTAGTTTCTGGTTCCGTCAGCGGTGCTTGCTTTCTTAATATTGCGGTAGGAATTTTTATTTTCCCGATATCGTGGAATAGCGCTGAGAATGAAAGCTCTTTCAACTGCGCAGCTGAGTACCCCTTAGCACGGCCAATCATCATGGCGATAACAGCAACGTTCAACGAATGGAAATAAATATCTTCAAACTCATTTTTACCGTTCATCAGGTGTAGAGTGACATTATCATCACACATTAACTTCTCGACGATATCTTCAATAAGAAGCTTCGCTTCATCAACGGCAGCTGTTGGACGATTACGAATTTTCGTCATGACCGAGCGCATACGCGCAAGAGAGCGCTCAAACTCTTTTTCGCACTGGATAACGCGTCGACGATACGCACTTAACTTTTCTATGCGGTTTTGTTTTTCTTGCCAAAGTTTTTGAGTTTCATGATCTAGCGACGCTTCATTCGTTACTCTATCAGCTTGTATCTGGTCGACTGGAAGTGGTGCGGCATCACTTTGCTCTGGATTAAAGTAAACGAACTTTACACCGAGGTGACGGATCATCTCGACTTGTTCTTGATCTTTAATCTTAAAACTATTTAGTAGAAAAGGGTGATCGTTCCACTTTAGCGGAAGACGGATATGTAATCCGGGTTGAATACGATCGACCGTAAGTTTAATGGCTGCCACTTATTCACTACTGATTTACGTTGCCTAAGAGAGTTAGAATACTAGTAAATTTTGTGAATAAATTCATCAGTAAGTATCAAAACATCAGATGGTCATTTCTAATGACTCATTTAATGAGCAAAAGCAAGCTACTTTAAGGTTCGATCTGCTTTGCGTATTTTAAGCTGAGCCTCGAACGTTGGCTTATCTATTATTTCTTGATCTTTGACTAATCCCATTAATGTTTGTACCGCTACACGGGCCATATCACTGATAGGAAAGTGCACTGCCGACACTGTAGGATAAAGGCTTTCACAAAGGTCGACACTGTCAAAGCTAGTTAAAGAGATTTGCTCCGGTACTGAAATATTGTGCTCGTGTAAGTACTGCATTGCACCGACCGTCATTTCCTCACTGCAAGAAAAGACTGCAGTAACTTCAGGGTGTCGTTGTAAAATTGCAGCCATTGCATCATAACCACTTTGCCGACCATAATTCCCTTCTTCACACCAGCTTTCGTCAATATCGATACCTGCGTCCTTCATCGCATCAACGTACCCAAGCTTTCTTAATAAACTATTATGACGTTGGGATGGACCGGTAATACAGGCGATTTTTCTATGACCACCAGCTAAAAGATGCTCGACGGCAATACGGCTTGCATGATGATGATTAAAAGTAACGCAACGCTCTTCTATTCCTTCAACATAGCGATCCAGAAGAACGAAAGGCGTTGGCTGTTTTGCTAATTCACGTAAATCATCATCTGACAAATAACGACTATGGAGGACATAGCCATCACAACGCAGATCATTAAAACGCTGAATGGCTTCCTTTTCACCTTCTGCAGAATGATGTCCTTGAGCGGTAATCAGAAACTTTTTATGAATATCCAGCTCAGTCTGAACCTGCTCCATCATCTCGCCAAAGAAGCCCCCCGTATAGTAAGTCACCAATAAGCCAACCATATTACTGGATGAGGTTGCGAGTGAACGAGCAATCGCACTCGGGCGATAATTCAGTTGCGCCATAGCTTGCTCTACTTTTTTTCGAGTTTCTTCGCGAAACTTCCCCTCCCCATTAATGATTCGAGAAACGGTAGAGCGATTTACACCGGCGAGTTCGGCGACATCTTTAATCCTTGCCATAATGCTATTGGGTCCAACTGCAATTGTTATTAAATATCCGTTTGTGTAGAACGGCTGCCAGCAATTCGTAAGGTGCTCATAGGGGGCGAAGCTGGCAGCCTTTAATCATACACCGACCATTTGATTGGTAGAAACGAGCTCAGAGTAATCCGTGACAGCTATACCATGTTGAGCTAACTGTTCTTTTAAAATGGGAGAGGTAAGAACTTGTAACTCTAGCTCTCGCTGAAGCGCATAACCACTCTTTAAAATCAGCGCTTGATCGGCCTCTGCCGGGTGGCACATCACCTCAACCAAATCATAGTCTGTCTTTAGACTCAATAAATGCGCCATCAAACCATCTAAACTTACTTTTTGATCGTAAAACTCGTCAGTAAAGACATACCTTGTTGTCATCGATTCTTGACACAAGCCAGTGCCCCGCAGTGGCACTCGGTATTCACTCGCTACCTCTTTAATAACGGGCAAAATTTGAGGGTGAGTATGCGCGTGATGATGGCTATCTAAGTGGCTTAGCTCTAACCCAAGCGATAAAAAATGTTCCACCTGAGCTTTTGCTTCGTCATAAATGACCTGAGTTTCGAAGTCCTGCTTACCCCACAGTTCGTCGTATTTGATAAAATGCGCTCGACCGTTGGTCAAATTAGGGTGCCCAGTTAGAGGCACTCCCGCTGTAAACCTAAGATGAACGCCAATTCTCAAGTCTGGATTATGGCGAGCCAACTCTAAAGCATGTTTCTCAGCATCCATACCGACCATCATGGTGGTTGAATGAACAACACCTTGCTGATGAGCTTTTACGATGCCGTTATTTACACCTCTCGTTAAACCAAAATCATCAGCATTAAAAATGACTTTCATTGGCGCCCTTCCTTAGTACTACAACGTCGTTAGTTTAAATTGAGGTAAATACGGAGCGTTCACCGCTAAGATATCATCCAGAATTGACTTGGCACGACCAATGTCTGGCACCAATGGGTTGTTGGTTAATGCCATGAGCGCTTTGTCATAATTACCTTCAACAGCAGCGTCTATTGTCAACTGTTCATATGCTTTGACTTGATAGAGTAATCCTTTGATATTGTTTGACAGCTCACCAACCGCAAGAGGTTTCGCGCCCCAACTACCAATCACCGCGCTACACTCAATCACAGCATCGTCGGGGAGGCCGTTAATCGCTCCGTTATTTAAGACGTTAACAACATGAATACTATTACGATTGTTATAAATTGAATCAACCAAGTTTAGTGATGCATCTGAATAATAAGCCCCACCCCGTTCTTCTAACTCTTTCGGCTTATGATCGAGATTAGGATCTTGATAGAGCTTGAATAGCGCATTTTCTGTTTCCATTACCTGCTCAGCACGAGTGCCCTTTTCACCCGCGCTTTGTTTCTCTTCAGCGAGCATAGCATCGGTTTGATAGAAATAACGATGGTAAGGACATGGTATCGCCCCCAGCGCTTTTAAAAATGCTGGATCCCACGGTTCTTCCCAGATGTTCTTCATGCTGAAGTTAGCACCATCACCGACTTTCTCTAATACCGTTTGAGTAATATCTTCTCCATTGAGCCATGCTTTGTGCACCCAAACGAGATGGTTTAATCCGGCAAACTCCAGTTGTAGCTCTTTTGGCTCGCACTCCATCATTTCTGCGATCATCATTTCCATCGAAACCGGCACATTACATAAACCAATACTCTTTACTTTGGTGTACTTACTGACAGCTTCAGAGACCAAACCCGCAGGGTTGGTGAAATTGAGCATCCATGCATTAGGTGCCAACTCTTCAATATCTTTACATATATCAAGAATAACCGGGATGGTTCGCAGTGCTTTAGCAAAACCACCAGGGCCTGTTGTTTCTTGGCCAATGACGTCGTATTTAATTGGAATTCGCTCGTCATTAGCACGAGCAGCAAGGCCACCCACACGGAACTGCGTCATCACAAAGTCCGCATCTTTTATCGCAGCACGACGATCAAAGTCTGCTTTTATCTCAATCTTTGCACCTGCTTTGTCAACCATTCGCTGCGCTAGACCTTTGATAATCTCAAGCTTCTCAGCTCCTGACTCAATGTCCACAAAATGAATCTTCTTAACGGGTAAATATTCTAAGCGCTTAATAACCCCTTCAACCAGTTCAGGGGTATAGCTACTACCACCGCCAATAATGGCAAGTTTGATCGCCTCTCTAGACATTTTTCTCCCCTTATTTGTTCGAGATTTTTTTGTTCAGTGCAACGATTTCTACAGCCATTTCTTGAGCCAAAATCGTGGTCATTAAGTGATCTTGAGCATGTACCATCACTAACGTCATCGGGACTTTCCCTTCCCCCTGATCTTCCTCAATCAACTGAGTCTGAATTAAGTGGGCTTTGTTAATGCACTCTCTTGCTTGAGAGAGCTTCTCCTCAGCCGCATCAAAATCTTGTTCTCTAGATAAACGTAACGCCTCGTAGCTCAAACTTCTGGCTTCGCCAGCATTACAGATGATCTCCATCACAACCAATTCTTGTTCCATCATTTTCTCTCCGAAAATCGGGCCGCGGTAATTGCGGCCCATTAAGCACCGTTAAGCAGTAACACCTTCACCTGAAGGTTGCGCCTCATCCTTAGTTTCTTTCGTCGTTGGTAGTTCTTGCTCCAACATTTGCTTCTCAAACATTTTGAAGAATGGGAAGTAGATAATTAGATCAAGAATCAATAAACCAATGACGAGCAATACTGGAGCAAAGGTCCAACCGCTACCCCACGAAGCACCTATCAGTGCTGGTGTTGTCCAAGGCGTTGTAGCGACCCCCATACCCACAAAGCCGACATGCACTGCAAAGTACGCTATCGTAGCGTTGATGACTGGAGCGAAGACGAACGGGATAAACAAGGTCGGGTTCATCACAACTGGGCTACCGAAGATCACAGGCTCATTGATTTGGAAGAAGCCAGGCACCGCACTCATTCGACCAATACTCTTAAGGTGAACAGAACGGCTAAATGACATCAGCATAACAAGAGCAAGTGTTGCACCAGAGCCACCGATAAAGATGTAAAAATCCCAGAAAGGCTGAGTAAATACGTTTGGAATCGGTTCACCTGCAACAAAGGCTTCGATGTTGGCACCAATGTTGGTCAAGAAAATTGGAGAAAGCAGCCCCACAACAATTGCAGCACCATGTATACCCGCAAACCAAAGTAGTTGGCAAAGCAATAGAGCGCCAATAATGGCAGGCAATGAGTTAGACGCACTAATTAAAGGCTTAAAGACTGCCATGACCGCATCTGGAATCAGCATGTCGTACTGGGTTTGCACGAAAAGGCTAAGTGGGTATAAGGTAATGAATATCGCTAAGACTGGTAACAGCACTTCAAATGATCGTGCAATCGCCGGTGGAACTTGCTCTGGCATGCGAATCGTAATGTTGTGCTTTTTCATAAAACGGTAGAGCTCTACCGAGAAGAATGCACACATCACTGCGGTGAAGATCCCGGTTCCTCCCATGTGTGACATAGACAGCGCGCCATCTTTAGCTGGGGCCGCGATGAGTAAAAAAGACATCAGCGACAATACAGCACTCGTGATCCCATCCATCTTGTAAGCCTTAGCTAAGCTATAAGCAACGCCGAGCGAAACAAAAATGGTCATGATCCCCATCGACATGTTGTAGGGCATCATTATGGTATCAAAATGTGTGGTGGCGAAATCGAGCCAAATTCGACCAAAAGTAAAGGTCGTGTCTTCGGCAAATGGTGGGAATGCAAAAATCAAAATGAAACTACCGACAATAATAAACGGCATTGCAACTATAAAACCGTCTCTCATTGCTCGAACATGGGGCTGATTCCCCACTTTTGCTGCTATAGGGGCTATATGCTTTTCGACTGCGCCTATAATTGCGTCATAAAGCTTCATAGAATCCATCCTTATTTTAGGCAAAAGAATCCCGCATCAAATATTTATATTTGATGTACAGTTATCTTTTTTTAATTTAAAACTATGGTTTAGTTAATTAATTCTAATGCTTGCTCTAGTACTTCTTCTCCCTTCATCATTCCATAATGCTGAGGAGAAATCGCATCAATGTTTTTACCATGCTCTTGCGCCGTTTTTCTTAGCTCTTCTAGCTGAAAACGTACTTGAGGCCCGAGAAGACAAACATCGTACTCTTTAATTGCATCTTCAAATGCATTCACTGACATCGCATCAATTTTGCACTCAATTCCTTTATTTTCAGCAGCTTGCTCCATTTTTTTAACAAGCATACTGGTTGACATCCCTGCGCTACAGCATAAAAGGATCTTTTTCATAGCCTTACTCCCGTTGTGTAAATTTCAACCTGCAAAAACTGTAGCAAAAATAACCAAGACAAAAAAGCGCAACCGGTTGCATTATTCGTGAACACAATCCCAATTTAGAAAATACGACCTGTTTTTTAGTAATTATTTAGGTCTAGGATAAAAGTCAGGAAATAAATTAAGACACCACATTAGGTTTCAAATTATCAATATATTACTACTGACAACGTCGTTATTAATTTCTAAAAAGGAATAGAGAATGAAATTTAATAAATTGGCTATTGCAACGCTTGTAAGTGCTGCACTATCACAATACTCATTTGCTCAAACCGACTCTAAAGGCACCATTTATCTAACGTTTGATGATGGACCAATCAATGCTTCTATTGACGTTATTCAAGTACTTAACCAAGAAGATATCAAAGCGACGTTTTACTTTAATGCTTGGCACTTAGACGGAATTGGTGATGAGAATGAAGACCGTTCGCTAGAAGCCTTAAAGTTCGCATTAGACACTGGTCATATTGTCGCGAACCATAGTTACGATCATATGGTTCATAACTGCGTTGATGAGTTTGGACCTAATAGCGCAGCAGAATGTAATGCTACCGGCGACCACCAGCTTAACTCGTACCAAGATCCTGTTTACGATGCCTCAATGTTTACAGAAAACTTATCTGTTTTAGAAAAGTATCTGCCTAACATTACAAGCTACCCAAATTATAAGGCGACAGAGTTTGCAAGACTGCCCTACACCAACGGCTGGCGCGTGACTAAAGACTTCAAAGCCGATGGGTTGTGTGCAACGTCTGATGACTTTAAACCTTGGGAACCAGGCTACGTTTGTAATATCAACGACCCATCAAACAGTGTGAAAGCCTCAATTGCGGTACAAAACATTCTGGCTAATAAAGGCTATCAAACACATGGTTGGGATGTGGATTGGGCACCTGAAAACTGGGGGATAGCAATGCCAGCCAACAGTCTAACAGAGGCAGAACCTTTCCTAGGTTACGTAGATGCAGCATTGAACAACTGTGCTCCTACCACCATCAACCCTATCAATTCAAAAGCACAAGAGTTTCCATGTGGTACACCACTCCACGCAGACAAGGTCATTATTCTAACGCATGAGTTTTTGTTTGAAGACGGTAAGCGAGGAATGGGCGCAACCAAGAATTTACCTAAATTAGCGGAATTTATCCGACTAGCAAAACAAGCTGGCTATGTATTCGATACGATGGATAACTACACACCAAACTGGCAAGTTGGTCATAGCTACAACGCTGGCGACTACGTCCTACATTTAGGCACCGTTTACCAAGCAGTGACCAGCCATAACGCACAGCAGGACTGGGCACCTTCCCCAACCTCTAGCCTTTGGACCAATGCTGATCCGGCAACAAATTGGGAAGTGAATGTTTCATATAAAGAGGGAGATGTTGTGACGTACTCTGGCAAACGTTATCTCGTCAACGTGCCACACGTATCTCAAGCCGATTGGACACCTTACTCACAGAACACCTTGTTCACAGCTCTATAAGCTGTTCCCTACTATTATCATGTAGTAGCTTGCGCGAGGTAATCCCTCGCGCTTTTTTATTTTTAGAAAAGTAAAAATGGAAAGCAGTAAAGAGTGGACTGACTGGGCCTGGCATTCCTGACGCCACGCTGGATTTGAATTCACAAACCCTATGTACAACAAAGCCCCGACTTACGTCGAGGCTTTATCATATGAATTATGGTACCGGTGGGCGGACTTGAACCGCCACGCCCGAGGGCAACGGATTTTGAATCCGTCGTGTATACCAATTTCACCACACCGGCATCTTTGGGCTATTGCCCTTTGATGGTTGGCATTATACGGAAGCTTTTGACCTGCGCAAGCAGAAATACCTTAAATAACTATCGTTTGCTGATAATTTCGCCACAAAGTGTGACAAAGCTGTACTGATAAGAAACGTACGCTCCATTTCCTACTACTGATCCAGATGAAAATGAGTATACGTAACTCTTATTAAACTCTATTCACTGTAATATCAGAAACATAACCATTCCCAATGCTCGACAAAGCCGTATGGACCATCTCGGCAGCATCTTCCGCTTGCATGAAGTGACTCGTGTCCATCGTGTTGCCGCTTGTCTTCCAGAATTCCGTATCCATACCACCAGGATAAACCGCGATAATTTTCATCGGCTTTCCTTTTAACTCCAAACGAACCGACTCGATGAATCCTTTGACAGCCCACTTCACAGCACAATACGTAGACTCTTGCGCTTTTGGTTGTTGAGCGGCTGTGGACATGATCATGACCACTTTTATCGGTTGATCTTTGTAACGCTTTACTAACTCTCTTAACACATGAATCGCAGAATTCAGGTTATTATCAATCAGTTTTTGAATCTCTTCCGGCTCCTGCTCTTCCAGTTCGCCAAAATAACCACTTCCTGCACTATGAATGACCATTTCAGGCGGCTGTTTCATCCCATCAAATAGGTGTTTCACATCTTGATGCAGTGAGAGGTTGCAAGCTTGATATCCGACGTTATGAGAGAGTTGTTTAGCTAATGCGGATAGTTTTTCTGTGTTTCTTCCTATGATATACGTCTCTTTGTCTTCCGCATCATAACGCTTTGCCAACTCTGCCCCTAAACCGCTACTTGCACCTGTAATTACAATCATGGCTACCTCTTATCAATCACATACTTTAATGCATCTATCAATTAAGGTAACAGAATCTTGGTAATTCACACCTCAAGAACACCATTCTTTGAAGCAAGCGGCTTTCTTACTCTCATGATGCATGAAATTCCAAGTAGAACGAGGAAGATTTAACCTATGCTTAAGCAAGAATAACTTTCTGAATTTTCTATCGACTTTCGAGTAAGAACCTAATAGGAGCATGCGAATGACTGGGTCAAAATGGCAATGGTTACTGAAGCAAATGACGCGCAAATTGTGGGTTCGCACGTCACTTTATGCCTTACTTGCTGTCGCCACCGCCCTAATATCCATTGTTTTAAACCAGTTCATTACTCTGCCTCCTGCAATCAACGTCAGTAAGGATTTGCTTAACAACATATTAAATATCCTCGCGACTTCCATGCTTGCGGTGACCACATTCTCGCTCAATATAATGGTCTCAGCGTACAGTGCCGCTAGTGCAGGGGTAACGCCGCGAGCGACAAAACTGTTGATGGAAGACAGCACAACACAAAATGCCTTAGCAACCTTTCTTGGCTCTTTTCTATTTAGTTTGGTAGGCATTATCGCGCTAGGTATTGGGGCCTATCATCAACAAGCACAAATTTATCTGTTCATCGTGACTATCGCCGTAATCGTGATGATCATACTCACTCTGCTACGTTGGATTCAGCACCTTTCCGTACTAGGAAGGGTCAGTGAAACCACTTCATACGTAGAGCAAGCCTTGTTAGATGCGATAAGAAAACGGGGCAAAGAGCGTTGGCTAGGAGCTCACCCATGGAGCCATCCAGAACATAAACCCAGAGGAAGCAAGCCTATTTTCAGCCAAGAAATTGGCTACTTACAGCATGTTGATATGCATCATCTAGATAGTATTGCTGAAGCAAACCAATGCACCATCTATCTTGAACGACAACCAGGAAGTTTTGTGTATGTGAGTCAACCATTGGCTTGGGTTTGTGGAGCGTTGCCAGACGAAAACGAAATAACGGCAGCCTTCACGATTCGAACGGAGCGTTCCTATGATCAAGATCCTCGTTTTGGATTAGTCGTCATGGCGGAGATTGCCTCACGAGCTCTCTCCCCCGCCGTGAATGATAACGGTACCGCGATTGATGTTCTTGGGCGTTCTGTACGAGCCCTTTCATTATGGGGAGAGTTACTCAGCGAGCCGCCTACCAAGACTCGATACCCTAGGTTATTTGTGCCCGCATTAAGCTGCCAAGATTTATTTGATGATGTCTTTTTGCCAATCGCGCACGATGGTGCAGCGCAACTCCAAATACAGATTCGCCTACAAAAAGCCTTTCTGGCTCTTTCTAGTATGCACCCCAAGTTGTTTTTATCACCTGCAACCAAGCTATCAGAAAAAGCTTTAGAGCTCGCCTTGAGCCAGCATTATACCGAAGATGAGAAACACCAACTCTCTCATCTGTCTAATCTAGTTACAGACCAAAAAGCTAATGGTTAGGCAAGTAAAATTCAGTTGAAATAGGTTACCGAAAGGCCTTGTACATCATGGTATATATTCATAACACACAGCAGAAAAGTCACTTCGTTTAAGCATAATTAAAGACTCTGTGCGTTAGGTCTCTTTTCTCTTGGTGAGGGAATCTATATTCTGACGCACAATTTTTAAGGTAAGTGATGGAATAATGACGACGTCTACAACTCTTCCACCTGCTGGTCTCTTTCGTCGACTTGCAGCGTTGATTTACGACACATTGATTATTATCGCAATTGAAATGATGGCCGCAGGTATTGTTATGGCCGTTGTATTTGCACTAAATGCAGCAGGGCTGTTGAGCTATGGCGAGTACGCAGATGCCGCTGATATGCTCGGAAAGCACCCTGTATTAAGCCCTCTATTTACACTGTATCTTGCGGTTGTGTGGATATACTTCTTTGTCTTCTTCTGGACGCGAGCAGGGCAAACACTTGGGATGCGCGCTTGGAAACTTCGAGTTCGCAATGCCAAAGACGGCGCGCCGATTACAGTCACTCAAGCCCTGATTCGTATTGCAACATCTGGCTTTGGTTTGGCAAACCTGACTGTACCGATTGATCCCAAGAAACGTGGGTTCCACGACATTTGGGCAAAAACAGAGGTTGTTGTGTTGCCTAAGGCAAACTAACTTATCCGGGACTACAAAAAAGGAAGGCATAATGCCTTCCTTTTACATTTAGTCCGATGAAACATGGTTTATTCGGTGATACTTCAGCTACAGCTTTCTTCTCAGCAGCGCAATCGCAATGGCTAAGAACACCAGGCTCGGGGCCAATGCACCAAACACAGGGGATATGCCATACACCAAGCTTAATGGGCCAAAGAACTCACTGGATATATAAAAAGTAAACCCGGCAACCACGCCCGACAATACCCTTGCCCCCATGGTCACACTTCTGAGTGGACCGAAAACAAACGATAGCGCCATCAACATCATCACGGCAATTGAAAGCGGCTGTGTCAACTTACGCCAAAACGCCAATTCATAGCGAGACGCATCTTGCTCAGATGCTTTCAGATAGGTCACGTAATCATACAAACCGCTCAGTGACAGTTCTTCAGGCTTTACCGTCACCACAGCTAGCTTATCTGGAGCCAATGACGTATGCCATTCCATCTGTTCAATGTCTTGCTTCGAAATCACGTTTTCATTTTTCATATCCGTGATTTGTACGTCGCGCATCAACCAGTTGTTATCTTGTTGATAGTCGACTTCTTCGGCGAAAATAACTTTTTGTAGATTCTTATCATCATCAAAACGCCACATATTTAAAGCATAAAGCTTGTCGTCTTCGACTTTACCTATAAAGATAAAGTCGTTTGCGTCACGAGCCCAAACTCCAGAACGAACTGAGACAATACTACCTCCCGATATCGCAAACGCACGTAAGTCACGCGCCATTTTTTGTGCTTCTGGAGCGCCCCATTGCCCTAACGTCATAACGATAAGCATAAGTGGCACTGCCGTTTTGAGCACGGATAACCCGATATCCAACTTTGAGAAACCAGCAGCTTGCATCACCACCAGCTCAGAGCTTGACGCCAACATACCCAAACCAATCAGGGCACCGAGTAATGCCGCCATTGGGAAGAACATTTCGATATCACGCGGCACACTGAGCAACACAAAGTACAACGCATGAGTGAGGTCATACACGCCTCGCCCTACTTTACGTAACTGTTCTACGTATTTGATGATGCCCGATAAGCCAACAAACGTCGCTAAAACCAAGGCAGTGGTAGAGATGATGGTTCTACCGATGTAAAGGTCTAAGATTTTGAACACAGCTTACGCGAGCCTCTTCTTACGGAATTTGTCTTTTATTCGTCGAGCAGCAACGCTGTCCATCATATTGGCCATGATTGCGACAATCAGTAACATCGCATTAATAGGCCACATGCCGATTGCCGCCGGAATGTCACCATCTTCTAATGCAGATTTGGTTGCACTAATCGCCAGGAAATACGCTAGATAAATAAGAATCGCGGGCCCCATTTTGGCAAATCGTCCCTGACGCGGATTCACCGCTGACAAAGGAATAACCAACATCGTTAAGAGTGGAATACACACAAATAACGAAATTCGCCATTGCAGCTCCGCTTGCGCTTCTGGGTCTGGGTGTCCAATCAAATCAACCGTTGGGTACGCTTCCCAATCTCGCCCTTTCTTTTTGACCTCACGCTGGCCGATAACGCCTTCGTATTCATCGAATTTTGTGATCATATATTCAACGCGAGTAGGCACACCTTCATAACGCGTGCCTTCTTTCATGGTGATGACCTGACGGCCGTCCGACAGTTCTTTTACTTCACCAGAGGACGAGAACATCACACTCGGCAATACTGAATCTCTCGGGCGCATCTGCGCGACAAAAACGTTGCTCAATGTATTGTCTTTAATGTCATCGATGAAGACAACCGATGAACCATCTGGCGTGCCTTGGAATTGCCCTTTCTTTAGCAAGTCAACGCTGTTTTCTGCTGCCACTTGTTCATAAAGTTGCTCAACACGGTCTTGAGACCACGGCGATAACCACAATGCATTGAAAGCCGCCACAGCAGAAGTAATCAGTGCTAAGTACAAGGCCGCTTGTACCAGGAATTTGTTACCAATACCTGTCGCGTTCATAACGACAATTTCGCTCTCTGCATACAGGCGACCAAAGGTGATCAGTATGCCGATATACAGACTCAAAGGCAGCATTAACAACCCCATTGCTGGCATATTCAAACCAACAATCGAGAAAATCAATCCAGCAGGAATATCCCCATCAGAAGCATCAGCAAGAACACTTATGAATTTCTGGCTTACAAACACCAAAAAAAGTACGAAAAAAATCGCAAATTGGCTCTTGAGTGTTTCGCGGATCAAATATCTAACAATAATCACGCTGAAATTACCTATACAAAACTTGTTTTTTTGGTCGAATCACTATAGTTTCCCGTTGAACCATTTATTTTTTTAAAAATTATAAACTAGATGTTAGTCGCTTAATCAGCTCTGCATGTAAGCCTGGAGCTAAAATTCAACAAGTAAGCGATCATTATCTAACATTTAGAGCAATTTGTCTTCAGGATGTAGGAGTACGCATGGAGTTCAGTGTAAAAAGTGGCAGTCCAGAGAAACAACGTAGCGCATGTATCGTTGTTGGTGTGTTTGAACCACGTCGCCTTTCTCCAGTAGCCGAACAACTTGATAAAATCAGTGACGGTTACATCAGTTCACTACTTCGCCGTGGTGATCTAGAGGGTAAACCTGGTCAGATGCTGCTACTGCATCAAGTACCAGGTGTTTTGTCAGAGCGCGTTTTACTTGTCGGTTGCGGCAAAGAGCGTGAACTTGGCGAGCGCCAGTACAAGGAAATCATTCAAAAGACGATCAGCACACTTAACGAGACAGGCTCAATGGAAGCGGTATGTTTCCTAACTGAACTGCATGTTAAGGGTCGCGATACATACTGGAAAGTACGCCAGGCTGTAGAAGCGACTAAAGATGGTCTATACACATTTAATCAATTCAAGAGCGTTAAACCTGAAACTCGCCGCCCACTGCGCAAGCTTGTTTTCAACGTACCAACGCGTCGTGAATTAAACTTGGGTGAAAAAGCAATCACTCATGGTCTCGCTATCGCATCAGGTGTCAAAGCTTCAAAAGACCTTGGCAACATGCCGCCAAACGTAGCTAATCCAGCTTACCTTGCTTCTCAAGCTCGTCGTCTAGCGGACGATTACGAAACCGTAACCACCAAAATCATTGGTGAGCAAGAGATGGAAAAACTGGGTATGACCTCTTACCTAGCAGTAGGCCGTGGTTCTAAAAACGAATCTATGATGTCTATCATCGAGTACAAAGGTAACCCTGACTCAGATGCAAAACCGATTGTGCTAGTAGGTAAAGGTCTAACCTTCGATTCAGGCGGTATCTCTCTAAAACCGGGCGAAGGTATGGATGAGATGAAGTACGACATGTGTGGTGCGGCATCGGTATTCGGTACAATGAAAGCGCTAGCGAAGCTAAACCTACCAATTAACGTTATTGGTGTTCTAGCTGGCTGTGAAAACATGCCTGGCAGCAACGCGTACCGTCCAGGTGACATCCTAACGACAATGTCTGGTCAAACTGTAGAAGTTCTGAACACGGATGCGGAAGGTCGTCTTGTTCTTTGTGACGCACTGACTTACGTAGAGCGTTTCGAACCAGACTGTGTTGTTGACGTTGCAACGCTAACCGGCGCTTGTGTTATCGCACTAGGTCACCACATCAGTGGCGTTATCTCTAACCATAACCCACTGTCTCACGAACTAGTGAATGCTTCTGAGCAAGCAAGTGACCGTGCATGGCGTCTACCAATGGCAGATGAGTACCACGAGCAGTTGAAGAGCCCGTTTGCGGATATGGCAAACATTGGTGGCCGTCCTGCTGGTACTATCACTGCGGGTTGCTTCTTGTCTAAGTTCGCGAAGAAGTACAACTGGGCTCACGTCGATATCGCAGGTACTGCGTGGAAATCAGGCGCAGCGAAAGGCTCAACGGGCCGTCCTGTCTCAATGCTTGTCCAATTCCTTTTGAACCGCAGCGGCCAAGAGACAGAAGAGTAATTTCTGAACAACATCTAAAAGGGCCGCAAGGCCCTTTTTTATTATCCTAATTTTCTAAAATGAAAGTGGGACTTAAGATGGTCTTAGGAAGAGACCCAAGGCAAGTGAGAGAATGATGCAAACTGCAACCTTCTACATCATTAACGAAGAGAGCCCGCAAGCAACGGTGGCTGGCTTTGAAGAGTACATTGTGTTTTTGGCGCAGCACTTTGCCCGCCAAGGCGCTAAAGTGTATTTAAACTGCCAAGACAAACCACACGCCGAGCAGCTCGCTGAAGCCTTTTGGCAAGTTGATGCAGACAAGTTCATGGCACATAACCTCGTAGGCGAGGGACCGAAATACGCCACCAATATTGAGATCGGCCATAACGGTGTAAAGCCGTCTTGGAATCGTCAATTGGTAATTAATTTGGCGGAAAATGAGACAACCTTTGCGAACAAGTTTGCTCAAGTGGTAGACTTCGTGCCCTGCGAAGAAAAAGCTAAACAACTCGCAAGAGAAAGATATAAAATTTACCGTCAAGCAGGTTACCAGCTGCAAACGATCGAAATTCAATATCCTTAACGGTCAATCCTTATAGTTAAGGCGATCTTGTTAAGATCCCTCACTTATAAAGATTGACTAAGATTCAACCATCAACGTATCCATTAAAAGAGCGCTATGGAAAAGACATACAACCCAACTTCAATCGAACAAGCTCTGTATCAGACTTGGGAAGAGAAAGGCTACTTTAAGCCACACGGTGACACTACTAAAGAATCATACAGCATCATGATCCCGCCACCGAACGTCACTGGTAGCCTACACATGGGCCACGCGTTCCAAGATACGATCATGGATACGCTTATCCGTTGTGAACGTATGAAGGGTAAAAACACCCTTTGGCAAGTAGGTACTGACCACGCTGGTATCGCAACTCAGATGGTTGTTGAGCGTAAGATCGCTGCAGAAGAAGGCAAAACAAAACACGATTACGGTCGTGAAGCTTTCATCGACAAAATCTGGGAATGGAAAGGCGAATCTGGTGGCACTATCACTAAACAGCTTCGTCGTCTTGGCGCATCAGTAGACTGGGACCGTGAGCGCTTTACGATGGACGATGGTCTATCTAACTCCGTTCAAGAAGTGTTCGTACGTCTATACGAAGACGATCTAATCTACCGCGGTAAGCGTCTAGTTAACTGGGATCCAAAGCTACACACAGCGATTTCAGATCTAGAAGTAGAGAACAAAGATACTAAAGGCAGCATGTGGCACTTCCGCTACCCATTAGCAGATGGCGCTAAAACAGCGGATGGCAAAGACTACATCGTTGTTGCAACGACTCGTCCAGAGACCATGCTAGGCGATACGGGTGTTGCAGTTAACCCAGAAGATCCACGTTACAAAGATCTTATCGGTAAAGAAATCATCCTTCCTATCGTTGATCGTCGCATCCCAATCGTGGGCGATGAGCACGCAGATATGGAAAAAGGTACTGGCTGTGTGAAAATCACACCTGCGCACGACTTCAACGACTACGAAGTTGGTAAGCGCCACCAGCTACCAATGATCAACATTCTGACTTTCGACGCGAACATCCGCGACGCAGCAGAAGTATTCAACACTAACGGCGAAGCAAGCGACGCTTACAGCACTGAGCTACCAGCTAAATACCACGGTATGGAGCGTTTTGCCGCTCGTAAAGCTATCGTTGCTGAATTCGACGAGCTAGGTCTACTTGAAGAAGTGAAAGATCACGATCTACAAGTTCCTTACGGCGACCGTGGTGGCGTGGTTATCGAACCAATGCTAACTGACCAATGGTACGTACGTACTGCGCCTCTAGCGAAAACCGCAGTTGAAGCAGTAGAAAACGGCGACATCCAATTCGTTCCTAAGCAATACGAAAACATGTACTTCTCTTGGATGCGTGACGTTCAAGACTGGTGTATCTCTCGTCAGCTATGGTGGGGTCACCGCATCCCAGCTTGGTACGACAACCAAGGTAATGTTTACGTAGGTCGCACTGAAGAAGAAGTTCGCAAGAACAACAACCTAGAGTCAGTCATTGAACTGCACCAAGACGAAGACGTACTGGATACATGGTTCTCTTCTGCGCTATGGACGTTCGGTACTCAAGGTTGGCCAGAGCAAACTGACGATCTGAAAGTATTCCACCCTTCAGACGTTCTAGTAACTGGTTTCGACATCATCTTCTTCTGGGTTGCGCGCATGATCATGATGACCATGCACTTCGTGAAAGACGAAAATGGCAAACCACAAGTACCATTTAAGACAGTTTACGTTACCGGCCTAATCCGTGACGAAAACGGCGACAAGATGTCTAAGTCGAAAGGTAACGTACTTGACCCAATCGACATGATCGATGGTATCGACCTAGAGTCTCTAGTAGAGAAGCGTTGTGGCAACATGATGCAGCCTCAGCTAGCGAAGAAGATCGAGAAGAACACGCGTAAGACGTTTGAAAACGGTATCGAAGCATACGGTACAGACGCACTGCGTTTCACCCTTGCAGCAATGGCATCAACAGGTCGCGATATCAACTGGGATATGAAGCGTCTTGAAGGTTACCGTAACTTCTGTAACAAACTATGGAACGCAAGCCGTTACGTAATGATGAACACAGAAGAGCAAGATTGTGGTTTTGGTGAAGGTGAGATCGAGTACTCATTAGCAGACAAGTGGATCGAGTCTCAGTTTGAGCTCGCAGCGAAAGCGTTCAACAACCATATCGACAACTTCCGTCTAGATATGGCTGCGAACACGCTATACGAATTCATCTGGAACCAATTCTGTGACTGGTACCTAGAGCTAACTAAACCCGTTCTATGGAAAGGTACTGAAGCGCAACAGCGTGGTACTCGCCGTACACTAATCACGGTACTTGAGAAAACGCTACGTCTAGCTCACCCTGTGATTCCTTACATCACAGAAACTATCTGGCAAAGCATCAAGCCACTAGTTGACGGTGTTGAGGGCGAGACAATCATGCTACAAACTCTGCCTCAGTTTGACGAAGCGAACTTCCACCAAGAAGCGCTAGACGACATCGAATGGGTGAAAGCGTTCATCACTAGCATCCGCAACCTACGTGCTGAGTACGACATCAACCCTGGCAAGCCTCTAGACGTTATGCTGAAAGCAGCGAATGAGAAAGACGCCTCTCGTCTAGAAGCAAGCAAACAAGTATTGATGTCTCTAGCGAAGCTAGAAGCAGTACGCGTGCTTGAAGCTGGCGAAGAAACCCCAGCGTGTGCAACGGCACTGGTTGGCAAGTCTGAGCTGATGATCCCAATGGCGGGTTTGATCGACAAAGATGCAGAGCTTACTCGTCTAGATGGCGAAATCAAGAAGACGCACGGCGAAATCAAGCGTATCGAAGGCAAACTGGGCAACGAAGGCTTTGTAGCGAAAGCACCTGAAGCTGTTGTTGCTAAAGAGCGTGAGAAGCTTGAAGGCTACAAAGAGACACTAGCTAAGCTAGAAGAGCAGAAGACAACGATCGCTGCACTTTAAGCCTCAGTGAAAGAGAAGAACTAACACTTCTCACTTTGAATCCAAAGGTTGGCCATCATGGTCAACCTTTTTTGTATATCTTTCACCAAAAACTATCATCAATAGCTTTCCCCTATCGCAACAATACTCATCATCCACTAGCATTAATGAGAATTATTATCGATAATGAACTCATCGAAACAAACACGATTGAGTAATTATCATGAAAAAGACACTAACTTTCGCAGCACTGCATTTTACTATCGCATTTAGTGTCGCTTACGTACTCACAGGCGACATTTTAATTGGTAGTTTAATTGCCATGATTGAGCCTTCAGTGAACACCGTAGCCTTCTACTTTCATGAAAAGGCATGGGCAAAAGTCCCAGCACTTAAAGCTCGTCAGTGGATGACCAAATTAAAAACCGCAAGCTTTGCGACCGTGCACTTCAGCGTCGCTTTTACCGTGGTTTACTTACTAACAGGTGATGCATTTGTCGGCGGCGTAATGGCGATGCTAGAGCCGAGTTTGAATACGGTGGCTTACTACTTCCACGAGAAAGTATGGATGCGTAAATCATCAGCAAAAACTCCAGCACCGCAGTTTTGTTTACATCACCACGCTTAAACATGGAGGCTCACTACGTCTCCTAACGAGCCAAATGACATTTATCATTGACAAAGTTGCGCACCGCAATTAAWTTAATTGCGGTGCGCAACTTTATTTTTAGAGGTAAGTGATAATGAACGCTCGTCAACTCCGACACTACTCCCGTCAAGCCGTCCGATTGCTTGGTATGCTCGATAAACAATGCGGCGATGTCGCTCTTACCCCGGTACAAGCGCACGCATTAGGTGAAATCCAATTGCAACCATTGACCATCAACCAACTGGCGCAGCAGCTTAGTGTCGACAAGTCCAATGCAAGCCGCACCATTACTGGTTTGATTAAATTAGGTTTGGTTGAGAGCATCGAAAACCCGAAAGATAAACGAAGCCAACTCGTAGTGCTCACAATTCAAGGACAGCAGGCGTTATCGCAACTAGACCAACAGCAAAACAGCTTTTTTGAGCAGTTGCTTACACAACTTGATGACTGTGAGCAAGAACAACTCAAACTTGGTCTAGAGACTTACCTAAAAGGGCTAACAAAAGTGTGTCAGGCAGAGGAATACACCCTTCGACCTCTTACCAAAGCAGACAATCCGCAAGTGGCAGACGTAATTCGTAAAGTCTCTGCTGAATACGGCTTAACCGCAGACAGAGGTTATGGTGTGGCCGATCCAACGCTTGATGATATGTATTCGGTGTATAATCAAAACGGGGCCGCCTATTGGGTCATTGAACATCGCGGAGAGATCGTTGGTGGCGGTGGCTTTGCCCCTTTAGCTGGTGAGCCAAATGTGTGTGAGCTGCAAAAGATGTACTTCTTACCTCAAACACGAGGACACGGTTTAGCCAAACGCATCGTCGCATTGAGCTTACAACTGGCGAAACAGCTTGGGTATCAGCAGTGCTATTTAGAGACAACAGAATGTCTAAGAGAGGCGGTAGGCTTGTATGAAAAGCTAGGCTTTGAGCATCTCGATGCCCCGCTTGGGCAAACAGGGCATGATGCATGTGAAGTCGTAATGCTTAAGGTACTGTAATAAAAAATATTATCAGACGTTAAAGCACAACATGGGTAACGCAAAGCTCCTGGCTCAATGCAACAGTGAAGTTTTGGCGTTGTCCATCCAATTCAACAGACAACTGATAGAGATCATTTGGATCAGGGTCATTAAGATCAGCATACTTTGGCGCTTCAATCTGAAAGAGTGCGCTGGCGTGATCTGCACGAACGTCAATTGGGATATGGTAAGTCATGCCATTAAACTTTACCGCTGCTGACACTAGCCCTGGTGCAAATGTCTGGTAATACAAATCGACCTTAAATTCACACCCGCCACCATGGTGCCAAATCTGCTCGGTTGCCACGCGATCTAAACGCACGTTGCGAATAAACTGCAAGTACGGTTCTTGCCACACGCCCAGTCGCTCATCACTTTTCTTATATTGATGTTCAGAAAGCGGGCACAGCTCTGGCTTATCCTCATCGAATAAAAGATCTTCTTCTTCCTCTAGGAACAATATCTCAAAGCGATTACGCCCCATTTGCATGTATGGGCGAATGTCTTTCTTATACACACTTTGCGAGCCATCACAATCAAACACAGCCACGCCGTTCAAACGTACCTCCGCATGGTAATCAACACCACCCATTACCATTTCCACTGCAGGAAATGCCATCATTGCCTCATCCACTTCAATGTCATGCATCAGGTGCCATTCTTGTTGACGGATCGCTTCCTCCGTCAATTCATCAGGCAGGACCAGACTTAAAGGGGCGGGAAAAGTGATGTCATCCTGTGGAATCGAGAGGTCCGTCAGTGGAGAGACTTGCCATAAACCGGCGAGTGAGAGTTGCATATACACCTTGCGCTAGATCAATTTTCACGCATTATAGGGAGAAATCCCCTATAAACTCAATGTGAATTATTTATCACCTCCACATTCATCTGTTGTTGGATGCCATTTTCAAGGTATAAAAAAACCAGCGTTAAACGCTGGTTTTTCTAAAAAAGGTGAGCTTTGATTACTCTTCGTCTTCATCTTCTTCAGGGTAAAGCGCATCTTCGCCTTCGTAGTACGTACCCCAACCGTCATAGATGATGTCGTATTTTTCTGCCAAGTGAATCAATTTTTCAACTTGCGCATCAATCGCTTCTGCGTCTAGTGCGGACTCCATAGTCGCATCACAGCAAAGCAACTTGTTACCATCTTCATCTTCAGTTTCTTCTGCTTCAAGAACTTCAAAGCCCATCTTGAATGCTTCAACTACCGCTTTTTCTAGCGTGTCAAAATCTTCTGCAAACAGGTGGTGCTCAATTTCGTATAGCGAATCTGGATCGCTGCCATCTTCTAGCAATGCTGCAATGATATCGCGAGTCTCTTCCTTTTGAATCTCAATTAATTCTTCTACTGATAGATATTCATCTTCGTGAGACATGTTTTGGCTCCAGATTAGTTACTTGATGGAAACACAATACCCGATACTGAGTATGCTGATCCGGTGAAATATGGCATGGATTGCGATGAAAAGCCACAAACAAACATCATACCACTGCGATTCTTATCGGTTATTTGAATCTAAATATTAAACCGACCACACAAAGAAACAAAAAATTAACAAAGAATGGCATTTTTTAATATTCAGAACATCCTAATTGACACTTAATGTGGTTATTTTCTCTTTCTATGCGTGTTTATGATGCTTTCTTGAATACACTCACGTGTAAAACGAAGAAGCATAACGAATAAATTCACTTTAATAATGCATAATTTAGAATAAAAATGCACGTTTTATGCACTGTGCGTGTATTCTTTCTCAACGGGAAAATTAGAATAAAAACGCACGCACTCTAATTTTAATAAAATAGCATTTATATCTAATAATAAATTTCATAAGAATCAAAATAAAAATAAAAAACTCACAAAACCAGAAACACCAGAATATAAACAAAGCTTGATAACTTGCATCTTTCTAGGAAGCTTGTCATAACTAATGGCTGGAAAATTTGTAAGGATACAAAATGAGCAAGCTGTACGTTGGATCAGAAGTTGGTCAACTTCGACGAGTTCTATTAAATCGCCCTGAACGCGCCCTAACCCACTTAACTCCGTCAAACTGTCATGAGTTGCTATTTGACGACGTTCTTGCTGTAGAAGCGGCAGGTGAAGAGCACGATGCATTCGCACGTACGCTGCGCGAGCAAGACGTTGAAGTGCTTCTCCTCCACGATTTACTGGTCGAAACCCTCGCCGTTCCAGAAGCAAAACAGTGGCTGCTAAATACTCAGATTTCTGACTTTCGTTACGGGCCAACCTTTGCGCGAGACCTACGCCAATATTTTTCAGAAATGGATGATGAACACCTTGCCAGCATCTTTTTAGGTGGCTTAGCTTACTCAGAGCTGCCGATCACCTCATCTTCTATGCTGCCAAAAATGAAGCGTCCGCTGGATTTTGTTATTGAGCCACTACCTAACCACCTATTTACGCGTGATACCTCATGCTGGGTTTATGGTGGTGTATCGCTCAACCCAATGATGATGCCTGCACGCCAACGTGAAACAAACCACTTACGTGCGATTTATCGTTGGCACCCAATTTTTGCTGGCCAAGACTTTATCAAATACTTCGGTGATGATGATCTGCATTATGATAATGCGAATGTCGAAGGCGGTGATGTGTTGGTTATTGGTAAAGGTGCAGTTCTGATCGGTATGTCTGAGCGCACGACCGCGCAAGGTGTAGAAAACCTTGCAGCGAGCCTGTTTAAGGCAGGACAAGCAACCGAAGTGATTGCGATTGATCTGCCTAAACACCGTTCATGCATGCATTTAGACACCGTTATGACCCATATGGATGTGGACACGTTCTCTGTTTACCCAGAGATCATGCGCAAAGATCTCGACACATGGCGCTTAACACCAAAAGGCAATGGTGAAATGCATGTTGAAGCATCTCATAACTACCTACATGCGATTGAATCTGCTCTTGGCTTAGATCAGCTGAAAATCATCACCACGGGTGGTGACAGTTATGAAGCTGAGCGCGAACAATGGAATGACGCCAATAACGTTCTTACCGTAAAACCGGGCGTTGTGATTGGTTACGAACGCAATGTATACACCAACGAAAAATACGACAAAGCTGGTATCAAAGTACTGACAGTCCCAGGTAACGAGCTTGGCCGTGGCCGTGGTGGCGCCCGCTGCATGAGTTGTCCGATAGAACGAGACGATATATAACCAATTCGTCCTTTTACATTAAATGAATAAAAACTAAGGTTGATGTGAATGCATCAACCTTTTTTAGTTTTACGTAAAAATAATTATTCACAAATAAAGCATTTATATGTTTTAATGCATTCTATTAATTCAATCACACGTACTAAGGGACGAGCTATGGCTTTCAATTTACGTAACCGCAACTTTTTGAAGCTATTGGATTTCTCAACCAAAGAAATCCAGTTCTTGCTCGAACTGTCTGCAGAGCTAAAAAAAGCAAAATATGCAGGAACAGAGCAGAAGACACTTCAAGGTAAAAACATTGCACTCATCTTTGAGAAATCTTCGACTCGTACCCGATGTGCGTTTGAAGTCGCAGCTTTTGATCAAGGCGCTCAAGTCTCTTACATCGGCCCTTCTGGTTCTCAGATTGGCCATAAAGAATCAATGAAAGACACCGCGCGCGTACTTGGCCGCATGTATGATGGCATCGAATACCGCGGTTTTGGCCAATCCATTGTTGAAGAGCTTGGCACTTATGCTGGTGTTCCAGTGTGGAATGGTTTGACTGATGAGTTCCACCCAACCCAAATCCTTGCTGACTTCCTGACCATGCAAGAGCACGGACGCGGTAAGCAGCTGCATGAAATGACCTTCGCTTACCTAGGCGATGCACGCAACAATATGGGCAACTCGCTCATGGTGGGTGCCGCTAAAATGGGCATGGATATTCGCCTTGTCGCGCCAAAAGCGTTCTGGCCTGAAGAAGATCTGGTGGCAACTTGCCAAACTATCGCGCAGCAAACTGGTGCAAAAATCACATTAACTGAAAGCGTGGAGGAAGGCGTGAAGGGTTGTGACTTCCTTTACACCGATGTTTGGGTATCTATGGGTGAATCCGCTGAGGCATGGGATGAACGTGTGGCTTTAATGACACCATATCAAATCAATATGGACGTGATTAAACAAACGGGTAATCCACATGTGAAATTTATGCACTGTCTTCCGGCTTTCCACAATGATGAGACCACCGTTGGCAAAGAAGTCGCTGAAAAATACGGCATGAAAGGCCTTGAAGTAACAGAAGAGGTATTTGAGTCAGAATACTCCATCGTATTCGACGAAGCTGAAAACCGTATGCACACCATCAAAGCCGTGATGGTAGCGACATTAGGAAGCTAAACTAGCAAGCCAAAACAGCCGCTAAAAACCATGATGTAATCGCTTGCGCTCACGAAAGTTAAGCGTATAATGCTCGGCAATTTGTCTGAGGATTAAGAAATGACCAAGCTAATTGCCGACATGAAAACGCGATTTGCTCTAGCTAAGCGACTACGCTTACGTGGTGTTATTTTCGTTAATTCTATTGAATTTTAAAACCTCCCCATTTGGGGAGGTTTTTTTATGTCCAAAATTCCTTTCGGCAATTTGGATGTAGTCATCAATGTTATAGGGAAGAAGATCATGGCGAACTCGCTTTACCAGAAGCACATCATCTCTATTCCAGAGCTTTCACGTGAAGAGCTGGAACTTATCGTAGAAACAGCAGGCAGCCTTAAAAAAGCACCTCGACCAGAACTGATTAAAAACAAAGTCGTTGCCAGTTGTTTCTTTGAACCATCAACGCGTACTCGCTTGTCGTTTGAAACAGCGATTCAACGCATTGGTGGTGACGTGATTGGCTTTGATAATGATGGTAATACCTCTCTGGCGAAAAAAGGCGAAACACTCGCAGATTCAGTACAGGTCATCTCTTCTTACGTCGATGCCTTTGTGATGCGCCATCCACAAGAAGGCGCCGCTCGCTTGGCCTCTGAATTCTCAAATGGCGTGCCAGTGATCAACGCTGGTGACGGTGCAAACCAACACCCAACTCAAACGCTACTCGACCTATACACCATCGCGGAAACACAAGGTCGTCTAGACAACTTGAACGTCGCGTTCGTCGGTGACCTAAAATATGGCCGCACGGTGCACTCTCTGACTCAAGCCTTAGCGAAGTTTAAGAACATCCGCTTCTTCTTTGTTGCACCAGAAGCATTGGCAATGCCAGATTACATCTGCGAAGAGCTAGACGAAGTTGGCATTCAATATAGCCTACACACGGACATGGAGAGTGTGATTCCTGAACTGGATATTCTGTACATGACGCGCGTACAGAAAGAACGTTTTGACGAATCGGAGTACGCGCACATTAAATCGGCGTATATTTTGACAGCAGCATTACTCGAAGGGGCGCGCGAGAATCTAAAAGTACTCCACCCCCTCCCTCGCGTGGATGAAATCACAACCGATGTTGATAAAACGCCTCATGCTTACTTCTTCCAGCAAGCTCAAAATGGCGTATACGCTCGCCAAGCACTGTTGGCGCTTGTTCTAAACGAAACACTGTAATCGAGGAGAAAACCCATGGCTAAAGAAACTCAATTGCAGGTAGAAGCAATCAAAAATGGCACGGTCATCGACCACATCCCTGCGCAAATCGGCATCAAAGTACTAAGACTGTTCGATATGCACAATTCATCACAGCGCGTTACGATTGGTCTGAACTTGCCATCATCGGCACTCGGTCATAAAGATCTACTGAAAATAGAAAATGTGTTTATTAATGAAGAGCAAGCGAGCAAGTTGGCGCTGTATGCTCCGCACGCGACCGTGAACCAAATCGAAAACTATGAAGTGGTGAAAAAGCTCGCGTTAGAGCTTCCTGAGCGCATCAATGATGTCTTCGAATGCCCAAATTCAAACTGTATTTCTCACAATGAACCAGTAGAAAGCAGCTTTAGCGTATTCGAAAAGAAACAAGAAATCCGCCTAAAGTGTAAGTACTGTGAGAAAGTGTTCTCACGCGAGATCGTAACCGAACGATAAACACGCCGCACGACTAGGCTGTGATACGTTTAAAATACCCTGCAATGTCGGGGTATTTTGCTCTTTACCTACCGAGGGTTTAGAGGCAAACTGAGAATCTTTATTCCCTACAACTGATGGAAAAAATCAAATGACGAAAGTACTTCACACTGAATCTGCACCAGCAGCAATCGGTCCTTACGTTCAAGGCGTAGATCTAGGTAACATGGTTCTTACTTCAGGCCAAATCCCAGTAAACCCAGCGACAGGTGAAGTGTCTGCTGATATCGCAGAGCAAGCTCGTCAGTCTCTAGAAAACGTAAAGGCTGTGGTTGAATCTTCAGGCCTTAAAGTGTCAGATATCGTGAAGCTAACGGTTTTTGTTAAAGACCTAAACGACTTTGGCACGGTGAACGAAGTTTACGGCAAGTTCTTTGATGAGCACGGCGTAGCAAACTACCCTGCACGTTCTTGTGTAGAAGTCGCTCGCCTACCGAAAGATGTTGGTATCGAGATTGAAGCAATTGCAGTTCGCAAATAATTGCACTTGCTGACAAACATAAAAAAACGGGTAGCTCAGGCTACCCGTTTTTTATTATCTTTTCGTGATGATATCGCAGTAAAACTTAAGCAGCATTACGCTGTTTGACTTCTTCATCTAACGATTCAAGCTTCTCTTTCATCTGTTCACGACAGATATTCGCTAGCTCGCGAATGCCCTCTTTACCATAGCCTTCTGTACTGATTGGAGGTAACATTTCAACAATCACATGACCATTGTTCCAACGGTTCAGCTTAATTTTATTCGTCGAGCTACATACGATAGGAATGATGGGCACGCCTGCTCCAATTGCTGCATGAAAAGCACCTGTTTTGAATGGCAGCAGACCACGCCCACGAGAACGCGTGCCTTCTGGGAACATCCACACCGAAACATCACTTTCTTTCATGCTGCTCACGACCTGATCGATAGTACCTTTTGCTTTAGAGCGATTCGCTCGGTCAATCAGAATGTTACCCGTAAGCCAGTAAAGCTGACCAAACAGTGGCATCCAAGCCAAGCTCTTTTTACCTACTGTCACAACTTTCGGAGTCACAGCAGCAGAAACAGTAAACATGTCCCAGTTGTTCTGGTGGTTAGCAATGTAAACATGTTGGCCGCGTGAATACGCATCTTCAGGAATACGCAGCTCTAACTTAATCCCAAATACACGAGACATCTTGGCAAACAAGCGGCCAAAAGTGAAAACGTGCTTAGGGTTTCGGGGGCTTAATAGGCAGTAACCACAACCACCAATAAACATAACAATCGCAAAGATAGCGACAGCAAATACACGTAACAGTGCAATCATTCTTGTTCTCCAGGAACCGGCTTTTGCCAGATACAGCTATTAATTTCTCTCTTTCCATAAAGGATAACTATGGTCATGAGAGTGATATAAAAAAGCCGAAACTCAAGTTTCGGCTCTCTTGATATCCAAGTTACCTGCGGTGCAGTTTAACTTGCCTCGCTCACTCGCTCAATATTTGCGCCAAGTGCAGCCAGTTTATTTTCGATTTTGTCGTAACCACGGTCGATATGGTAAATACGATCAACGATGGTTTCGCCTTTAGCAATACAGCCCGCAATTACCAAACTAGCCGAAGCTCGTAGGTCGGTTGCCATGACTTGCGCACCACTTAATGACTCAACATCACCACAGATAACGGTGTTACCTTCAATCTCGGCTTTCGCGCCCATACGCATGAGTTCTGGTACGTGCATAAAGCGGTTTTCAAAGATAGTCTCAGTGATCACGCCGCCGCCTTTCGCCATCATGTTTAGTAGCGTAAATTGCGCTTGCATATCGGTCGGGAAGCCTGGATGCGGCGCTGTACGTACACTCACTGCTTTCAGCTCGCGATCAGTCATATCAACTGAAATCCAATCTTCACCCGTTTCGACAAGCGCGCCAGCTTCTTCTAGCTTGGCTAAAACCGCTTCAAGCAAATGAGCGTTAGTGTTACGACATACTACTTTACCACCAGATACCGCGGCAGCGACAAGGAATGTTCCTGTCTCAATACGGTCGGCAACTACGTTGTGTTTACAACCACCTAGGCGCTCAACACCTTCAATCGTGATCGTATCTGTACCTGCACCAGAAATTTTTGCACCAAGCTTATTTAGGAAATCCGCTGTGTCTACAATTTCAGGTTCACGCGCCGCGTTGTCTAACGTTGTAGTGCCTTCAGCAAGTGCTGCAGCACACATGATGGTGATCGTCGCGCCTACGCTGACTTTATCCATCACGATGTGCGCACCTTTTAGACGACCATCAACCTCAGCTTTAACGTAACCATCTTCAAGCGTAATCGTTGCGCCAAGCTGCTCTAGGCCAGAAATATGCAGATCAACAGGACGAGCACCGATAGCACAACCGCCAGGTAGAGAAACCTGACCTTGACCAAATCGCGCTACGAGCGGGCCCAAAGCCCAAATAGAAGCACGCATGGTTTTCACCAAATCATACGGTGCGCAGTATTCAGTAATGCTACTTGGATCGACGTGAACAGAACCATTACGGCTTACTTTCGCGCCTAAACGCTTAAGCAGTTCCATGGTTGTATCAATATCACGAAGGTGTGGCACGTTTGCCACTTCTACAGGCTCTTCCGCCAGGATAGACGCAAATAAAATCGGCAGTGCTGCGTTTTTTGCACCGGAAATGGTCACTTCACCAACGAGTGGTTTATCTGACCCAATAACTCGAAACTTTTCCATCAATAAACCTTAAAGCGACATCAGTTTCTTATCACGAGCCCACTCTTCTGGTGTGAACGCTTTAATTGATAATGCGTGAATGTCGTTACGCTGGATGTATTCCATCAGAGGACCATAAATTAACTGCTGCTTCTTAACGCGGCTCATTCCATCGAAACAAGCATCAACAGCAACCACCTCATAGTGGCTACCTTCACCTTTTACATGCACTTCTTGAAGGTTTAGTGCTTCTTCTAATAACTGTTGTACTTTTGCGCTATCCACAATTTACCCCTGATAATTCTGTATGTGTTTGGCCACTAAAGATTCAACATTGCTCAGTTGAAACAAAGTGCGCAGTTGCGCCGGCACGAAACTGAGCATTATATGACAGTTTTGCTTTTTTGCATGCTCTAATAAGTGGATTAACATCACCATTCCTGCAGAGTCGACGCGCTCTATCTCTTTTAACGAGCATTCCAGCTCAGCTTGAGCTGGTTGCCATTGCTGAGCATACGCCCACAATGAGGGTACTGTATCTCTATCAAGTGCCCCTGTTAGCTTAAGAATGTTTTGATCTAATTGCCACTGAGCGGGAGTCTGGGCCATTATTTCTTCGCCTCAAAGCGAATCGGTTCCGCAGCTAATTTCTCTAGATCTTTCGCGACAGATAGAATGCCTTCTTGACGAATTTTGCTATTCCATTCTGACTGTTTGCTAGAGAGTAAACTGATGCCTTCCGCAATCATATCGAACGCTTCCCACTCACCAGATTTGTTGTCTTTACGCAATTTGAACTCTAGCTTGATGTTTGGACGCGGCGTATCGATGATATCAACTTTAATGCTGGTGATACGCTTAGAGTCATCAATGCTAGGCTCAGGACCAAATTCAATTTGTTGGTCACTGTATTGCGTTAGCACCTGGGCATATGAAGCAATTAAGTACGCGCGAAATGCATCGATAAACTCAAGTACGTCTTCACGTTTCGCTCCTTTTAGGTTTGGACCTAGGAGCTTTAACCCAGCATAGCGGTAGTTGACGTAAGGCATTAGCTCTTCTTCGACAATCACCTTGAGTAAATCTGGGTCTTGTTTGATTTTCGGCTGCTCGGCTTTTAATCTTTCGAACGTGACTTCAGCCACTTGCTTCATCATCTTATAAGGTTCAGTTTTATCCACTTCTGCTGCACTTGTACCAAACGCGCTAAACACAGCACAAACTGAAAGTAATAATCTCGCTAACATAGTTATTCCTTACTTGAATCGTCTGAACCACCTACGCTGTAAAGCACTTGACCAATTAAGTCTTCAAGCACGAGCGCTGATTTGGTGTCTTCGATGGTATCGCCATCGACCAGCATGACTTCATCGTCAAAAACAAAGCCTGGTACTAAACCAATGTATTGCTCACCAATCAAGCCAGACGTCAAAATTTGTACGCTCGACGTTTCTGGGAATTGATTGTATTTGCTATTGATCGATAGAGTTACAACAGGTAATAAGTTATCTGGGTTAAGCGAAATATTGCTTACCCGGCCAATCACAACCCCACCCACTTTTACTGGCGAGCGAACTTTTAAACTACCAATATTATCGAACTCAGCTTTGAGGGTGTAAGTATCACCAGAGCCAATGCTTTTTACGTCAGCAACTTGAAAAATCATCACAAGAATCGCGCAAATTCCCGCTAATACAAAGCTGCCAACCCATAATTCAGTTTTACGTGTTTGTTGCATGATTAATTCCCAAACATCAATGCGGTCAGTACAAAGTCTAGTCCTAGTACTGCTAAAGAAGAATGCACAACAGTGCGCGTAGTTGCTCGGCTGATCCCTTCCGAAGTTGGAATAGCATCATAACCATTAAATAGAGCGACCCAAGTAACCGTAATTGCAAACGCAAAGCACTTGATCATACTGTTACCAATATCCTGTCCTAGTTCAACTGAGGACTGCATCGCTGACCAAAAACTGCCATGGTCAACACCTTTCCAGTCAACACCAACAAGCTGAGCGCCCCAAATACCCACTGCCATGAAAATCATAGCCAGTAATGGCATTGAAATAGCACCAGCCCAAAAACGTGGCGCGATCACTCTTTTCAAAGGATCTACCGCCATCATTTCAAGGCTAGAGAGTTGCTCCGTCGCTTTCATCAAACCTATCTCTGCAGTTAACGCAGAGCCTGCACGACCAGCAAACAGAAGTGCAGTGACAACGGGCCCTAATTCACGTAGCAATGAGAGCGCCACCATTTGCCCCAAACTGCCCTCTGCGCCGTAATCCACCAGCACAACATAGCCTTGTAGGCTCAAGACCATACCAATGAACAACCCAGATACGACGATAATAGCCAGAGACTGGACGCCTACGGAATAAAGTTGTTTAACGAGCAGAGGAAAGCTTTTGAGCGGTTGTGGCTTAGTAAACAGTGCCCCAATCAGCATGAAAGTCGCACGACCAAATGCTCCGCAGATGGAGAGCGTTCGTCTACCTAGTGAGGCGACAAAATGCATAAAGTTATCGACCATCAAATAAGTCCTTTTCGATACTTTGAGAAGGGAAGCGAAACGGTACAGGACCATCTGCATCACCTTGTAAGAACTGCTGAACGCGAGGGTCAGGATTCTGATTAAGCTCTTCTGGTGTGCCAAAAGCGATAATTTTGCCATCGGCCATCAGATAAACCCAATCGGCAATACTCATCACTTCAGGCACGTCGTGAGAAACGACTATAGAAGTTAAACCTAACGCTTGATTTAGATTACTAATAAGCTCAACCAAGACACCCATGGTGATTGGGTCTTGTCCGACAAATGGTTCATCGTACATGATTAAATCTGGGTCTAGGGCGATCGCACGCGCCAACGCAGCGCGTCTTGCCATGCCACCCGATAGCTCGCTCGGCATCAGTTGTGCCGCGCCGCGTAGACCGACGGCTTCAAGCTTAAGCAATACCATGGTACGAATCAGCTCTTCAGATAAATTCGTATGCTCTCGCAATGGGAAGGCGACGTTATCAAAGACATTCAAATCAGTGAATAAAGCTCCTGATTGAAACAACATGCTCATTTTCTTTCGAGCATGGTAGAGTTTTTTACGCGAGAGAGAGGGAATATTGTCGCCATCAAACCAGATCTCTCCTTGCTCGGGATACAACTGACCACCAATTAAACGCAGCAGTGTTGTTTTACCAATTCCCGATGGTCCCATAATGGCCGTCACTTTGCCCTCAGGAACATGCAGATCAATACCATCAAAGATCTTGCGCTCTCCCCGTGAAAAAGTGAGGTTGTTCACGGTGACTAAATCGTTGTTCGACATATCATCTCTTCTACTGTCGGAGCGTTGCAACTCACGGCATCATCAACCTGACACACAACGGAGTTGAATTTCACGTTTAATAAAGTAACGTCGGTACATTTATTAGGCTGCAATCATAAGCACATTGGCTTTGAATTTAAAGCACTGTTCAATTAAATAAAGTCGAGTATATACCTGCAATTTTTTATGGATTACGATCAAATCAGCGCAAAGTGTTTAAATCCTAGACAAGAATTGCTGATTTAAATGAACGACATTTGCATACATTTTCGTTACTAACCTTTAATTTATTCGTCGTTTATCTTCCATTTTAGGCCGCAAAAGGTCAAAATTAGCGGTTATTCATTTTACTTATTTAATACTTAGGAATTCTCATGCTCGAAGCCGTAGCGTTGCTTATAGTCGGTCTTGTTTTGCTCGTATGGAGTGCAGATAAACTTGTTTTTGGTTCTGCAGCGATAGCCCGCAACGTCGGTATTTCACCTCTTGTCATCGGCATGACAATCCTTGCGATGGGCTCTTCTGCGCCAGAGATGATGGTTTCTGCAACCGCAGCCTGGGACGGAAAAACCGATACTGCCGTGGGTAACGTTTTAGGCTCAAACATCGCGAACATCGCGTTAATCCTAGGTATTACAGCACTCATCAAACCTCTGTCGATTAGCTCCGCGGTCATCCGCCGGGAACTGCCATTAATGATTGCAGTAACAGTACTCGCCGGTATTCTGCTTTGGAATAGCCATCTCGGTTTTTATGAAGGTGTCTTATTGTTTGTACTCTTTGGGGCATTTTTATTTGCTATGTTGCAGATCAGCCGCAAAGAACAAAAATCAGGTGATGTTTTTCTTGATGACCAAGAGTCAGAGATCCCAGAGGGCGTCAGCAACCCTAAAGCGATCATGTGGGTGGTTATTGGCCTGATACTGCTTCCTTTGGCAGCAAGCATGCTAGTGGATAACGCGGTGATTATTGCAAAGTATTTTGGCATGAGCGATCTTGTCATCGGTCTGACTATCATTGCCATCGGTACTAGTCTACCTGAGCTCGCAGCATCGCTTGCTGGTGTTTTAAAAGGTGAAGACGACATGGCCGTCGGTAACATTATTGGCTCGAATGTGTTTAATATTCTGGCCGTAATGGGCATTCCTGGCATCATTAATCCATCGGTGCTGAGTGAGTACGCGATGGGACGTGACTTCTGGGTCATGTTAGGCGTTTCACTGTTACTTGTCGCGATGTGTTTGGGTAAATCACGCAGTATTAACCGTATTGAAGGTGCAATCTTGTTTGCATGCTTTCTAGGTTATCAAGTGTACTTATTCGCAAACATGGCCGCTTAATTACCACGATAAATAAGTAGAGAACTGATATGTCCAATCAATTTGATTTTCGCGCTGCTGCTAAACAAGTTCTTGATATCGAAGTTGCTGCTCTGCAAGAGCTGGATACCTACTTTGATGATCAATTTGAGAAAGCGTGCGAACTGATCCTTTCCAACAGCGGCAAAGTAGCCGTTATGGGTATTGGCAAGTCAGGCCACATTGGTAACAAGATTGCTGCGACTCTGGCAAGCACGGGGACTTCTGCGTTTTTCGTTCACCCTGGCGAAGCAGCACATGGTGACTTGGGCATGATCAGCCCTGGAGATATTGTGCTCGCAATTTCTAACTCTGGTGAGTCAAACGAAATTCTGTCTCTATTTCCGGTATTAAAACGCCTGAACATCAAGATAATTAGCATGACAGGCAAGCCAGAATCCAATATGGCAAAACTGTCTGACTTGCATCTGCAAATCACGGTACCTCAAGAAGCTTGCCCACTAGGGTTGGCACCGACCAGCAGTACCACGGCCACATTAGTAATGGGAGACGCATTAGCCGTAGCCCTACTTCAAGCGCGTGGTTTTTCTGCCGAAGATTTTGCCCTATCTCATCCAGGTGGCGCGTTAGGGAGAAAACTGCTGCTTAAGTTGTCTGATATTATGCACTTTGGAGAAGCGTTACCTAAAGTTTCTCCAAACGCATTGATTCGTGATGCCCTGCTTGAAATTTCAGAAAAAGGGCTAGGCATGACCGCTATCGTCGATGAACACGATGCTATGCTTGGTATATTCACCGATGGTGATTTACGTCGCACCTTAGACAAACGCATTGATATTCATACGACCGCGATTGGCGAAGTCATGACGACAAATCCAACCACAGCGCACCCTGATATGCTAGCGGTCGAAGGTTTGAACTTGATGCAGAATAAAAATATTAACGCTCTGATTTTATGTAAAGACGAAAAAATTGTGGGTGCACTGAACATGCACGATTTACTAAAAGCTGGCGTGATGTAATATCAGCACAAACATTTAAATCATTTATTACACAAATAAAGGCAATGGTCAGGGAAGTACTGAGCTAAACGATAGGCCTTCATTATATGAGTTTTACTCGCCTTATTTATTTGCTCTTGATCTTCGTTGTCGCATGGTGCGGTTATTACCTACTGACCCCAAAAGGCAACGACGCAATTCAAGTAGCACCAGATTCTGAACTGCCCATGTTCAGTGGTACTGGACTGGAAAACATCACCTATGGTGAAGATGGTGTCCGCAGTTACATCATCCGCTCTACGAACTTAGACCATTATGCTAAGAGTGGAGATACCATTTTTAATAACCCGACTTTGATGGTTTACCGTGAAGGTAGCGTCATTGAATGGAAGGTGACGGCCACAAGAGCCGTGTTAGATGAAGACCAAGTCTTAACGTTATATGACAAGGTCTTAATGCAAAATCTTCTGCCAGGTGCGAGTTTTGATACCATGGCAACAGACAAGTTAGTCATTAATCTAACCAATCGTGATTTTAAAGCTGATCAACAGGTCATGTTGGTTGGGCCACAATTTGAAACTACTGGAGGCGCAATGCAAGGCAACTTAAAGCAGCATACCGCAACTCTGACAGACGAAGTTCAAGGTCGATATGAAACCGTTACACCTTAGCCTACTGGCACTGGTATTGGCGGCGCCTCAAGCGCTGGCACTTAAGTCGGATACTCAACAACCGGTTTACATTAACTCTGACACCCAACAAGTGGATATGAAGAGTAACCAGGTTATTTTTAAAGGCGATGTATCTCTTAAGCAAGGTAGCATCAATATCGATGCTGATAGAATCGTGGTAACGCGCGATCCTAAAACCGAAGCAATCAAACAGATTCAAGCATTTGGTAAACCTGCCAAGTTTTCTCAGCTGATGGACGATGGTAAAACACTGAGTGGTCAAGCTGTGGAGCTGGATTACCGTATTTCTACAGACGAACTGACCATGAAAGGTCAAGCGCAACTGGCACAAGACAACAACACCATTAAAGGTTCTTCGATTCGTTACCAAATTGGTAAACAAAAGCTAGTCGCTGATAGCTCTAAGGAAGAGCGCGTTACGACCATTTTACAACCCAATCAGATAGAGAACTAATATGGCAGTACTGAGTGCGAAAAACTTGGCGAAAAGCTACAAAAAGCGCAAAGTCGTAACCGATGTTAGCTTGGAAGTTGAATCTGGTCAGATTGTTGGGCTGCTAGGCCCAAACGGCGCAGGTAAAACCACCTCGTTTTATATGATTGTCGGCTTGGTGCCACGAGATGAAGGCACCATTACCATTGATGATAAAGACATCAGTATTCTGCCGATGCACAGTCGTTCGCGTCTCGGGATTGGCTACCTTCCGCAAGAAGCGTCGATTTTCCGTAAGCTGTCGGTGGAAGATAACATCATGGCTGTACTCGAAACTCGTCAAGAAATGACACGTGAAGAGCGCCAAGATAAGCTGGAAGATTTGTTAGAAGAATTCCACATTCAGCACATCAGAACCAGTGCGGGTATGGCACTATCAGGGGGTGAGCGACGCAGAGTGGAAATCGCTCGCGCTTTAGCAGCCAACCCTCAATTCATTTTGTTGGATGAACCTTTCGCAGGTGTTGACCCAATCTCGGTTAATGACATCAAGAAAATCATCGAGCATCTACGCGATCGCGGCCTCGGAGTGTTAATCACTGACCATAACGTGCGTGAAACACTGGACGTATGCGAAAAAGCCTATATCGTAAGCCAAGGGCACCTAATTGCATCGGGAACTCCGGCAGAAGTTCTCAATAATGAACAGGTGAAACAAGTTTATCTCGGCGAACAATTCCGTCTATGATTATATTAGGAACGGTAAGATTCTGAGCATTACAAGGTAAGTAACACTGAATGAAACCTTCATTACAACTCAAGCTAGGTCAACAGTTAGCCATGACGCCACAGTTGCAACAAGCGATTCGCTTACTGCAACTGTCGACACTCGATCTTCAACAGGAAATCCAAGAAGCCTTGGATTCAAACCCATTATTGGAAGTTGAAGAAGGCCAAGATGAGCCTCTAGCAAACGGTGAAGATAAATCAGCGGTCGAGGCTGCTGATAGCAACAGTGCTAACGAACCAGCAGACATTGACGTTCCAGACAGTTCAGACGTAATTGAGAAGTCAGAGATCAGCTCTGAACTTGAAATCGATACCACTTGGGATGACGTCTACAGCGCGAATACCGGTAGCACTGGCTTAGCTCTTGACGATGATATGCCCGTCTACCAAGGCGAAACCACGGAATCATTGCATGACTACCTAATGTGGCAGCTTGACCTGACACCATTCAGTGAAACCGATCGTACGATTGCATTAGCGATTATTGACGCTGTTGACGACTACGGTTACCTAACCCTATCTCCTGAAGAAATTCATGAGAGCTTCGATAACGAAGAGATTGAGTTAGACGAAGTAGAAGCCGTTCGTAAACGTATTCAGCAGTTCGATCCGCTCGGTGTGGCATCACGCAACTTACAAGAGTGCCTACTGCTACAGCTAGCGACTTTCCCAGAAGACACACCGTGGCTTGCTGAAGCCAAAATGATTCTTGCGGATCATATTGATCACCTAGGGAACCGTGATTACAAGCTCGTCATCAAAGAGACTAAGCTGAAAGAAGCCGATCTCCGTGAAGTCCTCAAACTTATCCAGCAGTTAGATCCTCGTCCCGGTAGCCGTATCACACCGGATGATACCGAGTACGTAATTCCAGATGTGTCCGTTTTTAAAGACAACGGCAAATGGACCGTTTCTATCAACCCAGATAGCGTTCCAAAATTAAAAGTAAATCAACAATATGCTCAATTAGGCAAAGGCAATAGCGCGGATAGCCAGTACATCCGCAGCAATTTGCAAGAGGCAAAATGGTTAATTAAGAGCTTAGAGAGTAGAAACGAGACGCTACTCAAAGTTGCAAGATGTATTGTTGAACATCAACAAGATTTCTTCGAGTATGGTGAGGAAGCCATGAAGCCAATGGTACTAAATGATGTAGCCTTGGCAGTGGACATGCATGAATCCACGATTTCTCGTGTAACAACACAAAAATTTATGCATACACCACGTGGCATTTTTGAATTGAAGTACTTCTTCTCTAGCCATGTTAGTACTGACAACGGCGGAGAATGTTCGTCAACAGCAATTCGCGCACTCATTAAAAAACTGGTCGCAGCAGAGAATACTGCTAAGCCATTGAGTGATAGCAAGATTGCTGCTCTTCTGGCTGACCAAGGGATTCAGGTCGCAAGACGTACGATAGCCAAATATCGAGAATCCTTGGGAATTGCCCCTTCAAGTCAGCGTAAACGCCTATTATAAGGCACTAACTGAAAAGGAAAGTCTATGCAAATCAATATTCAAGGCCATCACGTTGATCTTACCGATTCAATGCAAGACTATGTAAATTCTAAGTTTCAGAAGCTCGAAAGGTTCTTCGACCATATCAATCAAGTACATGTTGTACTAAAAGTTGAAAAAATCACTCAAATCGCGGAAGCTACGCTTCATATAAATCAAGGCGAAATCCACGCATCAGCTGATGACGAAAATATGTATGCCGCGATCGATTCGCTGGTAGATAAATTGGTTCGCCAACTCAATAAGCACAAAGAAAAACTAAACAGTCATTAATCATGCAACTGAGCGAAATACTGTCATTGGACTGCACCAAGAGTGCGGTCCACTGCACGAGTAAAAAACGCGCCCTTGAAATGATCAGCCGCATCGTGGCTGATCACACGGGCCAAGATTCTACCGAACTGTTCGAGTGCATGCTCAACAGAGAGAAAATGGGCAGTACTGGTATCGGAAACGGTATTGCGATCCCACACGCTAGAATGCAATCGAGCGACAAGGCTATTGCTGTCTTGCTGCAATGTGATGAAGCCATTGAATTCGATGCGATTGATAATCGACCTGTCGACCTTCTTTTTGCGCTCCTTGTACCAGAAGAACAGTGCAAAGAGCACCTCAAGACTCTATCCTCTATGGCAGAACGTCTGAGCGATAAGCAAGTATTGAAACTACTGCGCAATGCTCAGAGTGATGAAGAACTTTACGACATCATGATTCACCAATAAGCAGGACGGACATCATGCGACTAATCGTGGTTAGCGGGCACTCAGGTGCCGGTAAGAGTATTGCGCTGCGCGTACTGGAAGACTTAGGTTATTACTGTGTTGATAACCTCCCAGTGAATTTGCTGGACGCATTTGTTCACTCTGTTGCTGACAGCAAGCAGAATGTTGCGGTAAGCATTGATATTCGCAATATCCCTAAAAAGCTAAAAGAACTGACTGGTACACTGGAGCAGTTGAAAACAGAGCTTGATGTGACCGTGCTTTTCTTGGACGCCAATAAGGAAACGCTACTCAAACGCTACAGCGAAACACGCCGAATCCACCCTTTATCTTTAGGTGGCACCTCTCTCTCCCTTGACCAAGCCATCGAGCGTGAGAAAGAAATTTTAACGCCACTTAAAGCGCATGCCGATCTTGTACTGAACAGCAGTGGACAATCTTTGCATGAGTTGAGTGAAACCGTGCGTATGCGTGTTGAAGGCAGAGATCGCAAAGGGCTTGTTATGGTATTTGAGTCTTTTGGCTTCAAATATGGCCTGCCTTCCGATGCCGATTACGTATTCGACGTTCGCTTCTTGCCCAACCCACATTGGGAACCAGCGTTGCGCCCACTTACGGGTTTGGATGCCTCTATCGCCGCATTTTTGGAGCAGCACCAATCGGTGTTAAGTTTGAAATACCAAATTGAAAACTTTATAGAGAATTGGTTACCTCTGCTCGAGAAAAACAACCGCAGCTATTTGACCGTTGCAATAGGTTGTACCGGTGGTAAACACCGTTCGGTGTACTTAACTCAGCAAATCGGTGAGTACTTCGCCAATAAAGGACACCAAGTGCAAATTCGCCATACCTCACTAGAGAAAAACACTAAGGAGTAGCTGTGGAGTTAAGTCGTAAAGTATTGATTCAAAATCGCCTTGGCTTACATGCTCGCGCAGCCGTCAAACTGGTCGAACTGGCCCAGAGCTTTGAAGCGGTCATCACTATCGACAATGAAGAAGACAAAACCGCCACAGCAGACAGCGTAATGGGTTTATTAATGCTTGAGTCTGCTCAAGGACAGTACGTCACAATCCACGCTGCGGGTGAGCAAGCAGAAGAAGCACTGGATGCCGTTTGCCACTTAATCGAAGATAAATTTGATGAAGGCGAGTAATTTACTCGCTTTTTTATTACCTCTCACTCTCCTTCCCCTCACTGCTCCAAGAAATAAATTTGCTTAGTATCATAAGTTGTTATTAAAAGGCGCCTAGAATTAAGTTATTATTCAACGCATTGTAAATATCAGGAATTGGGAGGAATGAATGGCAGAGCAAATTGAATTCGACCAAGCTCACCAAGCCCTCCAAGAAGTCACAGAAGCGCTAGAAAATGGCCGCTTCGTCCATGTTCGTCGTCAGTTACAGGACATGGAACCTGAGGATATCGCTCACCTTTTAGAAGCCTCTCCACGAAAAAGCCGTGAAGTTCTCTGGCAACTCACCGACCCTGAAGACTACGGTGAAATCCTCGACGAACTGAACGAAGACGTCAAAGATAGTCTCGTATCCAAAATGGCACCAGAAGCGCTTGCAGAAGCGACAGAAGGCATGGATACCGATGACGTGGCTTATGTACTGCGTAGCTTGCCAGACAACCTGTCACGCGAAGTCCTGTCGCAAATGGACTCCTCTGACCGTCTGCGTGTCGAAACCGCCCTGTCCTACCCAGAAGACACTGCAGGTGGACTGATGAACACCGACGTTATCACGATTCGTGGTGACGTAGATGTGGACGTGGTTTTACGTTATCTGCGTATGAAAGGTGAACTACCAGAAGCAACGGATGCACTTTATGTCATTGATGAAGAAAGCAAACTGATTGGTGAACTACCCATTACTCTGCTGATCACGACCCAGCCTGATGTCAAAATTATCGACATCATGGAAGATGCTGACGAAGCGATCACTGTCGATACCAGTGATTCAGATGTTGCTAGTCTGTTCGAACGTCGTAACTGGGTCTCTGCTCCTGTCGTAGACGAGAACCAGCATCTCGTTGGCCGTATCACTATCGATGACGTAGTTGACGTTATCCGTGAAGATGCCGAACACTCGATGATGAGTATGGCAGGTATGGATGATGATGAAGATACCTTCGCACCCGTTGTAAAATCAGCTCGCAAACGCAGTATCTGGCTCGGGGCTAACGTGTTGGCCGCACTCGCCGCCGCTTCTGTTTCTAACATGTTTGAAGCCACGCTAGACCAGATGGCTGCCATTGCCGTATTGATGACGATTGTTCCTTCCATGGGTGGTGTCGCTGGTAACCAAACCGTCGCACTAGTGATTCGTGGTCTTGCTCTTGGTCATATCGGTGACTCGAACAAACGAGAACTGTTGATGAAAGAAGCCTCGATCGGTTTACTCAACGGCATCATGTGGGCGCTGATTATTGGCGGCATTGTTGTCGCTTGGAAAGGTAACTGGATGCTAGGGGGAATCATTTCCGCAGCGATGCTGACCAACTTATTGGTCGCTGGGGTTGCCGGAGTAACGATTCCAATCCTCTTAAAGAAAATGAACATCGACCCAGCTTTAGCTGGTGGTATGGCGTTAACGACCGTAACGGATGTAATTGGTTTATCAGTATTCTTAGGGCTTGCCACAATACTGATTACCTAACTGCAAAAACTAAAAAGCCTGATGAACACATCAGGCTTTTTTAATTCTGAATTAGGAAAGCTTACTCACCCGCAACTTTCATCGCATCCAGTAAGATTGAACCCGTTTGAATTTGCGAGCGCGTTTCAACGTCGCTACCTACGGCAACAATCTTATTGAACATGTCCTTCAGATTACCAGCGATGGTAATTTCCGATACTGGGTATTGGATTTCACCGTTCTCAACCCAGAAGCCTGCAGCACCGCGAGAGTAATCACCTGTTACCACGTTCACGCCTTGCCCCATCACTTCTGTCACTAACAAACCAGTGCCGAGCTCTTTGAGCATTTGTTCGAAGTTTTGACCAGTCGATTTCACGTACCAGTTATGGATGCCACCAGCGTGACCTGTCGGCGCCATCTTCATTTTACGTGCGGCATAACTGGTTAACAGATAAGTTGCTAGCACACCGTCAGTAATGATCTCACGGTCTTGAGTATATACGCCTTCGCTATCGAATGGGCTTGACGCCAAACCACGCAATACATGCGGACGTTCTGAGATATTGAACCATTCAGGAAGCACTTGTTTGCCTAGATGGTCAAGTAAGAAAGAAGATTTTCGGTACAGGTTACCACCGCTGATCGCCATAACGAGATGGCCAATCAAGCCAGTTGCAACATCAGCGGCAAACATGATTGGGTATTTACCGGTCTTTAAGCGCTGCGCATCTAAGCGGTTAATCGTATTCTCTGCCGCCTTACGACCCACTGTTTCTGGTGTCCATAAGTCATCGCGATGACGTGCCACTGTGTAGCTGTAATCACGCTCCATTTCGCCATTTTGACCAACGCCAATCACACAACAGCTGGTACTGTGGCGGCTAGACGCATAGCTTGCTAATAAGCCATGGCTGTTACCATACACTTTTACACCGTAGTGGCTATCATAACTCGCGCCATCACTTTGTTTGATTGCACTGTCATAACTTAACGCTTCTTTCTCAGCGGCGATCGCCACATCGGCAGCATAATCGGGATCAGGGGCGTCTGGGTGGAAAAGATCAAGCTCAGGGATCTCTTGCACCATGTATTCTTTGGCTGCGGGCCCTGCAAATGGATCTTCAGATGTGTAATGCGCAATATCCAGCGCCGCAATAACGGTTTGCTCGATAGCAGCCTCACTTAAATCAGACGTGGAAGCACTGCCTTTACGTTGACCTCGGTAAACGGTAATGCCCAGCGCACCATCGCTGTTGAACTCGACATTTTCTACCTCGCCCATGCGAGTAGATACACTTAAACCAGTGCTTTTGGTAATTGCGACCTCGGCGGCGTCAGATTTTGCCGATGCAAGCTTTAAGGCTCTTGCGACGGCTTGCTCTAGCTCGGTACGTTGCTCAGCAACCTGCTGTTTAATATCCATTGTCTTTCACATCTTGTCTTTGATGAACAATAGGATAACAAGAATTTCGCTTTCTCCCCACGATTCTTGTTAAAATAGTCATAATATTAATCAAAACACAGGCAACTGAAATGGCACGTAAGAATCAAAAAGCGCCATGGGAACCAGAAGAAGAGATCATCTGGGTAAGCAAATCCGAGATGAAGCGAGACATGGAAGAACTGCAAAAGCTAGGTGAGGAGCTTGTCGGCCTCAAACCTGCAGTTCTAGAAAAGTTTCCATTGAGCGAAGACCTGCGAGAAGCAATTGCAGACGCACAACGCTTTAAAAACGAAGCACGTCGTCGCCAATTACAACGTATTGGTAAGTTGATGCGTTATGAAGATCCAGAGCCAATCCAAGCGGCGTTGGATAAGATTCGTAACAAGCACTCTCAATTAACGGCGGTATTCCACAAGCTTGAAGCTCTGCGTGATCGCGTGGTGGAAGAAGGCGACAAAGCCATTGATGACGTAATGGAAATGTATCCAGAAGCGGATCGTCAGCGTCTACGCCAATTGGCTCGCCAAGCAGCGAAAGAGAAAAAGGCTGGGAAACCAGCAAAAGCGTACCGCGAAATCTTCCAGATCCTAAAAGGTCTGAACGAAGAAGAGTTTTAATTAGACGGTTCGATGCCAACGAGCATTCAATTAACGAAAAAAGCAGACATGATGTCTGCTTTTTTATCTTTTACTTAAATGTCAGCGTTACACCAAGCGATTAATACGCTCTCCGCGCTCGAAAGCGTTAATGTTCTCAATCAAGATTTCCACTAAACGTTGAATCGATGAGTCGCTGCCCCATGCAACATGCGGTGTAAGTAGCAAATTGGGTAAATTCATATTGGCAATCAGCGGATTGCTTTCATCAGCTGGTTCTTGTGTAAAAACATCAAAACCAGCCGCAGCGATTTCTCCCTGTTTTAGGGCATCCACCAACGCTTCCTCATCCACCAAGCCTCCACGCCCCGTATTAATTAGAATGGCGTTGGGCTTCATTTGCTGCAATTCTGCTTTGCCAATCAAATTCTGAGTATGATCGTTGAGCGGGCAATGCAAAGTCAGCGCATCGGAGCGTTTTAACACTTCCTCAAACGGTACATAACCAGGTCGACATTCTGCCGCCCCTTTACGCTCAGAAAACAACACGGTCATTCCTAACGCTTGAGCTAGATTCGCCGTCGCTTGCCCCAGCGCCCCACTACCAACAACACCTAACGTGCTACCACCTATATCCCCGATTGGGTGCGTAAAAAAGCAGAACTGCTTATTACGCTGCCATTCGCCAGCGGCAATATCTTGATGGTAACCAAATAAATTTCGGCGTAAAGCAAACAGCATCGCAATCACGTGCTCAGGCACCGAACGCGTCGCGTAACCACGTACATTGGCAACCGCAATATCATGCTTAACACAGTAGTCCACATCGACGTTATTAAAACCAGTCGCGGCAACCGCGATCATCCGCAATTGTGGTAGTTGCTCTAATATATTTTGGTCAAGCAGGACTTTATTGCTAATCACGATATCTGCATCTGCTAACCTTTCTATTACCTGCTCTGGCGCGGTTAAGTCGTACTCACGCCAGTGGTGCTGAAAGCTAGGTCGTGGGACCTCAATGTGTTCTGGGATGGTCGCTTGGTCCAAAAATACGATGCTTGGCAAAGACATAACAACTCCTTGTTCACGGCAGAAAGACAGGATACATCAACCACAGTAACGAAATAGCCAAAAATAGCGAACTAGAAAGAACCGCTGTTGAGTGCAATTGGCATTAAGGGTGTGGCAACGTTTTATAATCAGGCAATGTACGCTCTGGCAAAAAATAGTTAAAGATCATCGCCTCGGCTTCAGGATAAAAGTCACAGGGTACAAAAATACTTCTCAACTGCTCCGTAGCTGGGTGATAAAAACTTAGCTCCGCAGCGTGCAACTCTAAACGCTCTGAAAACTGATACGCCTCTTCAGTTGCATAAAACTCATCACCAATAATCGCATGACCAATCGCCATCAAATGCACGCGTAACTGATGCGATCGACCAGTAATGGGCAGTAGTCGCACAACGGTCGTATGGGTGCCATCAGGGTGCACTTCACGCTTCACCACTTGGAATAAAGTTTGAGATGGCTTGCCGTCGTCGAAACATACTTTTTGTCGTGGACGGTTTGGCCAATCACAAATTAATGGAAGATCAATATTCCCTTCTTGCGGCTCAACATGTCCCCAAACACGTGCGTAATACACCTTGTGAGTGAGGCGATATTGGAACTGCTTTTTTAATGCTCGCTCCGAAGGTTTGTTTTTCGCCAGCAGCATCAACCCTGATGTCGACATATCCAAGCGATGCACAACTTGAATTTCTGGATGCAACTCTTTGAGGCGGCTCCACATGCTGTCGTAATGCTCTGCAAGGCGACCAGGGACAGACAGCAGCCCTGATGGCTTATTCACTGCCAGAATGTCGTCATCCTCAAAAACGATATCAACCCAAGGGTCGGTGGGAGGGGTATATTCAAGCATTGCCATGGGAGATCTCTACAAAATAAAAACGCCGCGATTATATACCCAAATAGCACCCAGATGCAGGGTTCTGAAGAAAAGTTCAAACCAATAAAACAAAGTCAATCCTTTAGCATAAAAACTAAAAATAGCACGTTGTAAATTTAGTTTGACAACAAGACGCATAACTGAATAGAGTGCTAGATGCACACAGCATGATATTCGCAAAGAATACTTAAAATAAATACATCAAAACACAGCATTTAAAAGATATTACCGTTGCGCAGTATAGGGCGAGCGCTCAGCTTGTCATGTACTGCGGTATGTATCTCTTTAGAAAGATACATAAGATAAAAAGGACAATAAGCAATGGACTCCGCCGTTATAGATAAACCCCAATCCAAACTTTCCTTATTTTTTCGTTCGCTAGGCCCCGGCATATTAATGGCATCTGCTGCGGTCGGTGGCTCTCACCTCGTCGCATCAACCAAAGCTGGTGCGATTTATGGCTGGCAATTGGCTGCACTGATTCTGCTCGTAAACCTGTTTAAATACCCTTTTTTCCGAGCGGGCGTACAGTACACCATGGGGACAGGGCTCACCTTGGTTGAGGGCTACGCGAAATTAGGTCGGCCTTATCTATGGCTATTTCTATTTCTGAGCGTGGTCTCAGCCGTAATCAATACCGCCGCTTTGTTGATGTTTAGTGCTAGCTTGCTGGGCTACTTCATTCCGTTTTCACTATCAATGGCATCACTCAGTGTCATTGTGATTGTCACCTGCCTGATCATATTATTTGCTGGCCATTACAAAGCGCTCGATACGCTATCTAAGGTGATCATGTCGGTGTTAACCATCGCGACTTTACTTGCCGTTTCTATCGCCTTTGGTAACCCTGTTGAGCAAGTGGCCAACTTCGAGCCACCGTCACCTTGGTCGATTGCGGCAATTGGCTTTATCGTCGTAACAATGGGCTGGATGCCAGCACCGATAGAGATCTCCTGCTTGACCTCTGCGTGGTTAAAACGCCAATCAAGCCAGCAAGAAGTAACGTATCGCTCTGCTCTATTTGACTTTAATGTCGGTTACATTGGCACGGCTTTTCTTGCCATTATCTTTGTATCGTTAGGTTCTTTGATGCTCTATGGCTCTGGCGTTGCGCTTGAAAGCTCAGGCGTTGGCTTCTCCCACCAATTGGTTGGCTTATATGCGGCGACGATTGGCGAATGGTCTCGTTATTTGATCGCGGTAATTGCGTTTTTCTGTATCTTTGGCAGCACGATTACCGTTATTGATGGCTACTCACGCGTTATTTCTGACTCTCAACGTCTACTGCGCTCGCAACCAGACACTAACCCTAAAGCCACGTCAGCGATCATGCTGGTGGTCGCCTTACTTGCATTAGGTATTGTGGTTTTCTGGGCTTCTGCGTTATTGCCTATGCTGAACTTTGCGATGATCCTCGCCTTTATGACCACGCCATTCTTTGCTCTGCTAAATTACACATTAGTGAGCAAAACCGAGTTACCTGAACCTTTGGCTGTTGGACCTAAATTGAAGTGGTTGTCGATTGCAGGCCTGATTTACTTGTTTGGCTTCTTGGCTGTATTTATCTGGTGGAAATGGTTGATGTAAATGAGTTAGCGATGAGTGAGTAATGCATTCTGCATAAAGAAACTAAACCGCAAATAAAGAAAAAGGTCTTCAACTGAAGACCTTTTTTAATGAACAATAAATGCTTACTTAGTTGTGGCTCACCACAATCAAACGTAGCGAATCGAGCTGCACTTGAGCTTGGTTGATGTAACCAGTGAGCTCCTTAATTTGTGCATCAATGGCTTCAATTTCTTCATCACGAATATTTGGGTTTACCGCTTTCAGTGCTTGCAAACGCTCAAGTTCTGCATTCAAGCTATGCTGCATATCTTGATGAGCTTGCTTGCGTACTTCCTCAACCTTCGCTTCGATAAGACTATCCCCCGCTTCAATTAAGCGGTGTACGTCTTTCTGTACCGACGTGACCAACTTGCTACCTAAGTGACGGTTTACAGGGCTGAGCTGGCGGTTAAAGCTTTCAAATTCCACTTGAGCAGACAAATCATTACCACGCGAGTCCATCATCAAACGGATTGGCGTTTTCGGTAAGAAGCGCGCGATGCCACTGCGTTTTGGCGCTTGCGCATCTACCGCGTAAATCAACTCAAGAAGAATAGTCCCGACTGGTAACGCTTTGTTTTTCAGTAGAGATACCGCAGACGTCCCCACCCCTTCACTCATCAGAAGATCGATACCACCCTGGATCATTGGGTGCTCCCAACTGATAAAGTGCATGTCTTCACGAGACAAAGCCGTATCACGATCAAACGTGATCGTCGCTCCTTCGTATGGCAGACCTGGGTAGCTTGGTACCATCATGTGCTCAGATGGGGTCACAATCAGTGCGTTTTCACCTTTATCGTCTTGGTTCAAACCAATCGTATCGAAAAGAGAAAGTGCGAAGGTGACCAAATTGGTATCACCGTCGGTTGATTCAATTTTCTCAACGATTTGTTGTGCTTTTTCCCCGCCATTTGAATGCATTTCTAATAGGCGATCACGGCCTTGCTCCAATTGGGATTTCAGCTCTTTATTCATTTTTGCTGACGCTTCAATGATCTCATCTAGCGTGCTGGTGTCACCAGAAGCAAGGATTTCAATCAGATCATCAGAGTACTTATCGTAAACGGCACGGCCTGTTGGGCAAGTTTCTGCAAAAGCGTTTAAACCTTCATCAAACCAGCGAGCAAGAATGGCTTGCGAGGTACCTTTCAGGTAAGGAACATGAATGTCGATGTCGCGGTTCTGGCCGATACGGTCCAAACGACCGATACGCTGCTCAAGCAAGTCAGGGTTGAACGGCAAGTCAAACATGACTAATTGGTTGGCAAACTGGAAGTTACGGCCTTCAGAGCCGATTTCACTACAGATAAGAACCTGTGCACCACCTTCTTCTTGCGCAAAGTAAGCGGCTGCTTTGTCACGCTCAAGGATCGACATACCTTCATGGAAGACGGTCGCACGAATGCCTTCACGCTCACGCAGTGCTTGCTCCAATTGCAGAGCCGTACTTGCACGAGAGGCAATCACCAGAATTTTCTCGCTGCGCTTCTCCTTTACCTTTTCAAGTAACCAATTCACGCGCGAGTCAAACTGCCACCAGCTTGCGTCATCGCCTTCAAATTCTTGGAAAATTTCTTCCGGGTAAAGGTTCTTCATCGCACGTGCTTCCGAACTCATCTTACCGCCGATCATCCCAGCAACACGCATTGACGTGGTGTATTGCGGTGGAATATCCATTGGCATCAGATGCACGTTACGCTCAGGGAAGCCTTTGATAGCCGCACGTGTGTTACGGAACAGAACACGTCCCGTACCGTGACGATCCATCAAGTTGTCGATCAACTCTTGGCGCGCTGACGCTTTCGCTTCTTCGTCCGCTTCACTTTCGATAATGCGGAAAAGTGGTTCTACGTCTTGTTCAGACAGCAACTCAGTGATCTGGTTTTTCGCTTCATCAGGCAGTTTTTCACCAGAGAAGAGTGAAGTAATCGCATCCGCTACAGGCGCGTATTGTTCTTCTTCCTCGACGAACGCTTCGTAATCGTAGAAACGGTCAGGATCCAGCAAACGCAGACGAGCAAAGTGGCTCTCACGACCAAGCTGTTCTGGCGTTGCCGTCAATAGCAGTACGCCCGGAGTGCGTTCAGCTAAACCTTCTACCACTTGGTATTCACGGCTCGGTTTATCTTGGCTCCACTCAAGGTGATGCGCTTCATCGACAACTAATAGGTCCCATTCGCCTTCCAGTGCTTGTTCAAAACGCTTGCGGCTCTTGCGTAGGAAGTCTAAAGAACACAGCACGTATTGCTGGGTATCAAATGGGTTTTCTGCATCCGCAAATGCTTCGATACAACGCTCTTCGTCAAAAATAGAGAAATGCAGGTTGAAACGACGCATCATCTCAACCAGCCATTGATGCTGCAGTGTTTCAGGCACCACAATCAAAATACGTTCTGCACGGCCAGACAGCACTTGCTGGTGGATGATCATGCCCGCTTCGATGGTTTTACCCAAACCTACCTCATCCGCCAACAAGACGCGTGGCGCGTGACGACGGCCAACTTCGTGCGCGATGTAAAGCTGATGAGGGATCAAACCTGCACGCATACCACATAGGCCACGCATTGGGCTCTTATGCTGCTCAAACTGGTTGGTTAGCGCACGGTAACGCAGAACAAAGTTGTCCATGCGATCGATTTGACCGGCGTACAACTTATCTTGAGGTTTATTAAAACGAATTTGGTTACTAAGGAAAATCTCACGCAGAACAACGGCGGTTTCTTGCGTGTCTTCACGAGTACCGAAATAGGTGTATAGGCCTTCATCTTCCAGTACTTCTTCGACTTTTAGAGACCAACCTTCTTGGCAGTCGATGACATCACCAACGTTAAAGGTGACTCGGGTAACAGGTGCATCGTTACGTGCGTAAACTCGGTTTTCCTCTGACGCTGCAAACATCAATGTCACAGTACGAGCATCCATTGCTACAACGGTACCTAAACCTAAATCGCTTTCCGTATCGCTAATCCAGCGCTGCCCCAAAGCAAATGTCATGAATTGACTACCTCGTTATTAGTTCTTGATTCGTGTTTCTTGTTGGTCTACTCATGCCCGTAGGCATGGATAATAGTTTAGATCTGATTCTGGCTTCTGCTATGCCGATAGCATTCGTCATTCCAGTATGAACTGAGTATTTTTAAGCCAGCTCAACATGATAAATCGGACGTAGCCTATACGCAGAAAAAGGTCGCTAATCTTACTTGAAGCTGTGATTTAGGTCACGCCGAAACCGCATCAAGCGGAAACTTTTTTTCCCAAACTATAAATGCAATCAAATTGTAAAATACTCATGCCAATTATTAAGTTGTAGAACGTAAATATTACGTATACTTCTAGTGAGGGGCGTTTAAAACCATTGCATATGATTTAAGCGCGTTAGTACACGATTAGGATCAACACGGGTTTGCAGTAAGTTGTCTTGCTACTCGGTTGCACACTAACCGACATCAGCCCGACAACCTCTATTGCAAGCAATCAGAGTTAGGCCGCTTCACACCTATTTGAGAACGACCTAACCACTCGCATGCAGAGCCGTATTACGGCAAGGAGACGCTATGGGCGATACCGATCGGAAACTGTTTGTACTTGATACCAACATTCTTCTTCATGAACCCTTTGCCATCTTCTCTTTCCAAGAACACGATGTCGTTATCCCCATGACCGTGTTGGAAGAACTCGACCGAATCAAAGACAGCAAACGCGATGTCGCAAGAGATGCTCGCGTGGCTATTCGCGCTTTGGAAGATTTGTTTAAAGAAGCAACGCCCGATGAAATTTCTGAAGGTATTCCTGTTTCTAAAGACAGCCCCGACCAAGGCACCATTTCCATTTTGGCGGATTTTGAACTGCAGGAAACCGTCAAAGCCTTCGCCGACAAAGCCGGTGACAACCGCATACTCAATGCGGTGCTTTATCTGCAAAACAAACGAGCACCACGTGAAGTGGTACTGATCACGAAAGACATTAACATGCGTCTGCGCGCCAAAGGCGCTGGCGTACGTTTTGTTGAAGACTACCGAACCGATCAACTGATTGACGACATTCAATACCTCACCAAAGGTTTTCAACTGCGTGAGGGGGACTTCTGGAGTGATATTGAGGAAGTAGAAAGTTATGCGCTGGGCGGAAAAACCTATCACAAGCTCAGTCGTGAACCTTTTGAACCAACCTTTATTAACCAATATGTGATTGATGAAGACAGCGACTTTGCTGGCCGCGTAGAAACCATCAATGAAGACAAATTAACGCTACTCGACCTGAGCCGCGAACGCATGATGCACCGTAAGGCTTGGGACATCACACCAAAAAATATCTACCAAGGAATGGCGTTGGATGCCTTACTTGACCCGGATATTGACCTGGTGATTTTAACCGGTGCCGCTGGTAGTGGTAAAACGCTATTAGCCATGGCAGCAGCACTGGAGCAAACCATTGAAAAAGGCATGTTCGATAAAATTATCGTGACGCGTAACACGCCAGACATCGGTGAATCCATCGGCTTCTTACCCGGCTCAGAAGAGGAGAAAATGATGCCGTGGTTAGCGGCGGTGACCGATACCTTGGAAGCGCTGCATAAACACGATCACTGCACTGAAGGCTCATTGAAGTACATCTGCGATAAAGCCAATATTCAGTTTAAATCGATCAACTTTATGCGTGGCCGTTCTATTCAAAATGCGTTTGTGCTGCTTGATGAGTGTCAAAACCTCACCGCTTCACAAATCAAAACCATCATCACCCGCTGCGGCGAAGGAACCAAGATCGTCTGCTCCGGTAACTTGGCGCAGATTGACTCCCATTACCTCACCCCTGTGACCTCTGGTTTGACCTACATGGTTGAACGCTTCAAGAACTTTGAAGGCAGCGCGAATATTCACCTTAACGGCGTGGTTCGTAGCCGCTTGGCAGAGTTTGCCGAAGAAAACCTCTAGTCGACATCGACTCACAAAAACAAAAGAGCGCTCTAAATGAGCGCTCTTTTTATAACGATTCGAATGAGTTACTCAGTGCCACCCACCGTCAGTGAGTCCAATTTCAAGGTCGGCTGACCAACACCAACTGGCACACTTTGACCAGCTTTACCACATACGCCAACGCCCTTGTCGATACTTAGGTCGTTGCCGACCATAGAGACTTGCTGCATGGCTTCGATACCTGAGCCAATCAACGTCGCACCTTTAACAGGGCGCGTAATTTTGCCATTTTCAATCAAGTACGCTTCCGATGCGGAGAACACAAACTTACCCGAAGTAATGTCGACCTGACCGCCACCAAAGTTTGGCGCATACAACCCTTTTTCCACCGTCGAGATGATTTCTTCTGGCGTATGTTCACCTGGAAGCATGTAGGTGTTGGTCATACGCGGCATCGGCAAATGTGCATACGACTCACGACGACCGTTACCTGTTGGGTTCACACCCATTAACCGCGCGTTTAGCTTGTCTTGCATGTAACCTTTCAGCACACCATTTTCGATGAGCGTGTTGTACTGGCCATTCACCCCTTCATCATCCACATTGAGTGAACCACGAAGGTCTTTTAATGTACCGTCATCAACAATGGTACACAGTGAAGACGTCACTTGTTGACCCATTTTGCCAGAGAAAACCGAAGATTCCTTACGGTTAAAGTCACCTTCTAAGCCATGACCTACCGCCTCATGTAGCAATACGCCTGGCCAACCTGAGCCCAATACCACTGGCATCATGCCTGCTGGCGCGGCTTCTGCTTCAAGGTTAACCAACGCCATGCGAATCGCTTCGTCTGCATAATGGAAAGCTTGTTTCACACCATTGCTTTCCGTTAAAAAGAAATCGTAACCAAAACGGCCACCGCCACCAGCGCTACCTCGTTCACGTCGTTCACCTTTTTGAGCGAGCACGCTAATAGACAAACGTACCAAAGGACGAATATCGCCTGCATAAGTACCGTCTGTTGCCGCAACAAGCATCTGCTCATGCACACCGCTGATGCTGATCGAGACTTCTTTAATCAATGGTTCTTTAGTGCGGATGTAAGCATCTAGAGACTTAAGTAATTCTGTTTTTTGCTGCTTTTCCCATTCAGCTAGTGGATTCACAGCCGCGTAGTACGCTTGGTTCTCCGTACGTTTAAACGCATGAACTTTGCCATTTTGCCCTTGCTGAGCAATACCGCGCGCCGCCATTGCACTCTGCTTCAGGCCTTCAGGCTGGATTTGATCAGAGTAGGCAAAGCCGGTTTTTTCGCCAGTTACGGCGCGGACACCAACACCACAATCAATGTTAAAAGAGCCATCTTTGATGATGCTGTCTTCTAGAACCAGAGACTCATGCCAGCTGGACTGAAAGTAAATGTCCGCATAATCGATCTGGCGCGTCGCAATGCTGGCAAGCGTGTCAGCAATGTCTTGTTCTGTCAGACCATTTGGGGCAAGGAGTGCCTGTTCTATTTGGTTTGTGCTCATAGTTAGCTCTTTTATTTCCGTCTCAATTCATTTTGAAAGCGACTGTGTTGAGTCAGCGGCATATTCTGCCTTACTTGTTGGCTTTGTGACAAATCTATCTCTGTCACTAACAAGCCTACTTCATCCTGAAGCTGCTTATGGATACGTCCCCAAGGGTCAACGACCATCGAGTGTCCCCATGTTTTTCGTCCACATGGATGCGTTCCAGTTTGTCCGCTTGCCAAAATCCAACATTGTGTCTCAATCGCTCTAGCTCGCAATAATACTTCCCAGTGAGCTTGCCCCGTCACAGCGGTAAACGCAGCAGGCACCACAATGATATCCGCGCCTTCTTGGCGTAATACTTTATAAAGCTCAGGGAAACGAAGATCGTAACAGATGCTCAATCCAACGCTGCCGATATCGGTTTCCGCCACGACTATTTGATTACCCGCCATAAACGTGTCCGACTCACGATAACTACCATAACCATCGGCTACGTCGACATCAAACATATGCAGTTTGTCATAGTGAGCAATGCATTTACCGTGCGGCGGCAATACAAGCGTTGTGGTCGTGACACCTTTTGCGGTTTGAATGGGCATGCTTCCGGCAATCAGTGTTAACTGGTTCTTTCTTGCGATTTCAGAGAGCCGCTGTTGAATCACGCCACTCCCAAGTGGCTCTGCATGTTGATGGTACGCTTCGCGGTTGGCAAACAGCACCGTATTTTCAGGGGTAAGGACAAGCTTGGCACCTTGCTTACTCGCCAAAGCACACTGTTTTTCAATAAAGTCCAGATTCGCAGTGATATCAGGACCCGATGTCATTTGAATAATGCCAACACGTTCCATGTGTTTCCTCCCTATTCCATTTTAGTCGGTGAGTTATTTGGCCTGTTCACGCAGCTTTTCTGGCAGTTTGTATTCACCTTTACTTCGCGAAATTTCTTTCACCGTTGGTGAATCTAGTGGGCCTTTCACTTCATAATTGACTTGAGTGAAGACCTCAACCACCGGAGAAATCACTGTTGAGATGGCTAAAACATACAACGCGGTTTGTGGCGCTACTGCAAACGCGGTCAGCATTGGTAGGCCTGATGTGATGTCTGGGGTGAACTTCACTTCCGCATCGACCATTCTGCTGTTCATATTGGCGATGCCGCGGATCTGCATTTCCCCTGCTAACGCATCCATCACGATATCGTTGGTGATAAATACGCCATCTTGGATTTTGCCCGTGCCTGTGATCGAGTTAAACGCCATGCCTTTGTCGAATACGTCGGTAAAGTCGAGCTGCATCTTACGGATGATAGAATCCAAACTGAACAAGCCTAACAAGCGTGCCGCACCACTGACTTCACTGATCACGCCTTTACCAAATTCCGTTGAGACATTCCCTTGCAAGGTTTGTGTCTTCATCGACCAAGGCGCGCCGTCCCATTCCATATTGGCATTGATCTCAAATGGTGCCTGCTGAATACCCGATGTGATACCAAAGCGCTCCATAAGATCAGTGTTGTTATCACCTTTCATTTTCATGGTTAAGTTGGAATGGCTACTCTCTTTTGTCAGATCCCACCAACCGCTCATATCAATGCGGTTTTTGCCGCTGCTAAAGGTGATATTTTTCCACTCCAAACGGTTCTCGCGACGCTGCAAATCAACATTCACCTTCCCCACTTTGTAACCTTGCAACCAAAAATCATCGATGTTCAAAGTTAAGTTTGGCATCTCAGCGTGAAACTGGCGGTCAAAATTGGTAATCAAAGGCGCGTTTTGGTCTTCACTGGCAAAGAGCGAGCTGCGCTCTTTGGTCATCTCTTCAAACCCTGGAATATACAGGTGCAAGTGCTCCAAAGAGACCGATAAGTCATACGGCTTCAGATAGTTAGCCTTACCTTTAACCTCTTGACTGTCCACATCGAGTTGCCAGCTCAAATTCTTTTTGCTTGCGGAGAAGTCCACATCATGAAACTCAATCCCACCAAGCTGCAAGTTAGGCGTTTCAACATCAATCCGTGTCGGCAATGGAATACTCGGCGTCTTCATGCTTGCCAAAACAGACGATGACGGCTTGCTTTCTGAGCCCTGAACCAGCTCTGCCCACTGGTCTAAATTAAGCTCACCGACACGCACTGATGCATCGTGTCCGACAATAGGGCTGATCCTGAAACCACCTTTGCCGACCATTAAATGAGTCGCCGTCAGAACAGGTACATCGCCAGTTATATCTATCTCGGTTTGATACTTAACATTTGGTATCTGTAGTCTTGCTGAAATACTTTCTTGGTTGCCGGATGCCTGTAGTTTTGCTTGCCCGGACTCGCCAACTTGTTTCGCTAGCGGATAGGGATATTGACTCGCTAAACGACTTAGCTGCGCCAACACATCAAGTTGATAGGTGAAGCCTACATCATTAAGTTGTAAGTCAATGTCCATTTGCCACGGCGCATGCCCAGAAACAAGCTTTAGCCAACGCTCGCCAACATAAGGTTTGAGAGGCTCAACGTCCCAATCCCCTAATGTGTTAATCGTCACATTGTAGCCCTGTTCCGCACTCTCACCACGAAAATCGAGGGAGATAGGCTGGGTAAGCAACTCTGCGGACAAACCCGATGTGGTGACCACATCATTATCGAAGTGGATACGCCCTGTGGCTTTCTCCAGCGTCATTGGCGGCGCTTCAATATCGACACGGTTTTCAGTTAAATCGGCATAACCCCAAGCACGGGACTCTTTTTCAAAATCAAACGGAATGTTGAGCTGGAACTCAGAGTAAACCGGACCACTCACTTGCAGCGCCGTCAACGCTGCCCCAACCGAGTCCACCAATGGCGTCGCCATCATGTAGTCACGAACTTCATTACCCGGCGCGCTCGCTTTGGCTTCAATCTCAATGTGTCCACCTTCCGCCAACTCAGGGATTCGCCCGGTAATACGCTTGGCATGGACACCATTTAGCGTGGCAGACTTTGAATCCAAATACATGGCATCATTTTCAAACAGTAAGTCCAGCTGCAGATCCGTGATGGTTGGCCACGCCGTATCAAAGCTAAATTTCGCGTCTTTTAAACCGACCCACGCCTGAAACATGCCATTATGAGCTTTGTAAGGAAAATCCCCTAACTCGCCATACCACAGCAGCTTAGCCGTATTAACTTTACCACCTTGAATCGCAGTCGATAGGTAATCCGTTAAGTCTTGTCCGAGTGCCAGAGTCGGCAGGTAACGCCATGTTTCACCTGCGTTATAGAGATCTGCTTCAGCATAAAACGATAAAAATGGGCTTTGTTCTTTTGGAAAATCAAGACGGAATGCTCCTAGTACTTGAAGATCTGGTGTCGCTGCCGTCACTTTATCAGACCACAAGCGCCAGCCGCTCTCATCTTGTTGCCAGATAATATCGACTTCACCTTGTTTGATATTCAGCGGAGCTTGAAATACATCACCGTACGGAAAGACATCATCAATGACGGTTACTTTCGCTTTGGCTTGATCTAAATCACCAGATACACTGCCCTGTACATGATGGAATCCTGGTAGCAGTTCCCATTGCGTCATTGCAAGTTCATCCAGTTCCGCGGAGTAGCGTAACGTGTCTAAACCACCGTTCATGGACAAGCGAACATCTTCAACTCGGCCTTTCGGTGCCAATTTGTTGATAAGGTCACTGGTCGATTCCGACTCTGGAGCCAATTTGATGAGCGGAATAAGTGCTTCGATATCGAGTTGAGAAAGGTTGAGCGTCCAACCATTCGGTTGCCAATCAAACGCTGCGTCTAATTCCGGCCAAGGGGTGTTGTCGGTTCGGATCCGAAGTGAGTGACCATTTACTTTCCAACCTTGTTTATCTGGTCGAAGGTTGAAAATACCTGACTCGATAAACAGCTCATGACGACCGTTTTCATTCCACACCAGCTCAGAAGGCAACAGTTCAACATACGCATCATTCGGTTGGCTGTGTTTCAGCGTCAGCCAAGTGTTTAAGCTGACCTTACCCGACTCAGCACCCGACTCTTCTTGCATGTAAGTGGTTAACCAAGGCGTCACTGAGACATCTTGGGCACTTACGTAAAACTCACCAGACACATCACGTAGCGAACCATGATCTTTAAAGTTAGCGCTCACTAACAATGAATTCAGACGAACATCGGCAATGTTCACGGTGCCTTCGGCTAAGTGATGCTTGCCTTGGTTGCTCCAACGGAGCTGCTCGATATCTAAACGGCGAGTCTCACCAGATACCGATTTATACCAAATCCGTGAGTCGGTAATGGTGAAGTCTTCAAACTGACGTAAAAGAAGTGAGTCGAGTTGGTCGATGAGCTTCACTTCGCTCTTATCCACACTCGACTCCTGCTCTTGACGACTAGAGGTCGGCAGAATGTCTACGGTGTGAATATCCAGAGCGAGGTTATGGATGGTGAGGTCTGCGACCACCGGTTTGAGTTGCAAAAGAGATTGAATGAGATCGAATTCAATTTGGATTTCTTCAACGGCAAAGCGTGCATCCTGAATATTCGGCAGGTTCGCTTCTAAACCGAGTAGCGCGATGGAGGGGTGATTATTGCGCCACGTCCCTGCGACGTTGGCGATAGAAAAGTCAAAACCTGTGTCCTGCTTGACCCAGGTTTTGATCTCATCTTGGAAGTGGTTAAGTTGTGGCAATGTGACGCGCAGTGTGGTTACTAATATGGCCAATAACACCAGTACAGTAACTAAACTCCACGCACAAAAACGCCCAAAACGGTTAACACCAGAATTCACAAATGTTCCAAATTACATCATTACGACGTCAAACTGTTCCTGAATGTACAGGGGCTCAGCCTGAACTCGCACTTGCTTGCCAATAAATACTTCGAGCTCAGCCAATGCATGAGACTCATCACCCAACAGCGCTTCAGCAACAAACGGCGATGCGTACACAACAAAATTATCGGCGTCGTAAGCACGGTTTACACGAGTAATCTCGCGTAATATCTCAAAGCACACGGTTTCAACCGTTTTCACGCTACCACGGCCCTCACAAGTAGGACAGCCAGAACACAAGATATGTTCAATACTTTCTCGTGTGCGCTTACGCGTCATCTCGACTAAGCCGAGCTGAGTAAAGCCGTTGATGTTGGTTTTTACTCGATCTTTAGCCAGTGCGGTTTCCAATGAGGTGAGCACTCGCTGACGGTGCTCTTCAGACGCCATATCGATAAAGTCGATAATGATGATGCCGCCGAGATTGCGCAAACGCAGCTGACGAGCAATAGCTTGCGTTGCCTCAATGTTGGTATTAAAGATGGTCTCTTCGAGATTACGACGACCAACAAATGCACCAGTGTTGATGTCGATAGTTGTCATAGCTTCAGTTTGATCAATGATCAAATAGCCACCCGACTTTAGCTCAACCTTGCGCTCTAAAGAACGCTGAATTTCATTCTCGGTGTCGTACATGTCAAAGATTGGCTTGTCACCTTCGTAAAGCTCAAGCTTGTCTGTTAACTCAGGTACATACTCAGAAGTGAATTCTTTCAGGTTTTCATATTCGAGGCGGGAGTCGACCATGATTTTATCGAGCTCTGTGCCGACAAAATCACGCAGAATGCGCTGGGCCAAACCAAGCTCACCGTAAAGCGTTGAACGCGTTTTGTATTTTGAACGACGCTCCATGACTTTTAGCCACAAGCGCTTAAGAAATGCCGCATCTTGAGAAAGCTCTTTTTCATCAGCGCCTTCCGCTGCGGTACGAATGATAAAACCACCGTGCTCATCACAGTAATGGTTCACCACTTTTTTCAGACGCTCGCGCTCTTTCTCACTCTCAATACGCTGCGAGACACCAACATGGCTGGCACCCGGCATAAAGACAAGATAACGTGAAGGTAAGGTGATATCCGTCGTTAAACGCGCGCCTTTCGTGCCGAGCGGATCTTTGACCACTTGTACAACTATGTCTTGTCCCTGTCGTACCAGCTCAGAGATATCACGGACTTGAAACTGCTGTTTTTCGTTCTCTGCCACACATTCGGTATGCGGGACAATATCTGACGCATGTAAAAACGCCGCTTTATCTAAACCGATATCGACGAAAGCCGCTTGCATACCTGGCAGTACTCGGCTGACTTTGCCTTTGTATATATTGCCCACAATGCCGCGACGCGATTCGCGCTCGATATGTATTTCTTGTAGTACTCCACCTTCAATCATGGCCACACGAGTTTCACTCGGGGTCACGTTAAGCAGCAATTCTGCACTCATGTGCACACCTCAAAACAATTATAAAAATTCTTGAATTAGCTGATCGGTTTCGAACAAAGGTAAGCCTACTACAGCGTGATAACTGCCTTCGATTCGGGTGACAAATCGCCCTCCGAGTCCCTGAATACCATAACTTCCAGCTTTATCGCATGGCTCTCCTGACTGCCAATATTGTTCGATTTCTTCGTGAGTCAGTTGCTTGAACCACACGTCAGTGGTGACGACCACTGAATGTTGTTGTTCCGATGATACGACGCTCACCGCAGTCATCACTTGATGACGACGACCGGATAAGTCAGTAAGCATACGCTTTGAATCTTCAAAACTTTTTGGTTTTTCTAGCACACGGTCATCACATACTACGACCGTATCAGAGCCCAATACAACGGAATCAGGCTTAGCTAATGCTAAGCCTGCCTGAGCTTTTTCCAAAGAAAGACGCAACACGTAATCTCGTGCTTGCTCATGAGCCTGTTTGGCTTCCTCAATATCAGGCAATACTATCTCAAAATCATAACCCAGTTGAGCAAGCAGCTCTTTTCTTCTCGGAGAACCCGAAGCAAGAACGAGAGATAAGCTTTTCTTCACCGCTTTACCTTACGTGCCATGCACGACGAACTCGTCGCATTAATAAAAACATCCATGGCCAAAGTATACAGTTTATTGCTGCCGTCCACAGAGATAATGGATTAAATACTACGTCCTGGTTCAAATATTCCCCACAGAATATCAAAACTTCCAATAACGCAGTAAAAAAGGCAATTAAAATCGACTGTTGCCACAATGCCATGTTACGAATCAACAGGAAATTCAACGCCACCAGATAGATGACAATCGACATCATCATGCCGCGAATTCCAAGCGTTGAGCCGATCAAGATATCCCATAATAAGCCCAGCACTAGCGCGGTTCCAACGTTCACTCGGTGCGGCAGTGCCAACACCCAATAACACGTGACAAGGAACAACCATGATGGACGTAAAACATCCAACACACCTGGCCACGGAATGGTTTGCAATACCAGCGCAACGAAGAAACTGACACCAATCACCATTCGGCTGCTCACTACATTATTGGCCATCAGTTACCTCTTGTTCTTCTTGCTCTAGCCCTTCATCCACATTGGATCGCAGCACTTTGTGTTGACGATCTTCATTCGGCCAAATCAGCAGTAGGTAACGTAAGCGATCAAACTCTACAACTGGCTCAGCCTTGATTGACGCAAACTCTTGGCGCGTATCGTGATCCACATTGGTAACCGTCGCGACTGGGTACCCTTCTGGGTAAATCCCACCTAGGCCGGATGTCACCAATAGATCGCCAACCTGAATATCAGTACTGGTTGGAATGTGCTCCAGTTGGATTTCATCCATTTCACCATTGCCCGACGCGATCACTCGAATATCGTTACGGATCACCTGGACAGGAATCGCATTTTTCGCATCCGTTAGCAACAGAACACGTGCGTTGTGCGCTGCGACAAACGTGACTTGACCAACAATGCCTTTTTCGTTGATCACTGGCTGTCCGACGTACACACCGTCTATTTGTCCTTTATCAATCACCACTTGATGACGATAAGGTGAGGTATCAACCGCCATCACTTCTGTTACGACTTTCTTTTCATCCCGGACAAATGAAGAACCTAACAATTTGCGTAGACGTTGGTTTTCTTCTTTATATTGATCGAGCAAGATAAGCTCGCTTTTCAGGCGTAGCACTTCTCGCTTTAAGTTGCGATTGCCTTCAACTAATGCCTGACGAGTATTAAAACGTTCAAATACGCCATCGAACATGCTGCGAGGCAAATTGGCTGCGTATTGAATGGGCGCAACCATACTGTTCAATAAGTATCGGACGTTGGAAAACGTATCTAGACGACTATCAGCCAGCATTAAACTCGCCGACACGATGACAGCAAAAAACAGACGTAATTGCAGAGATGGACCTCTGCCAAAAATCGGTTTCATCTTGTTTTTGACCTGATTGCTTCCATGATTATTGAGCCTTACTTGGCAACCTAAAAATACTTAAATAAATACTTTTAGGTATGGAGCATGTTTGAATTACAGAGAGAGCAGAAATGAAGGTGAAGCCCGACATGAGCTTCACCTAAACCTTTATTCTTCAGAGAACAGATCGCCACCGTGCATGTCGATCATTTCTAGTGCTTTACCGCCACCACGCGCAACACACGTTAGTGGATCTTCCGCGATAACCACAGGGATACCGGTTTCTTCCATTAATAGACGATCAAGATCTTTCAGTAGCGCGCCACCACCAGTCAGAACCATGCCGTTTTCAGAAATGTCTGAAGCAAGCTCTGGTGGACACTGTTCTAGTGCAACCATGACTGCTGAGACGATGCCAGATAGGGGCTCTTGAAGCGCTTCTAGGATCTCGTTTGAGTTCAAGCTAAAGCTGCGTGGCACACCCTCTGCAAGATTACGACCGCGAACTTCAATCTCTTGAACTTCATCGCCAGGGTAAGCAGAACCGATTTCATGTTTGATCTTTTCAGCCGTGGCTTCACCAATCAAGCTGCCGTAGTTACGACGTACGTAGTTAATTACCGCTTCATCAAAGCGGTCACCACCGATACGTACAGACGATGAGTAAACCACACCGTTTAGAGAGATAACGGCAACTTCAGTTGTACCACCACCGATATCGACCACCATTGAACCAGTCGGCTCAGACACGCGCAGGCCAGCACCGATTGCTGCCGCCATTGGCTCGTCGATTAGGTAAACTTCACGCGCGCCAGCACCAAGTGCTGATTCACGAATTGCGCGGCGCTCAACTTGGGTAGAGCCACAAGGAACACAAACAAGAACACGTGGGCTTGGCTTTAGGATGCTGTTGTCATGCACTTGTTTGATAAAGTGCTGAAGCATTTTTTCGGTTACGTAGAAATCAGCGATTACGCCGTCTTTCATTGGGCGGATAGCGGAAATGTTGCCAGGTGTACGACCAAGCATCTGTTTTGCTGCGTGACCGACTGCAGCAACGCTTTTTGCAGAACCTACACGATCTTGACGAATAGCAACTACAGAAGGTTCATCAAGGACAATTCCTTGCCCTTTTACGTAAATTAGAGTGTTGGCTGTACCTAAATCGATAGATAGATCGTTAGAAAACATGCCACGAAGTTTCTTAAACATACTCTTCGCTCATCCTGCAAAAATATAGAAGACAAAAATTGCTCTAAATGTACCAATGCCTCGCTGTSACAGCAAGGTATTGGTACACAAACATGAGCAGAAAGCCTCAATTTCTTGCAGTTTCCTAACTTAAGGGCAAAAACCTAAGTTGTTACTGTCCGGTTAACCCAGGCTCACCACGGTAAATCACACGGTCATTACCACGGTGAATACCAAAGGTTACTACGGATGATGGGTTTTCTTCGGAGCCATCTTTATCCCAGTCGTATTTGAGCCAAGGTAAGCCATTTTTTGAATCATCAAGATCTAACCAAACGCGCGTTTGCTGACGGTATGGTTCAGCTTGAGTTGCAGTAACAGAGCGAGAAGAACCAGAAGACACTTCACCACCAGCTCCTAGTGTAACCGCTTTAGGATCAGCATCAGTACCTGTTGGCCAAATATGCCTTTCAGCGGCAGTGACACCTTTCACATCGGTTTGATTGTCATTAGGGTTGGCGATAAAGCGGCTACCATTCCAGTATTCGATTCTTAGAGGAATATGTAAGGTTGCCCCCTGATTTCCACCAACATCATCTAGGCCTACACGACCAAAGCGGATATCAGGTTGAATAGAAAGAACTGGATTACCATACACCGATATAGGATCTGGCTCTATTGCCACGCCAACCTTTATATCTGTCGCTTTTATGGTGCTGCCATTAAGATTAAAAGGTCCATCTTCGTAACCTGCGGCAGGAGTCTTTTTCATCCAACACAATCCTTCTGCCGAATTGCACTCTCCACTTAATGGGGGAGTCAGTGTGAAGCGTTGAATACTTCCCAATGCGTCTACCCAAGAAGGTGTTAAATTCCCCTGAGCATTAAACCGATTCAATGAATCACTCAACTCAAAAGATGCTACATGTTCTTTGTTGAAGTATTTATAATTTTCTACTGATTTTGGAACATCCCCACCAGTCAATACCTCTACTTCATACCACATAGAATCGAAGTTTTGATTCATATAGTTAAAGCTTTGACTTCCAGCATAGTCCCAATTTTGCCCGCGCAACGTGTAGAACTTAGGATAGAAACGACCAAGTGTAATGGTCGCGGGCTGAATCAAGAATGAACTCTTACCAAGGTAGAGAGACGTATTTTCAGCATCGCCTTTGGGCGCACTTATTGAAAATTCAAACGCACCTACCTCTGACACTGTTTGAGGAAATGACGTTTTAGCATCATCAGAAGCAATATGTTTATATGTGTCTGTGAGAAGCTCTGCTTTTTTTCCGCCAGCACTTATAGCGGGATACACAACTTCATTTGACACAACCATTTGTTCTTCTTCGTAGTTTTTAGCTGGTATATGACCTTTACCATCTTCACTATACTGCAAAGCAGTGATGCTCATAGTAAATTCCTCACCAGCTGAAACAAACCGACTATCACACCCAGAGTTAATACTGCTACACCGCCCACCTGCAGTTACTTGGAGGCGATGTGGATAACTCACAAATTTGCCAACACCCTCGGAATCTTGAATCCCCTCAACAGAAGCAATAAACGAAACTTGACCTACTTCAGGATAAGTAAACTTAAACTTAGCTTGCCCATTATCATTAAAGTATACATCCTTAAGGTAAGTACTCCCTTTCTCTGAAATAGTTTTGTCCGAGCTCCAAACCGGCGCAGTATCCCCCTCTCTCTTCATATAGTTTAACGTAACATCTGGCTGCACTATCGGAGCTACGGTATGCTTCATGCTCATATTAATATTACGTGTAGTATCGGTTGTTGAACTAGATGAGCAAAATTCAAAAAAGTTGCTATCTGAAGACTCCTTGTTAGCGATGACATCTTCAGCAACGATAGATAACGTATTGCGACGGAATTTAATCTTACAGTATTTGGCCGAAAGCTCACCACCATTAATTCGACAACGTGTATCCTCAAAACCGAACTGTGGAACCGAGCTGTGTGCAATGCCGATAGTAACTTCACCCGCTCTAGAGCCTCGAATCTGAAGATTAGTAGACCCCTTAAAGCTAATTGGTGAACTTTGTACCCAATTAGCAACATGATGCCCCGCACTGGGGGAAAGAGTTACGTGCAAATCTTCGGCATCGGTTATTGAGCCAGGATAAAGCGTATTACAGTCTTTATCCATACATGCCCTAAGAGTGACATCAGACGGCTGACATGTACTGCCAGAGCCGGAGTAATCAAACTCAAAATGATGGATACCTTCTGTAAGTGGCTGGAAATCGTCGGCACATATTTGGAAGTTATCAATTTCATGCACATTTTTTACCAAGCCAGTAGAACCCGCTACAGACACTCGAAATTCACTTGGAGCAGTCGATTGAGCAAAACCTTGCATGATATTGAAAGAATCAATAATGTCCTCCCAATCTAGGTTATCGCTTTTTAGTTTCCCTCTATCATCAACATCAACTTTGAGGTTACCTTGGTAGCTGGCTCTTTTGATAGAGACATAAACCCCGGCGTCTCGACCATCGATAGCCCGTGAATCAATAGTCATCCGATAACGGTGAATCTCGTCCTTTGACTCATCATCAAGCTTGCCAACGTTACTGTTCTTTTTAATAAAGCGATATCCACCGAACCATCCTTCAGGGAACGTACCTATACGATGGTTGTTCGTGTCAATATATTCACCAGGACCTTTTTTCTCACCCGATCCTCGTATTGCTATTGAATGATCATTCTGTCCAGGGCTACTATCAAGCGGATTTTTATCTTGATAATAACTGCCTTCATTAGAGAAGTTACCATACTCATCAATACCAAAAGCGATCCAACCTCCAGCAAACCCTTCGATGCCTCCGCCGTCAGGTTTCACGCCATAACCTAACGGCCCACCAAATGCACCAGTAGATGGTGGAACACTTGCATCCGAAAAAACAATCGCTACCCCATCTGCACCAGTGTTGTTACGGTTACCATCGTACGCAAAATGGTCAAATTCAACTTCAATAATGTTGTTGCTTGATGGAAATATATAGTTGTATGCGCCAACCGCAGCTTGGCCCTGCACATTGTTGGTTATTCTAAAACGATTCTTATGAATAAATGGTTTAGGCTCTGCACCACCCTGTCCATTATAATCACCGCTAAAGTAACCCATAGTTGCCCACTTTTGCTCAAGGTCAGATTCTTGAGCAAAGGCCTCAACATCAATACATTTTTTTGGATCAGGTAAAGTTGGTTTAGGCTCTGGCGGCGTAATGCCACAGTAATCATAAAAATCTCTATATTCTGAACTACTCACTAAATCAACAGGACATTTACCCTTCGATTGCTGTGCACTACATTTTGGGTCGCTTAACCCACAATACGCAACGAGGTTTCCATCATAGGAATATGATGAATTCGCAGTACCGCAAAGGGTAGTGTTATTAGAGAACTCAATGTACCTATTGCTTGGAAACTCTAAAGCCTTACTGTCCGCTAGGATTTTGGCTTCAGATAACTTCATGCCGCTATTAAAAGTACTGACTGTCCCAAACACAGTTGAGCGTGTTACATATAGGTACTTTTTAGTAGATAAATCATCGCCGATATAGGAATCTCTGATATAACCTTGCTCATTTTCACTTGATGCAACACCACAGATGTATGAGTTACTGACAACATCAAGGTTGTTCTTGACCTGAACACGACCTTTAATCTTTGAATTCTCGATATACCCACTATTGTGCGAGCTAGACACAGCACCTTGTACTTGCGAGTTATGAATTTTCACATTCTCCTTAGTAGAAACATTACCAGAAATATTTGAATCCTTTATATTCCCACTATCATTCAAGCTATATACAAAACCCGATACTTGCGAGTCCTCAATATTTACGTGTCCCTTGGCAATAACATTACCGGTAATAGACGAGTTATCCGACACGAAAATCGATGTATTACTATTATTTTGAGATGCTACGTTTCCAGTTACTTTAGCTTCTATTAGCTTAATATGGCTAGCGTTATCAATATCGCCATTAATAGTTAATTTAGAGGCGAAAAATGAATTTCCATTGAGATCTAATGATAAGGGACTGCTTTGAGTACCAATATTATTCCCCCCCCAGAAATAGGCATACCGTACTAGAACTAGTTGAGAGGTACTGCCCCCAGTAACAATTCTGTCACCGGAACTAAGATGTACTTGACTTGGGCATACATATTCAGATAAATCTCTAGAGTAATATCCATCAAATGAGCATGGGCTGTTAGTAGCAATCCACACGAGTTTCCAATTACCTTGTTCCAACACCCAACCCCGTCTAGGCGTTAGATCATAAGTTGTTGCTGCTGCAATACCCTGAACAAAAAACAAAGAAAAGGCTAATGCACTGAGTATTATTATTTTCTTCATTATTCTACTCTCTTACCCAAACTTCTTGCTGACGCTGTACTTGAGACAGTCCTGAACCACAAATAGCTGTTGCTTGCACCCTAAATAATGACTCTGCTGCAGACGTGTCTGCGTTCAGAGTACCTAACTTTACGCAACTCATTGAGTTAAGCCTGCATCCTGTCCCTTGTGTTACATTTGGCGCGGCACCGCTCACCTGATTTTTGCAGAGTGTCGCGACGCTATCACTCGTACCATTGAGTGGATATAACCTTGTCAGTGCCCACTCATTTGCAGACTGAGCAACAAACCAAGCTTTTGTTCCCAAAAACTCTCTTGTTAATCCGCTTTGATTCGACCATGTCACTTTCATTAAAGAGGAAGCCAAAAAGCCCATCACGATAATGACAAATAACACTACAATTAAGACATTGCCTTGTGACTTTCTTCTATGGAACATTCAGCACCTGCACATCTTGTTGATAAACACTGCGCTCACCGTCTTGCACAAACTCTATATTGATGTGGACAAGGCCACCGCGCTGAAGGGTTGCTTCTTTGTAGTGCATCTCACTCTTGGATGTATCGATATTTTTCGCAATCGTGATCGGGCGATTGTATCTAGAGTCTTGACGAGTCACCTCACCGCTATCGCTATCAAAGCAATACGTAATCTGAGAATTATCTTTATAAATATAGTGACGATTAGATATTGAGTTCGCATCAATATCATCAGCAACCCCATTAACAATAAAGGGCTTATCTGCCTCTTCTCTTTTTACATCAGTTAGTTTTATTCGCAGCGATAACGCAGAACTATCAGAGCCATCCGGAAAGAGGTCAAAGTAGCGACTTGGGTTAATAACCATCCAGTTTCCATTTGGGAATATATTTGAAGATATATCATTACCAAGAAGAAACTCTAAATTCCCATCACTTAAACTGTAAAAACCAGAGAACTCGATAGGCACAAACGCCAAACAGTTGCTTGAGGGTTCATAAAAACTATTTGGCACAGCATGGCGAATTTCACGCGACATTTTTTCCAGTACAAACTGTGCTTGAGTCTGAATTCGCTGGCGGTCGATAGAGTCTGCATAGCCTTTCATCCCCAGCTTCACATAACCAGCAATACCAAGCATCATAATACTGCCAATCACGATCGTGGCGATCATCTCAATTAAAGTAAAACCCCGCATTTTCATCAGTAGTTTCCTCGAAAAGCCGTAATTGATAACGGTTGGGTGTTGCTCGAGTAAATGGTCAGCGTCACCTTTTTATAAGGCGTGATACTCGTAGACTTTGTAGGCGCAGAGCTACCTGTCGTAACATTGTAGTAAGCCACATCCACCTCAACACGGAAGTTCTTATAACTATCACTACTGTCTTCATCCTGACTATCCAATACATTTCGAAGATTGCCACGAGAATATCCAGTACATTGGCTTACCGTTGTAGGCGTACTCCAACAGCCGATGTAATCATCAACGTCATTAAAGTCACTTGGGCGATTTTCTCCGCTGTCTTCACCTAAATCATCAGGCTCAGTACAACGCTCTTGTTTCGTACCCGCATCTCCCTCTCCACAGCGTACCAAACCACCATCAACGTTACTGTTTTCATCAAAGCCTCGCGCCAATATCTGAGACATAAAACCTTGGCCTAATGCGACAGCGCGGGTTTGATAATGAGGGATGGCGGAATCTCGAATTTGAGGGACAAGAAAAGAAGTAAACGCCACCATCGCAATACCCATTAAAACAATTGCGATGATCATTTCTATTAACGTCATGCCACTAGATTTCTTCATGAGCATGTACCTTTAGAAACATAACCTTGAGAATTAATTTCAACTTGGCAGCGGCTTCGACCATGCTTATCTTCAATCAGGATTGAAACTCCACCACTCGCAGAATTTATAGGATTACCCAACAAATTAAACTCGATTGGATTAGTTACGGCATTGGTCAGTGAAAACTTTGCGGACTTATCGATAACCACGTCACTACGAGCATCTTGTGCACTACCTGTTAGTTCACAGGCAGCAACCGAACCAACACATGAGCTAGAAACTTGTAAACGAAAATTGTTGTCAGGACTTGCAACATTCGACTGCATACGATTCACCTGTACTTGGCGAATCACAGAAATCACGCGTTCTTGTAATGCATATGCAGAGAAACTGCTAGAGCCCATAAAACGGCTGGCTGCAAAAAGTGAAAGGATAGAGAGGAGAACAATCACGAGGATTAACTCCATTAAAGTGAACCCTAATGCAGAGCTGCGAATTTTCATAACCCAACCTTAGGCTTAGAACAAGCGAGATAAGTATACGATGAAATTATGAGATTAATGATAGGTTTATAATTTTTTGATTCGAAGTGTGAACAGACGAACAAATAACCAATGCCTAGTGACTTTACTCTTTTGAACGACCAATCTCTTCTTCAATTCGATCGTAAGTTTCTTTATTGCTTAACGTTTCAGAAACATGCTCTGCGGTTTGCTTGGTTTGCTTCCACTTCGCTTCATAAATTTCTGGTTCAAAGTTTACGTATCGAGGTAATACGATATACCCAACTATGGCGATAAAACTAAGTATTACTACAAGTTCAATGCGGGATAAGCCCTTTACTATTCTCACTTAAGCACGCCTTAGAAAGGGGCCATTATGACCCCTTTAAAATCAAACAAACCACTATTATTTAGTACAAGAAGTTGATATCTCTGTTTTAGCAGGAATTAGCGCACCATCTGCATCATAGTATGATTCAGAGTACTTAACACACTCAGCAGCTTTATCCTCAGATGCATAAGTAATTGTACCTGCAGTACCATTTTTCTTATCTTTTGCGTCTGTACGCTCTGTTTCTGAAATAAGAACCCAATCTTCGTCTAATCCTTGTACTGCCTTACCCAAACCATTTTCGTCAGCCGTTGGGTAACCTAGGTAGATCGTAATATCCTCTACTTTCGTACCTTCAGCAGTCAAAGATTCTTTACCTTCTACAGCAGCTTTACCATAAGTAATGCCTGCTGCACCATCAATGGCACCTTTAAGGCCTTGGTTTGCAGCTTTACGCGCATCATCTTGCAGGTTAAGGAAACGTGGTGCTGCAGTTACCGCTAGAATACCTAGGATTACAATTACCACTACCAATTCGATAAGGGTGAAACCACCTTGTCTTTTCATTGTTTACTCTCTCTATGTAAGCATGCAGTACAACTGCAAAGTTTCGTTTAGGTCACGCGACCATTTTGGATATTGTCAAAACGGTTTGGGGCAGCAACGTTCACTAAAACTGACCGTGAAGTGGATACTGTATCTACCGCTTGAGCAGAATGACGATTCGCCATTATTCAGTTCATGCTGCAATGAGAAAAACACATTATTGTTTACCCTCTATTACAGCGCCTTACTTATGGTAATGATTGCATTATACCGACTTTCAATACCAATTATAGTGATTAGGTGTCAAAAAATTCACTCCGCCGACATTTCGACGTCTATTTTCAGCTGATTAGCTGTTGAAATAACTACAATCGACTGACCATTTTCATAAGTATAGTGGCAGACATAATGATCAGTTTTGATGGCTCCACTGATATCTATTAACTTATTGGTCATTATTTTACGTTGTGGATAATGCACTGCTAGCCAATAACCACAATCTAAAACACCTTGTTGAGTAAAGGGAGATACTAGCCCGCCCTCAGTCATCGTGAGATTAAAACCATCCATCAGCATATGTTCTGGCTCGCCTTTTACGAGCCAAGCTTGACGATAACGCTGAACACTATCTTGCATCCAAACTCTCGCCAACTTCGCTCCAGTCACCTGCGCCTGCTCGGTAACAGGACGTAATTTGGCCGCCAAGCCAACAGCAATGATGGTAGCAATTGCCCCAAAAACGATTAGCGTCGCTCGACTTTGATTTTCAACCACCTATTAGCCGCCTTTGATGATGTCTAGCATTCCCCACATTGGCAGGAAGATACCCAGTGCTAGCACCATGACCATGCCGGCGACAATCACCAAAAGTAGCGGTTCTATTCTTGCGGTCAGTGTTTTTAGATCGTAATCAACTTCTCTATCGTAAAAATCCGACACTTCCAGCAGCAGCTCATCAATACGACCGGTTTCTTCCCCTACTGCAATCATCTGAATCACCAAAGGGGTAAAGATTTTACTGTTGATGGCAGTCACTGAAATGGTGCTACCCGCTTCAATCGCGGATTTCATCTCAAGAATTCGATTTTCTAAAAAGCGGTTCCCCAGGGCTTCCCCGGCTAAAGCTAAAGACTGGTTAAGTGGAACGCCTGATTTCAGCATCAACGAGAAGGTTCTGGCAAAACGAGAAAGCTGCGCGCGATTAACGATATCGCCCACAATTGGCAGCCGAAGCCGAAACTTATCGAACTTTTCCCGACCATCTGCTGTCGCCACCCAAGCTCTGAAAACCGCAAACGCACCAATCATTGCCACAATCAGCAACACCCAATAATTAACAAAGAAATTAGAAGTAGCGATCAAAATACGCGTCGGCAATGGCAGCTCAACGCCAAAGCGCGTGAACATGGAAGCAAACTCAGGGATCACCAAGATGTTCAATATAAACATAGCGATGGTAATAAAGATAATCACAAACGTCGGATAACGCATCGCCGCTTTGATACGTTTACGAGTATCGAGTTCCTGTTCGTAGTAATTTGCCAGTTGCAATAGCGCTTGATCGAGTCGACCCGTATTCTCACCGACATTGATCATAGAAACGAACAGTGGGCTGAATACTTTGCTGTGTTGCTGCATCGCAGAAGACAAACCTCGGCCATTACTCAGTTCAGAAACGACATCTTCCAGTGCCTCTTTGAGCTGTTTGTTTTCACAATTTTGCAGCAGGCCACGCATAGAACGCAGCAACGGTACGCCCGCTTTAGTTAAGCTAAACAACTGGCGAGAGAAAAGAATGATCACTTCCAATGGAATGGCTGGCACAAATAGCTTAGACAAGCTCACTTGGCTTTTTGCCGACTCTTTCTCTAACCGCACATTGAGCGGGATGATCCCTTTATTCATCAACGCTTCCGCTGCAGCTTCTGAGTTCACTGCCTCGATTTTGCCGTTAGTGGATGAGCCGTCTAAAGTACGACCTTGATAACGAAAAGTTGGCATTCACTTACCTATATGAAAATGGGATCAGTCTTACCAGAAGCGTCACCCTCACCTAGGGTCATCACTTCATCCAAACTGACGGTGCCTTGTAGCGCCAGTTCCATTGCAGAAGCAAGCAGTGGCTTATAGTTTTCTGAGCGACGCGCGGCTTGGGCAAAACCGACCGCATCGTTGGCGCGCAGTTTATCCATCATTTCTTGCTCCAGTTCGAGCATTTCAAACACACCGATTCGGCCTCGATAGCCAGTCAAGTTACAGTTTTGACAGCCTGCACCTTTATAAAAAGTGGTGCCCACTTGGTTTGGAAAACGCCCAGCTAACCACTGTTGGCGTGACTCGTCTAGATGGTCTTCTGTTTTGCAATCTGGACAAACACGGCGAACAAGACGCTGCGCCACTACGGCTCTGACCGCACTGGCAACCAAGTAACCCGGCGCGCCCATATCGATCATGCGTAAGGCACTGTCAACCGCGTCGTTAGTGTGAAGAGTGCTCAATACTAAGTGACCCGTTAGTGCAGCTCGTAGACCAATTTCTACCGTTTCTTGGTCACGCATCTCACCGACGAGAATAATGTCTGGGTCTTGACGTAAAAAGGTTCGAAGCACACGCGAGAAGGTCAGATCGATCTTACTGTTTACCTGTACCTGAGTGATGCGAGGCAGACGGTATTCGACCGGATCTTCTGCTGTAATGATCTTTCTCCCTGGCTCGTTGAGCTCACTCAATGCGCCGTAAAGCGTGGTGGTTTTACCTGAACCTGTCGGCCCCGTCACCAAGATCATGCCGTGCGGACGAGCCAACTGTCGACGTAAACGAGCAAGCAAATCTGGCGGCAAACCTGATTCTTCTAATGGACGCAAACCAGCAGACTGGTTAAGCAGACGCATTACTACGGACTCCCCGTATTGCGTTGGTAGCGTCGACATACGAATATCGATTGATTGACCACGCACTTTGATATTGAATCGGCCATCTTGTGGCAAGCGCTTCTCAGAGATGTCCAGGTGCGCCATCAACTTCAATCGAAGAACCAAAGCCGATGCGATATTCACTTCATTCAGGATGGTTTCATGAAGTACACCATCAATACGCTGGCGTAAGCGCAAAACCTGATCGTCTGGCTCAATATGAATATCCGATGCCCCGACTTGTACCGCATCTTCAAACATGGAATTAACCAGCTTTACAACGGTAACTTCCTCGCTGTCGGTTCCATCAATACCGTAATCGAAGCTTTGCTCATCTTTATGCTCTTCATGCAACTGTTCCGCGAAAGAAGCGATTTCTTTGGTGCGGCGATAATAGCGGTCAAAGCTTGAAATGAGTTGGCGCTCTGAAGCCACAATGAACTCAAGGTTGTATTCACCTAGCAAATTCATCAGTGACTCTTGGATGAACAAATCTGCAGGGTCACTCATAGCAACGCGCAACGTGTCCCCATTTCGAGCAACGACCATCGCACGTAAGCGACGTGCGTGTACCTCAGGTAGAATCTGTACCGCTTCCGCATCCACAGGGGCACGACCAAGATCGATCAATGGCAAACCAAGTTGTTGGGACAAGAAGTCCAACATTTGCTTCTCAGTAATAAAGCCGAGATCAATTAACGCATCGCCTAGCTTCTGCCCGGTACTACGTTGTGCGTTTAGTGCTTGCTGGATTTGTTCTTCAGAGACGATGCCTTCTTCAACCAGAAGATCGCCTAAGCGTTTTCTCAACTGAATTTTCATTGTGCATTCTCCAGCTGTTTCAAGATGCTCAAACGGTCACGAATAAACGCTTGCGATTGATTCGAAATGCCAACTTTACCCAGAGCTTGGTTGTAAGAGTTGATCGCGGCGGTAAACGTCAGCGCGCGCTCTTGTTGAATAGCTAAACCTAGCCACCAGCGCGCATTTTCCGGCTCACGTTGAGTAAGGAGTTGATAACTCTCAAGCGCAATATCATTCTGCTTGTGTTTTTGTGCCAATGCCGCACGCATCGCCAAGTAATCTCGACTTGGTATTGGAGGCAAATGCACAAGCGGACTCAGCGCCGCTTCAGGTTGATTAGCTTTCACTAACAACTTAGACAAGGCCAAACGAAGTACTTGGTTGTTCGTGTCAAGGTTGATCCCTTCTTGGATAATCTCATACGCTTTACGCGTGTCGCCTTTGCCAAAGTACAACGCCGATAATTTTTGACGCGTGTCTGCATTCATTGGCTCATAACGTAACGCCTCAGCATAAGCCGACAACGCCGTTTGCATATCGTTAGCATCCAGTGCTTTTTCCGCTCGGCTAACCGCTTTAAGAGATAACTGGCGGTGCGTCAGCTCAACCTGCTCAATACGCATTGAACTGTTTTCTGCTGTCGTGCGGGTTACGTGATTAGATTGCTCATCGCTTGGCATCGTTGCCACTTGCGCGAGTAGCACTGCATCTTCAGAGACCGCATTTACCTCCGCTCTTGGCGTGAACCTATCAGCCTCTGGCATATGAAGCTGTTGCGCAGCCGGTTGTGTCACTGGCTTCGTGTAAACCACATGGGCTGTCTCGGGCGTCATTTTACTCGTTGGCGAATGAGTACTCTCTGATGATGTGATTGACGAAGCATTCACTGACGACAATGGCATGGTTTCTGTTTGAGCAGATGAAAGCTCGCCTGAAGGGATAGGACCGCGAGAGAGCGCCCAGCCGCCCACCGCAAGGCTTAACGAGAAACCAGCAACGAGCCAAAGCCAAGGTTTACTGCGTGAAACGTTGGGAATGTCCGCACGAGTAAGCTCTGACGGTGATGTTTTTTCAGCGAGTTCTGATAATGCTTTATTGATGGCACTCAAGGTTGACTCCATCCCCAAAATACGGGTGTTTTAAACTTAGGTTTACGGGCATCAAACGTATCGTGCATAGCTGCGTAAACGTGATGATTTTTTAATAGTGTGCAACGATCATTAAATGCCGCAAGCAACGACTTGTGGCTAATTTGGTTGATCAAACGTGGAATCCCCATGGATGAACGCCAAATCGCTTTTTTCTGCTCAATAGAAAAAATGTGCGCTCCATTGCCTGCTTTGTCTAAACGATTATTGATGTAAGCCACGCCTTCATCGATAGAAAGAGGACGCAGCTGACAACTAAACGTAATACGTTGACGAAACTGCCTTAGCTCGTGGCTGGCTAACCGCTCATCCAACTCAGGTTGTCCGAATAACACCAGTTGAATGAGTTTATCTTGTTCCGTTTCTAGGTTACCGAACAGACGCAATGTTTCTAAAGCTTGTGGAGAAAGAGCTTGCGCTTCATCAACGATCAAGACGGTTTTCTTTCCCGCAGAATGCACTTGAATCAGGTGTTCTTGAATGAGAGAAACAATACGTAGCGGGTCATCGTTCTCGATGCCTAACTCTCTGGCGACAGCAAACTGCAACTGCTCTCCATTCAAAACTGGATTGGGTAAGTAAATCAGCTCGACTTCAGATTTAATCTGCTCAATTAACTTACGACACACCATGGTTTTTCCGGTGCCGACTTCTCCCGTCACCTTAATCACCCCTTCTCCCATTTGCACAGCGGCTAAAATGGTTTGGATCGCCTCATAGTGAGGGACTAACCCCAAGAACATTTCTGTGTTTGGGGTTAGCGAAAAAGGCTGAACTCGAAATCCAAAATGTGACAAGTACATACTCGAATCACAAACTCATTGAAAAACGGAAGCTTTCCCCGCGCTTATTGCGCATCTGGGAACCACTCTTGCAGCAGATCACGAGAGCGCTCTAGCTCTTTCTGCCAAGAGTTCACACCAACTACGGTCGGTTTTAGCAAGATGACCAATTCTGTTTTCTCAGTCACGTTATTTACGTTGCGGAACAAATGCCCCAATGCGGGCACATCGCCCAAGAATGGGACTTTAGAAACAAGCTCACGATTTTGCTGTTTCATCAAACCGCCGATAACCACAACATCGCCATCTTTAGCACGAATAACCGAGTCTGATTCACGAATAGAGCTTTTTGCCAATGGCAATTGGATGTTTTGGAACTCACCGCCCAAGTTCAATTTCTTCACTTCTTCCGAGACTTCAATAACCGCAGGGTGAACATGCAGGAACACATTGCCTTTGTTATCAATTTGCGGAGTCACATCGAGAGAGATACCTGAGAAGAATGGTGTCAATTCCACTTCTGGGACGGCATTTGAATTTTCACCGTTGCCTGCATTGCTCGATAACTCGGTAACAAAGTACTCATCGGTACCCACTTTGATGACCGACTTTTGGTTGTTGGCAGCGGTAATACGAGGGCTCGAAAGAACGTTCAAGTCACCTTGTGTAGACATAAAACTCAACACAGCATTGAAGTTGCCATCAGAGATAGTCACGTTGGTTTGGCCGCCCAATAGCGTGCCAATCGCATCCAACGGTGGTAATGCCGACGCTGGACGGTTCACTACGACACTACCCGAGTTACCAATTGACGCCGATAAGTTCGACCAGTTGATGCCTTGTTGGTAGCCATCATTCAACGTCACTTCTAGAATTTTAGCTTCAAGAATGACCTGACGCTGCATGCGCTCCTGCGATACACCTAAGAACTCACGGACTTCTCGAATATCATCTGGAAACGCTCGAACCGTAATCACTCCTGCTTGTGGTGTTACGACAACGCTTTGTCCTTTGCCTGAACCAATTAGATTCGCAACGGCTTGCTGCAGCATCGGCCAGAAGTCACTTTCGGTGATGGTTTCGATGCGCGTACCGCCCGTAGAAGTCGTCGAGCTATCGCCGCTGTTACTTCCATTGTCAGAGTCTGATGAGTCAGAACTGTCTGAGCTACCGCCAGAATTAGACGTACCAGCCGAGGTCACTGAGCCCGTGACAATGCTCGTCAATGATCGACCAGAGCGTTTGAACTGGAGGTAATCAACAGGAATGGTTACCGTACGCATACCAGCAGGGTAGATTTGAATAACTTTGCCAGACTTCACCACATCATAGCCATACATGTTCTGTACAACGCTCAGGACTTCATCCAACGTAACATCTGACAAGTTGACGGTGATATTACCTTGTACCGCAGGATGAATCGCCACGCTGTACTCAGTACCTTTGACTAGCGAGGCAAAAAAGCTTCGTGCATCGACCGCATTCGCTTGAATACGGAAACGCTTCGAGGTGCCTTGCTCTGAAGCAACATTCGAGTCTAAGTTAGGCATCAGGTCCGCTTCGACAGAAGAAGGAATTTCTTCTAACGTGCGGCTGTTCGCTTGATTGATAGATTCATTGAGTGCTTCTTTGACTTCCACGGGGTCACGGTGACCCATTGAACATCCCATTAAAGAAGCAATCGTTATTCCTACAACTAATTTGCGCATATCTGATCAGGCTCTGGTTATTATTTTTTTACGTTTAAACCAAAAAGCTCTAGGTCCCACTGACGGTTACCACGCTTTAAAGTTACAAATTCACTATTAATGCTCGCGACGCGATAACCCTTAAATAGCTCGCCTTTTTCAACAAGCTTGTTATCCATAATCGCGACACAAGCAGTACTTGGCTTACACACAATACTGTTGAGCGTAGGCAGTCGGTACTGTTTTGCTTTTGGTTTCGCTGACGTTTCAACCGCAGGCTTTTCCCAGCCAAGTGGTGCCGTTGGATCTTGGTTCGCCCAAGCGGTTCCTGCCGCAGCCATGACAAGTAATGAGATGATGAGTTTTTTAACCACCAATAAACTCCTCTCGAGATCCTAGTGTGTAGACTTCCAACACAAGCTTCGCTTTCGGGTACTCTTCGACTTTGTAACTAAAGCTGCGCCAATAATAACTGGCAGGAAGGCTCTCCAACTTATTTAGGTAATTGGCAATAGAAAAGTAGTCGCCAGTCAGCTCCATACGTACAGGGTGTACGTAGTAACCAGAGTATTGCGATGCTTCTTTATCTTCCGTAATTGGCTCAGATGGCAAAGTTTGCAAAGACAAAAGGTGAATGCCACTTTGCTGCTCTAATACATTTTCCAGCAGCTCAGCCATTTGCGAAGGTGTAATAAGGTGTTCGATGATCTCCGCTAGCTGCATCGAAAGGTGCTGACTTTCTGTTAGCAGGTTAGATATCGCGCGATCAATCTCAGCGTTTGGATCTTTCTTCAGCTGCGCTTGAATACGTAGCGTGTCGATTTCAATCTTTTGATTGGCTTGCTTTAAATTGCTTAGTTGCCTCTCATTACTGATGATCTCGTTAAGCTTTGGTTCCAGTACCAGCGTAAAAAGCAACATGATCACGACAACTAAACCACACAGCGCGATAAGCAATTTTTCACGCGCGCTCGTTTCGCCAAAGCGCTCTTCTAATGAGAGCCAGAATTCGTTCATTTCTCTTTATCCTCGCGCGTTTTTAGTTCAAACGTCACAATATCCTTATCATTTCGGCCAATTTTGACGTCGTCAAATGTCCGGCCAACCAAGCTAATCTCAGTTTTAAATTGGTTAACCCAACTTGGTACTGAGCTCGGCTTTTTCGCCAGTCCCTTCAGATCTAAGGTATGGTTATTGATTCGAATTTCGGACAAAGAAATTTCTTGGTTTCCTAGCTTAGCTAATGATTGCATCACGCTAGAGTAACCCGTGCGCTGCGAGTCATCGTATTTCCCGACGGCTTTAAGCGAGTCTCGCTTCGCCTTGACTTCACGCTCTAAGCGGGCTTTAGCTGCCAGCTTATTATTGTCGGGTTGATGCTTACGTAGCTTGACTTGATAGCGTTCAAGCTCTGACTTCATGATATCGCCTTTGCTTTTTACAATAGCAATTTCATCTTCTAAACCACTGCTCTGCCAAGTCACATAGCCGTAAGAGAGTAGAATGCCCGCAGCCGCGACACCCCAAGATAACGCGATATTTCTTAGTGTCAGGAGCTCTTTTTTTGGCTTTAAGTAATCAGGGTATAAGTTAACGCGTCGAGTATTAGAAGTCGCAGCGGCATCTGCTAAAACGTGTCCTGATAACTCATGTTCTGGTGGTAATAACGGAGAAACTTTAGTGCTTAAACGGTAGTTCAGAGACTGAACAAGCTCACTCTCATCCTCCTCATCACAACACACTTTCAATTGATGCAGCTGCACATGGCGCAACTGAGAAGAAAGATAATCAATCGAACGTTGCAGTTCTAACGAGAGGCTATCCATCTGTAACTCGCTAGACGGAACACCCGTTAACGGTGGCGTCACACTGCGAATCGAACGATGGAACGCGATAGTATTTTCGACAAAAGCGCTAATACGGAAGTGACCACGCACACTGCGTTGTAATAATAGGAAGTTACCTAGTTCACCTGCGGTCTCTCCCCAAATGTCGTCTTCAGGAAGAATAGCTTCTAATGGCAACTGGGCGCGACTGGCCAGTAACACGATCTTATCCAACATTTTTCGTGATAAGACGTAAGCTTGCACTTTGGTTGAATTGGGTAACTCGACCGCATCTGCAATAATGTCAACGGCACGCTCAGAGATCAGTTCTTTCAACAAAAACGGTAATGCTGCAGGCCATTCTTGGCGCGGCATGACAGGTTTGTCGATTTGATACATCTGATAATAGTTATGAGAAAGGACAACCGTTAGAGAATCATACGCACTCGCAGCAACGCTCAATGCTTGCTCTACGGCTTTCTCCCAATTGGATTCAGAAATATCAAATTGGTATGGGCGGCCACTTTTTATTGAAGATGATAAATAAACGGCATCTGGCTGAATAACCAAAAAGCAGGAACGACCACCACCAGATGATCGTTTGAGCTTGTCGAGTAGTGCTTTGAAATCCATGATTATTATCTTTATTTTTTACGCCAGCGATTTCGTCTTCCCAATTTCACTTGGGATTCTGATTGAGAACTTGGCAATGCTTGTGGACGAGGAAGAAACTGCTGCTCTGCAGAAAAGTAGCGCCCTTGCCCACCATAAACCCCGAGCTCAATTAACGTGTTGAGCTCGTTTTGATTCTCAATTCCCACTGCTATGATTTTAGTTTTACTGTTTGCCGCGGCACCTAGCATGCTGCGGACAAATAGCTGGTTCTCATGTCGCTGGTCGATTTTTGCTACTAAACTGCGATGAAGTTTAAGGTAACGAATATCCACTTCTTTTAAATAGTGAGTGCTGACGATGGTTCGTCCAGCCTGCCCAACCATTAAGTGGCACCCTAAACCGGCCAGCATTTTAGCGACTGGTCGCATAAAGTCTAAGTGTCTTACAAATTGTGCTTCAACAAACTCAAAACTGAGACACTTTCTCTGTTCACGTGACAACTGTAAGAGTTCATCACGAAACCATTTAAAGTACTCTCGGTTAGAAAAAGGCGTTACATTCAAATTGAGCGCATACTCTCTCGAGTTATCAAAATTATCCTTAAATTCTCTTAAGAATTTATTAATAACTGACTTATCCATTTGCGCTTCATAACCAACCTGTCTGATCGCAGAAATAAACCGAGACGCTTTAACAATGCCATTCTCAGGATCGCGAATCCGACATGTTAACTCTTCATATAATGATTTTTTATGCGTCGCATCACTTATTGGGTGCACAGATTGTGCGTAGAGTATCACATTTTCTGGTGTAAGTGCTGTGTCAAATAACGTTCTCCACCTCACACTTCCGCGAGCTTCTTCATCGTGGTTCCATTTTTTGAAGCGACTCCAATTATTGTTATTTTGTAGTTGCGCACTACGCAAAGCTGTCTCTGCCTCATCGATGATTTGGCTGTGTCGCTCACCCTCTTTATAAGTAGTGATGCCTATATGGCACCAGTTGTCTGGGTCGAGTGGCTCTGGCGGAATTAATTTTTCTAACTGGCGAATGCATTGTGATGCCAAATTAGCCACATCTTTAGCACTTTGATGCGGAAGAAATAACGCAAAATCAGCATCGTAATAACGAGAAAATACAACATCAGGGTATCGCTGAACTAAGTTGGATAATAAACTCCCTACTTCAACAATAAACTCATCCGTAATTTGCTTATCTTGCTCTTCTTCAACCAGTTTCCAGTCTTGAATGCGTACTAGCAACACGGCGCCGCGAGCCCCACTTTCTAGTAACGCCGATTCCAGTTTGCTATCAAACAGCACTCGATTGGCGGTACCTGTTAACTTATCAAGGAAGGTTTGAGTTCGAATAAAGGTATCAAATCGGCTTCGCTCTTGACGCGCATCTTGTAACTCTTCAATTAATACATCGAGCGCTTCACTGGCAGTATAAGGCCATTCTTTTTTGTCACCTTTTGCATACTGCTCTACCCGACCAGCAAGGATCATCCTGCCTCGCTCTTCGAGCATTTCAGAGCCTTCTAATTGCTCCTTAAGCCACGCAACACCGCGCATTAAACAGAAGATGATCAGGATAACGGCAAGCGTGATCGACCAAAGCGCCTGCATTGAGTAGCTGTAACCTAAATAAGGCGGGATCGCTTTAAAATGAATCGTGTAATCTTGATTGTGAGTCAGTTGGTATTCTGTCTCAAACAAGACTGACGCTTCCATTTGATGAGAAGTATCTTTGAAGCGATAAACAACCGCATTGTTGGTCGACAATGTCATTTCGACAATATTGGAAGCCTGCAGCATTTTCGGCATCCAGCGCTGCATAGAATAAGCAGCGTCAGGATCTTCCATCTCCTTGTCGACCACCTCTACGATCCCTTCTAAATAATGGGTGAGATATTCCTGCCCAAGACGCTTAAAAGAGAGGGTGCCACCGACAAACAAGATAAACATGGCGCAGATGACGATCATGGTGACAAAAGCCACCAGCCGTGTGCTTAACTTAAGAGTTGGGGTATACCTCATGAATACCAAATTCCTTTTTTATTCATCATATACCTTATTGAAATATTTATACTTGATAAGAGTTCATCAAACAATCGGATTCGTCTGATAGTGAGAGGCCGGAGCATAAAGAACATAACACTCATTGATAAGTTTTATTGTTACGCCTAACCTTGCAGAGATAAGCCTTTGAGCTCATTAGATAGTGACAATAAAAAAAGACCGCGATATTCGCGGCCTTTTCGATTCAAGCATAAGCAGAATTTAGAACGGGATATCGTCGTCAAAATCCATTGGTGGCTCATTGTACTGCTGCTGTGGTTGCTGCGGAGCCTGCTGTTGTTGCTGTTGCTGAGGCGCATTGTACTGCTGCTGAGCTGGTTGTTGAGGCTGACCCCATCCACCTTGCTGCTGTTGACCGCCCATTGGTGCGCCGCCACCTTGACCACGACCGCCAAGCATTTGCATCACGCCGTTGAAGCCTTGAACAACGACTTCAGTTGAGTAGCGATCTTGACCGCTTTGGTCTTGCCATTTACGCGTTTGCAGTTGGCCCTCAATGTATACTTGAGAACCTTTACGCAAGTACTCACCTGCTACTTCCGCAAGCTTGCCGAACAACACAACACGGTGCCATTCCGTTTTTTCGCGCTGTTCGCCAGTCGCTTTATCACGCCATGAATCAGAAGTCGCAATAGTAATGTTTGCTACTGCACCGCCGTTCGGCATGTAACGAATTTCAGGGTCGTTACCTAGATTCCCCACCAAAATAACTTTGTTAATTCCACGGCTGGCCATGATGTGCTCCGTTTCACTCTGGATATATAAAATTTTAGCGCATTAGAATAGCACGCTTTAATGTTTTGATTAAAGTCTAATACCATTGTGATCTAATGAGTCACCTACTAGAACCCAAATCGCATTTCAACTTACGCATGTAGCACTTTTGATTCGCGTTGCAGACATCGTTTCGTGAAGCTTTGAATTCGAACGCATTTATTCAGTAAAGCTATGGTTATAACCTCTCTTTAATGCCAACTTATGGCCTTTATTGAACACTGGGAGATTTGAACACGTGAGAAAGTCGGCTTACGCAAGAAAGCTATTTCTGATCAGTATGGAAGATAATGCGCAAAAAAAGGTGGCAGCACTCGAAAAGTACATTGATATGAGCATCCCGGTGATTTCAACCGAAGCACTCATGGAAGCTAAGCCACAGCATCGTAATAAAATCCTACTGATCGACTTCAGTGAACATAAATCACTCGTTCAATCGATCAAAAACTTACCGCTGGTATGGAAGAACTTTGAAACCGTTGTGTTCAATGTCCCTAAAAGGCTGACCACGGATGAGCTGCTTTCATTTGGTCAATTAAAGGGGCTGTTCTATTCCGAAGATACGCTAGAGCAAATTGGAGAAGGATTAAAAGGCATTGTTAACGGTCAAAACTGGCTGCCGCGTAATGTAACCAGTCAACTTTTACACTATTACCGTAACGTCATTAACACTCATACTGCCCCAGCCACGGTAGACCTAACCATTCGCGAGCTGCAAGTACTGCGTTGCTTGCAAGCTGGCGCCTCAAACAGCCAAATGGCCGAGGAATTATTTGTCAGTGAATTCACCATCAAATCGCACTTGTATCAGATATTCAAAAAGCTATCAGTGAAGAATCGCGTTCAGGCAATTGCTTGGGCAGATCAAAACTTAATGTCATGATGCGATGCCGCGACTCTAATGACTGAAATGACGAGTCGCTCATCTTTTTTCCGCACTGAGTCTCACACTTTTTCCTACTTTATTCATGATTCATTGACGCCTCTCGTGTTAAAGTTATGCGCAGATTCTTGATAATAACGAGATAGGATATTCCCCCAATGATTAAAAAATGTCTGTTCCCTGCTGCAGGCTATGGCACTCGCTTCTTACCGGCAACGAAATCTATGCCAAAAGAGATGATGCCAGTCGTGAATAAACCGCTTATTGAATACGGCGTGGAAGAAGCAATTCAAGCTGGTATGAACGGCATGTGTATTGTGACAGGTCGTGGCAAACACTCTATCATGGACCACTTTGATAAGAACTACGAACTGGAACACCAGATTAGCGGTACCAATAAAGAAGAGCTATTGGTAGATATCCGTGAAATCATTGAATCTGCAAACTTCACTTACATCCGTCAACGCGAGATGAAAGGCTTAGGCCATGCGATTCTGACCGGGCGTGAACTGGTGGGTGACGAACCATTTGCCGTCGTTCTTGCTGATGACCTTTGTGTCAACGAAGAAGAAGGCGTGCTAGCTCAAATGGTGGCGCTATTTAAACAGTTCCGTTGTTCTATCGTTGCCGTACAAGAAGTCCCAGAAGATGAGACTCACAAATACGGCGTTATCTCTGGTGAAATGATCAAAGATGACATCTACCGCGTAGACGACATGGTAGAAAAACCTGAGAAAGGCACGGCACCAAGCAACCTTGCGATCATTGGTCGCTACATTCTGACCCCTGATATTTTCGAACTGATTGAAAACACAGAGCCAGGTAAAGGTGGTGAAATTCAAATCACTGACGCGCTACTTAAACAAGCAAAAGCGGGCTGTGTCTTGGCTTACAAATTCAAAGGCAAACGCTTTGACTGTGGTAGTGTTGAAGGTTACATCGAAGCAACCAACTACTGTTTTGAAAACCTTTATCTAAAAGATGAAAAAGCCTCTGAGTTAGGTAAACACGCAACACAAAAAGCGGTATAAAGCATCGTCGTAGTACGAAATTATTGTTTCTAAAGCCCAGCATTATGTTGGGCTTTTATTTTTACTGTTTTTTTATCCAGTAATTTTCTTTGCACATTTCTCACACTATGTAATACTTGCCCCACTTGGTTATACATAGAGCAAAAACGATGGATAAAATAGAAGTTCGCGGTGCCCGAACCCATAACCTCAAAGACATTAATCTTACAATCCCTCGCGATAAACTGATTGTCATTACTGGACTAAGTGGCTCCGGTAAATCCTCTCTCGCTTTCGATACATTGTATGCAGAAGGCCAACGACGCTACGTAGAGTCTCTCTCTGCCTACGCTCGTCAGTTTTTGTCTCTGATGGAAAAACCCGATGTCGACCATATTGAAGGATTATCACCCGCGATTTCTATTGAACAGAAGTCTACTTCTCATAACCCGCGTTCAACCGTCGGTACAATTACCGAAGTCTACGATTACTTACGTCTGTTGTATGCTCGTGTGGGTGAACCCCGCTGTCCAACGCACCATGCCCCTCTTGCCGCACAAACCATCAGTCAAATGGTGGACAAAGTTCTAGAGATGCCAGAAGGCAGCAAAATGATGCTGTTGGCCCCTATTGTCAAAGAGCGTAAAGGTGAGCATGTTAAAACGCTTGAGAACCTGGCAGCTCAGGGCTTTATTCGTGCGCGTATTGATGGAGAGACATGCGATCTATCTGATCCTCCAACGCTAGAGCTACATAAAAAGCACACCATTGAAGTCGTGGTCGACCGCTTTAAAGTTCGTCCAGACCTGCAACAGCGCTTAGCCGAATCTTTTGAGACAACGCTCGAATTATCAGGAGGAATTGCGGTTGTCGCGCCAATGGATGGAGACGGTGAAGAGATTATTTTCTCCGCCAACTTCGCTTGTCCACAATGTGGTTACAGCATGCAAGAGTTAGAGCCGCGACTTTTCTCATTCAACAACCCTGCTGGTGCGTGTGGGACTTGTGATGGTTTGGGTGTGCAGCAATATTTTGATCCAAGCCGAGTAATTCAAGATGATTCATTAAGCTTGGCACAAGGTGCGATTCGCGGTTGGGATCAAAAGAACTATTACTACTTCCAAATGCTCACCTCATTGGCTGATCATTATGGTTTTGATCTCCATGCACCTTTTAATTCTCTGCCAAAGAAAACGCAAGATGTCATTCTAAAGGGCTCTGGTCGTACTGAGATTGAGTTTAAATACATCAACGATCGTGGCGATATTCGCGTTAAACGCCATCCATTCGAAGGTATTCTGAATACCTTAGAACGTCGCTATCGTGATACAGAATCCAACTCTGTCCGTGAAGAGCTTGCGAAGTACATCTCCACTAAATCTTGTTCAAGCTGTGGCGGTACTCGTCTACGCCTTGAAGCACGTAACGTGTTTATTGCTGATACGACACTGCCTGAGATTGTTGAACTTAGCATTGCTGATGCATTGGAATTCTTCCATTCCTTGAAACTGGAAGGTCAACGTGCCCAAATCGCCGAAAAAGTGATGAAGGAAATCAACGATCGCCTGCAGTTCTTGGTTAACGTTGGTTTGAACTATCTAAACTTGTCTCGCAGCGCCGAAACGCTCTCTGGTGGTGAAGCCCAACGCATTCGCTTAGCAAGCCAAATTGGGGCGGGCCTTGTTGGTGTGATGTATGTTCTGGACGAACCGTCGATTGGTCTCCACCAGCGTGATAATGAACGCTTATTAAAAACGCTCACTCATTTGCGCGATTTGGGTAATACCGTACTCGTGGTAGAACACGATGAAGATGCTATTCGCTGTGCGGATCATGTCATAGATATCGGTCCTGGCGCTGGCGTACACGGTGGTCATGTTGTCGCGGAAGGCGCTATGGAAGAGATCATCGCAAATCCGAATTCTCTGACAGGTCAGTACTTAAGTGGCGTTAAAGAAATCGCAGTACCGAAAGATCGCACGCCGCGTGATCCGAAAAAAACGGTTGAGCTCTTAGGCGCAACAGGTAATAACCTTAAGAACGTTAATCTCTCTATTCCTGTTGGGTTATTCAGCTGTATTACAGGGGTATCTGGCTCAGGTAAATCAACGCTGATTAATGATACTTTCTTTAAAATTGCTCACACCCAACTCAACGGAGCAACAACGGCTCAACCTTCACCTTATAAATCGATTAAAGGCCTAGAGCACTTCGACAAGGTTATCGATATCGATCAAAGCCCAATTGGTCGTACACCTCGCTCTAACCCTGCAACCTATACGGGGATCTTTACCCCAATCCGTGAACTGTTTGCAGGCACACAAGAGTCGCGTTCTCGCGGTTACAAGCCTGGACGTTTTAGCTTTAACGTACGCGGTGGTCGTTGTGAGGCCTGTCAGGGTGATGGTGTCATTAAAGTTGAAATGCATTTCCTACCAGATGTTTATGTGCCATGTGATGTATGTAAAGGTAAGCGCTACAACCGTGAAACACTTGAAGTACGTTACAAAGGCAAAACCATTGATGAAGTGCTAGAAATGACGGTCGAAGACGCCCGAACGTTCTTTGAACCCGTACCTGCTATAGCACGTAAGCTACAGACTCTAATGGATGTTGGCTTGTCTTACATTCGCCTAGGTCAAGCGGCAACGACACTCTCCGGTGGTGAAGCTCAGCGTGTGAAACTAGCGAGAGAGCTATCCAAGCGTGATACAGGAAAAACCTTGTACATTTTGGATGAACCAACAACCGGCCTGCACTTCCATGATATCCAGCAGTTGCTCACTGTATTGCACAGACTTCGCGACCACGGAAATACTGTCGTGGTGATCGAGCATAACCTAGATGTCATTAAGACTGCGGACTGGATTATCGATCTAGGACCTGAAGGGGGACAGGGTGGAGGCGAGATAATCGCTCAAGGCACACCGGAAGATGTGTCGCAAATCGAGGGCTCACACACAGCTCACTTCCTTAAGCCTATGTTGAAGTAGAAAAAACAGGTAAAGTACCGAGACCAGCAAGTGCTGGTCTTTTTTCATTCAAAACAACGCAATAACTATGGCTACTATACATGTAAGTGGAACAAAGCTTTCTCCCGAAAAAGTACAGGTTCCCCTCAATCGCAAGTTTCTCATTGCCTTGGCAACACTATTTGTGTTGGCAATGCACTTTTTCATGCCCAACCCCGGCGGTTCGGGGCTTTCGCTTTCGTTCAATGCGACAACTTGGATTGCTTTTAGCTTTGCATTAGGCATTGGGTGTTACCAACTCGCGAATAATCGAGTGCTACGTTACTCAAAACTAACCATCGGCTTGTTCATTAGTGCTCTTATCATGACAGTACCCATTCTGTACCCAAATGCGAATAGCAGCTTGGCAGCCAATAAGCTCATAGGCCTGTGGTGTGGTGTCCTGTTCTTTATTGTTTTACAACAATTTCATTTCAGTAATAAACATCGCCAACGCCTATTATGGTTCATTGTCCTTGCGGTTGTTATCGAAGCCATTTTTGGTTTGACACAATATCTGCATCTCAAACCAGGCAATCCGTTTGGTTACGACACGGTGGCCAATCGTCCTTATGGTATTTTCCAACAGCCCAATGTAATGGCCAGCTTTCTTGCGACAGGGTTGGTGATTGCCAGCTATTTACTTGCACGTCAGCCCTACAAATACGACCGTAAGTTAAGCGATGTTTACCTTCTCTATGCCGTGCCAGTTTTAACTTTACCACTAATTGTGGCGTTGGCTTCACGCACTGGTTGGTTAGCCTCGGTCATCGCCGTGTTGTTGGTCATTCCATACATGTACCGCTTTGCAACCAAAGGACGCTTTATCCGTTGGGTTGTGTCACTTGTAAGTGGGCTCTTACTCTCAGTCGTTGTCATGCATCTTGCCTTTCCTGATGGAGGTGGGTTAGCCGCAGAAAAAGTAAATATGGAGTCTCCTCGAGCGTATACTTTTCCGCAAACATTAGACATGGTGATTGAAAAGCCTTTTACTGGTTATGGATATGGTAAGTTTGAATCTGAGTACATGCTGTATACGGCTCGTCAACATGCCCTAAATGAGAATTACCCAGCTGGTTTGCCAGCCATGGATCATCCGCATAATGAGCTACTTTACTGGGGAGTAGAAGGTGGCTTGCTGCCAATACTCGGCATCTTCTTAGCGATGGCACTGGTACTGTATCGAATCTATCAAGCCAAACGCGGAACTCGTCTTGCGTTGCTGGCCTTGTTTATACCTATCGTATTGCACTCACAACTGGAATACCCTTTCTACCACTCTCTCGTGCATTGGTTGATCTTTGTTATCCTACTGTACTGGGTCGATCAGCGCGTCTCTCGTTATCGACAAGTCGGCTTTAGTAATGTGACCAAAAGCTTGCTGCGTGTTTTTAGTTTGGTACTTCCCGTTGCGTTTACGTTTTACATGGTAAGCGCATTACATACGAACTATGTATTGACGAAGTTTGAGACCACTAGACCAACTAACCCTGATATTCTGAATCAAGTCAGTAACCCTGTGGTTTGGAAAGACAGATTTGATTGGGATGTCTATAGCACGTTTTTAAACATTGGGCTGTACCAACAAGACGCAACCTTGATTCAGCCTTATATCGATTGGTCGCTAAAAATCATCAAAGATAAGCCTCGCCCTGCATTTTATAATAATTTGATTTTGGCCTACCAAGGCTTAGATGACTCAAGTAAAGCAGAGCAAATTCGAGCTGAAGCACAGTTTTTGTTCCCGAAGATTGATTTCAGTGACGTCAATTACCAACCACCGTCTCAAGCAATCTCTGCCTCACTAGCACCTACTTCAGGTGCAGAGTAATAAGTACAAAAAAGCGAAGGGATGACCTTCGCTTTTCTTTATCTCATTGCGGTATAGTTTTATTCAGTGAGTGACTCTTCTAATGCTTTTAAGCACAGCGCAACGTTTTCAGGTCGAGCGCCGTAACCCATTAAGCCAATACGCCACGCTTTACCAGCTAATGCCCCGAGGCCTGCACCAATTTCTAGGTTATAGGTTTCTAGTAAGTGAGCACGAACTTTTGCTTCATCAATTCCTTCAGGCACGTAAATCGCATTTAATTGTGGCAACCGATGGGCTTCGTCCACAACAAATTCAAAGCCTAACTTTTGTAGGCCATTTTTGAGTTTTTCATGCATCAGTTGATGACGAGCCCAAGTGTTTTCTAATCCTTCATTTTTCAGTATCAATAAAGCTTCATGAAGCGCATACAAGCTATTAACTGGCGCCGTATGATGGTAACTACGCTTGCCTTCTCCACTCCAATAGCCCAACACTAAACTCTGATCGAGGAACCAACTCTGTACTGGCGTTGTTCTTGCTTGAATCTTTTCAATCGCGGCAGGAGAAAACGTCACTGGTGAGAGCCCTGGTACACATGACAAACATTTTTGACTGCCAGAGTAAACCGCATCCAGTTGCCATTCATCCACTTTTAACGGCACACCACCAAGTGACGTCACCGCATCAACAATAGATAATGCATTATGCTGTTTCGCCAGCTTACCCAATGCTTGAGCATCACTGACTGCACCAGTTGAGGTTTCCGCATGCACAAAAGCAAGAATTTTTGTATCTGGGTGCTGTTCGAGTGCTTGCTCGACTTTATCAATGGAAACAGGCGTCCCCCATTCATCATCGACGATAACAACTTCACCACCAGCACGGACGACATTTTCGCGCATGCGTTCACCAAATACACCGTTACGGCAGACGATCACTTTATCGCCTTCCTCGATTAAGTTTACAAAGCAGGTTTCCATCCCTGCACTACCTGGCGCTGAAACTGCAATAGTGAATTCATTGTCAGTTTGAAAGGCATACTTCAATAGCTGCTTGAGCTCATCCATCATACCGATAAACAGAGGATCAAGGTGACCTACCGTAGGACGGCTTAGTGCTTGTAACACTTGAGGATAAATATCAGAAGGACCAGGTCCCATTAAAATACGGTGAGGTGGAATAAAGCTTTGGATCGACATGTCAGCTCCTTGATTATCTTTTATCCTGAGCATTCTAAAAGTTCTATTCAATAACATGGCTCAGGTGTAGGGTTCTTCACCCTAATAGATTTTTCCTCTATCAGCAATTAGCCGTAAGTATGGAGGTCAAACCAGTGTCACAAAATCGTTAATAAAAAACACCATAAAGGTTGAAATATTGATTGACATTAAGGCCTCAAAACCGTTCAATGTTTGAGCTTTATGTAGAAGAGGAGCGCTACCCAGGTAGATGATTTGTGGAACCGCAATTCCAACACCAATCATTGAGGGGGAGTAGTGCCGAGGTAAGTCAAAGTTGCAGGATTTGACTTGTCGGTTGAATTGGGCTGAATCCCATCAACTGTCATCAGCGCAGTCTGATGAAGGGCTTCTGAGGGTAAATTTTTCAAATAGCATTCTAAATACCTCTCTTTTTGCTCTGTTCCTTTTCTCACTAAACATTGGATGTACAATTTTTTAGGAAGTCGTGGGAGAACGCAGTGAGCGCATTTAACGTAGCTAAATTCGGTGGAACCAGTGTTGCCAACTTTGAGGCAATGAGTCGTTGTGCCACCATTATCGAAAACAATCCAAATACTCGCTTGGTCGTGATCAGCGCTTGTTCTGGCGTCACCAACCTATTGGTGGAACTCGCCAATGGTGTACAGGATCAAACGCACCGTACTGAACTGCTGCAAAATCTGGCCAACATTCATGACGCCATTTTAACTCAGCTCGAAGACAGCACGAAAACTGCTGCCGAGGTGTATGGCATATTAGATACCGTCACCAGCCTGGCCGAGGCTGCATCTATCCAAGCTAGTGCGAAGTTAACCGATCATTTAGTCGCATGTGGTGAACTCATGTCGACGCACATTCTAACTCAGTTAATGTGTGAGCGAGGCATTCAAGCAGTGCGCTTTGATATCCGCGATGTGCTGCGTACTGATGACAACTTTGGTCGCGCGGAGCCAAACATTGAAGCAATTTCGACGCTTGCGCAAGATAAACTCGTACCACTTTGCCAACAATCCGTTGTTGTTACTCAAGGCTTCATAGGATCTGACGAAGCCGGTAATACAACAACACTAGGTCGAGGAGGCAGCGATTACAGCGCCGCCTTAATTGCTGAGAGCGTCAAAGCGGCAGGGTTAGAAATCTGGACTGATGTTCCGGGCATCTACACAACAGACCCGCGAATTGCGCCAAAAGCCTCACCAATTCCCGAGATCAGCTTTAGTGAAGCTTCAGAAATGGCTAACTTTGGCGCTAAAATCCTTCACCCTTCTACGCTAGTACCCGCATTGCGCCACGACATTCCGGTATTTGTAGGGTCATCGAAAGAGCCAGAAAAAGGGGGAACTTGGATTCGCCACCAAGTCGAAAGCTCACCGTTGTTCCGTGCGCTAGCTTTGCGTTGTAACCAAACCATGGTAACGCTACGCAGCGCCAATATGTTCCACGCATACGGCTTCTTAGCAAAGGTCTTTGAGATCCTTGCAAAACATAAGATCTCTGTCGATTTGATCACGACATCTGAAATCAGTGTATCGTTAACACTTGATCAAACCGATACATCCGGCGGCGCGCCGCAGCTGCCGCAAGCTGTACGAGAAGAGTTAGAAGAGCTATGTAAGGTAGAAGTTGAACATGACCTATGCCTCGTTGCTCTCATTGGTAACAACATGAGTGAGAGTAAAGGCTACGCGAAACAGGTTTTTGGCACGCTAGAAGATTTTAACCTACGCATGATTTGTTATGGCGCAAGCCCTCATAACTTATGCTTCTTGCTCCATGAATCGGTATCGAAACAAGCCATACAAAAACTCCACACCGAGTTGTTTGAGAAGTAAGTTCAACTCAATAAAACAAAGGGCTGCGTATCTGCAGCCCTTTGTTGTTTCAATAGTTGTTACGTTTGGACGAGGTAAACATCAATTTAACCGTTAATGTTTGGCCCTAACCATTTTTCAGCCTCGATCCTATCCCACCCCTTACGATCGGCGTAACTCTCTAGCTGATCTTCTTGGATCTGTGCGATCGCAAAGTAACGTGAGTCAGGATGAGAGAAATACCAACCAGAGACTGACGCGCCCGGATACATTGCATAGCTGGAGGTTAGAGTCATGCCAATGTTCTCTTCCACATTAAGTAACTCCCAAAGCGGTCCTTTTTCAGTATGTTCAGGACACGCTGGATAACCCGGCGCAGGACGAATACCTTGGTATTTTTCACGAATGAGATCATCGTTAGATAAATCTTCATCCGCAGCATAACCCCAAATTTCTTTACGGACACGCTCATGCAAATACTCAGCAAACGCTTCGGCTAGGCGATCCGCCACCGCTTGAATCATAATTGCGTTGTAATCATCTCCCTGTGCTTTGTATTCATCCGCAAGCTCTCGTTCACCAATACCACCAGTGACAGCAAATGCCCCTATCCAATCATGTTTACCCGACTCTTTAGGTGCGATGTAGTCAGATAAACAATAGTTGAATCCTTTTGGTTTCTCGGTCTGTTGACGCAAGTTACGCAATACTTTCACAACGGCGGTACGAGTTTCATCAGAATAAACTTCAATGTCGTCCCCCACGCTTGCTGCAGGGAATAAGCCACATATTCCACGCGCTTTTAACAGGCCTTCTCGCTCAACTCGGTCAAGCAACTCGTTGGCATCTTCGAATAAACGTTTTGCTTCTTCACCGACTTCTTCATGTTGGAAAATTGTTGGATACTTGCCCACAAGTGACCAAGTCATAAAGAATGGTGTCCAATCGATGTATTGACGTAATGTGGCCACATCAAAATCATCGAAGATATGAATACCAGGCTTAACAGGCACTGGAGGAGTGTAAGCTTCCCAATCGATCGCAACTTTATTCGCTCGAGCCGCTTCTAATGTCACTGGTTTGGTTCTCGGTTTCTTTCGATTATGTTGATCACGTACTCGGTCGTAATCAGCTTCAAGTTTTTCAACAAATTCAGGGCGACGTTCATCTGACAATAGAGAAGTACATACGCCCACCGCACGTGAAGCGTTATTCACGTAAACCACTGGATGCTTGTAATTTTGCTCAATCTTAACTGCTGTATGGGCTTTTGACGTTGTTGCGCCACCGATGAGAAGAGGTAAGTTAAAGTCGAGACGCTCCATCTCTTTTGCAACATGCACCATTTCGTCTAATGAAGGCGTGATCAACCCTGACAAACCAATAATATCGACGTTCTCTTCTTGCGCTACTTTTAAGATCTTTTCGCAAGGAACCATGACACCAAGATCGATAATTTCATAGTTATTGCACTGCAATACAACGCCTACGATATTTTTCCCGATATCGTGTACATCACCTTTTACCGTCGCTAACAAGATCTTACCGTTTGTTTGTCCCACCTGCTTTTCTGCATTGATGTAGGGCTCGAGATGCGCTACCGCTTGCTTCATCACTCGGGCAGATTTTACGACCTGAGGAAGGAACATTTTACCTTCACCAAACAAGTCTCCGACGACGTTCATCCCATCCATTAGTGGACCTTCAATCACCTCTAATGGCTTTGAAGCGTTGACACGAGCCTCTTCGGTATCATCAACGATGAACTCAGTTATTCCTTTCACTAACGCGTGCTCTAAACGCTTTTCAACAGGCCAAGTTCTCCACTCAAGTGCAGAGGCATCCTCCTCTTTACCTACCCCTTTGCCTGCGTATTCCGCCGCGATATCTAACAATCTCTCAGTGGCGTCATCACGACGGTTAAGAACGACATCTTCCACAGCCTCACGCAATTTTTCAGGCACGTTATCGTAGATTTCTAACTGACCCGCATTCACAATCCCCATATCCATACCATTTTTAAAACAGTGGTAGAGGAACACCGCGTGAATCGCTTCACGTACATAGTTATTGCCACGGAAAGAGAATGAGACGTTAGAAACACCACCCGAGATCATCGCATATGGTAAATCACGTTTGATATCGCCAACGGCTTCAATGAAATCCACCGCGTAGTTATTATGCTCCTCGATCCCCGTAGCAATGGCAAAAATGTTTGGGTCAAAGATGATGTCTTCTGGTGGAAAGCCCACTTCATCAACGAGAATTCGGTAAGCGTTGGTACAAATTTCTACTTTGCGCTCACGTGTATCTGCTTGTCCAATCTCATCAAACGCCATCACAATCACAGCCGCACCGTAACGGCGGATCAACTTAGCTTGTTCAACGAATTTCTCTTTGCCTTCTTTGAGAGAGATCGAGTTAACAATGCCTTTGCCTTGGATGCACTTAAGACCGGCTTCAATAACCTCCCACTTGGAAGAGTCGACCATGATTGGTACTTTTGAGATTTCAGGTTCTGACGCACAAAGGTTTAAAAATCGAACCATACAAGCTTGTGCATCCAACATGCCTTCATCCATGTTGATATCGATAATTTGAGCGCCATTTTCAACTTGTTGACGAGCCACATCGAGCGCTTCATCGTACAGCTCTTCTTTAATCAAGCGCTTAAAACGCGCAGAACCGGTTACATTCGTACGCTCACCGACATTGATAAATAAAGAGTCTTTATCAATCGCGAGCGGCTCTAGGCCAGACAAGCGACAAGCAACGGGAAGATCAGGTAATTGACGAGGGGCGATATTTTCAACCGCGAGTGCCATTTGGCGAATGTGCTCTGGAGTTGTGCCACAACACCCACCAATTAAGTTTAAAAAGCCACTTTGAGCCCACTCTTTAACATGCTTAGCCATATCTTCTGGCGACAAATCGTATTCGCCGAATGCATTCGGAAGCCCGGCATTTGGGTGAGCGGAAACAAAAGATTCTGATATACGCGAAAGCTCTTCAACATAAGGACGAAGCTCATCTGGGCCCAACGCACAGTTCAAACCAAACGAAATCGGTTTAACATGACGTAATGAGTTGTAAAACGCTTCTGTAGTTTGACCTGATAATGTTCTACCGGAAGCATCAGTAATAGTCCCCGAGATCATCACAGGTAACTCAATACCCATCTCTTCAAACACACTTTCAACAGCAAATGAACAAGCCTTAGCGTTAAGAGTATCGAAGATGGTCTCGATAAGAATAAGGTCAGAACCGCCTTTAATCAGGGCTCGAGTCGATTCAGAGTAAGCCTCAACCAACTCGTCGAAAGAGACATTTCGATATCCGGGGTCATTTACATCAGGAGAAATAGAACAAGTTCGGTTCGTCGGCCCTAAAACCCCTGCGACATAACGCGGTTTATCGGGTGTTTTTGCGGTCCATTCGTCTGCAACTTCACGTGCAAGCTTGGCAGCTGCAAAGTTAATTTCTTCACTTAGGCTTTCCATCTCGTAGTCAGCCATCGCAATGGTTGTTGCGTTAAAAGTGTTGGTCTCGAGAATATCTGCACCCGCTTCTAAATATGCAGCGTGAATTTCCTTGATAATTTGAGGCTGACTTAGAACCAACAGGTCGTTGTTACCTTTTAGATCACAATGCCAATCCGCAAAGCGCGTTCCTCGATAGTCTTGCTCTTCAAGTTTGTATCCCTGAATCATGGTTCCCATACCACCATCAATCAAAAGAATACGTTGCTTCAATTGAGCTTCAATCTGTTGTCTTACGTTACTTCCCACAGTACAGCCTCATTCCTTTAGTTATCTTTCCATCCTATCACACAAACTTCAGGAGTCTAGACGTCTAAACGTGGAATTAATGATTATTTTATCTCCTTCTTAACTTACAAAATAATCGCGAAAAAATGTTTGCTATTTAAGCAGCATCAGTCGAGAATCCCATTCATAAAATGTTACAAATAGAGAGCTCTATGTCGGTCTATCATACTTTATGTTTTCTATCCGCAGCTGCGATGCTAATTGCTTTTGTAAACAGCAAGATAGGAAAGATGCAAACCACCATTGCGATTACCGCAGGTTCAATGGTGCTTTCACTTCTAATCTTAATTGCGGGCCAAAACAACTGGTTCCACCTCACCGAAATTGCGACAGAAACGGTCACAAGGATCAACTTTGAAGATTTCTTGCTCAAGGGCATTCTTGGCTTCTTACTATTTGCGGGTGGATTAGGCATCAAACTCCCGAACCTTAAGGATCAAAAATGGGAAATTACCGTTTTGGCTCTCGGAGCCACCCTGTTTTCCACTTTCTTTATCGGGTTTGCGCTCTACGGATTCTGTCAGTTAATTGGCATCCAATTTGATTTAGTCTACTGCTTACTTTTCGGTGCACTTATATCGCCAACTGACCCAATCGCTGTACTGGCTATAGTTAAAAAGCTCGACGCTCCCAAACGTATCTCCACTCAGATTGAAGGAGAGTCACTCTTCAATGATGGCTTCGGTTTGGTTATCTTTGTCACTCTATTCACGATTGCATTTGGTACTGAGGCACCAACTGTAGGTAGTGTCACCTTGCTCTTCATCCAAGAAGCTATCGGTGGTATCACTTATGGTTTCGTCCTCGGTTTGCTATTCCACTACTTAATCAGTGCCACCGATGATCACTCAATGGAGTTATTACTTACTATTGGTGTCCCAACGGCAGGTTACGCATTTGCTGAATACATCCATGTATCAGGCCCACTCGCGATGGTTGTATCCGGAATTATGATTGGCAACTGGACACGCTTTATTGGCTTTTCAAAAGAGAGTGAAGATCACCTTGACCATTTTTGGGAGCTTGTTGATGAGTTTTTGAATGGCGTGTTATTCCTACTGATCGGTATGTCAATGCTGCTATTTGAATTCCACAAAGAAGACTGGATCATGATGGCTATATCAGTCCCTCTTGTACTAGCAGCTCGCTATCTAAGCGTATTTCTCTCGTACATTGGCTTTAAGCGTTACAGAAAATATAACCCGTGGTCAGTACGTATTTTGACGTGGGGCGGCTTACGCGGGGGCCTTGCATTGGCAATGGCTCTTTCCATTCCATCAGGTATTTGGGTGATTCAAGATAAGTTAATCGATGTAAAAGAGATTATTCTTGTAATGACCTACTCCGTCGTTGTTTTCTCTATCCTCATTCAAGGCTCAACAATCACCCCAATGATTGAAAAAGCAAAAGATGAAGAGAAGAAAATGGAAGAGAACAACCAAGCAATAACCACTCCGGTGCATACGGAGCCAGTGGACTCTTAAAGACACGTAACTTAATAGATGAAAAAGCAGCTATCTAGCTGCTTTTTTCATATCTAATCTTCGGACTCCCCTTCAAGAACAAAACGCTTGTTACTCTTTGATATACAGTTAAATATCCGAATAATCGTCACGCTACGGTGTCATAGATACTAACTATTACCGATAGATAATATTCATAGACGAGTCTTTTAGTTTAAGCATTTTCATCTGTATCACTTCTCTTGGCAATATAGGCTCCTCGCAAACATCAAAGCTAAACTTTCACAATACTTAGCAATGAGCGAGTTTATATTTTTATGAGAAAGAGACATTTAGGGTGATTGCGTTCAGAACCCAAACGGGTTAGCAACCTCACCGAGATAAAACTGAGCTAGTATTCAGGTAGATCAAAGCCTTAACGGAAGTTTAGACTCCTCACTCTTGATCTCAGTGAGACTAAACTTGTATTCAAAGTCGTCCTATTTTCAAAATTGGAACAAGTGACACCTCAAACAATTAAACTCTGTCACATAAGTCACATAACTAGATTTTCTAATATCGAGTAAAAGGAACTTTGGTAAGCGCAAAGGCTCAAAACTAGAGTTAGGTATCGGAATAAAGCTAAGACTAAGTCACAGAATTACGTGTCAGCTCGTTCACAGTAGGGATTAAAACCATGTGAAGAGGGTAGTGTAACTCTATATGCAAGGTTTCAATATGGAAATGAGGTTAAGGGAAGTCGGGTAACCAAAACGAAAAAAGCCCCAGTCTTTCGACTGAGGCTTAATATAAGTGGCGGAGTGGACGGGACTCGAACCCGCGACCCCCGGCGTGACAGGCCGGTATTCTAACCAACTGAACTACCACTCCGCAGTGGTATCACTCGCTTGTAATC
>NZ_JAWJYE010000015.1:0-83235 GCF_032970445.1 Vibrio sp. T13N
TTTAATAATAAAAAAACCGCCTTWAAGGCGGTTTTTTTATTATTAAAATTACGCTAAACGATTGATTCCATTGGTGGTTTGGGATTGTTCTTCAACTGTATTATTTGATGTCGCCAAAGCGCTCAAGATAAAGAACGGTTGCCGCAGTACGAGAAGGAACTTGAAGCTTTTTAAGTAAACTCTTCATATGCACTTTAACCGTGGATTCAGAAATAAAAAGACGATCGGCTATCTGCTTGTTGCGGAAACCTCTTGCCACCTCTCTTAAGATCTGCGTTTCGCGATCCGTCAGCGTATCAAAAACGTCCTCTTGTCCTGAACGCTCACTCAAGTACTTAGAAACTTCTTGGCTGTATGCTTTGTCGCCTTGATGCGCTTGTTTTAGCAACTCAACCAACTCATCAGGCTCGGTATCTTTCAACAAATAGCCATCTGCGCCACTTCTAACTATTGCTTCTATGTCAGCAGGACTATCTGATACAGTTAAGATAACAATTCGAGCTTCACAACCATCAGCACGTAGCGCTTGTAAGGTATCGAGGCCTGACATGCCTTTCATATTGAGATCAAGAAGTACAAGATCCAGTTCCAGCTCATGCGCTTTCGCTACCGCATCTGCGCCATTACTTGCTTCTGCAACGACTTCAAACTCAGGCTCAAAGCTTAAAAGTTGGTGAATACCTCGTCGCATGAGTGGATGATCATCCACCAGCATTACTTTACACACTGTCACTGTTTACTTCCTTACTATGTTGGAATTCTAGTTTTACGGTACAGCCTTTGTTGATCGATGCTTCAATGTGAAGATCGGCATGCAGCCTAGCGGCTCGCTCTTGCATGATACTCATACCGTAATGATTTAATTTTTCGTCTTGATGTTCAAAGCCTATTCCATCATCGGTAACGGTTACTGTGACTTTTCCATCATTATCAAGACATTGAATGTGAATATTATCTGCTTGCGCATGCTTGATGGCATTAATTGCCGCTTCTCTTATCAACTGTAGTAAATGAACCTGCTGGTGTGCATCCAGTTCAGTTGAAGAAAGTCTATTTTTTAACGTAATGTCAGCGACGGTTTGTTCGTTGAGCGTTTCGACCATATCTTGCAATGCTTGGCCAAAACTGCCCTCTTTAATCGTAAGACGAAACGTCGTCAGTAATTCGCGTAGTTGGGTATAAGCAGCAGATAAGCCCGTATCCAACTCGGCAATGACTTGATTCGCCTGAGCTATCGCTTTTTCATCAGGCAAATTCTTTACGCTTCTCTTTAATAAAGCGACCTGAATTTTTAAATAAGAGAGTGCTTGAGCTAATGAATCATGCAGTTCCCGAGCAATGGTGGCTCGCTCTTCCATCAGTAGGATTTGTTCTGCTTGGCGTTGGGCTCGATTGTAATACACGGCACGCGATAAAATCTGCACAAAGTTGTCAATCAGTGCCTCATTCGGACAAGGTAACCCGGCCTTCCAATACAAATAGCCTAAGTGCTCACCGTCCAACGTTAGAGCCTTACTGTGGCAATCTTCATCACAGTCGTGGCAGCACTCTTCCCCTTCCATCAATATCCAACTCGGTTCTCCCAATTGCTCTATTTCAAGTTTGACCGCTTTAATGCCTTCAAGACTTGCAATATGTTGTAATATGGCTTGGAAGTTATCCTGATTAATACGCGAAGCCGTTAACTCTTTCGACGAGTCATACAATACTTCTAAAGACTGATTCGCATGCTGTAATTTACGCGTTTTTTCATCAACCGCTTGTTCTAGCCCTCGGTATAACTTACCAAGGTCCGTCGCCATCCGATTAAAGGTTCGAGTCAGGATCCCCATTTCATTATCGCTGGATACATCAAGCGATATATTAAATGAGCGATTCTTAATTTGCTCGCTAGCAAAAACTAAAGCACGCAAAGGCCGTACAACTTCGAGGCGCACAAAATGGACAACAAACATACTGACACAAAGGATACCGCCTAACCCTAACCCGCCAATCCAAGCTAAGTTAATCAGCTTTTGCTCCGAAAAGCTTTGCAGCTTAAATACAAACTCATCGATCTGCTTTACAAAACCAGCCACTAGGAGTTGGTACTCCGCCGGGTTGTCTCCTCTCAACACCGACTTGAGCTCATGCCATCTCATAATAAGACGGTAGTAATCATGAGTAATGTCTTCTGGCACTGACCAATGCTGGAGTGCTTTCATGGAAGGTGAGTATATCGAATGTTCAAATGCGTCAATATGTGAAGAATAGTCAACAGATTTAACCTGAATATCATTCGCCAGACGGTAGCTTTGCATTCGCATCGAGCCAGCAACATTGACGGCTTCTGCATCATTCAAGCTTGACGCTAACGTAAAAATTGCAAAACCAGTCGTAGCAACTGAAAGCAGCAAAATAAGAAGCATCGCGGACGCAATCGTGCGCGTCACTGACTTTTTCACATTTTTAAACAATCTGAGTTCCTCGCCCATTAACAACCCTATTTGTACGTGCAATGAACCCATTACCTTTCAACTTTATCAATATGTGATCACCTGCGACGGAATTTATTGATCCAAAACAATATTGCATCCCATTTACCTCCTAAGAGGTATTTATACAAATATGTCAAAAACTACAATTTCGTTAGTTTAAATGACAGTTTATTAATGAAAATTGTGGACTATGCTTAGTTTGGGTTCCAAGTTTCGAGGTGACTAAGTGGTAGACCTTTCCAGAAGAAGACTCTTTGCAAGAAAAGCGCACCCCGACAACGCCGTACGTTTGCCTTGGTTAACCAAGCCAGAACAGTTTACGGACGATTGCACTCGCTGCGGTAAATGCATTGAGGCCTGTGAAACAAAGATTATAACCAAAAGTGATGGCGGATTCCCCTCGGTCGATTTTTCTATTGATGAATGCACCTTTTGTTATCAGTGTGCAGACGCCTGTCCTGAGCCCCTTTTCTTGCCAAAAACAGAGCAACCTTGGCAAGCGAAAGCAAGCATCAACGATAGCTGCTTAGCAAAACAAAATGTCGAATGCCGAAGCTGTGGGGATATGTGCGACCCGATGGCAATTCAGTTCAAATTAGAGCTGGGGAAAGTAGCACAACCCAATTTAGACCTTGATGAGTGTAACGGCTGCGGCGCCTGTGTTTCAGTGTGCCCGACTTCATCCATCAATGTGAGCAATATAACAGCCTAAGCCGTATGTCGTCGGCCAAAGGCAATAAATGAGAGAGCTATATGTCACTAAATGAAGTGCATATTTCAAGTTTGGTAGTACATGTACTGCCGGAACATCTGGACGAAATCAAACAACAGATCGAAGCACATGAAAATGCGGAAATCTATGGTGACAGTCCAGAAGGTAAGATTATCGTCGTGCTTGAAACCGAGAACCAAGGTTTTATCACAGACACTATCGATGCCATTAACAATTTACCGAATGTCTTGAGCACGGTATTGGTTTATCACCAAATCGAAACTGGGCTTGAAGAAACGGATGAAGAAGACACTGGAACACAACATTCCCAAATCGAGGGTGAAGTATGAAAATGACAAGACGTGCGTTTGTGAAAGCAAACGCGGCTGCATCAGCTGCTGCTGTCGCAGGTGTGACACTACCAGCATCTGCAGCCAACCTGATTGCAAGCTCTGATCAAACCAAAATCACATGGGACAAAGCACCTTGTCGTTTCTGTGGTACAGGCTGTTCTGTTCTTGTTGGTACTCAAAATGGCAAAGTGGTAGCAACACAGGGTGACCCAGAAGCGCCAGTAAACAAAGGCCTAAACTGTATCAAAGGCTACTTCCTTTCTAAGATCATGTACGGTCAAGACCGTCTGACTCAGCCGATGCTGAGAATGAAAGATGGCAAATTCCACAAAGACGGTGAATTTACACCTATCTCTTGGGATGACGCTTTCGACATCATGGCTGAGAAATGGAAAGCTTCCCTCGAGAAAAAAGGTCCAACAAGCGTAGGTATGTTTGGCTCAGGCCAATGGACAGTAATGGAAGGCTACGCTGCGTCAAAGCTAATGAAAGCTGGCTTCCGTTCAAACAACATTGATCCAAACGCGCGTCACTGTATGGCTTCTGCTGTAGTTGGCTTTATGCGCGCATTCGGTATCGATGAGCCGATGGGTTGTTACGATGACTTTGAGAACGCAGACGCATTCGTTCTATGGGGCTCGAACATGGCAGAGATGCACCCTGTTCTATGGACTCGTATTACTGACCGTCGCTTAAGTCACCCTCACGTTAAAGTGAACGTGCTTTCTACTTACTACCACCGTTCATTTGAGTTGGCAGATCACGGCTACATTTTTAATCCACAGTCTGACCTAGCGATTGCTAACTTCATCGCGAACTACATCATCGAAAACGATGCGGTAAACTGGGACTTCGTAAACAAGCACACTAACTTCACTCAAGCAGATACCGACATCGGTTACGGCCTACGTGACGATGATCCGCTACAAAAAGCAGCGAAGAATCCTAACTCAGGCAAGCTAACGTCTATCTCTTTCGAAGAGTACAAAAAGTCTGTTGCACCTTACACAGCTGAGAAAGCCTCTGAAATCTCTGGTGTTGAAAAAGAGAAGCTTATCGAGCTTGCGAAGCAATACGCCAATCCAAATACGAAAGTAATGTCACTTTGGACAATGGGTATGAACCAACATACTCGTGGCGTGTGGATGAATAACTTGGTTTACAACATCCACCTACTAACCGGTAAAATCTCGACTCCGGGTAACAGCCCATTCTCACTAACGGGTCAACCATCTGCGTGTGGTACGGCTCGTGAGGTTGGTACTTTCGCTCACCGTCTACCTGCAGACATGGTAGTAGCTAACCCTAAACACCGTAAGATTGCAGAAGACATCTGGAAACTGCCAGAAGGTACGATTCCACCAAAACCTGGCTTCCACGCCGTATTGCAAGACCGTATGCTGAATGACGGCGTTCTGAACTGTTACTGGGTTCAATGTAACAACAACATGCAAGCAGGTCCAAACATCAACACAGAACGTCTTCCTGGTTACCGCAACCCAGAAAACTTCATCGTTGTGTCTGACCCATACCCGACGGCAACAGCGCAAGCAGCAGACCTTATTCTTCCAACAGCAATGTGGATTGAGAAAGAAGGTGCTTACGGTAACGCAGAGCGTCGTACTCAAGCTTGGTACCAACAAGTGGGCACGGTCGGTCAAGCAAAATCCGACCTGTGGCAGCTAATGGAGTTCTCGAAACGCTTCAAAATGGAAGAAGTGTGGCCTGAAGAGCTACTAGCGAAAGCGCCTCAGTACCGTGGTAAAACCATGTACGACGTACTATACCGCAATGGTAATATCGACAAGTTCCCTATCGAAGAAGCTCGCGAATTGAATGACGATGCTCACCACTTCGGTTTCTATGTTCAAAAAGGTCTGTTTGAGGAATACGCAACGTTTGGCCGCGGTCACGGGCATGATTTAGCACCATACGACCGTTACCATGAAGTGCGTGGTCTACGTTGGCCAGTTGTTGATGGTAAGGAAACACAATGGCGCTTTAAAGAAGGTTCTGACCCATACGCAAAAGAAGGTTCTGGTTGGGATTTCTACGGCAATGCTGACGGCAAAGCGAAGATTATCTCTGCACCATATGAAGCGCCACCAGAAGTGCCAAACGATGAGTTTGATATGTGGCTATGTACTGGCCGTGTTCTTGAACATTGGCACACAGGCACCATGACTCGTCGTGTACCTGAGCTATACAAAGCAGTACCAGACGCAGTGTGTTACATGCACCCTGAGGACGCAAAAGCGCGTAACGTGCGTCGTGGTGAAGAAGTACTCATGGCAAACAAACGCGGCGAAGTACGCGTTCGTGTTGAAACTCGCGGTCGTAACCGTCCGCCAAAAGGTTTGGTATTCGTACCGTTCTTTGATGCACGTATTTTGATTAACAAGCTCATCCTAGATGCGACTGACCCACTGTCTAAACAGACAGACTTTAAGAAGTGTCCAGTCAAAATCTCTAAGATTGCTTAACCTTCAGATACCGAATGCTACGGCCGTCACTATGGCGGCCTAATAAAGAATTTAAGCCATAAAGGCGGAGATGAAATGATGAAAAAATTACTTGTCGCACTTTTATCTGTAGGTGCTTTAGTGACAGGCATTGCGCAAGCTGAGTTAGATAATCCAGGTGGCATTGGTGGTCTAGAGTCTCTACGTGGAATGTCTCAATTGGAAGACACACGCCCAGCAGATGAGTTCAAAGACTTCCCTAAAGATCAAATTGTTGAAGATAGCTTTGTTTATCAACCACCGTTGATCCCGCACAGCATCCGTCACTACGAAGTATCGTTAAATGCTAACAAGTGTCTTGCGTGCCACAGCTGGAAAAATGCAAAAGAGTCAGGCGCGACTAAAATTAGCGTAACGCACTATGTAAACCGAGAAGATGCTGTATTGGCGGATATGTCTCCTCGTCGTTACTTCTGTTTGCAATGCCACGTGCCACAAACTAATGCTAAGCCACTAGTTGAAAACAAGTTCCAGGCAGTTGATTCGCTTCAGTAATTGAAACGCGAGTACTAAGAGGTTATTTATGAAAATACTTAAAGCGTTTTGGAAAAGACTGAAGAACCCAAGTAAAGCTGCCGCTGGTGTGGTTTTGTTCTTAGGTTTTGCTGGCGGTCTTTTATTTTGGGGCGCATTCAACACAGGTATGGAGGCAACCAACACAGAAGAGTTCTGTTCTGGCTGTCACGCACCAATCGTTGCTGAAATTCAAGAAACAATTCACTACTCTAACCGTTCTGGTGTTCGTGCCATCTGCTCAGACTGTCACGTTCCTCATGAATGGACAGATAAGATCGTTCGTAAAGTACAAGCATCCAAAGAGCTATTCGCTCACTATGTTCTGCGTACTATCGATACACCAGAGAAGTTCCAAGAGCGTCGAGGACACCTTGCTGAGCGAGAGTGGGCACGAATGAAAAAGAATGACTCTCTTGAGTGTCGTAACTGTCACGAGTTTGATTACATGGATTACTCTCAACAAGGCTCACGAGCAGCGGAGCAGCACTCTACTGCGCTAGCTTCTGGAGAGAAAACCTGCGTAGATTGTCACAAAGGCATCGCGCACAAACTACCGGACATGAGCGGCGTTGAAGGCTGGCACTAAGGAGACTTCCCATGAGTACTTTAGAATCTGTAATTTGGCATATCCTTGGCTATAGCGCCATGCCTGTGATTATTCTTTCCGGCTTTGTGGCAGTAGCAGCAATCTCTCTCTGGCTGCTGTCATTTGGTAAGGATAAAGAGGTGTAACGTAACGCACTTCTACCCGTCAACTTGCCTATTTGTTGACACTAAGCGCTGAGTATCTACTCGGCGCTTTTTTATTCACCGTCACTTTCAACCCCAGAGTTTCCTCAACCGATACGTATATTCAATCGGTGTAATAAGGTGGTCAGTAACGACCAAAAAAAGCGACCATAAAGGTCGCTAAAATTTACTGCTATAGGGAGTTGTTTAAGACTCTTTTACTGGCAGAACCTGCTTGACGTATTGCCCTGGAGCTTCATCGATTGCTGGGTGGTCTTCCGAGCCAATAGGGAATGGTTCGACTTGCTCTTTTGGATTGAATTGAAGTAGCCATTCATTCCAATGTGTCCACCACGATCCCTCTTTGTGCTCGGCATTATTCAACCACTCGTCAGCCGAATCATCCAAAGTATCGTTCAACCAATAACCATACTTATTTTTCGCTGGAGGGTTCACGATACCCGCAATATGACCCGACTCACCGAGAACAAACGTTTTGTTGCCACCAGTGTTCAGGGCACCACGATAAGTTCCCTGCCATAACGCTATATGGTCTTCTTTCGTTGATACAAAATAGCTAGGAATTTTGATCTTGTTTAGGTCAATCCATACCCCACCAATTTTGACGCCTTTGTCTTGCACTAGCTTATTCTCTAAATAGAGCTCACGAAGCAAGAAGTTATGGGAGGCAGCACTCACGTTGGTACTGTCACTATTCCAGTACAACAAGTCAAAATCGACTGGGCTGTTGCCCTTCAAGTAGTTGTCGACATAGTAGTTCCAGTACAAGCTGTTTTCACGCAGTAAGCTGAATGTGACGCTTAATGAACGACCGTCCATATACCCTTTTGCGTTGTTTTGCGCCTCAATTGCACTCACAATGGTGTCATTGATGTACGCGCCAACTTCGCCTGGCTGAGAAAAGTCGAGCAATGTGGTGAAGAAAGTCGCTGATTTAATACGCTTCTTCATACGTTTTGCCGCATAGTACGCAACCGTGCTCGCCAGAACCGTACCACCGATACAGTAACCAGCCGCGTTGATTTGCTCTTGGCCCGTTATATCTTCAATTGCCGCGACGGCTTTGACGACGCCTTCTGTCACATAGTCACCAAACTCTACATGCGCTTGTGCCTTGCCTGGGTTACGCCAAGACATCATAAATACGCTATGTCCCTGCTCTAGCAACCATCGAACCATTGAGTTCTTCGCTGTTAAGTCAAGGATGTAGTATTTATTAATGAAAGGCGGAACGATGAGCAGTGGCGTCGCATTCACTTTCTCTGTTAGAGGTCGATATTGAATCAACTCAAACAATTCGTTTTGAAAAACCACATCGCCCGGAGTGGTCGCAACGTCATCACCCACGCGGAACGCATTGTTGTTCGTCATACGAATTTTCAAAATGTCCGCACTGGACTCAACGTCTTCTTTTAACTGCTCTAAGCCAGCCAGAAGGTTTTGACCGTTTTGCTCAAGTGTCAGTTTCAAGAGTTCTGGATTCGTCGCGATGAAATTCGAAGGGGAAAGTGCATTGATGGCTTGACGAGAAAAGAAAAGTATTCGCTCTTTAGATTTTTCATCCAAACCTTCGAGTGACTCAATTGTATCTAAATAAGTCTTGCTGAATAACAGGTAGGATTGCTTAATGAAGCTATACATCACCTCATTTTGCCACGCTTCATTAGAAAAACGCTTGTCCCCTTTTTCTGCTTCAATGACCTGTTTTTGGTTACCCGCCAACGCGACATTCTGCCAAATTTGTAGCTGCTGTTCCCACCATTCGGCTTGCAATTTTAATATCGCAGCAGGTTGATTTACAGCTTGTTCGAAGAGTTTGGCAGTGTCTTCCAAGTTCACTTCTTGCATGGCCTTATTTAAAGGAGAGTTCACGACTGCCTTGTTCACTTCGAAATCATGCCACCACTGTTGATTGGTTTGTTGAAGCTGTACAAGATAGTCCGAAAAGAAGTGCTGAAACATAGTCTTACTCCTATATTCGGAAAAAACAACGCCGCCCAAATTAGGGTCTAGAGACCCTAAGGCGGCGAGAATCGGACAAATTACGCTGGAGTAACAGTCTTTAGATTTTCCGAAGTCATTTTCTCAACGTCTTCTTTGAACTCTTTTGCAATAGCTTGAAGCTTGTTGCTGTCGTCCATCATTTGTTGAGAAAGCTTAGTAAGAACGCTTAGTTGCTGGCTGTTGAAAGCAGTCAATGACGTTACGTCTTTGATTTCTGATGCCGCTTTCATTTGGTTCAGACCCACTTCGCTGTAAGTACGAATTGCGTTAAGTTGAAGCTCAGTCAACACTTCTACGTTTTTTGTCACTAGCTTGTTGAACTTCAAGTAAGGTTCTAGATTTTTTTCAGTTTGATCGCTAAAGGTTTTGAAGAAATCTGTGTACATGGTTTATCTCCTAGAGAAAGAATTAAAAATGTCCGTTTAAATAATTACTTAACTGCTTTTATAACCACAGCCGTCCCCATGCCGCCGCCCACACAAAGTGATGCGACACCATATTGACCATTTTGCTTATGAAGCTCGTGAACAAGCGTCACTAAGATTCGGTTGCCCGATGCACCAAGTGGGTGACCTAGCGCGATAGCACCACCATTAAAGTTCGCTTTATCTTGAATCGCGTTAACGGGAACTTGGTTGGTTTCCGCCAACTGATGAATCACGCCAAGTGCTTGCGCAGCAAATGCTTCGTTTAGCTCGTAAACGTCAATGTCGTTTACCGTTAATTCCGCTTTTGCTAATGCTTTATTGACTGACTCCACTGGACCTAGCCCCATGATTTTCGGATCAAGCCCCGATTGCGCATAGCTTACGATCTCAGCAATAGGCGTGAGTCCATGCGCTTTAACTGCGCTCTCAGACGCGACGATAATTGCACTCGCACCATCGTTAATACCTGATGCATTCCCCGCAGTCACAGTGCCTTCACGGTCAAAAGCAGGGCGCAGCTTGCTTAACGCTTCCATGGTCGCATTAGCCTTTGGGTATTCGTCGGTATCGAATAGCACCGTTTCACGACGTTGCTTTACTTCTACGGGCACAATTTCGTCTTTGAATTTGCCCGCTTCGATTGCCGCCACCGCTTTCTGTTGGCTAGACAGCGCATACTCGTCTTGCTGTTGACGGGTTAGGCCGATTTCTTTTGCAACGTTTTCTGCCGTCACACCCATGTGATATTGGTTATAAACGTCGGTTAAACCGTCTGCTACGAGCAGGTCTTTCAGCTCTAGATTGCCCATTTTGTTGCCATCACGAATACTACTTGGCGCGGCAAACGGAATCTGAGACATGACCTCAACACCTGCTGCAACAACAATCTCTGTATCGCCACTACGGATATGTGAAACCGCATCCATGACGGTTTTCATGCCACTGCCGCAAACCATGTTTACGCCATACGCAGGAACCGCGTCCGGAATCCCAGCGAACAATGCCGCCTGACGACCAACCCCCATGCCTTGGCCTGCGCCGACAACGTTGCCAACAATCACCTCATCAATCTTATCACCAGCCAACTTTGCCGCTTCTAACGCGCCTTTAATCGCTACTGCTGCCAAATTACCAGCAGAGGTATTTTTAAGACTGCCACCAAAGGCGCCAATTGGAGTGCGCTTCGCCGCTACGATAAATACTTTTTCCATCATCTTCTCTCCTTAGTGCATGTATAGGCCGCCATTCACCGACAAAGTCTCACCGGTGATATAGGCCCCTGCATCGCTGACCAAGAAGCTCACTGATGCTGCAATTTCTTCTGGTGTAGCAAGGCGTTTCATTGGGATATGATTCGTGATGGATTCCAATACTTCTGGCTTCATTTGCTCAACCATTGGTGTACCAGTGTAACCTGGCGCAATAACATTTACTGTCACACCCGAACGAGCACCTTCATACGCCAAGGCTTTAGAGAAACCTATCATCCCAGCTTTCGCCGCCGAGTAGTTTGCTTGACCAAACTGCCCTTTTAGGCCATTGACTGAAGAGATGTTAATGACACGACCACCGCCTTTTTCGCACATCGCAGCGAACAGAGGTTGCGTAACGTTGAATAGACTATTGAGGTTGGTATTAATGACGTCATTCCAAGCTTGCGCAGTCATCTTTTTAAACACGCCATCACGTGTGATACCTGCGTTGTTGATAACGACATCAATGGTCCCTTCTTCCTCAAGCAATTGTGCTAACTTTTCTGCACACTCTTCAGTGTTTGTTACGTCCAACTCAAAAAGGCGAACCTGATCTTTGGTAAACCCTTTACTGTTGAACCACTCCAACGCACATTCATAGTTGCCTGTGAAATACGTAGCGATTACACGGTAACCATCATTCACTAATTGAGAGGAAATAGCAGAACCAATTCCGCCTTTTGATCCGGTGATCAAAGCGACTTTCTTCATCGAAGACTCCATTCTTAACGGCATTTAAAAAAGCAAACTAAATACACTGATGAAATAAATCACCAACTGACGTGTTTATTTATTCTTTTGGCTATCAATCCTGTGATGCCTTTTATTTTAAGTTAAACCAGAAATATTACATTTCAAATAAAAAACTAATCCATTTGCATAAGATTGATTTAGATCTCATTAAACATGAAATGTTATAAAATGGTTAACTATTTATAAGTCATTGTTTTAAATAAAATAAAGTTAAACACAAGCTTATCAGAACATAAATTTAATCATTGTTTATCAATAAGTTACATACCGAACAGTGGACGTTACATCATCTCATGATTTCAGATACTACTCTCATGATCAGAGTTGTTATCTATAAATACGATTAGAATAATAATTCAAATATCAATATAAGCAATTGTGAGTAATATCATTTAATTACTAACTTAAATGATATTACTGACAGTATAACCTTAATTTTATATTTATAGTTTTACTTATGAAAACTGGTATATTTAGAATGTAAAAAATAGAAGAAAGCGTCTCATTTTGGTGCAGTTCGCACTATTATGACGCAGCAATTAAAAAATAATTTCAGTTTTATTTTAAATATCCAAATAACATCAATTAACTAGCATTTAACGTATCGAATCACTTTTTATCTATTGAAGTACCGGTACGGTGCAATATTCGATAGTGCCATCTCCTAAAGCAATCATCTAGATTCTTTAACCCAGTAAATTGATGTTATACCCAAATGACATCAAGATGCAGAAATCGTGTCAGTGACATGCTCCGCAGGGCGAGTTTCCTTATCCCACAGCCTTTGTTAACGATTTTTGATTTAGAACCACTAGATCTTCAAATCGTTGCCGTGCCTGTGAGCCAAGTCATTCTCGCTGAACCTAGCACCTTGAGGTTATTTGGGGATATTTGGGGATAGTATCCTTTATCAATTTGCACTATCTTTGTGGCTTCTATCAAATCACTTAGTTATCAACAAACATGAATCTTGCATTGCTCAGTATGTTCATCCCTACCTTCTTTTTTGTCTCAATTACACCAGGAATGTGCATGACGCTCGCCTTAACGCTAGGAATGAGTATCGGTTATCGCCGCACATTATGGATGATGATTGGTGAACTCGTCGGTGTCGCGCTGGTTTCAGTCTCGGCAGTACTAGGGATCGCAGCGATCATGCTCAACTATCCTTGGATGTTTATCGCACTAAAGTTTATTGGTGGCGGCTACTTACTCTATCTTGGTGTAGAAATGTGGCGATCTCGAGGTAAGTTAGCAATAAATGTCGATAATTTGGAGACACCCAGAAGTGGTAATGTCGCGCTCATCATGCAAGGCTTCGTTACCGCTATCGCAAACCCAAAAGGCTGGGCATTTATGATTTCTCTGCTGCCGCCTTTTATCGATCAAAATGCGGCTCTTGCTCCACAGCTGATCGTGCTTGTCTCCATCATCCTTCTTTTTGAGTTCATTTGTATGTCTCTGTATGCCACGGGTGGTAAAGGACTGAAACGCGTGTTGGGTCAATCAAAGAATGTGCGTCTGATGAACCGTATCGCGGGCACTTTAATGATGGGGGTTGGTGTTTGGCTATTACTGAGCTAAAGCAACGCTGGAAATGATGAAAAATATCCTAAGAAAAATTACGCGAAACATAAGTGAAGTATTAGATTTTCAGGCCCGAGTTTGGGTCGTAAACGTTTATGCTGGAGAACACAAAGGCGAATCTTACGTTGTAAACGAAGACAGCTTTTCTGAGCCATTGCAATGGATGAAAAAGAAAGGTTATCACACATCCATGCTGCGCCTGGTTGAATCGATGAAGCGCTCTCAAATCATTGAGTTCGATTTAGGTCACGTCAAACACCGCCTGATGCGTGTGAAATAGCACAAAGTAAAACGCCACTCAAACTGAGTGGCGCGAGCACTTTTTACCTTCAGCACCTCGTATTACGGCGCGGTATCAATCTCAACAGGCAAGTAATGCTTCGGTTCGAGCTTGAACAGTTCAGGTAATACGGTACCAATGGAAATGGAAGACCATGTACCTGATAGCACACCAATAAACATCGCTGTTGAGAAACCCGCTAGCGGTGCTCCCCCCATAATCCATAGTGCACCAACAGTAATCAGTGTTGTGCCTGAAGTCACCATCGTTCTAGAGAACGTCGCGATGACAGCCTGGTCATTGATGTCTTCCATTTTCCAACTTTGTTTCGCGATCAGTAGCTCACGAATTCGATCTGAAATGATGATCGAATCATTCAATGAGTAGCCTAAAATTGCCAATACGGCAGCAAAAACCGTTAAGTTGAATTCCATTTGGGTAACGGCGAAGAAGCCGAGGACGACAATTACGTCATGAGCCAGAGCAAATACAGAGCCACTCGCTAAGCGCCATTCAAAACGGAAACACAAGTAACCAAGGATGCTCAGCACACAAATCAATAGTGCTAAACCGCCTTGGTCAAACAAATCCTGGCCAACTTGAGCACCAACAATACTGTTGCTGACGACATCAACTTGATGTGAAACTGGCTTTAATACCTCTTCCACACTTGGCAGAGTTTGCCCTTCTTCAGGGGCGGAGTAGCGAATGAGCCAACGACCATCTTCACCTGTGCGGGTGACAGAGGTTGATTCACCAAGTTTTGGTTGTAGTGCATCAAGCAGATCGTGGTTGGTTAACGACTTATCGACTTTCACTTCTGTCACCATACCACCAGTGAAATCCAAGCCGAGATTCAACCCTTTAAAGCCCAGAGCACCAAGTGCGATCACCGTCAAAACGATAGAAACTAGCGTAGTGAAGTGGCGAATTTTACGAATATTTTGTTTTAGCATTTCGACCATGATTAAACCCTCACATCACGACGGGCATCTCGGCCCCAAATTAAATTGATCATTGCTCGAGAGGCAAATACGCCTGTAAACATACTGGTTAACAAACCTAATCCGAGTGTTAAAGCAAAGCCTTGGATTGGACCGTTACCGATGGCGTATAAAATCACGGCGGTGATCATGGTAGTAATGTTGGCATCAAGGATGGTCGAGAACGCGCTATCAAAGCCCAGATCAATCGCTTGAGCGAAACTGCGGCCTTCACGCATTTTGTCCTTAATACGTTCGAAGATAATAACGTTGGTGTCCACTGCCATACCAACGGTTAACACCAACCCTGCAATACCTGGAAGCGTTAGCACCGCACCTGGTAACAAGGCAATTAAGCCAAGCAAACAAAGCATGTTGGCACAAAGCGCCACGTTCGCCACCCAACCTAAGCGGCGGTACCAAAGGGCCATAAAGGTCAGTGTTAAACCCATACCCAAAGCAAGTGCCGCAAAGCCATTTTCAATGTTTTCAGCTCCCAAAGAAGCACCAATAGTGCGCTCTTCTACGATAGTAACCGGGGCTGTTAGCGACCCCGCACGAAGTAATAGCGCTAACTGCTGCGCTTCGTCCATGCTGCCAGCGCCGGTAATACGGAATTGGCTACCAAGTTGAGATTGAATAGTCGCAACGCTGATAACGCGCTCGCTGCGCTCCGTTACGCCACGATCGTTTGTCTTGTATTCGCGGTAAACCGTCGCCATTGGCTTGCCAATATGCGTTGCAGAGAAATCACTCATCTTTTTACCGCCCGCGTGGTCAAGCGAGATGTTAACTTCTGACATACCCATATTGTCGACACCTGCACGAGCGTTAACAATGTGCTCACCCGTTAGGACTGGTCGTTTCTCCAGAATAACCGTTCGGCCATCGTTATCTTTCAGCACAAGATCTTGGCCGCTTCGCGCTTGGCTTGCATCTTTCACTTCGTAGAATGCCAAACTCGCAGTGGCACCAATAACGTTTTTCGCTTGTGCTGGGTCTTGTACACCTGGGAGCTCAATACGAATGCTGTCTTTACCCTGACGCTGAACTAATGCTTCCGTAATGCCTAGCTCTTCAATACGACCACGCATAATCTTCAAGTTTTGTTGCAATGTCGTTGATTGGAACTCTTGAATATTCTGCTCACTTGGCTCAAGAACAAAACCGCGAGACGAGCTTTTCACCACCCAACCTGGATAGTTTTGACGCAAGAATTTGTTTACTTCAGCTAGGGCGGTATCACTCTCACTGTTTACCGCAATGCGGTTACCACTTTCTGCGCGAATTTGTACACCACGCACGCGCTGATCTCGCAGGCTTGCTTTGATCTCATCGATCAAAGCATTACGTTGCTCCTCAAATGCTTTATTTACGTCGACATTCAATAGGAACTGTACCCCACCGCGAAGGTCAAGACCGAGTTTGATTGGGCTAAAGCCCATCTCATTCAGCCACTCTGGAGCAACAGACACATATGAGAAGGTAATGCTGTCTTCTTTATTTAGCTCATTGTTTAGTAACGCACGAGCTTTGCTTTGCGCATTTTCATCATCGAATACAATGGTCGTTTTGCCATCTTTCTCGATGATTTTGTCTGCTGAGATATGATTGGTTTTCAGTAGTTGATTCAACTGAACAACCGACATTTCACTGCTGTTTTGGTTTGAAAACGTTAGCTGGATCGATGGTTGCTCACCGAACCAAGTCGGAATCGCGCTTAACGTTAAGATAATAACCGTCGTGATTAATACGACATATTTCCAAGCTGAATAGTGATTCATCAGCTTTCTGTTCTTTTGCTGCTTTGGTGTTTTTTTCATGTAAACATCATCCCTTCACTACGAAGTGAAGCTTTTAATAACAAGGCTTAACACACGACAGATGCCCCCAGAATAAATTCAGGGTATGAAATGCTCAGGACGGTTACGCCCTGTTGAATACAATCGTCGTGTTAAGAGTGCACAATGGTGCAAATAGACGGTGTTTAGGCAGAAAATTGACTATTGAGTGCGACGTACATTGCGTTGGTCTCTTTCCAACCAGAAATGCGATGATCGCTTGTGAAATGATAAAAAGTGTACTGGTTTTGACGCCAATTGATATCCATCAGGCTGTAGGCATAACCTGCGTCAGCATAGAAAGGCGTGTTTAGGTCACCAACAACGTCAACATGCTCATCATCAAGGCCTTCACGTAAGTGAGAAACCCAACGTTGAGTGTTAAATAGGGCTAGCGTATCGAGTCTTGCGTGACTTTCAGAAATCGGAGACTGCGTCGTTTCTTCTGAGACTTCAGAAAAATCGATTGAGGTATTTGCAAAAGCAATACTCGCAACAAATGGTTGCAGCTTAGAAAAGTAAGGTAAATGAGCTTTCTGATCGATTTGCGCAGCAAAAACATGCGCTGGTAGCAACACCATCGCAAGCAGCATAAAAAGCAATTTTTTCAAGCAAATCTGAGACATAATAACTCACTAAAAACAAAACGAGTCGAGTTTTTTCACTCGACTCGATGATAGTATTCCTATTAATTATGGTTCACAACTAAAAAGTTATAAATCTCTAGAGGCTTTAAACTAAAGGCGCTCTGTTAGCGGTAAAAGATATCGCCTTTATCGACATCTAAATAGATTTTGTTTTCTTGCTCCAAACCACCACAATAAATGAAGTACACATTGCGCTTGTCATAAGTAACCGAACGAACCCAGCCACCGAGCTCTTCAAAATCACTCGGATCACAGGTTTCATCGTCTAACAATTGCTGTGTTTTCTTGCGGAAGATGTCCAAGTGAACTTTTAAATCATCCGACTTCTGCAAATATCCATCCAGTATTTCTAAACGCTCTTGTTCTTTAATAACTGGCTCTGCATCAGATAATCCTTCGGAATTCAACCACTCAGCTTTTTCTTCACCGCCCTCTTCATAAACAAGGTAACCAGAGATTCGATACCAACCATCCACTTTTTCTAACACCGATACTTTTTCTCCCTTATAGAGCGTATCGACAACCAAAGCATTAGCATTTGGCTTATTGTAAACATTGATTCGACGCTCAATGACATAGTATTCGGTCACTTCAGGAGGAGAGGTTTCTAAATCCAGAATCGGTTTGGATGTTTCTTCTTCCACTGGCGCTTGCTCCACTTGCGCAGCTTTTGGCACTTCAGGTTCATCTTTTTGCATAAAGAAGAAATAGCATCCAGCACCCGCCCCACCGAGCAACAGTATGACAATCAATGCGATGAGAATTTTCTTCATGTACTTTTCCTTTTCATTCTTTGTTCTTATCTCACCGGCAACACGCATGTCGCGGAAATTTGGGTATATACTCAAAAGGGTCGGTCAACTAACGCGAGCAATAATGATCAACAAACTCAATTGGATACTGTTGTTTCTTCTGTTCCCCATTATGGGGCACGCCAATATTCAATGTAACCCATCGTCGTGGAATGACAATCTTACCCAATTCAATCGTTTAGAGTCCAATTACAATAAGCATGTTGAGGTATTCAATGCACTTTTAGCCGAACATAAGCAGCGCCAGTTATTGTCCCAAACCTTTTCCCTACATGAACTCGTGTTACTTTGGCGCGCCCGCTCGAACCAAAATGCGTTCAAAACTCAATTAAAAGCCTCCATTCAATATAAAGAAGAACTCACGACTAAAGCTAATGAGTTGATTAAATTGAGCACACAATCTCAATGGTCAGCAAATGGATGGAAGAAACTTGCCCAAAAGTGCCGTGAGTCAAACGAAACAGCCAATCAAATCACTGCGGAGTGGTATAACACTAACGCTTTGCAACTTGCCGAGGATTACAAACGCCTTTCTTCACAGTACCAAGCACTAGCGCAACTCTATGATAAAGAAGCGAGATCGCTTCAATACGCTCAAGATGTTTCGAGGTAAAAATCGAGCCCGTTTTGAAAAGACGATGTCGGGTTTTCACTCCAATATTGGACGTTATTCGTGCTTTAATTCCCTCTTTTAGTGATCCCAACATTATATGTAAAAAATGGGACTGTTCCCTTTTACAAACTTGACTAAACCATGACCAAGAGAGGCAACTTATAGAGACATACGTCACAATAATGCTTTACTTATGGCCAATTTTTGGTTAATTTACCCATTAATAAAATTTAATAAAAAGTCACATTTGGCTGGAGATGATGCTACAACCATGGTTATCAATCGATTAAGTAACAGGGACTGTCCTAATGCTACCAAAGCCAAGTTTTTGTCAGTAGTTAGGCACGTAAAAGAGTTTGGTTCAATCAGCGATTTGGACCTTTGTAAAATCTTCGGAGAAACAATTTGGAGTGATGGGAGGGAATACCATTCAGCTGCGTTCTCATTCAAGGTGGATAGATACACAGGTAACTGTGAAATCTCACAATACAAGCACCAATAAGGCTTAAGAATTTATAAGGCGGAGTCAGGAAACTGATTCCGCTTTTTTGATCATCGCAATCGTAAAGTCGTGATCGGAATAACCCTCAATCAATTGTGCGTCTGGACATAGCCATCGGCAATAGCGTAACACCCCAACTTTATTATGCGATGCGAGCATTCTCATGCTCGGCAGCTTTTCTTCATCCAATAAGTTAAACACGCACCCTTTCTCTGCGGTCCGGTACATTTTCTCAATCATCTCAATGGTATGATTTGGATTCGCGGATTGATAATTCAATGATCCAGAAGCAAAGACATAATCACTACGGGGCAATACCAACGTTGAAAAGTCACCGCATACGAACTCACTTTGAGTACGAAAGTCCCGCTTTCTGGCCTCAGAGATAAACTGTTTTTGCTGATCAATGCCAATATAACTTTGGGGGCGCAGATTATTGAACTCAATAAACGCTAATAAGTCTCCGTAGCCGCACCCAATATCTAAAAGACTTGAACCGTCTAACGTTAACCCACGGCACAAGGCTTCAAATCGACTGATTTGGCTGTACTTATCTCTCCATCCCAGCGTTCGCGCTCTGTCTGTACCGAACTGTCGGTATCGCTTTCGGTGATAGTGAGCAATCTTAAGTCTATCGAGAAATTTCATCTTTCTTATGCATAAATCGGCAAGCTTCCATTTCCTTTCACTTGTCTAATCGCCAAGTGCGTATGGATATCTTTTACGTTTTCTAATCGTTGTAGCTTTCTAGTGAATGTTTCATAGCCAGCGAGATCTTTGCTGACCACTTCTAACAAATAATCATAAGCCCCTGATACAACATGGCACGAGATCACCTCGTCCATTTCAACAACAGCATGTTCAAATTCATCAATCGAAGAAGCTTGGTGGTTGTTCAAACTGACTTCAACAAATACGGTCATCGCAATACCCACCGTGTCTCTGGACACAATGGCTCGATAACCGCTAATTACGCCCTCCTGCTCTAAACGCTTAATGCGTCTTGCACAAGGTGATGCCGATAATCCTACTTTGTCAGCGAGCTCTGCCGTAGTCAGGGTTGCATCCTTCTGCATCAAGTTGATCAGTTGCCTGTCAATTTTGTCCATTTTTCCTTCCATGCCAATAATCACTAACAATTGACACTTATACGCGCTTTATCACCAACATCAAGCTTAATTACGTCAAATTTTGCCTCCCCTTGGCACGAGTTTTATTCAACAATTAACACATCATTTACAAATGGACATGCCGACAATGATCTTGGGATACGCAGCTATATTAACGACCTTACTGCTTTGGTCTGGTTTCTTTATTTCTTTAAAAGGGGGCGCAATTTCTAGTTTGCAGCCAGCCGATATCGCGTTAGTTCGCTTTCTAATCCCAAGTTTAATCTTATTACCATTTGTGATTAAGCATAAGCAGGCGCTTCGCGTCGTGCCTAAACGCTACCTAACTGGTGTTGTGGTAGGGAGTGGCCTGCCCTACCTGCTGGTCGTCGGCACAGCTATGCACTTCGCTCCCGTGGCGCACGGCAGTGCATTAGTACCTGGTACTTTGCCATTATTTGTTTCTGCTATCGCGGTGTTGTGCTATCAACAGTCGCTGAGTGCTCACCGCTTAATCGGGCTTTCTACGGTGTTGTTAGGGATTTTCGTATTCCTTCTTTCTAATAGCGGTGCAGAGTACAACTGGTCTCAATTACAAGGCCATATCTTGTTTCTAACCGGTAGCATTATGTGGGCTGTTTTCACCATCAGTGCTCGTGTTGCTAACCTTAATGCGCATGTCTGTGCTGGATTCGTTGCAATCGCGTCTTTGGCACTGCTCATCATTGCGGTTGGCTTCGGATGGGTAGATAGTTACCTAGCGATAACGCCGATCAGTCAGTGGCCGTGGGAAGAATTATTTGGCCACGCGATGTTGCAAGGTGTCGGCGCAGGCTTAATCGCCTCTTTTACCTTTATCTATGCAATCCGAATTATTGGCGCCGAAGCCAGTGCTGCTTTTGGGTCATTAACTCCAGTCGTCGCGACACTTCTTGCCGTTCCAATTTTTGGTGAACAACCAGATTCACTGACTTGGTTAGCGCTGATGCTGGTAACCTGCGGCAGTATTGTGGCAAGCCAAATCTTTATGAGAGATGGAATGAGCCAAACTTATCGCCCACCACTTCACAGATAGCGATAATTTTACAAAAACTTTTGTCCTACTATCTTGAATAACAAAATGGCGTTTTGATAGCCTCGATTTAACCAATAATTAAAACGCCAATGTAATGCCTGCCACTCATACTAAAGATGAACTGCATAGATTCCTCAAACCGGGAATGAAACTTTCGACTAATTTCGAGTTTGGGCCTAAGGACCAGTATACATATCCCACCACCTATCTTGGGATGAAAGAGAACGCGTATTTGATTCTTGATATACCGATGCGTTTGCTTGAAGAGCAAGTGATGAGAAAACTCCCAAACGCCGATGTCATCGTGCGTGGTGTATCAGATACGGAGTTAGGCCATGTCATTGCATTTAAATCCAGTGTTCTAACAACTGCGGTTCGTCCTTCGCCCCTTTTATTTATTCGAATTCCAGGAACATTTGCAACCAAACCAGTCCGGGAACACGAACGATATAAGCTGCAAATGGATTGTAAGATTGTTCACGCGGGGAATGTTTACGACGGTAGCCTTATCGACTTCTCACTGGCAGGTATTGGTATCTCAACCTTTATAGAGCCAGAATTCAACGTTGGTGAAAGTGTCACTATCGACTCTTCTCTAAGTCACTATATCGGAGAAGAAAATCGGTGTGTCATTGCCAACATTAAGAAGTTGGTGAAAGGCTGGGTAATAGGAATTAAGTTTGAAAGCCCAATAGCGATGAGTCACGAGCTAAAAACAGAGTTACTGGAGCAGTCCTTTCTAACCAGTAACGTCTGAACTTACTGCTGGCTAAAGCGCGTCGCCTCAAAGCTGTTGAGCACTCTGTGCACCGCATAGGTCACGAGCAGAGTGACAACAATAGCAAACAAAATACTACTCACGCGATACAGCGCGCTGAACATTAAATCGCCATCCGGAGTAAGGTATTGGCCAAATAAAATACCTAATGTAGTTAATCCGCCAAACCCAGCTCCTGACCCACTAGACTCTTTTACATGCATATAGCTGAACATCATCGCGCCAATCCACAGCAATGGGACGATAAACAGCAAGGTATCCGACCAATCGTATAGTACAAGCTGCCCAGCAATACCAAAGGTTACCCCCATCAAGGTCCCCATTGCTCTTTTGCGCGCATACCCTAAAGCACCGTTCCAATGCATAGGAAACAATAAAAGCAAGGTTGTCGCCTGAGCGGACATAGAATCACTGAGGTCAAATAGCTGGAATACAAGGAAAGACATTGTAGCGATGCTCGCCCCCATAAGGGCTTCATGACGCATGCGGTGACTCTGTTTAGGCTGAGATGGTTTTGCCGGTGGCTGACGAGGCTCTGCATCAGGGATCAAAAATGTCACAACGTAGGCCACGATCACTGAAATAACGTTCGCTTGTAGGTTGCTGAATATTAGATCATTTAAGTCGGTTGTTGGATAACTCGCAAAATGCAGCATGATGCTTAAGCTCAGCACGCTATTTGCCCCAAAGAGGAATAAGCTCCCTTTTGACATACAGGCGAACTTATACAAAAACAACCCGAAGGCGATGATCGTCATCATGCCAGGATGTCCACCAAATAGCCCACCAAGAATACCGACCTCCAATCCGCATACGACCGCTGAAAAAATCAGCTGTCGTGCAGCATGCAGGCTCATGACTGGTACCATTCCAAGTAACAACATCGGTGTTACGGTAAAAAATACGCCGTAATTCCAGCCAAAGACCTTACATAAGGTGAAGCCAATGGTCGCGCCAGTTGCAATGCGCAAACACTGACGGAAGTCGTTTTCCGACATGGGATGATCCCATAACTTCATATCGCCTCCCCGTTAATAAATGTAATGAAGAAGACTCAAAAATCGGATCTGACATCTCGCTAACCAGCCAGATAACGAGTTTTCTGGCAACAGTTGCACAGTCGCACGTGCCCCGGCCGGAAATGCGCGCTGTTGAGGTTCATCGATAGCTAAATGTAAACGTAAACGCTGCGCGTCTCTCACCCAGCGGTTTGAGTCTGTCGGTGTCGCTAAACGGCCATCCGCATCAAACTGGCCTGAGCTTACCCCTGCATCCACACTCGTAATACGAGCTTCAAATACGTCACCTGGCAAGCTATCAAAGGCCACTAACGCCCGACTGTTCTGATTGAAGTGCCGCAGACTCTTTTCACGAAAGTCGGCAATAATATCCACGTCATCCGAGACTAAAGCCACAAGAGGCGTACCAGCTGCCGCATAGGCACCCGTTTCCAGCTGCAAGTTAGCGACAACGCCATCATGTTCGGCCACTACTTGAGTGTAAGACAGATTAAGTTCCGCTTGTTTTAGCTGGTTTTGTGCCACGCGGATATTTACATTCGTCGCACCTAAATCGCCTCGGTTTACTTCCAACTCTTTTAAACGAGCGCGCGCGGCCAGTAAGTTTGCTCTGGCTGCCGTTGCACTACTTTGTGCGTCGTCACGCTGTTGTTGCGAGGTGCCATTGCGATGAAACAATGTATCAAGACGTTTGGCTTCGCGAACTTTTTGCTCGGCGACAATTTTGCTCGCTTCAACGTCCGCTTTTGCCGCTGCAATAGAGGCATCAAGCTGTTCATTATTTTGAATCACACGCTCAAGGTTAAGTTGAGCCTTTTCTACGGCGAGCTGATAAGGCTGTGGATCAATCTGGAATAGTAGATCGCCTTGGCTTATTTCTTGGTTGTTGGCAACATAAAGATGCGTAATCTGTCCACTCACACGGGGAGCTACTTTAGTTACCACTCGCGTTGCCATTGCCTGAGGCGTCAGTGGCATGGCGAGATCTGCGACTAGAAAATAGGCAAAGACAAGGACAAACGCGACGCAAGAATACTTGATCCAACGTGCGAATTTTTGATCTGGAGTCATAGGCGTTTACTTCTCTTTTAATTCGGGTTTCTGACTTATTCGCTAAGTGAATCAAGTGCATTGTGAGCAATCTGATCGAGGATCAATGAAAGCTTTTGAAGCTCTTGGTCATTGATTTCCGTCAGTAGCTTGCTCCGTACTTGAAGAATTCGGGTCTCCATTTGCTTCAGTAGAGTTTTACCTTCTTCTGTAAGGCTAACAATGCGTGCTCGCTTGTCATGCTCACTGCAATGGCGAGTGATCAGAGATTGCTCTTCTAATAGCTTTAATGTGCGCATCAGCGATGCTAACTCAATCTCAAGCGCTTCAGCCAAATGCTTCTGACTAACGTTGTCGCCCATTCGATAAAGTTTCCATAACGCAGTCCAACGCGGGTACGTCAGGTTTAAAGGCTCCAACTCGCGATCTGCAACCATTTTCCACAAACGGGCAACACGAGATAACTTTTCAGCCAGAGAAAGGTCGCGCAAACTGTTGATGTCTTGAATCATAAGATCTACTCAATTACTTAGCTTGCTAAGCAATATAAAATAGTTAGCACGCTAAGTAAATAAGTTTTTGTGATTTAAATCACATAGAATATGCCATTGGGGAACAAGTTTGCGTAACGCAACGTAGTACTTGGGTTGAATAGTAGTGATATACGACACTAAAGGTGATATCAGCACTTCTGGCTTATCAACAAGTGAAGCATTGAGATACAAAAAAGCACAACCCTAAGTTATGGCGTTGTGCTTTTCGGTTTAGTGAGCGGTTGAATTATCAATTAAGGCTCATAGCGAATGAGTTCATCACGTTCGTTCAATTAAGAATCGCTGCTTGAAGTCAACAAAGGCTTCATGGAGCGCATTTTCTTTAATCGGTTTGAGCAATACGTAATTCGCGCCCGCCTCCATAAACGCATCACTGGTTTCTTTCGCCGTATCGGCAGTACAAGCATAAATTGGCGTGCCTAACTTCAGCTTCTGTCGGATCTCTTTGGTTGTTTCAATTCCTCCAAGATGCGGCAGTTGGTTGTCCATCAAAATCAAATCGTAAGTATGATCTTTTAAGAACTCCATCGCTTCCAACCCATCTTTTGCCCAATCAACCTGCATTTTGTACTTGTTACAAAATGCTTTGAGAATGAAAGCATTGGTATGGTTATCTTCTACCAACAGTACTTTTAGACTCTCTGCGAATAACTCACCAGGTTTAACTCTCAAGCTTGAATCAAGAGGGGTGAGCACTCGCTCACGATCTTTCACTGGCATTGTAATAACAAAGGTCGTACCCAAACCTTTTTGACTACGTACTTGAACGTCACCTTCCAGCATATCGACGAGGCTTTTCACAATGGTCAGTCCCAAGCCACTGCCACCGTATTCTCGAGTGGTCGTTGCTTCCTCTTGAACGAAAGGTTCGAACATTTGGTCGAGCTTATCGGGCTCTATGCCGATGCCCGTATCCGTAATTTCCACTACCAACACACTATTTTCGGCGCCGTAGAACTGCTCTAGTTCCGCATGCAAGCGTACGCTGCCCGAGGGGGTAAACTTAACTGAGTTACTGACTAAGTTGAATAAAATTTGGTTCAGACGAACTTGGTCAGTAAAGATTTCAACATTGGGATCAATCTTGTTTTCAATGACGAGGTTAACGCCTTTATTTTCGCAAATTGGACGATAAATGTTTTCTAACGTTCGAATCGTGTCAGTGAAAGAAAACGGGTGCTTTTGAATATTAAACTTACCCTGCTCAATCTTCGAAAAATCCAAAATATCATTCAAAACAGCAAGTAAGTGCTCACCACTATGTCGAAGTACGTCAATTTGGTTATTCTGTTCTTCCGTTTCGACAGAGTCTTTTAATAATTGAGCAACTCCTAGAATGCCATTGATTGGCGTTCGGATTTCATGGCTCATTTTAGCCAGAAAATCGGCACGTGCTTGGGCGGATTTTTCTGCCTCTTTACGTGCCAAGTTACTTTGTTTTTCCGCTTCAATAAGCGTCGTAATATCCTGACCTTGAACAATGATACCGCTGATATCACCGTCAACTCGAATCGGCGATAAGTTCCAGCGATATACCTTGTCTCCAATTGGTACATTGACGCCAGTTAACGTGGCTCCTTGAGCTGCCATTCGCAGGTGCGGCATCAACTTTTCTTTGAAGCCTTTAAACACTGGGTGCATGGTTTCAATGTCGTTTTCCATGACCAATTCTTTGCGGGCTGCCGGATTGATTTGGATGAGTACGCCAGACTCTGACCAAACCATAATCGGCGATAACGCAAAGTTAAACAGATCGCGGAATGAACGCTTTTGCGCTTCCAGCTCTTCAAAGGTGTTTTCTAGTGTCGAACCAATATGATCGAACTCCTCGATATCCGATCCGCCAAATCGTTCGAACCCTTTTTCTTCACGAGCCGAACGAGTGTATGCCATCAACGAGCCAAGCTCTTCGACAACTCGATTCTCAATCCACTCTTTGGTCATCAACGCAATCATCACCATCCCGATAACCGAAGCCAGCATCGCTAAAAGGTGCTGGATTTGCAGCGTCACAACACTCTGATTGTCCTGCACGGTTAGTAAACACAAATCCGTCGTGGCAGCATTGACTTCGATAGGGGTTTTAATGATCAACAACTGGTCAAGTTTTTGCTGAGACTCTCGCCGCTTCAGAACATCAAATATCTTGTACGCTTCATCTCCGACTAGTGAGCTAGCTAGTGGCGTATCGTTGGCCACCAAAACAACATTATCAACGTTCCCTTCGTTTTTTAGTCTTTCCATCAACCCGAAGTTGTTATCTAGAACAACAACATTGTAAGAATACCCCATCACTTCACCGGTTTTAGGTTGTAAAACCGGTACACGACGCAGTAACAGATGGCGAGTTCCCATTGGGGTATGTGAAGGAAGGTAATACCAATTGTTGCTAAAAGTCACTTGGCTCGCGAGATCATTGAGAATCAAGTTATTGATGCCATAGAAATGCGCATTCCCATCGTCCCAAATAATGCCTTGATGATCGGTGAGAAAGCGAAACTCTGGCGTATGAGAAGGATCACTCTGGTCAATACTCATGAAAAAGTAATTGAGAGCTTCTTCATCCCGTTCTGTATAAAAATCTAAAACAACATCACTCTTCGAGTTACTGTTGTGATGAATCTGAATCGCAGCAAAATGGCTATCAAAAATATTAAGAATCAGCGCTGACGTCTGTTGCTTAGTTCTATCCACTTCTTGCCAAATAATTTGCTTCGAGAAGTAATAACTCTGAACGAAGATGCCTAAAATGATCGGAGCAAGTACGAGAATGATTATTTTCGTAATAAGCGTCGACAATGAGCGACGCTTTCTTGTTTTTGATGTAGTTGTCATCAATTGTCTGAGTATCTAAATGCGCGTTTTCTTAATGCTTCAATTCTTTCTGGAGAATCAGATTTCGTGACGACTTCAAAATCACCAGAATAAACGGTTGGAACGGGTTTCCCTTCAAGATCCCACTTAATCGCTTCTGCCATTGCAATGCCAGTATCATCGTTCATACGCATAACAGTAACGTCTAACTCCCCTTTCGAAAGCGCTTCTAATTCTGCAGAGCCGCCACCCCAGCCGTTGATCATGACATCTTCACGCCCTAATTCTTTCAGCGCATCAACAGCCCCTAGCGCCACATCTGTAGAACACGCATAAATAAAATCGACGTCAGGGTATTTTTCCAAACTCGCTTTTGCTGCTTCATACCCAGACTGCTTTGTCGCTTTGGTATAGTAAGCAGATTGTAGTTCAAAGTTGTTATCACGGTTGACTTGATTGATAAAGGTATTACCTCTGATATCGCTGATATATCCTTCTGAAAAGTAGAGCACACTATAATGGCTCTGTTTTGGAAAACGCTTACCAAACTCCACGGCAAGCTCACGGCTGCCTTCAGCATGATCAAAACCAACATAAAGGAACGGTTGGTGATCCTCCCAATCTCTTACCGGTGTAGTGATATTTTGTAAGATCAACTTGGTTTTCTTTGAGTCTAAGACGTGTTCAACAAACTTACGATGCCTAGTGGTATCGAGAGTGAAAATCAGATAATCGGAGTTGCTCTTCAGCGCTTCCATTAAAGACAAACTTTGTTGCTTAATATCTGCGTTGGGACGGGTAAATACTTGATTAAGTTGATAGTCGATATCGAGTTTATCTAAACGCTGTTCAAATGCGTCAATATTTCGAATCCAATAATCCGAAATCTGTTGACCTGGATAAACCACAGAAATTTTTAACGGACGCTTTTTGTCTCTTTCAACCGGAACAGGAGTCTCTCGCACGGCGTCAGCCAACGCATTCGTTAACTGCTTCTGTTCTGGAAACTGGTCTAAAAATTCTTGATATGCCCAATACCCGTTGAGGACTTGAGTGGCTTGCGCTATCGGCGCGACAGTGGCCATTGACATCAGGGAGAATACTAACGCTTTTTTCATCTACTGCTCTTTTAGCTTTTTATGAGCCTAATTCAGCTCTATTCGTTACCTAGCCGAGTCATCCTTTACTCTTGTAATCTACCTTCCTCTGAGTGCCTGTTTCAATAATAAATTGGTTCTTAGTCTGAGTTGGAACGAATAAACGTTTATTGTGTACCTAATTGTAAGGTCACAAAATATCATTTCTCCTTTTCATACTCTGAGTGTTTAAACAGAACACCAACCCATTATGCGTCAGTTTGTTCTTACATGGTACTCCAAAACTAAAAAGAAACCGCCTCAGTGGACGGTTTCTTTGTTATTCGGCATGTCGCGAACGCTTATTTCGATAAAGCCATTTCTAACATCATCTGCTGATTTTCATCAACGACAATACTTGCTTTTGACGTAACAAGTAGCTCTTTCTTAGCTTTTGTTAGTTGCTTAATATAATACTCAGCCCGCATGGCAAGTGTCTTTGAATCAAAATCCGAAGACCACTCCAATACCAAGGGACCTTTTCCTTTTAAAGCTTTCGCTCCTTTGCCCGTTTGGTGCTGATTGAATCTTCGCTCAACATTGTTTGTGACACCGCAATACAGCGCATTGCGGTTATTTCGTATCAAATAGACACTCCAACGCTGCGCTGTATTTTCAATCATGAAAGTAGTGACTCGACCTTAGCTTTTAGTTCATCGAGCTCTTCTTTAAGCTGAGCAACTTCGAGCTCTAACTGGCTGACTCGATCAGAATTAGAGCCAGCCGCTGACACTGGCACTGCTAGCTCAGAGACGTCAACGTCGCCACAGAACAAATGCATATAGCGTGACTCTCGCTTTCCGGCTTCACGCGGTAACTTGACCACTAATGGCCCTTTATCTTCGCTTGCTAAGTGCTCCAGAACCGTTTCAACTTCTTTTACATCATGAAATGTCGCGAGACGATTGGTACGAGTGCGAATTTCCCCAGGCGTTTGAGCGCCACGCAAAAGCATACAGCACACGATTCCCTTCTCTTGTTCTGTCAGTTTTAAATCACCAAACTCCGTATTACAGAAACGGTGCTGATACTTGCTAACACGGCTGTTAAACGCACTTTCGTCACTGACGAGCCTACGCTCAATTAGAGCATCAACGGCATCGAGAACGTCTGACTCAGAGAGCGACATTACGGGATCACGGTTGCTTTTTTGATTACACGCGTTGGTTAAAGCGTTTAGGCTGAGGGGGTAAAGATCTGGGGTGGTGACTTCTTTTTCGATCAAGCAACCAATGACTCGTGCTTCAATTGCCGTTAGCTCAACTTTCATAATGCATTTCCTTATTATTTTTGCATTTGACTTGGTACCTAAATCGCTTCGAAATCATGCATCATACATTGGCAAAGAGATGCAAGAAGCGTTAACGATTCAGGTGTCGGTGTCAGGCTAAAGCATAGCGCAAGACCTGGCACCCTTTGCGAATCGGGTCAGGTATCAATGCTCCGAGAGAATTGGCACTTTCGTCAAATTGCCATCTTGATCAACCATCATTATTTTTGAACGATTCAGCTCAACTTCGATGATTTCGAGTTGCTCGCGAGCGTTGATATACGCTGTTTTTAACTTTTCAGCCACAGAGCGAGTGGCTTGCTCATTATCTTGACTACTTACTTGCTCCGCAGTGTTCCCAGAGTCCATATCAAGTTCATCATTTTGCATTCAATGGTGTTGATAATATAGTGAAGGCCACGTTATGACAATGCATCGATGGATTCTACGATGTTGCCCAAAACTCGATTAAAGAAGCGTGATTATGTAGACACATCGCAATTGGTTGAGAAATGTTCAACTCTGCATTGTGATTGATCTAAAGACTGTTATGCCACTGGATGTTGTGCTTTAATCGAGGGAGATATTCATAAAATTAGGAAAGAGAACTATGAGTAGCGTATTTGAAATCGTTAACCAAGCTCGTCGTAAAAACAAACTAAAACGTGAGCTGCTTGATAACGAAAAGAAAGTTCGTGATAACCGCAAACGTGTTGACCTTCTAGAAAACCTTCTAGATTACATCAAACCAGAAATGACTCACGATGAAATCGTCGCAATCATCAAAAATATGAAAGCAGACTACGAAGATCGTGTTGATGACCACATCATCAAAAGTGCAGAAATCTCTAAAGCACGTCGTGACATCAGCCGTCGTATTCGCGAACTGACTGAAGAAGACAAGCAAACTAGCGGCAAAAAATAAACGCTTAAGCTAGATTTTCCAACCCCGAGTAAGGCTACCTTACTCGGGGTTTATTTTTGTCTCTAAACTAAGCGCCGTGTACAATCAATCCAACTCTTATTCCTAACGCATTCAGCTTTCTATGTCCTCAACTACGACAAGTACACAACCAACACTTGCAAAACAATTATTTACGATGACTTGGCCAATGCTATTTGGCGTTCTATCTTTAATGAGCTTTCAGCTTGTAGATAGTGCGTTTATCGGTCAGCTCGGCGTTTTACCTTTGGCTGCTCAAGGTTTTACTCTTCCGTTGCAAATGGTCATTATCGGCATTCAAGTCGGTTTAGGTATCGCCACGACCGCTGTCATTTCTAAAGCGCTTGGTGCGAATGAAAGTCGTTATGCCAAACAGCTCGGTGGCTTAGTTTTGATGATTGGCTCAATCGGCGTAGCCGTTTTTGGAGGGCTAATTTGGCTTTTGCGCTACCCCATTTTATCTCTATTAAGTGCTCCAGAGTCTGTGATGCCGATTATCGACAGCTACTGGCCTTGGTGGCTGCTAAGTTCATGGACTGGCGCGGTTTTATATTTTTACTACAGTATTTGCCGAGCTAACGGCAACACCATGTTGCCTGGCACAATGATGATGGTGACCAGCGGTGTGAACCTTGTGCTCGATCCACTATTTATTTTCACGTTTGACTTGGGTATTAACGGAGCCGCAATAGCAACCATCGTTGCTTTTGGGTTTGGTATTTTAGTCGTCGCGCCTCGCGTGAAGAAGAACCACTGGGCAACAACGCAGTGGCAAGACCTCAACGTAGCTAAAAGTGTTGCGTCTATCGGTAACATCATGGGACCTGCGATGATCAGCCAACTGCTGCCTCCGTTGTCGTCCATGTTAGCAACAAAGTTGTTGGCAAGCTTCGGGACCGCAGCAGTCGCCGCTTGGGCGCTCGGTTCACGCTACGAATTCTTTGCTATCGTTTCGGTGTTAGCGCTGACAATGTCTATGCCCCCAATGGTCGGGCGCTTACTTGGCGCAAAGAACTACCAAGATATCCAATCGCTAGTCAGTATTGCCGTAAAATTCATTCTGGGCTTTCAACTTTTGATCGCAGCCATTACGTTTGCCGTCGCAAACCCACTTGCACTACTGATGACCAGTGATGTTCAAGTAGAGCAAGTATTAGAAATGCATTTGCTGATTGTTCCTATCAGCTTAGGTTCACTAGGTGTATGTATGTTGATGGTTTCTCTTTGCAATGCATTAGGTAAGTCTTACACCGCGCTCACCATTTCAGCGCTACGCTTGTTTGTCTTTTTCCTTCCTTGCTTATGGGTTGGCGCTCAAATGGGGGGAATCCGAGGTCTACTTTTAGGCGCTTGTATGGGCAACATTCTGGCGGGCATTTCCGCTTACCTAACCTATCGACAAACCATACGTAAACTCGCTGGCGCTCAAGCAAACGCATAACAATACATGGTTAAAATAAAGCCCCTTTGATTGGGGCTTTATCGTCTTGAAATGTTATCGATTTAGGCGAGTTTTAATTCATTGAAGAGCTCAAATAGCTGATTCGATTTATAAGGCTTAGGTAAATAAGCATCCATACCTGCAGCAAAACAGTTGTGAATGTCTTCTTCCAAAACACTCGCGGTGAGCGCAATAATGGTCGTTTTCTCACGCCCGGCTTTCTTTTCCCAACGACGAATTTCTTTCGTCGCGGTCAGTCCATCCATCACCGGCATCATACAATCCATTAAAATTGCATCGAATTCTTCTCCCTTTGTGATGGCTTCCAACGCTTCTTGTCCATTGCTTGTTATCAAATAGTCATATCCTGCTTTATCCAGAAAGAAACTCGCTATTTTCTGATTCATCAAGTTATCCTCCGCGATTAAGATCCTCCTGTGAGAGCGCGACGTTCGATATTCAGACTTTGGAATACTATTAGTGACAGCGTCACTTGAAATGGTTTTTTCTACCTTCGCTAAATCGTCAATGACATGCTTAAATCGATTGCCAAGAAAAGGCAATGTGAGCACAGCATGTACTCTTTCTGCATTGTCGTAGGGAGTGGATAGATGATGCTGACAAATAATCACACGACGAAGATCATATTTGAGTGACAATTCATCTAAGACTTCATCCGTATTGGAGTCGTCACTATGGCACAGAAATATGACATCAAAGTCATCGTTTATTGCTTTTACTTCATTAACATTATTCGCACCAAAGAGATTGATTTTTGCTAATCGACACTCTTTCAAAAGTTGATCAGCGTAATCGTAATTTGTGCAGATCAAGAGCCCTTTATTTATCACGTCCGAGCGCCAGCCAAACACCGGAATAACATCAACCTCAATAGAGAATTCAAAGCATGTGCCCACTCCTTTTGTGGATGTCGCTATAAGCTGCCCTCCCATCATGGATACCAGTTGACGACAAATTGCCAATCCCAGTCCCGTTCCGCCGAACTGCCTCGACACCCCTTCATCTTCCTGAGTAAAGGGTTCAAAAATCGTCGTTAACTTATCTTGTTCAATGCCTATCCCGGTATCTTCGACTTTAAACATCAGCGTTCCGCGCTCGTTCTCAGGTAACTCGTCATAACTGACATCAACACGTATATGACCGCTTTCAGTAAACTTGACCGCATTCGATACCAGATTCGTGATGACCTGCTTGATTCGATGATCATCAACCATCACTCGAGTTGGAATGTTTTCAGCTAAGTTAATCCCCAGCTCTAGCTGTTTAGATGTGGCTTTGGATTGAAATAAAACCATCGACTGGTACACCACCTCTCGGATATCGGCCTCGACTAACGACAACTCCAGTCGACCAGATTCGATTTTAGAAAGATCCAAAATATCGTTAAGCAAGGTAAGTAATGTTTGAGATGAAGAGTCAATGTCATCAACGACTTCTTGTTGATGGGAAGATAACTCGCTTTGAGAGAGTATCTCCGTCATGCCCATAATACCGTTTAGGGGGGTACGTATTTCATGCGACATGTTGGCAAGAAATACTGATTTAGCGCGATTAGCAGACACTGCTGACTCTTTAGCATGGAGTATTTCGTCTGTTTGTCTCTGCTTTTCTTCAACCACTCGATTCACTTGCTGAGCGAAAATCGTCAGTTCATCACTGCCATCGACTTTGACTTTCGTCTGTTTCTCTTCATCGTTGATCAGCGCCGTTAAGGTATGAATAATCGCATCTAGTTTGCTATTAACCCGAAACCAAGTGCCAAAGCCAAGCCAGCAAAGCATGACGATAACCAAAATAACGCCAGAGGTAATCATCGCAATATTGGTCTTTTGTTCATGAACTTGTGTTAGGAGCGACTGCTCTGTTTGTTTCGTGAACCCATCAATGAGTACTTGCAAGCGTTGCACACGGAAATCGAGTTCTCTCAAATACGCTTCATAGTCACTACGTGACATGTCCCCTGACATTAATCGCCCACGAGATGCCAAATTTCTCTGATATCTCGGCGACGTAAACAAGCCTAGCAATTTATCAACTTGATCGTATGACCCTCCTAAATTTAAAAACGCATCCAAATTTTGCTGCTGTCGATCAATAGCCTGAAAAAACAGACTCTGACTCAACCGACTCTTAGGATCTTGAACTAGGCGATGTGTCAACCAGGCTTCTTTCTGTGTCCAAAAAGACAGCTGAGCAAGGTAAGCAATAAAATTCTGCATTCGAATACCGTCCTCACTGCCATACCACTGATGATTTTGTAGCAAAGAGCGCGACATATTTTGAAGCAGTTGAAATGCCCAATCGCCAAGGTCATCCATCTCGTCCAACCTACCGGATAATACCCCTAGCATGGCCTCTTTCAGCTCATCAGCATATTCAGCGGTATTGGGGTTACTGACGAATTTTTGATGCATGGAAGAAATAACACCGTCTTGTTCTTCTATATTAAGTGCGGCTGATGCTTGAAGCGTAGGCTGGCGGCGTGCTTTCTCTATGGAGTATATAAAATGCGAGGCTTGGGATATCAACTGGAAACCTTGGATATTGATTACCGTTTGATTGAGACGGCTTACGCGCAACGCATTGTCAGAAAACTGCTGAACTGCAAAAACCACTATCACCACCGTGGGTAATAGTGCGAGGAGTGCTAAGCGTGTTTTTATTGATAATCTCAACATCCATCAGCCCAATGGTTGATCTCATCCGATTATTTAATACTAGACTAGTTTCTAGCATTGAAAGGCATATACGACATGGTTACTTTAAAACAACATTCACCTACCAAAACCATGGTCATTCCGCTTATTTCGCCATCGGTCAATGAAATGGTAATTGTGACTCGAATCATACTTTTTGATCTTCAAGCTGAGTTCAAACAGTGAAGTTTCACTCATACCTAAGATGCACATCGCTTTTCATAAAATTCCAAACCATATGTTCACCTATTTCGTTGCCTTATCGAGGAAAATCACACAAAAATGCAAACGAATTCACAGTAACAACAAAACTAATTTGAAAACACACATTATCATCGCGAAAAAAGTGGATGACTTTTTAAATGTCAATACGTGAAAACCACCGCTTTAGTCACATTAATTCACCACTAACACGACCTTAACTAGTGTTTTACACTGGATTTAATTTTCCTAGCAGAATAAGGGCTCCGACCTTAGAATCCGCACACATAACTATTACAACCCGATTACATAACCCACCACACTCTTGCACGCTGCCGAAGAGGCAACAGCAGAGAGTATGGTTAGCCCCCAAAACGTGAAAGGTCTAATACAACAATGAGTCCAGAGAAATATCTCCAAGACTGGCAAACTAGCCAAACGATTGCTGAATCTATTTCCCCTCTAATTGGTAAGCTATATCGTCAAAAAGGAATCGAAGTGGTTCTGTTTGGTAAAACGCTTATCAATGCTACTACTATAGACATTCTCAAAACTCATCGCGTTGCAAGACGTTATACAGGCAGCCCACTCTCACTTGAGCACACGATGCCTATCATTCAAGCGCTATGTGAAATGAGCATTTCTTCGTGTCGTGTCGACGTTGGCCAATTGGCAACTAAGTACTGGAATGAGCATGACGATACTGCCTCTCTAAATGATTTCCTTATCACTGCACTTGATGGCGCACGCGATGCAGACTCTTCATTGAAAGCACGTGATGTAGTTCTTTACGGTTTTGGTCGCATTGGTCGACTACTAACTCGCCTTCTGATCGAGAAAAGTGGCCCAGGTTACCCACTACGACTGCGAGCGATTGTGGTTCGTGGCGGTAAAAAAGGCGATTTAGAGAAGCGTGCTAGCTTACTGCGTCGTGACTCAGTCCATGGTCAGTTCAACGGCAGCATCGTGATCGATGAGGAACGTAAAGCTCTGATCGTTAACGGTAACTACATCCAAATCATCTACGCAAACAATCCAAGCGAAGTGGACTACTCTGCTTACGGTATTAACAACGCGCTTGTTGTTGATAACACAGGTGTTTGGCGTGATTCTGAAGGCCTAAGCCAACACTTAGCGTGTCAAGGTGCAGAGAAAGTGCTGCTAACGGCACCAGGTAAAGGCGATATCAAAAACGTTGTATTCGGTGTAAATGAATCAGTTATTCAAGAAGATGACACCATCATCTCTGCAGCGAGCTGTACCACAAACGCAATCACGCCGGTTCTTAAAGCGCTGAATGATAAATATGGTGTCCTTTCTGGTCACATCGAAACCGTGCACTCATACACAAACGACCAAAACTTGATCGACAACTTCCACTCTGGTGACCGCCGTGGACGTAGTGCTTCTCTGAACATGGTTCTAACTTCAACTGGCGCAGCTAAAGCAGTAGCAAAAGCACTGCCAGAGCTAGCTGGTAAGCTAACAGGTAACGCAATTCGCGTACCGACACCAAACGTTTCGATGGCAGTCGCTAACCTAAACTTAGGTGAAGACGTAGACCGTGATTCACTGAACGATTACTTGCGTGAAATGGCGTTGAACTCTGAGCTTTCGGCACAGATTGACTACACCGATTCAACAGAAATTGTATCAACTGACTTAGTTGGTTCTCGCCATGCAGGCGTCGTGGATGGTCAAGCGACTATCGCACAAGACAAACGTTGCGTACTTTACATCTGGTACGACAACGAATTCGGTTACAGCTGCCAAGTTGTGCACTGTATGGAACAAATGATGGGTGTTCGTTACCAAACATTCCCTCGATAGGTGAACTTTGCTCCACAACGTTAACCACATAGCGTAACGGACAATATCTCATATTTGTTCTAAATAATAAGCGCGAAGCGCATTACTAATATTTTTCCCCGTTTATACGCCTGATCACCCTCAGGCGTTTTTTCATTTCGCTCATTTGACACTCTCCGGACAAAGTGAAGACTATCATTCATGTTTTGTTCATGTTCACAGCATTAATCTGAACACATAAATTACAGAGAGGTCATGATTATGAATCGGATTATTGTTACCGCACTAGCACTGATTACGGGCTTTTTTACATTAGTATTTAGCTTGATCATTGCGATTCCGTTGACCATCGCAGCATTGATTACAGGCAAGCGTATTGAGAAGCGCGTGAAGAAAATGCAGAAAGAAATGCATGAAGAGTATGAATTCAATACTGGTAAAGCCGATGCTATTGAAGGTGAGTTCGAAGAGGTTCGCCGATAAGTAAATAGAATTTATATAAGTTTCTCTCCCCCGACAGCTCCTGAGAAACTTCTTGCTTTCACCCTGTCTTTACAATGGCAGGGTGCTTTTTTTGAAAAGCACAACGTCAAATAAGCAACTAGCGGCTTATTGTTTTATCTTTGTGTTGTGAGAGGCTGTGTAGCCAGCCTCCCACAAATCACCATCAACACCAGAGTATGGGTTAGATTCTTTCGGGGTCCCATTTTGGCAAGCTTCTCTGCCTTCTCTCTTTATTTCTTCTATGTGATTTAAAACGAAGTCAAAGTGCTGAGGATCAACCTTTTGTAGTAGCGCGTACAAAAGCCCAAAACCAAGCATCGTGAATACAAACAGTTCAAAAAACACCCATATGCTCTTTGTTGAAAGGAATATCCAAGCAACGCTGCAAACACTGGTCAAAATTACTACTAGAGCTAGATTTACTATTCTTTGCATATTGCTCTCTCACCTTCTAAACGGTCATGAAGTCTCTACCCCTTTCATAGGATAAGTAAGAGGAAAGTCCGTTTTACCCAATAAAGCATTCTCGACTTAATATGCGACACTGTTAGTATTAACGTTAAGTGGCTCTCGTTCTAATTATAACAGTGCGTTGGAAAGCTGCGCTTACTACAAATGATAATGTGAACCAAAGTAACACTATTGATAGTATTAACTTTAGCAGCACTTAGCGTCAAGATTACGTAAATTATATGAGGGTTTACTGAGAGCAGAAAAAGGCAGCCATCCGGGCTGCCTTTAATATTTTGTTGTCTTTGCAAATTTATACGGTTACGACCACTCGAAGTGCCAATAGCATGAGAACAATCCCTGACAAACGATCAATTAACACCGCTTTAGAACGAATTCTGTCCACTACTTTAGAGCTCGATAAAACTAGGGTGATAAAAGTATACCAAAGCCCGTCCACAACAAATGGTGTAGCCACAATGATCATTTGATTGCTCAAATCATTACCTAGCGCTACAAACTGACTAAATAGTGCGATAAAAAACAAGGCAATTTTGGGGCTTAAAATCGAGATAAAAAAACCTTCTCGAGCAGACTGGCTTACCGTTGTTTCCTCGCCTGACTCCAACTTCGCCGCTACACCGCCTTTCGAACGCAGCGCATTGAACCCTAAATATGCAAGATATGCCGCGCCTGCAAGGCTGATCGTCTTGAACAACATCGGGCTTTGCTGCAAAACAACAGCGAGGCCAATCAGCGTAATAAACGCATAAATGCCAATTCCAAAAGCGTGTGCCCAAGCCGTTGCCAAACCATTGATGCGTCCACCAGCCAAGGCATGTTTTGCCACAATCGCTAGGCTAGGCCCAGGTGACATAGCACCGAGTAAACACACGGTAAAAAGTGATAACCAAACTGTTAGTGTCATAAATAACCTCTCTCCATTTGAATTCAATCTATCAATTGAAGAGCTATAATTTGAAATCAAAGTTTCGCATAAAAGTCATGATTTAAAATCATAGCCTAATGGATGGAGTATTCCGATATTTTCATCACCGCGTGGATTTGCTCTCGCACCCATTGATGAGCTGGATCATTGTCGTATTTAGGATGCCACATCAGCCAGTATTCATGGGTAGGTGTCTCAAAAGGAAGCGCTTTATGAACCAAAGGCCAGTGCTTGGCCAAATTATTTGCAATGTGCTCCGGAACTACCATCAAGTGCTCACTTGAGACCAAACGATTTACCGCCGCAGAGAAAAAAGGCACTTTAAAGGTAACATGACGCATCAGCCCCCTGTCTTTTAGTGCCATATCGGTACTTGAGTCTTTGTCTCCCCCACCCGTCACTTGAATATGCGAATGACTAATGAGGTCCTCTACAGAAATCGAAGCCTTACCAGCTAAAGGGTGAGATGCCTTCATCAAACAAACTGACTTATCAGAACCAATATTGATGCTAGATACACCTTCAGGCTGAGTGGGATACATAGAAGAAGCAAGGTGGATTCCTAACTCGTGAAGCTTATCGATAAAATCTAGCTGCCACAGTCGATACGCCAAATCCAATTGTGGTGCTTGTTCACCCAAGTGAGATGCAATATCGGGCAAAACGTATTGTGCCACGTAATCGCTTGAGGCAATAACCAGCTCGCCTTGCCACAGTTGCGGCTCAAAAGGTTTGTCATCGAGTAAATGGTCAAACTCAGCCAGTAACGCATCAAGCTTTGATTTTAACGCTATTGCTCGCGGAGTTGGTATCAGCTGATTACCTTGACGAATAAGCAGTGGGTCACCACACAGATCGCGCAATTGTGCAAGCTGTCGGCTAACCGCAGACTGCGTAATGTGCAAACGTTCTGCAGTTCGGCTGACATGACACTCTTCTAAAAGTACATGCAAGGACCTAAGTAGATTCAAATTGATGTTGTTTAACATACTTGCTCAAGAAGGTTTTAATAAATAATGGCACCCATGATGCTTATTTCACAAACTGGTTGCCAGTCGTATTAAAGAACTCAGCTAAAACGGTATGAGTCATGAGGTGCCTTAGCTCTGGGTAACGTTGAATTTGATCTCTGATTTCGTTCAAACGAGTCATCGTAGGTACTTCGACAAAAACCATCATATCCGTTTCACCACTGATCGCATGGCACCATTTTACGCCATCGATTTTGTATAGTTCGTCGGCATATGATTCGCAATAATACGTGGATGTAGATTTATCGAACTTTAGAGCAAAATAAGCACAAATCGAGTCCCCGCCTGAAGAGGCAATTTCAGCGTGATACCCGAGAATCACTTTGTCATGTTCTAGCTTACGAATACGAGCCGTCACCGCAGAACGAGAAAGGTTCACTTTATCCGCAATTTCAGTCACCGACAGCCGAGCGTTGTGTCGGAGAAGATCCACAATCTTGTGATCAAACTTGTCCATATACTTACCAAGCTTTCCTTATTTTTCTCATTCTATACCGATTCTAACTGCATAAGAAACCAACATTTTGTTGGAAATATTTAAAACAACCGTCATATTGACGGTTCAGTAAATCATTTTGTTATTAAGATTTTGGATATGCTATTTGGTAAGCATGAGATGAGCACCGTTATCCATTCAAATAAAAGAGCGATAACGCATTGAAATCAAATACGCTTCTTATGCACTCAGCGCACTAGCGGGCTCATTAAACTCCAATAAATGAGATAATTAGAAGCCACAAGCGTTTTCGTCATAAGTCCTACAACATTGGATGAATCAATTAGCATGGAACAGCTCAAAAAAGACATTTCACTCACATCCGGTATCGCCCAACTATCCACAACATTAATGGGAACGGGGCTTTTTATGATACCAGCCATTGCAGCAGGCATAGCGGGTCATTTTTCACTATGGGCCTGGATTTTATTATTCATCGCCATTTGTCCTATTGCGCTGACTTTTGCCCAGCTAGGCAAGCGATATCCCAATGCGGGCGGAACCGCATTTTTTGTACGTAAAGCATTTAACGCCAAGCTGGAAAGCAGTGTAGCTTGGCTATTTGTTAGTGTCATTCCGGTAGGGGTTCCGGCCGCGATTGCACTCGCCGCAGGCTTTCTACAGCAAATATTGCCAGAGCCTATTAGCAATAATCTGTTTGCACAAATTCTAACGGTATTACTTCTTGTGTTCGTCAACTTGATGGGCACTAAGTCATCAGGTCATTTACAAACTCTTATTGCTTTGAGTGTCTTTGCGCTCGTTGGCACATTTTTATGGAAAGGCGACGTTAACAGCGCCGATCTCGTGATGCCAGCTATCACACAAGAGTCAATTTGGCCTATTACCGCAGCGCTTGGCGTGATGTTCTGGTGTTTTGTTGGCATAGAGGCTTTTGCTCATATGGGGGAAGAGTTCAAAAACCCTCAAAGAGATTTCCCTATTGCCATTGTGGTCGGTTGTTTTGTAGCGGGGGCTACCTATTGGGCATGCTCTGTCGTTATTTTAAAGTTTGGTGCATATGGTAATGCTCAATTCGATAATGCATCGATTCCATGGTTGAGTGCTCAACTACTTGGCGATGGGGCCAAATGGATAATCAGTTTGATCGGATTCTCCGCTTGTTTCGCGAGCGTTAACTTATACACACAAAGCCTAGCGCGAATGGTCTGGGCTCAAGCTCGGGAACATCGTCCTTACAGCCCACTAGCCAAGATTTCGCGTCGTGGTGTCCCTTTCTCAGCCACCTTATTAGTTGGCGGCGTACTGCTAATATCTTGCGTGATAGGAACGCTATCGCAGCTCGATCTGGAGTTTTTCCTAAAACTAGCAAATAGTGTATTCGTTTTGGTTTACATGTTGGCGATGTTAGCCGCTTATAAATTGCTTCGTGGGTTTGGTAAAGCGCTTGCGGGACTTTCTCTACTGCTTTGTACCGGTGTTTTTATATGTTTAGGCTGGTCAATGTTTTATGCACTTGGCATTTTCACTCTACTTTTACTGCCTTGGAAACAGTGGCGACATAAACGACAAACACGCGCAGTTGAATAGTCACTGCTTCCCATGTCGAAAAATTAGGGCTAAACGTTGGATACCAGCGTCTATGTTCTCTAACGCGATATTGCCATAACCAAGCACGGCACCATGCCAGTGACGTGCTTGGAAACCTGGATGTTCATAATAGCTCAAAGGTCGCAAGATGATCCCTTCATGTTCTGCCAGTTTTGTAAAACGCAGCTCATCCATACCGTTTTGCCATTTCAACGTAATATGAAGTCCCGCCGCTTGGCTAACGACGCAAACACTGTCGCCAAAATGCTGTTGAATGGATAAATGCATCTGTTCATGCTTGGTTTTATATAGTCGGCGCATTTTTCGGATATGGCGCAACAACCCACCCTCGGTAATAAAATCTGCCAACGCTTCTTGAGTGTGCGTCGGTGAATCACCACTTAACGCATCTTTAACCACCAAACATTGCTCTACTAAACGTTCAGGAACCACAAGGTAGCCAAGCCGCAATCCGTTAAACATCACTTTACTGAAGGAACCCACATACAACACGCGATCATCTCGACCCATTTGAGCTGCTAGCCCCTGTAAGCTGGTGTAGGGACGATGAGCAAACTGAAATTCGCTGTCATAATCATCCTCGATTATCCAACTTGATTGTTCGACCGCCCAGTTGATGATCTTTCCTCTTTGCTCGGTATTGAGTGTGGTACCCATCGGATATTGATTACTTGGTGTGATATACAGCGCATCGGCATCGCTTGAGGTCACAGCTTCCACATCAAAACCTAATTTCTCTCTTACGAACAAAGGCTCAAATTGATAGTTTTGGAACTGAATCAACTTCCGCATTTGCGCGTAACCTGGTTGCTCCATCAGAACCTTATCACCTTGTTTTAGAGCTACCATCGTCGCGATTGACAACGCTTGCTGTGCCCCAGAGGTAATAATGATGCGCTCTGGGGAGCAATTTACTGAACGGCTTGATGCAAGGTAGTCAGCTAAAGCACAGCGCAATGCCCAACTGCCCTGAATATCTTGATTCCCTAGCAAGCAGGTGCGGGACATGTGGCGAGCAACTAGCTTTTGCCACTGCGCCATCGGAAATGCGTCCAAATCCGGCACACCCGGTGCAAATGCGCGGTTGATGTCAAAGTTGGTTTTCGGTGATGAGTCTCTCTGAACTGAATTAGGTTCAGGCAAGTACTGCTCCGGCAGTTCTACGGCAACATAAAAGCCAGAACCTTTTTGGCTGTTCAAGTACCCTTCCGCCACTAACTGTTCGTAGGCAGAAATCACGGTATTCCTACTTAGATTAAGCGCCTGTGAAAGCTTCCGCGTAGAAGGCAACTTCCCATTCTTCACCCACAATCCTTGAACAATTTTCTTGCGAATAGCAAAAAACAACGCTTGCTGACGCGTTCCATCACTGTCTTTTAAATGCAGGTCACCGATATCAATCAAAGACAAACTGGATCCATCCATTAGTTAAAAGTGGCTCTCTTTAAGCTACCAGTTAAACGCTACATTGCAATCAAAGAATGAGGATCAATCGCTCGTAATCGTGAGCAAACAAGGAGAGAAAATGCTATCCAACACCAATAGAACGGAAATTAAGAAAGGCGCACATAAAGCCGTCTCTGATGTTAGCAAACTGCACGCCATCATAGATGAAAGCCTAATCGCTCATATTGCGATAACCAACGAGTCAGGCCCTGTGGTCATCCCTATGCTGGCATGGCGTGTCGATGATTACGTGTATATCCATGGTGCCAACAACAGTCGACTGTTACGCTCACTCAAACAAGGAGTGCAAACGTGCTTAACCTTTACTTTGCTTGATGGTTGGGTATTGGCTCGAAGTGCATTTCACCACAGTGCGCATTATCGTAGCGCCGTGGTCTTTGGCCAGTTTGAGATGGTGGAGAATAACCAAGAAAAAGACAGGTTGCTGAATCACTTTATCGAACAGATCGCTCCAGGGAGAACAAAACAAGTCCGTTTGAGTAATGAAAAAGAGCTCAAAGCCACCATGCTGCTGCGTATCCCACTCACAGAGGCATCTGTGAAAATCAGCAATTTTGGCGTCAACGACGATGCGGAAGATATGGATATTCCTGTTTGGGCAGGTGTCCTACCCTACCGAACCGTCGTAGGTCCGCTGCAAGCTTGTGAAGATTTGTATGAAGGTATCGCTGAACCAGACTACCGCAGTGCCTACTCTAATCGTTGGCAGGAATAAGCACCGTAAAACGTGCACCGCCTAAGTGACTCTCGCCGACGGAAAGCTCCCAACCCAGTTGCCTCGCTGCACTGGTAGCGATGGCAAGCCCTAAACCAAAGCCTTTCATGTCGGCGTTGCGGCTTTTGTCTAAACGCGAAAATGGCATAAATACTTCTTCTCGCATCGCTTCAGGGATGCCCGGACCATCGTCCTCAATATCGATGCTCCAGCAATCCGCTACCATTCGAATCGTCACCTCAACGCAGGATTCACCGTAACGCTTGGCGTTTTGCAGTAAATTATCGAGGACGAGGTTACCCAAAGTAGGCTGAAAGTGAATCAATTGGTTCGCGAGTTCATTTTCTGCTCTCAACATGGTGGACTCTAAGCCTAGGTAATTCATGCGGCTTTTACACCAAAGAGGCAGTTCCATGGTTTCAACAGAATCGCTCAAAGAATGGTTTTTCACACTCAAGCGAGACAGCATGACGATGTCGGACGTTAAATCCGTCACTACATCAACGTATCGTTCAATATCGTCATGTAACTCTGCCTGCATTTCACCACTCGTGCGCCTAGCTAAATCCGTCGCTAGCTGAATACGACTCAGCGGAGTGCGCACTTCATGAGGAATAGCTTGAGTAAAGATGTGTGTTTGACGTACTCGTCTCTCAATCTCTTCAGACATGTTGTTGAAGCCTTGGGCGAGCTCTTTCACGGGTTGCGAAAATTGCTTTAGATCGACTCGCGTATTCAACTCACCATAACCAAATTGTTGTTGTGCAGCCGTTAGTTGTCGAATTTGGCGGTCAAGACGTCGTACAGGTATGTAAACCATAATGCCTAAACTGCACACAACAACCAAAAGTAGAGTCAGTATAAATACAATCTCAGAATCTTCATTCCAATCAACATCTGGGCTAAAGAAATCCGTTTTTTCTTTGAAAACTAAACTCTTCGAGGTGTTAGGTAAAGGGAATACCGCGGCATAGGTACTGCCATCAATAAGATAAACAGGTATCCCTTGTATTCGGTACAGCAGCTTACAATCTCGACAAGGCGGTGATCCGTCCCAGTTTTCAACCAATGTTAAATCAAAGATAAAGAAATCTTGCTTGCCGTTTTCGGTTAACTTCTTATAGAGAGAATCCGGAGTGCCTCGTTGCTCAATGTATTGATCGACAAAATAAGCACCATCACTCAAAAAAACACCGACTTCTGTTTTGCGCATGTACTCTTCCCCCATAAAGAGAAACAAAGCAACAGTCAGCGCAAGGCCAGTAACTAACCCCACATATAGACGAGTAAACAGGGAAAACATGCGTCATTTACCTGTCAGCATATAGCCGTGGTGACGTATGGTCTTAATGGTAGCAGTATGGATATGAGCCTTAGAGAATTTCTTCCTTAGTGAGGATATACGCATATCAATCGAACGATCAGTAATGCAGTATTCAATGCCTCTGGCAAGACGGCAACATGATTCACGAGATACTGGCTTATCGACATTCAGCATCAGGAGCTCTAGAATTTCAAACTCAGAGCTCGTTAAACCAATATCTTTTTGCAAATAAAATGCTTGGGAGCGACGAAGACAAAGGCTAATGCCATATCGGCTCAGCTTTTCTTCTTCAACGGTATCAACTTGACGACGATAGCGACGTAGCGCCGCTTCAATACGGGCGAGAAGGATATTGCCTTTTATCGGTTTGGTAAGGTAATCATCAGCACCGAACTTAAATAAGCTCACCTCGCTCATTTCATCATCGGTTGCAGTCAAAACAATGATAATCCCATGATAAAATTTACGTGCCTCTTGGCATATTTCTGCGCCATTTTTTCCCGGCAACATCAAATCTAACAGCACTAGGTCCGGATTGAGTCCGTGAATCGTTTCTAATGCATTTTGACCGTTGTCGATAACAGTTACTGTATAGCCTTCGGCTTCGAGGTACATTTTGGTTAATCGAGCAATCTCAGAGTCGTCTTCTACCAGTAAGATTGTATTGCCCACCATGAATCATTTACTCCACCAATATGATGGAGGGAGTATATCGCTCGTCCTATACTGCGCAACCCACTTAAATGATAATTTTAATAAAAAGCGGGCTTACATACGCTTACAAACCATACATATACGATAATCCTAATCATTCCACGCCCCTAAAACCATGCAATAACCTGATGTTTTATTTATTAGCAGAATATAGCTTCACATAAAAAATAAATTTCGGAATAAAAATCCACTACATTTTTAAATATATCGAATGATAGTCCTTACCAAAAAACAATATCGATATATATGACTTTGTTTGCTTATATAGACAGGACTTTATGTTGCTTCTAAGTTTCTTGCTCTAATAAAGTCTACGAGTAACATGAAATGAGATATTCCCAATTAACACCTTTAGCCATATTTTGCGCGATAAGTCTAACTGCTTGCGGCGGCAGTGAATCTAATTCGAAACCATCGACAACGACACCTCCAACACCACCAGCGCCAACATTGAGCACTGTCACAATCCCAACTGTCGTTTCTACAGAGCTTCCAGCCAAGTTAAAAGTGGCTGCTGATGCGGGCTTCACCCACTATGTGAAAATCTCCCTTTCTGAAGCAAATAACAATGATGCATTTCACATTGTGGCTGTTGATGACGGTGCGAATAATGAAAAAATCTTTCGTGCAGCCAAAATCATCCAACACCTTCTCACAAACCAACCAGACTCTAAGTACGGCGCTGACAAGTCTCGTATCGCTAAGACATTAGCCGAGCGTGATGCCACACTAATGCTGACCGAAAACGACGAACAGAATGATGAGATGTTAACCAAAATCTTTATCAACGAACTGATTCGCCAAGACAAACTGAACGATGCAGTGACAAACTCGGGCTTAGCACACTCTTTTGATACGAGTTCTCTAGAAAAGTTTGTTGTAAGCATGATGGTACTTAACGAAGATGATATGGATACACTTGTCACATCTATCGTGGCAACATTAGTAAATAGTAAAGAAACACCAAACTGGCTAAGGAACAGCCAATCTTTGATGTATCGAGAACTGACAGTTGAAGGCGATTGCCATTACATGAGTAATTTTGCCGATTACTGTGCCAATCTTGGTAAAAAAGCCGAACGAGACGCCGCTTTTGAAGAAATTTTACACTTGGTCCAAGCGCAAGGTATTGCACCTAACACGGGGACTGCGGCACTGCAAAATGACATTCAAGCTCATGCGTTAAAAATCTATAACGATATTCAAGCGGGCAAACCGACGGTGTGGCGCCCAACTCAGTATGACTGGGACGATTGGAAATCGGACGACTTCGATCCTGAAAGTGTTAAACAAACGGGCCCTTCATATTCTCACGAATACTTTGCTGCCGCTTTTGAAGCTTACATGGGTGTAGCAAAAGCAAACGGACAAGGTTTAGATGGCTACCAAGCGTTAACACGTGAAGAAATGCAAACTCAAGATCCACAAGCCGTTGATTGGATCAGCGGCTTATTCCACGGATACTTGCAATACACCGCGAACATCGACTCTGCGGGCGTCAAACTTTACACAGAAAAGACAAATCCAGGCACAGTGCCTACCTTCCGTATGGCTCCCAACAAAGACGGCTTGATAGAAGCATACACCTACAAATCTCAGTGGCTGACAAGAGTGAAGATCATTGGCGACGACGCAATGAATGTCATCGGTAATGACCAAGACAATACCTTTGAAGGCAACAGCAAAGACAACAGCATTTATGGTGAAGGTGGTATCAACACCTATATCGTGCCACACAAACTGGCAGAATGTACTGTTATCAAAGCAAAGAGCGTTTCTGTTAAGTGTCCGAGTACAGGCTCGGATGAGTTGTACGACATTCAAAAGATCCAATTCACCGACCAAATCTTAGATGTAACCGAGCTATAAACGATGAAAAACATGAAGAAACTTACTCTATTCGCTCCCCTACTCCTTGTAGGTTGTGGTGGCCTAGCCGTCATGGATCGTACTGATGCCGTAAAAGCACAACCAGAAATGCTGATCAAAACCGACGGAGATTTTTGGGGATTCGGTGCAGATGGTCATTTTGATTTTGCTGGTAAGTACAAAGGCAACTATTCACGCAGTGCTTCTAACTCAAGTTGGTTTAACCATATCTCTTTCAAAGAAGGTACGATGGGCGCAGAAGTTACTCGTATCGACAACGGGGAAACTTGGCTTCTGAGCTGCGCTGGAGGCGGTATGTCGGTTAACTACATGGGCGTCGATTTTGGTGGGAATGATCCTTACACCTGTGACATTACTCAAGATGGTAAAAAAGTCGGTGAGTTTGCGATGGAGCCAAAATCCGCTCTCATCGACATCAGCTTCGAGAAAAAAGAGACTGGCGTAGTGCGTATCGGCAGCACCCACTTTAATGTAGAAACCGTACATACTAGTCCCGACGCCATGATGGCGGTAGACATTCCATTGGGTTATAGCTTTAAGGAAGGCACACAAGAAATTGCCGCTGTACAGACGAACGGTACCATTGCGGTACAAATGCTCCCAGAACTTAGTGAACAAAAAAAGGATGTGATTGCCATCGGCGCTGTTGCAAGTGCACTAAGCTGGCGCCCTAAGAAATAGCCATTACATTAAACAACACCACACAAAAAATAATAAAGCCCTCTACCTTGAGGGCTTTTATTGCTTGTTTTCATAAAGACAAGTGAAGCATTACTTTTCTAATCTTCCCGCATACTGCTTGGGCGTTAATCCACGATGTTTCTTAAACATACGATTGAAGCTCGCCACATTGGTGTAACCAAGGCGCATAGCAATGTCATCAATACTCACGCGCTTACTCAATAACCCAGCCGCAATATTACTCAATACATAGCCGGATACCATCGAGAAGTTGAGGCCTAATTTGTGCAAACGACGTTGAAACTGCTGTTCAGATAAATCAAGCAGAGAAGAAACGCGCTCTAACGTTGGCAATCCATAATGACTGCTGTAGTTCACCACTTCATAAATCACTTTCAACTCATCTTCTGGGTCGGGCATATTAAGCAAATCATCCAAATCGGAAAAACTCATCGCTAGACGGCTGTCTTCGCGATGGCTCACTTGTCGAGAAGCTAATCGGTCATCTCCCGGGATCCATATTTCTGTTTTTGGCTGACTCCATTCCACCTCGCAGCCGAAATATTCCCGGTATCGCTCAGTATTTTTTCTCGACCCTGAAATCTTGACGCGCAAAGGCTGATAGTCTTTACCAAGAAATTCGCGTAGCACTTTAATCATAAATACCGCACCGCGGATACTATCGTGCACCTTTACTGACGTTTCTATAAACGGATTGTGGTAAGTCCATTTGATGATTTTGCCCGACTGTTCGCCAGCAAAAAACGCCCCAGATTGTAAGTTACTCGCACCATAATTAACGCGTCGAATCGCGCTGGCTAAATCATTCCCAGAAAATAGCCAGCGTCCCACAGGTCCAAGCTTTTGCAGTTCAATACCTCGGCTGAGACTCAAAACCACATCTGGATCACTGCTGGCTTGTTCAACACAACGATACCATTCTGCGACGGCTTTTAGCGGGATCAGTGTCATTGGGTTGTGAAATACCGACGACGGAATCCCCAGTTCATCCGAGCCCACATTATATTTAGATAACGCGAGGTTATGCATGTTTAGAATGCCCATCGCGCGAATAAATCGAACCGTCTTCATTACCAATCACATCAAATTTAATCCTCTATTGATTGAATCTGTCACAAAGAAAGACCTAAATCAAATCCAGATCACAATACGCCAACCGTTTGATAGAGGAGTGTTTAATGAGTTTACTGAGTGTCCCATTTGTCGGAACTGGTGCAGATACAGCGTTACATATTGTCGCTGCCGTCGTTTTAATCGCGAGTGTCGCGGGCGCGTGTTACGGCTTTTGGAAAATCCATGAGTTGCCAATTAATAAGGCGCACAGCAAAGACCATCATCAGATAGGGCTCATCACTGCGCTCACCTGGATAGGGTTTGTCTGGCACTGGGTTTGGGTGCTAGCCGTGATCTTTGCATTCGTTGATATGGAAAAAGCCATCATCAATCTGCGTGATACATGGAGAAGTAAACCGCAAACAGAAACACAACCAAAAGAGGAAGCGGAATGTTAGAAGGTTTAGCGGTATGGGCTCTCTTCATCTATCTGCTGCGTTGGGTTGGCATGCCTTGGAACAAAGCAACCAAATCGTTCGCTTATCTTGGCGGTTTGAGTTGGCTGATGTTCGTATGGGTAGGTTTGATTAACTTCACCCCGATGGATTTATCCGGTGGTTCTGTCGTGCAGTCACCACACATCCAATTGCGTCCAGATTCAACCAATGTAAAAGGTAAAGTTGACCACATTTACATTAAGCCAAATCAACAAGTTAAAGAAGGTCAGCTTATTTATGAACTTGACCCAACGCAATACGAAATCGCATTAAATCAGGCGAGCGTATCCGCCGATTCTGCACGAGTCGCATTAGCTACGGCAAAAGGCGACATCGAGATTGAAGAAGCGAATCATCAAGCATTGGTGCAAGATCTAGAAACATCCAAGAGCCAATTGGAAGCGGCGAAAGTTGACTACAAATTGCAGAAAAAGATGCTAGATCGTTATGTTGAGCAAAACCGAGTGGTGCAAAACACCATCACGGAAAGCGACATCGACAAACAATCGAGTGCGGTTGATATGGCACGTCACAACGTGTTTACCCTTGAGTCTCAAATTAAGAAGAAACAAGTCGATATTTCCCGTGCAAAACTGGCGATTCATAAAGCGGAACTTGCAGTTGAAACCAAACAAGCCGAACTGCGCCAAGCTGAAGAGCAAATTGCAAAAGCGCAATGGGATTTGAATAGCACAAAAGTTCATGCCCCAACAGATGGTTTTGTCACCAACTTTATCCTGCGTGAAGGTCAGCGTGTATCGATGATGCCGCGTATCAACATGTACACTAACGAGAAGTATGTGCTGATGCGAGTCAACCACCAGGCGATTCGTAACATCAAACCGGGTCAGCCAGCGGAATTCTCTTCGTCCGTTTACCCAGGTAAGATCTTCTCAGCGACCGTCGAAGGCATTGTTGAAGCAACAGGTGAGTCACAAGGTAATCTGCTGGGTTTCGATGATTCCGTACGTATCACCACTGGAAAGAATTTACAGAACAAACACCACTTTGTTCGTCTTAAGATTGATGAGCCAGAAGGCTACGACATTCCTGTTGGCTCTGTTGGCCTCGCATGGGTCAGCGGTGAAAAACCGATAGGCTTCATGGCCTTCTTAGATGTGATTCGCGGGATCATCATTCGAATGAAGTCTCAGCTGTACTTCTTCTACTCCATCTAAACTCACAAACCGCCAGTTTCGCTGGCGGTTTTTTCATTTGTATCCAAACACATCCTTTTCCCGTATAACAATTAGTTAGTAGACAGCGGAGAAGATTCATGTCGGCAAAGGAAAGAAGCCTACCTACCCATCGTATCTCAAGGTTCAGCAAGTTCGCTTCACTTGCTACCCGTGTCGCAGGCAATGTGATTGCAGAAGGCACGAAACAAATCGCCAAAGGCAATAAACCAAAAGCGAAAGACCTCTTGCTGACGCCACAAAACATCGCACGGTTGACAGACCAACTTGCTCACCTACGTGGCGCTGCAATGAAGCTTGGTCAAATGCTTTCAATGGATGCTGGTGATGTTTTAGAACCTGAACTCGCCGATATTCTCTCCCGCCTTCGCTCCAACGCAGACCCAATGCCTGCAAAGCAACTGAACGGAGTCATGGAAAGTTCGCTAGGAACGAGTTGGAAAGCTGAGTTTCTATCATTTAACTTCAAACCAATCGCCAGTGCATCAATAGGACAAGTGCACCAAGCCTACAGCGATGCGGGCGATAACCTAGCCGTCAAAGTGCAATATCCGGGCATACGAAAAAGTATTGATAGCGACGTCGATAATGTCGGGACACTGCTCAAGGTCGTTGGGTTGATTCCCGAGTCTGTCGACTACAAAGGATTGCTCGAAGAAGCGAAAAAGCAACTGCATGATGAAGCCGATTACACCCGAGAAGCGCAATTTGCGATTCGTTACCATGATGCTTTGAAGGAGCATCCTCATTTTGTCGTACCAAAGATTCACACTGAAAGTTGCTCAGACTCCGTTCTCGCCATGGAGTTTATTGACGGCGTACCCATTGAACACATCGAACATTATGATCAAAGTACGCGAGATTTTGTCATGCACAGTTTGCTCGAATTGCTGTTCAGAGAGCTGTTCGAATTCAAGATGGTGCAAACCGACCCTAACTTCGCCAATTACTTGTACATTGAAAGTACTCGCCAAATCGGCTTGTTAGATTTCGGTGCAACTCGCGAATACAGCGAACGATTCAGTGCCGGCTATCGCAAAGCCTTTGCGTCCGTCATGAATAATGACGAACAAGGCTTGAATGACGCGCTTGAGCAAATTGGCTTCTTCAGCCAAACCATCTTACCTGATCAGCGCCAAGCGATTCTCGATTTAGTAAAAATGGCATGTGAACCCATGTTAGTTGATGAGCCATATGATTTTAAAGCCAGTGGCTTAGCGCAAAAACTTCGCGAAGCTGGCACTATTTTGAGCATGGAACAAGAGTACTGGCATACCCCACCTGCCGATGCCCTATTTTTACATCGTAAAATTGGTGGAATGTATTTGCTCGCAGCGAGAATTGGCGCAAAAGTGAACATTCGCCAATTGGTACAGCCATATCTCACTATCAACAGCGAATAGCCTATTGTTTTTCTGTTACTTTCAAGTACCTTGAGCAAGGTTAAGATGCATAGTTGTGCATCTCAATAACATGCCATACTTCCATAAAACGAATTAACTATCGGGGTACTAGGTGAGCAAGTTTCAAGATCTCTCCACTCTAATCCAGCAAATTGGCCAAGCCGAAGAAGCGGATCAAGTCGCAACGCTCAATGAATCTATTGAAGCGGGTCTCGAACCTGGCGCAGTCGCCCTAATTCTGGAAGCCTTTCCAATCGATGATCGTGTTCGCTTATGGCGAGCTTTGCCACTAGAACTGCATATCGACGTGTTAACGGAAATGCGTGCCGACGTACGTTTTTCTATCATCAATGCATTATCTGAAGTCGAGCTAAAACTCACCCTCGCTAAACTTGATAACTTATCGCTGATCGAATGGGCGGATTCGTTGCCTGAGTCGATCATCAACGAAGCGCTCGCGTTAATCGAAAAAGATGAGTTAGAGCTTTACGATCAAGCAAACGAATATGAAGATGAAGAACTCGGCCACTGGGCTGAGCGTAAAATCATCACCCTACCCTTTAATATTACGATTGGAACGGCTAAGCAGTTAATGGAGCGCTATAGCTACGACACGCCTCAACAGGTCTACCTGATCAACCGTAATAAACAGTATCGAGGGACTGTCAATTACTACGAAATTTTACGTAGTGATCCTGATACTCGCTTGAAAACACTCGTTATTGAAGCGGTGACGGTGCTAGACAGTAAGATGATGCTTCCCGAAGCGGTAGAAGCATTAGAGCACAGCACACTGCCCGCTCTGCCTGTGACTGATGCAGACCAAACTCTGATTGGTGAAGTCGATTGGCAATTTGCATTGAGTACGCAACGTGAAATCTACGAAGCGCGCTTAATGGCCGGTACTGGTATGGATGAAGGCGATGACTTGTTTGCGCCAGTATTAAAAAGCTCACAAAAACGCGGCGTGTGGCTGGGCATCAATTTGCTGACTGCAATTTTAGCGTCTGTCACTATCGGGCTATTTGAAGACGTGATTGCTCAAGTGGTGGCTTTGGCCGTACTAATGCCAATTGTTGCATCGATGGGTGGCATTGCAGGCAGCCAAACGCTGACTCTAATGGTTCGTGCGATGGCGCTTAATCAGATTACCCCAGGTAACCGATTCAAATTCTTAAAAAATGAGTTGGGCATAGGCTCACTGAACGGCATTGCTTGGGCGCTAATCATCGGCGGGTTAGCCGGATTGTGGTTCCAATCGCCAGTTTTAGGCGGAACCATCGCGCTGGCCATTATCGTCAACATTATTACCGCTGCTTTATTTGGTGTGTTGATACCCATTATTTTGGATAAGTTTAAATTGGACCCTGCTTTGGCTGGCTCGGTGATTCTAACAACAGTGACAGATGTGGTTGGTTTTTTCGCCTTTTTAGGGACGGCGAGTTTAGTCATGCTCTAAAAAGTCCACTGTTTATTAATCAATCATTAGCATAATAGAGTCAAATTGCATAACGCAGTTGCAAATTGCAAACAAACTCAAACTTTAAGCAACGCATGTCACAGAAACTACGTATTTTAGGGCATATTAAAGTTGGCACAGTAACTGCATTATATAAATCGACCCTTCTTAAGCCGAGGGTCACCTAGCCAACTGACGTTGTTAGTGAACTTGATTTTGTTCACATGTATATAAGCCAATCGCACTCTTTGCGGTTGGCTATTTTTTTATGTGGCTATTGCTCTCTTATCCTCTGACCGAGCTCGGTTGTACTTTTCTTGCCCACAACAGATTGTTTACTGTTTATAAAATTCAAATATTCGCCCACTAAACCATTAGAAATGCCAGCTTCAACAAAAACAAATCACCTACATAAAATAAAACCAAGAAAACACACCAAAAAAAAAGAACAAATGACGTCCAAACCAAAAATCTCATCATGAAATCGTTTTCTTTTCATAGAAATCGACTGAACAATCCAGAGTTATAGATAAATTTAATCCATAAAAACAAATAGCAATTCAAAACATTCATTTCACATAGAAAACCTGTCTATAAATCATAGAAAATACGTAAAAATAAACTTTTCACTTTTAGAACTTAAAAACCAAGTCATTGTTATTAAAATAAAAAACAGAAATCAAAAATCAAGCAAACGTTTAAATTGCAATTTTATCATTGACTATTAAATTTACATCACGATAATACGCGCCGTTTGCCTGAAAACCAGGTGCTATAATTTAATATTTCAATGTGCGGAGGTAATAATGGCTGGAGACAATAACTACAGTCTTGGACCAGTTCCCAACACGGCCAGAAAAGGCGTGGCGTCACTAACCATGGTGATGTTAGGACTCACTTTTTTCTCCGCAAGTATGTGGACAGGGGGTTCTCTCGGTACTGGGCTCTCCTTTAATGATTTTTTCCTCGCTGTTCTCATCGGTAACCTAATCCTCGGTATTTACACTTCTTTCCTCGGTTACATCGGCGCTTCTACTGGTCTCTCTACTCACCTTCTTGCTCGTTTCTCTTTTGGTTCTAAAGGCTCTTGGCTTCCTTCCGCTCTTCTTGGCGGTACTCAAGTTGGGTGGTTTGGAGTTGGTGTCGCGATGTTTGCGATTCCGGTGCATAAAGCAACGGGCATCGATACCAACACGTTGATCCTCGTCTCCGGTTTGCTCATGACCGCGACCGTTTACTTTGGCATCTCCGCACTGATGGTGCTGTCAGCAATCGCCGTTCCTGCCATTGCGCTACTTGGCGGTTACTCTGTCATTGAGGCAGTAAATAGCGTTGGCGGTATTAGCGAACTACAACAAGTTCAACCAACCGAGCCACTCGATTTTTCAATAGCTCTCGCGATGGTTGTTGGCTCTTTTGTCAGTGCTGGTACATTAACGGCAGATTTCGTGCGCTTTGGCAAAAAGCCGCGCAGCGCCGTGATGATCACCATGGTGGCATTTTTCATCGGTAACTCGTTAATGTTTATCTTTGGCGCGGCAGGTGCATCCGTGACTGGTCAATCAGACATCTCTGAAGTGATGATTGCGCAAGGCTTATTAATTCCCGCCATCATCGTACTTGGATTAAACATTTGGACGACTAACGACAACGCGCTCTACGCATCGGGTCTTGGGTTTTCCAACATCACTGGCTTACCAAGTAAATACATCTCGATGGCGAACGGGCTTGTTGGCACACTTTGCGCTCTCTGGCTCTACAATAACTTTGTTGGCTGGCTGACCTTCTTATCGTTGGCAATTCCACCGATTGGCGGCGTGATCATCGCTGACTTCTTCACGAACCGTAAACGCTACGCAAACTTTGAAGCCGCCCAATTCCAAAACGTTAACTGGGCTGGCATTATCGCTGTCGTGATTGGCGTTGGTGCGGGACACTTCCTGCCTGGCGTAGTGCCGATTAACGCTGTACTTGGCGGCGCAATTAGCTTCCTAATTCTTAATCCTATTCTCAACAAAAAAGCACTGGCTACACAGCCAGCGTAAGGAACCATCATGACAACACTACTGATCAAAAACGTAACGCTAAAAGGACAAGAAGGTCTGCAGCAAATTTTGATTGAAGATGGTCAATTCAAGCGCATTGAAAGCAACGATGTGGAGCTTAATCACAACGGTGACACCATCGATGCTGAAGGCGGCATGGCGGTTGCACCTTTCTGCGAGCCACACATCCACTTAGACACAACGCAAACCGCAGGCGAGCCAAGCTGGAACATCTCTGGCACATTGTTTGAGGGTATTGAACGTTGGGCTGAGCGCAAAGAAATGCTGTCGATTGAAGACGTGAAAACGCGCGCAAAACAAACCTTAAAATGGCAGATCGCAAACGGTGTACAACACGTTCGTACTCACGTCGATGTTTCAGACCCTACCCTAATTGCCCTAAAAGCGATGGTAGAAGTGCGTGAAGAGATGAAAGAGTGGGTAGATATCCAAGTCGTCGCCTTCCCGCAGGAAGGTATTCTCTCTTACCCAAATGGCAAAGAGCTGCTAGAAGAAGCCGTCAAATTAGGGGCGGACGTTATTGGCGCGATTCCACACTTTGAATTCACACGCGAATATGGCATTGAATCACTGCACTACGTATTCGAGTTAGCACAAAAATACGACCGTCTGATCGACGTGCATTGTGATGAAATCGATGACGAGCAATCTCGCTTCGTTGAAACGCTGGCAGCATTAGCGCACAAGTTCGATATGGGAAATAAAGTCACGGCCAGTCACACAACAGCGATGGGTTCCTACAACGGCGCTTATGCATCTCGCCTGTTCCGTTTATTACGCATGTCCGGTATCAACTTCGTGGCAAACCCTCTGGTGAACATTCACTTACAAGGCCGTTTTGATGATTATCCGAAACGTCGTGGCGTAACACGAGTAAAAGAGATGCTGAATGCCAACATCAACGTCTGCTTTGGACACGATGACGTATTCGACCCATGGTATCCACTAGGCACTGCAAACATGCTGCAAGTGCTGCATATGGGTCTGCACGTGTGTCAGGTGATGGGTTACGACCAAATCAACAACTCACTGGATCTGATCAGCACCAATTCAGCACGTACACTGAACATTCAAGACAAGCACGGCATTGAAACAGGTAAGCCAGGTAGTTTACTGATTCTTCCTGCAGAAAATGTTTTTGACGCAGTACGTCGCCAAGTGCCGGTTCGCTACTCTGTTCGTCACGGTAAAGTCATTGTAGAGACACAGCCTGCGACGACTCATATTCATCTTGAACAAGCAGAGCAAGTGACGTTCAAGCGCTAAGGTTAGTAAAAATACCGACTAAAACGAAAAAGGGTCTAACGAAATCATCAGGCCCTTTTGCTATTGGCAAACGTCACTGCTGTTCTGTGTCTTACCACCTTAGTAGCCAACCGAACGCACAAAAATGCTATTTAAGATGACCCGAAACTCACTAAGTTGCATAAGGTTCTGATGGCTAAATCTCAATTACACTATCGAACTTGGAAATTCCTCTCTGCGTTCGGCATACTTCCGCCTTCACTTTAGTTGTAGATATAACTCATGACCTTATTAAGCCAGATAGAATCGCAATTTTTGGAATTTATGCAGCAAGAGATGCAAGTCGATGCGGCGCATGACATAAGCCATGTTCAACGGGTCGTAAACACCGCAAAAAAACTGGCTATGGAAGAAGGCGCCGACTTATCTATTGTGCTTCCCGCCGCCTATTTACATGATTGTTTTACCTATCCGAAAGATCATCCAAACCGCAAGCAGAGCTCAATCATTGCAGCCAAAAAAGCGGTCGCGTTTTTAGAAAGTATCGATTATCCGCAGCAATACCATGATGCCATTGCCCATGCGATAGAAGCACACAGCTTTAGCGCTAATATCAGACCCAACACATTGGAGGCAAAAGTCGTTCAAGATGCCGATCGGCTGGATGCATTAGGTGCTATTGGCGTTACTCGCTGTATACAAGTGAGCACTGAGTTTGATGCGCAACTTTACGATGACAAAGACATCTTTGCTCAACAGCGAGAGCTCGACGATAAACAATTCACTCTGGATCACTTTCAAACCAAGTTATTCAAAATCGCTGAAACTATGAACACGGAGTCAGCGAGACGCGAAGCTCAAAAACGCAAAGCCTTTATGCAAACGTACCTAGAGCAGTTACACGACGAGGTAACAGCGTAAATGTCAGAAAGCTGTACGTTAATTAAAGAGCTTAAACGCCAACTAAAGTTAGCTGGGCTGCATTATGCTGATGTTGCACAACACCTTGATTTAAGTGAAGGAAGCGTCAAACGTTTACTCGCTGAAGGTCAACACATTAGCCTTGAACGCTTAGAACGAATTTGCCAATTGATTGGTTTAGAAATGGCGGAACTGTTTAAGCTCGCGGCTGCGCATAATAAAGGTCTGGAGTCGCTAACGTTAGAGCAAGAAAAGCAGTTGGTTGACGATAAAGCCCTGCTACTCGTGGCGATCTGTGTTGTAAATGGCTATCAGTTTGAACAAATCGTTCAGCAATACACCTTCAATGAGTTGGAACTGGTGCAAAAGCTGGCTCAGTTGGATCGTCTGAACATCATCGACTTGCAGCCAAATAACAAAATTCGTTTGCGTATATCTCCGACATTTAAGTGGCAGATGGGCGGCCCTATTCAACGGTTCTTCCAACAGCAAGTTCAAGACGCCTTTTTCCAAAGCTACTTTTCCGGTGAAGATGAACAGTTGTCCATGGCAACAGGATTGATGAGCGTACCAACCAACAAGAAACTGCAACAGAAACTGCAAAAGGTCATCGATGAGTTTTATCAGGCTTGCCAAAGTGATAGCTCTCTCGATATGGACGAGAAACACGGCACCTCTCTCATTATTGCGATGCGTCGCTGGACGTTCCCTCTGTTTGAACCATGGGAAAGAAAATCCACTCAAAAGCCTCAAAATTAGTAACTCAATAAACAAATGGAAATAAAAGTAACGAATTTCGTTACTTTTGGTGGCATGCAACGTCACTTGAGAGAGAAAGCTGGTTTAATCGTTCATTGAGCATAAAGTGCTCCCATCTCATTCGACTTTGTTTACTCGAGGCCAGCATGTTTTTCTCAAAACGCTTTTTTCCTTACTTTGTGACGCAATGCCTTGGCGCACTCAATGACAACATCTACAAAAACGTCCTGTTGTTGATGGTGACATACAGCCAAATTGATAACCTACCAATATCCGTCAATCTATTCGTTAATTTGGCGGCAGGCTTATTCATCCTACCTTTCTTTCTATTCTCTGCGCATGCTGGTGCCGTCGCTGACAGCATGGACAAAGCCAAATTAATCCGGCGTCTAAAGCTCATCGAGCTGGCTATCATGTCTTGCGCTGCAACCGCTATTGCCACTCAAAGTGCCATGCTGATGCTGGCTCTTTTGTTTATGACAGGCACTCAATCGGCCTATTTTGGTCCCGTAAAATACGCCTTACTACCACAAGCGCTCAAACCAAATGAGCTTGTTAAAGGAAATGCTTGGGTTGAAATGGGCACGTTCCTTTCGATTCTTATAGGTACGCTTAGCGCAGGCCTGCTGCTAGCCATTCCTAATGGTACCTTGATTGCTTCTTGTGTCGTGATTGCCTTGTCTTTGCTTGGATTCATGAGCAGCGTGAATATTCCAACGATGCCTAGCCAATCGACTGACAAAGCGAAGTTTGAACCGATTTCTGGTTTAAAAAACACGTTAAAAGTGGCAAAAAAACAGAGAGGCATTTGGATGTCTGTTCTAGCCATCAGTTGGTTTTGGTTTATGGGTGCGACTTACCTGACTCAATTCCCTAACTTTGCGCGTGAACATTTGTTTGCAGACAGCACTGTCGTTTCTTTACTGTTGGCATTGTTTTCCATTGGCATCGCGACAGGCTCTTGGTTGTGTGAAAAACTTTCCTTCAACCACGTTGAGCTTGGTATTTTGCCATTCGGTATCCTTGGTCTGACCGTCTTTGGCGTCGACTTGCTATGGGCCGTCCCAAGTTATCCATCACTTCCGGTGCACTTTTATGATGTGCAAAGCTTCGTTGCTGAATCCAAACATCTGCGCGTCATGATTGACCTGTTCCTTGTTGGTGTAAGCGGCGGTGTCTTTATTGTTCCTCTTTATGCGTTCATCCAATCTCGTTCAAACAAAGGGGAATGTGCACGTGCCATTGCTGCTAACAACATCATGAATGCGTTGTTTATGGTGGTGTCTGCTTTGGTTTCGATCGTTGTACTCAGCGCACTAGAGCTTTCTATTGTGGAACTGTTTGCCATGATGGCAATAGGTAACTTCTTCGTGGCAATCTATGTCTATCGTCAAGTACCGGAATTTACACAACGCTTTATCAGTTATTTACTCAGCCATTGTATGTATCGTGTGTCAGTAACGGGGCGCCAACATATTCCTGAACAAGGTGCTGCGTTAATCGTGGCTAACCATGTTAGCTATGTCGATGCATTGATTTTGATGGGAACCTCTACTCGCCCGGTTCGTTTTGTGATGGACAAGTCCATCAGCGAGCTACCTGTTCTTAAATATGTATTCCGTCATGCTGGTGTTATCCCGATCTGTTCTCCACGTAAGTGTGCCGACACTTACCGACGAGCATTTGAACAGATTGAACAAGCACTTAACGACGGTGAGGTTGTCTGTATCTTCCCTGAGGGTCGTTTAACGTCTAACGGTCAATTGGGTGAGTTTCGCCCTGGTGTAGAGAAAATCCTTGAACGTAACCCTGTTCCTGTCATCCCTATGGCGTTAAAAGGGCTTTGGGGTTCTTTTTTCAGCCACAAAGGCGGACATGCTCTCACAAAACGACCGACTCGTTTTTGGTCAAAAGTGGATGTTGTTATCGGTGAAGTGTTAAGTCCTGCGTCTTTAAATCGTCATCAATTGCAACAACAAGTACAGGATTTACTGGGCTGAGTCGCTTGCTACAGCAGTCAAACTTTGCAGCAAAACGTAAATATGCACCACAAAGCACAAGTAGTTCTTTGTTAATTAGAGTAGGATATCTACGACGTCATAAATCTAGGAGGTATTATGAAAATCATCATCTTACATGGTCTTTATATGCATGGGCTGGTCATGCAGCCTCTTAGCCAAAAGCTGAGAAAACTCGGATACGAAACGCAAGTACTCAGCTATAACACTGTTGCTATCGATGAGTCTTCACTGTTTGATTCTATTGATCATTCGCTTAATCCACTGACCACAAACGTGCTCGTGGGACACAGCTTGGGAGGCTTGATGATTAAGCGCTATCTCGCCAACAGACAACCGAGCACCAGCTTGATCTCTCATGTTGTCGCTATAGGTTCGCCTCTTAAAGGCGCGTCCATAGTAGGTCGGATTCAAGATCTCGGGTTGGGTGCCATTTTAGGAAACTCGCCACACCACGGATTAAACAAACATGATGACGCGTGGGCTTTTCCGCAAAAACTCGGCAGTATCGCAGGAACGATGCCGATTGGTGCTCGCCCATTGTTGATCCGTAATGACAACACCATGTCGGACGGTACGGTTACCGTAGAAGAGACAAGACTGGACGGTATGCAAGATCATATCGAAGTGAAGCAAACGCATACGAGCCTGATTTACAACACCTTCGTACCACAGCAGATTGATCACTTTATTCGCACAGATTATTTCCGTCGATAGCACACTTTTCCATCATACAGATGGAATCGACTTTCCAAGCTATTCAGTTCGCAGTACTATCCTAGCTCCACTTCTTCACAACTTGAATGAAGTGGCACATTTTTAATTGTTCTCAGGGCGGGGCGAAATTCCCCACCGGCGGTATACTTTTTCAAGTGAGCCCGCGAGCGCTCGATTCGTCGAGGTCAGCAGATCTGGTGAGATGCCAGAGCCGACGGTTATAGTCCGGATGAAAGAGAATAAGAATACACCAGCATAGCGAGTCAGATTGCTAAGAGTGCTGGTGCACTTCTTTTTGATCGTATTTTACGACGATCTCTCATACCGCCCTGATTCTGGTGAAATTTAGGAGTTAACCATGAATCAGTCATCACTACTTGCCGAATTCGGCGACCCAATTACTCGCGTTGAAAACGCACTTATTGCTTTAAAAGAAGGACGTGGCGTACTACTTCTTGATGATGAAGATCGCGAAAACGAAGGCGATATCATTTATTCAGTCGAGCACCTCACCAACGAGCAAATGGCGCTGATGATCCGCGAATGTAGCGGCATCGTTTGTTTGTGCTTAACAGATGCTCAAGCAGACAAACTGGAACTGCCTCCAATGGTGGTAAACAACAACAGTGCAAACCAAACCGCATTTACGGTTTCTATTGAAGCGAAAGTTGGTGTAACAACGGGGGTTTCAGCAGCAGATCGCGTGACGACCATTAAAACGGCGGCAAACCCGCATGCAAAACCTGAGGATCTTGCTCGCCCGGGCCACGTATTCCCTCTGCGCGCACGTCCAGGTGGTGTAATGACTCGCCGTGGTCACACAGAAGGTACGATTGACCTGATGCAAATGGCAGGGCTTCAACCCGCTGGCGTACTATGTGAAGTGACCAACCCAGATGGCACGATGGCAAAAGCACCAGAGATCGTTGCGTTTGGTCGCCTGCACAACATGCCAGTGCTGACTATTGAAGACATGGTGATGTACCGCAATCAGTTCGAGTTAAAACTGGCATAATTAAATCCCAGCTCTGAAAGAAGCCGCGCATTTGTGCGGCTTTTTTGATCGATCCTCTTTGCACTTGAGTAGTTATACTTATTGAAAACAAGGGGAACAACACCATGAAAGGATTACTGAAACTCGCCGCTCTCGTTAGCTTTCTCTCCATGAATTCGCTTGCTCTTGCATCTGAGTGCCCTGATATTCTTCAAGGTAAGCAAAGGTTGTTAAACTCAACAGAAGAAGTCGATCTATGCGAAAGCTTTAAGGGAAAGACACTACTAGTCGTCAATACAGCAAGCCAGTGCGGCTTCACTCCTCAGTTCGAACAGTTAGAGACCCTCTATCAAACTTACAAAGACCAAAACTTCACCGTCATTGGTTTCCCGAGCAATGACTTCCGACAGGATAGAGGAAGCGAAACAAACACAGCGAAAGTCTGTTATCTCGATTACGGGGTCACCTTTCCAATGATGGCTCGCTCCTCAGTATTAGGCGTAGATGCAAACCCCGTATTCAGCGAGATTACTAACCAAGCTGGCATCAAACCAAAATGGAACTTCTATAAGTTTCTAATTAGCTCTGAAGGCAAAGTTATTGCCACTTTTCCAAGCTCCACATCACCGACAAGTACTACGCTTACCAATATGATAGAGCAACAATTGTAAGGTGACGACCATGACAACACGCTCAACCATGCTACAACTCGGTTACTTAGGCCTGGTTCCATTTGTGTTTAGTTTAGGGCTGATTTTCACTGACATCTCACTGTTCAATTTAAGTGGCCAGCAATTTTTCATCGCATATAGCGCCGTTATATTAAGTTTTTTATCCGGCATCCTTTGGGGTAATGGCATTGAGCATTACTACCACCGCCTTAGCCGAAATATATTAATTCTCAGCAACCTTTTTGTCTTACTGGCTTGGGGCGCATTACTGCAGGGCCACCAACATTACGCAGTCGCAACCCTACTCTTAGCAATTGGATACCTTGCTGTTTGGTATGCAGAAAAAATCGTGAGGAAAGTCGAACAAGACGCCGAGCCCAAGGGATATCAAGGAATGAGGAGCAAACTGACCTTCGGCGTAATCGTAATGCACGGATTGGCTTTAGTTTCATAACCTGGTCTGTCCAGTACTAAGATCACAAAAAAACGTCTTTTTATAAAACAATGTTCATTTCGTGAATGCAAACATATTTTGAACACTGTTTTGTTTCATTTATGAATCAATCCACATATAAGTAATTCAAAGCATTCACAAAGGATATGAATATGTTTTTTCGCAAACTTTTGTTTAGCACTGCGATGATCAATGCAACGACAGGTTGCGTGTCTTACCAGGCACAACAAGCCGCCGCTCAAACAGTAAATAATACAGGAGCCGTGCTTACCAATGTGATTAAAACCACGATTGCTCAGCCATGTAATGTTGCAATCACTGCTGCTAGCTTGTTTTATCCGCATGCCATATTTATGACTAGTGTTCCGACTCAAGCATGTACAAGCGTTCTTAGATAATACGAGTGTGATAAGCATAAAAAATGGCGACTCTACCGTCGCCATTTTTAAGCATCAATGCTATTTACAGTTACAGCGTCAATAAGTAATTAACTAATTGATTGTACTCGTCGTAAGTACGAATTTCGTTGGCCAAAACAATGTATTTATTGTTCACAACCACACCCGGAACCCCTCTCAACGTGCTAGCAGAGAATTGCTTATCAAAACCTTTCTGCATTGAGTTTACGGCGAAACTGTTGTACGCCGCATCAAACTTCTTACCTTCTACGCCATTATCAATGAAAAGCTGTTTCAGCTCAGCTTCATCTTTTGGCGCTTGTCGCTTTTGATGAATTTGGGCAAACATGGCAGGAATCATTGTATCTTCAACCCCGAGCGACACCATCGTCGCGTAGGACTTGGCCATCGGAATCGCCATATCTCCGCCCATGAACCCCACATGTACCTTTTCAAACTTTGCCTCTTTTGGCAGAGCAGGTTTTAAACGCTCAATAAGCGACTCAAACTTGTAACAATGTGGGCAATAAAAAGAAAAGAATTCCGTCACAACAGGTTTCGATGCTTTCTTAACATCCAGAACTTTGTAGTGCTTCCCTTCTTCAAATTGCGCTGCGTGAGCGGTAAAAGTCAGTAAAAGTGCACTACATAAGGCAAGTAGTTTTTTCATTGTTTATTTCCTCGTGGCATTCAAATGCCAAATCATTTCATTTGGTAAAAAGGGGGGACCCCAAGTAATTTGAGATGGGAAATTAAACAATCGGAGGGCGATAAAGCTTGGTGATCACTGTCACTACTTTTTCGACTAGAGGCCTATCAATCAATGCAAGGCTATAAGGAAGAAGCAGTAAGTCGTTTTGAGATAAGTTGGCGGGAATTTTGACCATGCAGGAAGAGCTACAACTCGTGTGAGATTGTTGTGCCTTATTGATGGCTGACTCATCGTGATGTAATTCTACGCAGTCGTCATTGACGCCAAGTTGTTTGTGCAGAGCAGCCTGTTGAACAATAATATCGCGTACTTCAATTGTTTTCACCGGGGCTGAAGCCTTTGCCATAGGAGCGACACTGCTCAAAAGCATAGCGGCTAAACAAACTATCGCGGTCAACAATGTACGGTTAAACTTCAACATAGCTACATCAACAAAAATGGTGATTTAAGATAATACATGATAACGATTTGACTTCAAGATACGGACTCTGAGTTCCGCCTCGCCTAAAAACTTGGTACGTTAACGGTTCCATATCCTTGAGGCTTCTCAATACCGCTCCCCTCTCACAAGAACTCATAACGATTAAGCTATTCATCATTTAGATAGTTCTTCACCTGATACCAGCGACAATTCGATAAAACTTGAAATCGTTATGAAACACGAGTAATAGTTAGAACAGTTTTTGTACGAACAAGGAAAGATCAATGCTTAAAAAGAGATTCTTTAAGACAAAAGATGAAGTTGAAGTCACGTTCGAGCTAGATAAAGACCAGTGGGACTCCATCCATATTGCTGGGGATTTTAACAACTGGCAGCCAGAACCGATGAAATTAGTGAAGAAAAGCCGTCAATTTAAATTTAAAACGCGCTTACCTAAAGAGCAGAATGTTCAGTTCCGCTACTTGCTCAATGATGCAAAGTGGGAAAACGATCCTCAAGCCGACGCTTATGTTCCCAATGCTTTTGGCAGCGACAACAGCGTCGTGTGCACCACCGAATAAAACGTAAGTTCACCCTAATATTCCATATTAAGGCGCAACAGTTGCGCCTTTTTTAGACTTTTCAAAATGTGATTAATGATTAAGTTTGAATCATTACTTGGGGTATTTATCGAATCAACTCATCCGATAACCTTATTCTGAGAAAGCTTTATTTGAAATAATTCGTAAATTTGTTTAAGTTCCAGTGATATTAAATATTGTATACATCACTCAAATGAACGCACAACAAGTCAAACCATCTTTAATGATTGTGGAAGACGATCCCAAATTACAAGCTATGCTGGGAGAGTATTTTGTTGAACAAGGTTTCCAGGTCAAATGTATCGACAACGGGACAGATGCACCGGAAGCGATTATTGACACACAGCCAGACGTGGTTTTGTTAGATTTGATGCTACCTGGACAAGACGGCCTGAGCGTATGTCGTCAAATCCGTGAATGCTACAAAGGCAAAGTGTTGATGCTGACAGCGAGTGATGACGACTTCGATCACGTCGCCGCATTAGAAATTGGCGCCGATGACTTTGTTACCAAGCCTATCAAACCTCGCGTGCTGCTGGCACGCATTCGCATGCTATTGAGAAGAAAAGAGGCAGCCTCTACCGAGTCCGAAAACGGTCTACAAATTGGAGTGCTGTGTTTAAACCGATTACGTAAATCATGCGTCATGAACCAGGAAGAAATTGCGCTGACTGACGGTGAGTTCGATTTATTATGGGTTCTCGCAACACACGCAGAAAAAACACTCTCACGTGAGTGGTTAACGAAAACACTACGTGGTATTGAGTACGACGGTACAGATCGCACCATTGACAACCGTATTGTGACATTGAGAAAAAAATTAGGCGATGCCTCTTGCTCTCCACAAAAAATCATCACGGTCCGCGGCAAAGGCTACCTATTTATGCCTGATGCATGGAATGAATAATGAGACGGATTTATCTGGAAAGCTTTGTCGGTCTTATCATTCTATTTATGGTGAGTTTGTGGGGTTACGAATTCTTGGTCTATGAGATCAACACAGATTACGATTACCTGCTACAAGAGCAAGAAGGTCAAGCTTTCCACGATCTTATCTATCCTATCTACGAAGAGCACGGACTAGAATACACTCAGCAACAGCTTGAGCAATTTGCCACGTCCAGCCATCGCTTGTTGATTCCTCACACGCTCGAAGAACTTCCAGAAGACATCAGAAAAGCATTTGAAAGTGACACCTCTGTTAACGTTGCTTACGACGAAGAAAGGGATATATGGTTCCGCCTAGATGCGGACACCCCTATTTTCAAAATGATCGATGATCCGGATAGCTCAGTTATTCAGGCGATTAACTTTGATGACAACATTGTATGGTTATTCTTTTTAGCCGGATTTGCTCTGTATTGCATACTGCTGATCTGGTTTTTGAGTCGTCGAATTCGTGAGTTAGAAAGAGTCACGGTCGAGTTTGCTTCAGGCAACTTCAAAGCACGAGCAAGCACCTCAAGCGCCAAATCCGTTGGGACACTGAACAAAAGCTTTAATACGATGGCTGACAAAGTTTCTCGCCTGATCACTAGCAATAAAATGCTGACCAATGCAGTTGCGCATGAATTACGCACTCCTATTTTTCGTTTACAGTGGCAAGCTGACTTGTTATCGGACTCTACATTAACCGAACAACAGAAAAAGCATGTACGTAGTATCGTCGAGGACATTGACGAGATGGAAGACATGGTTGAAGAGTTGCTTTATTACGCCAAAATGGAACGCCCAGATACGGCGTTGCAAACAGAAAACGTAGCACTCGCCAAGTTAGTTAGTGAGTTAAAACAGAGATGGCAAAAAGAGACCAAATTATCAATCTCACTCAATGAAACAAACTCTGAAAACGCGCGCGCATTCGCCGATCCAAAACTGCTAAAACGTGCCTTGGATAATCTGCTACGCAATGCAATGCGATACGCAAATACTCAAATTATGGTTGAGATAAAAAGTGATCAGCAAAGCTGTTTAATCCATGTACATGATGATGGTATAGGCATAGAAGAGCAGCATTGGCCTCACCTTTTTGAAGCATTTTATAGCGCGGATGAGTCCCGAAACAAAAACACGAGTGGATTTGGGCTCGGTTTGGCGATCGTCAGGCAGATAATGGAACTTCAACATGGTGAGGTTTCGATTTCTCATAGCCCACTTGGTGGTGCTTGCTTCACACTTCGTCTTCCAAAATCAGACAGTTAAGTTAACGTCTTTCCTCCTTTACAGAAGACGACACTTCAATACACTCCAGCGACAGAGCTCAACAATAAAACAGTGTACATTTAATCCATAAATTCACAGAACAAATGGATAATACTCATGTACAAACCTTTTATTCTGGTTATGACGCTTGCCTCTACTCTTAGCGCTTGTACTTATAATCAAAAGCCTGTTGTCGACATGACCAATGTTGATCCTGCTAAATATGAACAAGATTTTCTTTATTGCCAAGGGTATGCGGACAACGTAGACAAAACGGAAGCTGCAAAATCTGAAGCCGCTAATGGCGCAGTTACAGGTGCACTAATTGGGGCAGCAGCTGGAGCGCTAGAAAGCGGGATAGGTGGGGCTGCTGTGGGTGCCGCTGCAGGCGGTGCTGTAGGAGCAGGGGCCGGAGCGTTGAGTGGAAGCAATGACTCCACCAAGACACAATCTCTCGTACTGCGAAAATGCCTTCAGAATAAAGGCTATACCGTCTACGACCTTGATTAATTCAACTCTTTTTTCTTATTCAAACCCTATATCGTTGTGTGATGAATGCCATTCACAAATGTTTCACGCAAGAACGATTAGTCTCATTTCATCGTTTGGATAGATGCACAATCTAAATTATTAAGCTGTAGTAAGGTCATATTTTGAAGCCAGGAAAAACAGGTCTACGCCGTGTCATGGATGCGACCGGCAATTCATTTCAGGGATTGAAAGCCGCATGGAAATACGAAGCCGCCTTCAGACAAGAATTGATTCTAGCCTTAGTGCTTTCCGTCTGTGCTTTTTTCCTTCCAGTCACCACATTTGAAAGAGTACTGATGATCAGTAGCCTGTTATTGGTCCTGATCGTCGAACTTATTAATTCCGCCGTAGAAGCGGTTGTCGACCGTGTTAGCGATGACTGGCACGAGCTCAGTGGTAGAGCCAAAGATATCGGCTCGGCTGCAGTATTTGTTGCGCTCACTCTTGCCCTTTTTGTTTGGGCTTCGTTCTTGCTCTGATTTTGATTCAAGACATTTACTTATGAAGACACATAATTTGCAACAGAAAGGTATCTCGTACGTTACCTTTACTTTCTTGTTGGCATTCTATTTCGCGCTGGTTGTAAACATTCCTATTTACAAAGAGCTGAATGGTATTTTTTCAAGCCTAGATAATGTCAAAATTGGTTTTATTATTACGATACCCATTTTCTTTCTTGCCGCGCTCAATTTCCTCTTTAACTTATTTAGTTGGCCTTGGGTTGGAAAGCCATTCTTTATTATTTTGCTCATAATTTCGAGTATGGTGAGCTACGCAAGTTACAACTATGGCACACTTTTCGATTCTGAAATGATTGCTAATATTGCTGAAACCGATTCGAGCGAGGCAAGCTCTTACCTGAGTACTTATTCTGTAATCTGGACGCTACTTATGGGGGGCGTCCCTGCGATGATTGTCTATAAGGTCAAGTTGCAATCTCAGCGCCACCAATTGCTGTATTTTTCTCTCACGAAGTTGGTATCGATGTTGTCATCTCTTGCAGTAATTGCTGTTATTGCCAGTGTTTACTACCAAGACTATGCATCTGTCGGTCGCAATAACAGCTATCTGAAAAAAATCATTATTCCCACTCAATTCGTTTACAGCGCGACTGGGTATGTAAAGGAGAAATACTTCACCACGCCAGAACCGTACCGCGAGATTGGAATCGATGCAAAGCAGTCAGATAGCGCAGTAAAGCAAGCACAGAACAAGCCGACACTACTGGTGTTTGTTGTCGGAGAAACCGCTCGAACGCAGAACTACCAACTCAATGGCTATAAGCGAGAGACAAACCCTTACACCAGTAAGCTGGGTGTGATTTCATTTCAAGAGGTTGCGTCTTGTGGCACTGCAACTGCAGTATCTGTGCCTTGCATGTTTTCTCAGCTCACGCGAAGCGAGTTTGAACGGACCAAGGCAGATAACCAAGATAATGCTCTCGACATCATGCAGCGCGCTGGAGTTGACCTCATCTGGAAAGAAAATGATGGCGGAGACAAAGAAGTCGCCCACAAGATCAAGAAAATTGAAGTGAACCGAAAGCAAGCAAGTCCTCTGTGTAACGGTCAAACCTGTTACGATATGGCGCTGTTAGATCACTTTGATCAAGAAGTTGCGGATATGCACGGCAATCGCGTTGTCGCCATGCATCTTATAGGAAGCCATGGTCCTACCTACTTCCAGCGTTATCCTAGAGACAAAGCGTTTTTCAAACCAGACTGCCCACGTGCAGATATAGAAAACTGTAGCGTCGAACAAATCGTGAATACGTACGACAATACGATACGCTACACTGATCTTGTGTTGGCACAAACCATCAACAAACTCAAAGCATTAGAGTCTCAATATAATACCGCTCTCATCTACGTATCAGATCATGGTGAATCATTAGGCGAAAACGGATTGTTCTTACATGGCATGCCTTACGGCCTTGCACCAGACTTCCAAAAACGTGTTCCTTTGCTCATGTGGCTATCTTCCGGCTTTAAGCAAGTGAAACAAATCAACACCGACTGTTTGTCGAATGAAGCGCAAAAGGCAAGCCAGTACTCACATGATAACGTGTTCCACTCTTTATTAGGCATTATGGATGTACAAACCCAAGCCTACAACGGCAAGTTAGATATATTCAAAGACTGCCGCACGACTTCCTAAGTGGACCAACAAACCCTGACTCAAAATGTGAGTCAGGCTCTTTTCTAACAAGGCATTTAAACTCATCAGCTTGCCAAGCGTTATACTACAACCTGCCATCCATACATCGAAATAAGGACTAGGATGAAAATTGGTATTATTGGTTTAGGAGATATTGCTCAGAAAGCATACCTTCCCGTTATCACTCAGCTTCCAAATATCGAACTTGTATTTTGTACCCGCAACGCAAATGCACTTGAGAGTCTGGCTAAGCAATATCGAATCTCAGAGACCTGTCAAGACTACCAGCAGCTTCTGCACTTTGGCGTAGATGCTGTCATGATTCATGCGGCAACAAGTGTACATCCTCAAATCGCAGCATTCTTTTTGCAGAATAGAATCCCAACCTTTGTCGACAAACCATTAGCGGACAATGCTGATGACGTGGAAAAACTGTACGATATTGCCGAAAAAGAAAAACAACCACTTTATGTGGGCTTCAACCGACGTCATATTCCGCTTTACAACCAACACATGCCAGAGGTACAGCAAGGCAATATTTCTGACCTAAAATCGCTACGCTGGGAAAAGAACCGCCACCAACTACCAGGCGATATTCGTACCTTTATATTTGATGATTTTATTCATCCATTAGACAGTATTAACGTGACAGCCAAGACCGATTTAAAAGAGGCTTACATAACGCATCAGCTTGAAGGTGACCAATTGGCGCGTTTAGATATTCAGTGGCAACACGGAGATACTTTACTCCACGCTTCGATGAATCGTCACTTCGGTATGACTATGGAACGCGTTCAAGCTTGTTATGCTAACAAAGCAGTGGAATTCGACTCTTTCGTTGAAGGGAAACGATGGCAAGCGAACCAAGAGCAAAAAATCAATTTGAAAGATTGGACGCCAATGCTGACGAGCAAAGGTTTCCATGCGATGTTGCTAGACTGGTTTAGCGTCGTTGAATCTGGAAAAATCGCTAGTGAAGTAGTGAAACGCAACATTGCTAGCCATCAGTTAGCAGAGCAAATTTGTCAATATATCGAGAAAGTTACCTCTAGGTAGCTTAATTCTTGGCTATATGCTTAATCGAGTATTACGCTCTATACTAAAACAAACGTAGCTTCAGGGAGTCATTCATTCTCTGTTAATACTTATGCGGCTATTCTATCAAGCAAGTGAATGAGGGAACGGATCACGTTTATTAACGGAGTGGTTCTAGTTTTACATTACGATACCCTCAGGAACCTGCATCGTCATATTCAAGAGTAAAGGAAATAGAATGAGAACACTCGGTAACATCATTTGGTTTGTATTTGGTGGCGTATTTATGGGGTTGCTATGGTGGTTTTTCGGTATCTTAGCCTTTATTAGCATCATCGGAATACCTTGGGGGCGTGCGTGTATCGTTATGGGTAATTTTTCCTTTTTCCCATTCGGAAAAGAAGCCATTTCACGCGATGAATTGACCAATGAAATGGACATTGGTACGAGCCCTCTAGGCGTTATCGGTAACGTCCTTTGGTTTGTCTTTGCAGGTCTTTGGTTGGCAATCGGTCACGTCCTTTCCGCCGCAGCGTGTTTTGTAACCATCATTGGTATTCCGTTTGCATTCCAACACCTGAAGCTTGCGGTTATTTCACTCGCACCAATTGGTAAAACGGTTGTGTCGTCAGAAGAAGCTGCAATGGCTCGGTACAATATCAACCGCTAACAAACAGCCAATATACTTTCTATCCTCTGGGCCGTCGTGCTCAGAGGGCAACTCCCGTCAAAAGTAAGCCTATTATCGCTATCGCATATTCAATAATGGTTGATTGTATATCCATACCGTCACCTTTAAGTTGAAGCTCACCCTAGCTCTGTACTACTTTACTTTTTATTAATCAATGGATTAGCTTAACTCTCCAAGCTCACCCACGCTCAAAAATAAGTATTATTTCTGCTCCTCCAAATTGAGTTCATTTACGAAAATTCGAACTATAAGCATAGTTGATATTAATGATTTTTGACGATAAATAACTCACACCAATCCAGCGATAGTTCCAGCGTTTACTTTTTCTCAATAAACGTAAGCCGTTACGAAAGCGGGTTTCTTCCCGATCAAAGCCACCACTTCGCATCACTATCGCTTTTCTTTAAAAGGCAACAAATATTCGTTGTTATCTTGAGTAAATTATTTTGTTTGTCGCATTTAAGTTCAATCAATATTATTCGCGACATCAGAGAAATAGACCATTGAGCTCCTTAGCATTTATCACAGACATAGAACGTAAAGCCCCTTTTTTGCTCGTTTTTCTTTTTACAAATGTTCTAACTCAACGTCTATTCAGACAGGAATACACCGTGGATAAATATCAAGCTGCTTATGCCAAACGTCTAGAGAAGTTAAAGGGTAATCAATCTCCAAAAACGATAGCCCGTCTTTCGGCTTGGGAGGCATTTCTTAACAAAGAGTACGAACTCCAAGACTTAGAATACCAACTATCAGACGCAGCACACCTACACTATGAACAATCTCATGTGAAAAATGATATTTCTTTTAAGGCGTTCAAGCGGGCGTTCTATAACGAATCCATCAAAATCTACAACCTAACCGATGGCGCCTCTATACAGAAAGTATTCACTCCGCTGCTCGCATTAACGACAGTTTGGGTGCTATTTATCTGCTTTTTTGACAAGTGATCATCACTTTTATTAGAACAATAAACTTAGGGCGCTTGCATCATGATTCAAAACGATAACCAGACGCACAACGCCCCACTTAAATATAAAAAAGGAGTTTGATCTTGTATGTCTAAGATGACACTTCTTTTAATTACAACAACGATCAGTATCGGAATTACAGGCGCCGCTTTCTGTGTGGGAGTGACATATTTATTCAGTGCGCTTTCACTAAATGAGCTGCTCAATAACCTGTAACTCCCTAGGCTTAATATAAAAAGGGCATCCATCGATGCCCTTTTCTTTTACTTAAGGAGATGCCCTAGCACTTAGGACCACTTGGGTATAAAACCGTTATGCGTTAAGCTGCATTCTATTCATCCAATAGGTAAAGAACGGAACACAGTGATGGAACAAGTAGGAGAGCGTGCGTTGATTGTCGAAGGTGGTGCGATGCGAGGTGTATTTTCTTGCGGCATACTTGATCATTTTCTCGCTAACGAATTCTCTCCATTTGATAGCTTTTGGGGCGTATCGGCGGGCGCAAGTAACTTGGCGGCGTATTTAGCTAAAATGCCCGGGCGCAACTTAAAAATCTATCTCGATTACAGTTTAAGGAAAGAATTCATCTCACCATCTCAGATTCTACGTGGCGGCGATATGATGAACTTAGATTGGATGTGGAACGTCACTCTCGAAGAGCTTGGCATCGACAAATCCGCACTAAAAGCGGATTCGAGACCTTTCTTTTTAGGCGTAACACGTCAAGACAATGGCCAAGCCGAATACCATACTCCTAATGTCGACGAGCTCGCAGAAACAATGAAAGCCAGCAGCGCACTTCCCGTACTTTACCGAAATGGTGTCTTACTGAACGGTACCCGATACGTTGATGGTGGGGTTTCTGATGCACTTCCTGTCGCAGAAGCAATAAAGCGAGGAGCCAAAAAGATTATGGTTTTACGCAGTCAACCCTCCAGCTATCAAAAGCCGAAAGGAAAGTTCAGCGCACTAACCAAACGGATGTTGAAAGAAACGCCAGGATTAATTGAGCCGATGTTGACGCGTGAAGTTCGCTACAATCAAACTTTAGCACTGATCGACAATCCACCATCGGGAGTCGAAATCATCCAAGTTTGTCCTCCCGAATCATTTAAATTAAAACGATTGAGTCGCTCGCCAGTACCATTGCGCCAAGCTTATGAGTTAGGTATTGAAGCAGGAAAAGAAGCCATCATGCGATGGAATCAGAAGTAGAAAAAAGCCACGTGGATTAGACGTGGCTAACGCAAATTCGATGGCAGTGGATTATCGTATTTGCTTCTGGTCGAGCCCAATGGTCAGGCTCAAAACTGTTGATAACTGCGCTACTCACAGAAAAGGGAGTTAGGATGTTGATGCTAGTAGCTTTCAAACAATCCTGAATTGTAGTCTTGGATTGCTTGTTCTATTTCTTCCATGCTATTCATTACAAAAGGGCCATAGTGAACCACTGGTTCATTGATTGGTTCGCCAATAAAAATCAGAGCACCACTCTCCTTTTCGGCTTGTAATTCAACCCATTCACCTTTCGATAGAATCGCCATTTCGCCTTGATTGATCTCACGATCTTTTACCTGAATACGTCCTTTATAAACGTAAATCATCATGTTGTGGTCTTGCTCCGTGGTCAAATTCAAAGCGTGACCAACCATCGCTCTCCAATCGGCCACCGTGGCAGCAACACCTGTTTCTGTTAGAGGCCCCTGAATACGTTCGTTGTCTATAGTCAGATGACCAGCAATCAAGCGAACAACACCCGAGCTTTGAGTTTCGAATTCCGTTATCGTTTCAGGTTGAAAGTCATGATATTGAGCCGGTGCCATCTTATTTTTCGCAGGCTGGTTTATCCAAATTTGGAAACCATGCAATTCACCTTCCTGCATAATAGGCATCTCACTATGAATGACGCCTCTTCCTGCCGCCATCCATTGAGCGCCACCAGAACGAAGCTCACCAACATTATCCATGTGGTCACGATGCTGGAAATGACCTTTCAACATATAAGTAAGCGTCTCGATGCCGCGATGCGGATGAGGAGGAAAGCCACCAACATAATCAGCACGGTCGTCAGACTTAAGTTCATCCATCATCAAAAATGGAGAAAAACTCGCATGATTAAACCCTGCTACTCGACGAATTTTCACTCCGTCACCATCAGCAGTGGGTTGTGATTGAATAAGCTGACGAATTTCTCTGAATGTGCTCATACTATTTCTCCTCGTTTACCTTTGTGGCCGCTTGCAAACCGCATGTTCAGCCATGGCTATCGATATGGTTCTATTTTAGATTGAAGAAAAATAATCATGAGCCTTGCTATTTGAGCTACTTATTCAAATTTTTCGAACAGCCCACTTATCCAAGCTGTCGACATATATTTAAAAATAAGTGTAGCTATTTCCTAAACAAGGTGTATAGTAGGCCTTGGCTCTTAGAAGAGAGCTGTTAATGCAACATTTAGTTTAAGTTTCCTCTCAGTAAAATCTTGAATCCCCCAATTCAGACACCTGCGTACAACTTCCTCTTGATTGAACATTCAATAGCTTAGAAAAGATCCACAAAACAAATTCAAATTTTAATGTTTAATTCAAAGGTATTTTTATGTCTAAAGTAAACGGCTCAGTAAAATGGTTTAACGAAACTAAAGGCTTTGGCTTCCTATCTCAAGACAACGGTGGTCAAGATGTATTCGTACACTTCAACGCTATCGTTTCTGACGGTTTCAAAACACTGACTGAAGGTCAGAAAGTAAGCTTCAACGTAGAGCAAGGTAAAAAAGGTCCTCAAGCGACTGAAGTAACTCCTCTATAAGACTGCTTTTCTTGGTGTAGCATGCCCATGCTGCACCAAATCTCTCTCCTTCAAAAATATTCTCACTTTAATCACTCAGCTTAATATCAGGCATTGCTTTGTGCTACCTAAAATAAATAGGATAGTACTGCTTAATTTATTATTTATAGGAAAAATCATGTCCTCAAAAAGAACAGGCCGTCAAAGGCATTGGTATCAATTACTTAACAAAGACAAAATCACTAAGAAACAGGAGAATAAATGTTAGAAATTGAATTTAATCTAGAACAACCTCACACCTCTTGGAACGCTAAAATACATCAATTAAATGGTGATATTTTACGAAGGCACGTATTACCTAAGCTTCATTCTCATAGCTACATGATCGATTTTGAATATTGTGAGAAAACGCAATCTGGAACTATTCTCTGTGATTCAGGTTCAAAGTTAGGAAGTTTTACTGTTAACTAATTCAGTTTTCATGCATTAATGAATGATGCAACTAATTTGGAAGGTATCCAATGGCTAGAAAAAGTAAGAAGCAAGCAGAAAAAGACAAGAAAGAGTCTGAGCAAAACGCGGCGGCGGTAAAACAAAAAACGCGACGCCGTATAGAAGACATTATGGAACAAAGAGAATTTGACAAGTTATTTGATCTATAAGCTACCCTTGACTCTCTCAATGCTTTCTCTGCTCCATCGTTGTGCAAGGTACCGCCACCTACCTTTGCTCAAACGAAGCCTCACTCTTTTTCCTCACTTATAACAACACGATAAGCCTCGTTCACGCTTAAAAGCCAATTTGCTCCTCTATACCCAAGTGACTTATACGGTTGCCAGTTACTTTTCTTAGAAAAACCCTTCGACTACTGACAACTAGGTTATTTGCGTATAGCCAAATTGAGAATTTTGCGTATAATCGCCTCGTTTGCTTCGTATAACCCCAATGATATGGTTTGGGGGTCTCTACCAGTTCCCGCAAAGTGCTGATTACGAAGAGTTGAGATCATCGTGGGTCTTACTCTTTGTGATAGCGTTCGATTTATTCTTATCTATACCTATTCTTAGAGTAACTGCATCCACAATACACATAAGGTGGAATATGAACGCATTTATTCAGGGTCTTCCAAAAGTAGAGCTGCACTTACATATCGAAGGTTCACTTGAGCCAGAACTTCTCTTCAAGTTAGCACAACGAAACGGCATCGACATTCCTTACTCTTCTCCGAGTGAACTACGCAGCGCGTATCAGTTCGAAGACTTACAGTCATTCCTTGACCTTTATTACCAAGGGGCGGATGTTTTGCGTACAGAGCAAGACTTTTACGATCTCACTTGGGAATACTTACTGCACTGTAAAGCGGATAACGTTATTCATACCGAAATCTTTTTTGACCCACAAACGCATACAGAGCGCGGAATTGACTTTGACACCGTTATCCACGGGATCGCCCGCGCACTACAAGATGGGCACGAGAAGCTCGGCATTACTTCACAAATCATTGCGTGTTTTCTCCGTCACCTTTCAGAAGAAAGCGCCATGGAGACTCTGCAATCCGTTCTGAAACACCGTGATAAGATCATTGGTGTCGGTCTAGATTCTTCAGAACAAGGCCATCCACCAGCTAAGTTCAAACGAGTATTTAAACAAGCGGTAGAAGCAGGCTTACTGACTGTTGCTCACGCAGGTGAAGAAGGCCCCGCACAAAACATTACCGATGCAATTGAAATGCTTCACGTCAGCCGCGTGGATCATGGTGTTCGCTGTGTTGAGGATGAAGCATTAGTCGAGTCGTTAATTGAAAGCAAAATGCCACTGACGGTATGTCCATTATCGAACCTTAAATTGTGTGTATTTGACGATATGAACGATCACAATATTGTCGAGCTACTGCGCAAAGGTGTCGCTGTGACGATTAATTCGGACGATCCGGTATACTTTGGTGGTTACATGACAGATAACTTTTTAGCCGTCAACAACGCACACCCAATGAGTAAGAATGAACTAGCTCAATTCACAATGAATGCGATTGATGCTAGCTTCATCGATAATGAGTTGAAAGCGAAGTATCGCCATCTCGTTAGTCAATACGTAAGTCAGCATGAAGCGTTGTAATAAAGCCATCAGTGCTACATCTTGGGTCAAACACTTAGGTGTTAAAACCTTACAAAAGCTCTGTGGTTAACCGCATTTATAAGCGCTAGACTGAGAAAGCTAAACTAGCACACAAAAAGGAATAAAATCATGATTCAACAAGGCCAAGCTCTACCAGTTGCGACTCTAAGCGAATTGACTACCGATGGTATGGTTAACCACGACGTGACTGAGCTGTTTGCAAACAAGAAAGTCGTACTCTTCGCTGTACCTGGCGCATTCACCCCAACGTGCTCGGAAGCTCACCTACCAGGCTATGTGGTATTAGCCGACGAGTTGAAGGCAAAAGGTATTGATTTAATTGCGTGTGTTTCTGTAAACGATGCATTTGTGATGCAAGCTTGGGGCGAAGCCCAAAACGCTTCAGAAATCCTGATGTTGGGTGATGGCGACGCAAGCTTTACTAAAGCATTAGGTCTTGAAATGGATACCGGCGGCTTTGGTGGTATTCGCTCACAACGCTACGCCATGATCATTGAAAACGGCATTGTGACCAAACTTAACGTTGAAGAACCAAAAAAGTTTGAAGCAAGCAAAGCAGAAACGATTTTAGCGGCGCTTTAAACTAAGAATAACTGTCGCCCCACAAGCTAGTGGGGCGTTCATCTTTTAATGTTTCTCTCACTGTCTTCTTCGAATCCACATTATCAGTAACATAGCGAACAAGTAAGCCTGCTCGGTGGCTCCTCCACTATTGCTTTCATCATTACAACCAAATTCTGTTTCTTCTCCTCCAATATTGATCTGACTCGGATTATCACATTGGCTAGTGTCAGTTACTTCCTCTTCATCACTTGGGCTATCGCTATCTTCGTCTTCTTGAGCTTCATCATCAGAGCTTAATAAAAAATCAGGCTTGGTAACTATATCCTCTGGAGGTTCTGTAGACGTAGTAAATGAATCGATCCAATCTCTAAAGTGAGAAACATTGGTATACCAAGTAGGCAGAGTGATTGAACTACAAACCGTATTTATTATGGGGCTAGCACTAATAATTCCAACTTGATAAAAGCTATTATCATCAATGCTATATATTAACAATGGGCCTCCTGTATCCCCCCCACATGCTCCATTTCCATAAATGTTGTCCCCTCTCGTAATGCTCTTCGTAGGCAATGAACATAACTTTGTGGGATCAACCGGGGATTCAATGTAGATAGGTAGATCTTCCGCAGACTCTAAACGGTTGTAGCAAAGAGAAACTGGGTAATAAGAGACATCAGTTTCTCTAAATTTTGTATTACTTTCACCTATATCTGGGTCGTTATCTCCTCCAGTCCCCCACCCCGCGACCTTGAGGTTCGGCTCTGGCTCTCCAGAGTCCCAATCACTCTCAGGATTTACCAAATCTAACAGCATCTGATCACTATCAGAGTTGCCCAATAATAAGGAACTGACCATTTCATCTGGAAATTCCCTCTCTACATATAGCAGTGCTAAATCATTTTGAAAAGCGGTCGAATCAACTACCGTCAAACCTGATTCGTCAGTGGTTACTGAGTTAATAGGATAATAATCGGGATGAATAACGACATGAGTAACTTTATATATATCTGGTAGCTCAACTCTTTCCAAGTCAGACTTCCCTACAGTCACCGATATTTCTTTTGGTTTTGCTACATCGAAATTGGTGAAGACATCTTTGTTTTCGTTACCGTCCTCATAACTTGCATCCGAAGCAACTAGGCAATGTGCAGCGGTCAGCACCCAGCGACTGCTGATTATAGTGCCGCCACAAGAGTGGTCTTCGGCGAAAATACTAGCCCTTACTGATGCCATAAAGGAATAGTGAGTTTCGTACTCATCTTGAGTTGGTACGGTATAATTGTCTTCAACAACAATTGCATACGCTGGTATACAAGTGATCAATAAGCTGATTAAAAATCTCCATCTGTTCAACATACTACCCCCTCCCCCTAAGTTTATTGAAACAGAGATAAATGCATGCTGAGCTTCAATTGCACTCACATGCATAGATAAGTGTTCTTAGAGAGTGTAGGTGCTCATTCAACTATTGACTTAATTTCTACCTAAAGTTGAAAATTATGTGATTGCATTCCAATAAATAAGACCCTTAAACGAGGCCCCCTACTTGATTAGATCCTGTTGTAGGGGGCCTAGAGAAGAGCTAAAGGGTTAACGCATTCTCACAACACTCGTTTGTTGCTTACGCTGCATTTCCGCAAAAGTCAGCACAAATGGGGATGACTGCTTTACGCGGCTCGGCAGTGAAGAAAGCGCATTGTAGGCATCCTGTTTCGTTTTAAAATCGCCAACAGTTACCGTATACCAACGCGTGCCTCGGCTGTTTTTCCAGTTAACCCAAACCGGATGCTTAGGATCGATATAACGAATGTAATCTTTCACATCTTTTTCTTGCTTTAGCGCGAGTACCTGCATCGTGTAATGGTTTGGGTTTAAATAACCATACGCATCCTGAGAGGTCATTACTCCAACACATTGGCCACTATCGACCTGCTGCTGGTAAGGCATAGCGCAGCCCATGAGCGATAAAATCAATGTCAAAGATAAAATCTTGTGCACGTGTCACTCCATTTTTGTTCTAGTTTCTTTTTTCTCGCACTCAAAAACACAAAAACGCTTCTAATTAGGCGAAAATAGCCCATACAGAAGGTTCGATGTTTTAGCGCAACGAGTATTCCAAAAAAGTAAGGCGACCACGTTGGCCGCCTTAGTAAATTGATTTAATAGAACAATAACAAGATAGAGTGATAATGGCAGAAGTTAGCTGTTTTTTAGAGCCAACTCGCGACCAATTGCTTAAACCAGTCTAAAATTCGCTTGAATAAGCTGCCTTCTTCCACCGATTCCAACGCAACAAGTTCGGCTTCATTCACAACTTTACCTTCGACTTTGTAAAGCACTTTACCAACCACTTGTTGTTGAGAAATTGGCGCTACCAAATCGCCATTATATTCAACTTCAGCTTGTAGCTTTTTCACATCCCCTTTTGGTAAAGTGAGATAAACGTCATTGGCCACGCCTACTTTAAGCTCATCTTGTTCACCCATCCAAATTCGAGCGTTCGCAACTTCCGTTCCTGCCTCAGTCGGCATTACCGTATCGTAAAAGCGGAAGCCATAACTTAGCAGTTGTTTGCTTTCGGATTCACGGATATTCTCACTTTTTGCTCCCATTACAACAGCAATCAAACGCATATCACCTTGAGTCGCTGAAGTCGCTAGACTATAACCAGCACCGCTCGTATAACCAGTTTTCATGCCATCAACATTCATACTGCGATCACGAAGCAAGCCATTGCGGTTATATTGCGTAATACCGTTGTAGGTAAACGAGGTTTCGCTATACAGTGGGTAGATGTCAGGTAAGTCACGAATAATAGCTTGACCCAACTTGGCAATGTCATAAGGTGTTGAATATAAACCGTCACTGTCTAGACCATGAGGGTTGGTGAAAGCCGTGTTAGTTAATTCAAGCTTAGCAGCCCAACTATTCATCAAGCTTACAAACCCTGACTCACTACCTGCGACATGTTCAGCAATGGCCACACTAGCATCATTACCTGATTGAACAACCAGGCCACGGTATAAGTCAGATAAAGAAACGGAAGTATTGACTTCAATAAACATCTTTGAGGAATCTGGGAAGTTTTTTGCCCAAGCATTTCGGCTAATGACGACCTCATCATCCAAAGTAATATTACCTGCGTTAATTTCTTGACCAGCCACATAAGCCGTCATTAACTTCGTTAAGCTCGCAGGATTTAGCCGTTTATGTGCATCACGTTCAACCAGCACTTTCCCAGTGTGAAAGTCCATCAAAACATAGCCACGAGAACTGAGTTCCGGTGCATTTGGCACAACGGTTGGTGCTGCATAAGCCAACGAAGATACAGCAGCGAACCCTGTAATTAACACTGTGTTTAATATAGTACTTTTTCTCATCATGACATCTTATCTTAGTAGCATTTAAGGCTTACAAACGGTACCCGAATGAATTCAAAGCGCGGGGTTACCTAGGTAAAGAGCGAGTATATTGAAACGGCGCTCAGTTACAGCCACCTTGTTACGATTAGTTACTTTTACTCAATGTTTGTCGAGAATAATGAGAGGCAGGTAGAGCTTTCGTCTAGAAAGATGAGACAAGAGGCGAGAAATCATGCCGTTATGCTATGTAATTAGTGTTCAGAGAAAAAACCGTACAAGCCAGATCTAAAACTAAGCTTGTACGGGAAAAGATAGCTAAAAATTTTATCACTATCTAACTAGGGGCAACTAAGAAAATCTACAATTCAATTAATAATCCGAACTAATAATTTACTAACCAATACTTCATCTCGGTCATAACAACATAATAATTTATTGTCAGAATTTCAG